>CAXTED010000001.1:0-976668 GCA_964243335.1 uncultured Sphingomicrobium sp. | reverse complement strand
AACTCGTGTTTTCGCCGTGAGAGGGCGACGTCCTAACCGCTAGACGAAGGGGCCGCTTGGGGCACGGCGCATATGGCGGGGACGGCCCGGTTCGTCAATCACGCGCGGAGCAGGGTTTGCGCAGTCAGGCGCTTTGCGGAGAGATAGGCCTCGACCACCTCGGCAATGCGCTCGGCCGCATGACCGTCGCCGAAGGGCAAAGTGGGGCAGGCCATGGCCGCATAGGCCTGCGCGTTTTCCAGCAAGCCCGTCACGGCCCGGACGATGACCTCCGTGTCGGTGCCGACCAAGCGCATATTGCCGCTTGCCACGCCTTCCGGCCGTTCGGTCTTCTCGCGCAACACCAGCAAAGGCACGCCGAGCACCGGTGCTTCCTCCTGGATGCCGCCCGAATCGGACAGGATGATTGCCGCGCCGCGCATCGTTTCCAGCATCGCCCGGTGTCCCATAGGCGCCAGCAGCTTGAGGCGAGGTTTGCCCGACAGCAAGGCGCGCATCGCCTTTGAGACGGCCGGATTGGGGTGAAGCACGACATCGATGCGAAGCCAAGGCAGGCGCGCCAGTTGCAGCAAGGCAAGAGCGATCGGGGTGAAAGCGGCGCCCCAATTCTCCCGGCGGTGGCAGGTGACCAGCACCCTCGGCACGGCCCCCAGCCGCCGCACCGGTGAAGGCGGCGAGTTGCCGAGCATTTGGAGCAGCGCGTCGATGCCGGTGTTGCCAGTGACGTGGATCGTGCCCGACACGCGCTCCGCTCGCAGATTGGCGGCGCTTGTTTCGGTCGGGGCAAACAGCAGGGCCGCGCCGGCGTCGATTATGCGGCGATTGTCTTCTTCGGGCCAGGGCATGGCCGGATCGAAGCTCCGCAGACCCGCCTCGACATGCGCCAAGGCATGGCGCGCAGCGAACGCCGCCCGCGCGCCGCCAAGTGCGCTGGAGGTGTCGCCCTGAACCATGACCAGGTCGACATCGCGCTCCATCGCGGGGCCAAGCGCGGACGCGACCTGAACCGCATGCTCAAGCGGATCGCCGCTCCCCGTGCATTTCAAATCGGAATGCGGGAGCGCATCCATGCCGAAGTGCGCCGGACTGAGACCGGGATGCTGACCGGTGAAGATCAGTTTGGCAGGTAGCCCTCGGCGCGCGAGCGCTTGCGCCACCGGTGCCATCTTGATGGCTTCCGGTCGGGTACCGATGATGAGTAAGATCTTGCCGGAACGCATGCGCGCCCACCCCCAAGGTGAACGATCCGGCAAGTTCGTTATGGGCCCGGTTCAATCCCCAGGCAAGTTGATGCGGAGCTTAGCGGAAGTTGTCCGCATAAGCCTGCAGCTTCAGCGCTACTGTCGGCGCGGGCACGACGGCATATTCCAGGCCGTTCTTCACACAATAGGCCTTGGCCGAGTCGAGGTCTTCGAAGGCGAGCCGGATCTGCGTGCTGGTGTCGCCGGAGCCGGACCAGCCGGTGAGCGGATCGGGCTTCTGTGCCTCCGTGCGGTCGAACTCCAGAGTCCATTTGCCGACCTTGGCGCGGCCCGACTGGGTGGTCTTGCGGTCGGTCTCGACGATGCGGGCGATGCTCATGCTGTCGGAGGTGGCAAAGGCAGGCGCCCGGGTCAAGGCGCCGACGCGCGCTTGGTGCGCAAGGTGGGCGCGGCGCTGGCCGGATCGTCGGGCCAGGGATGGCGCGGATAGCGGCCGCGCATCTCCTTGGCGACGTCCTTCCAGCTGCCCGCCCAGAAGCCCGGCAGGTCGCGGCTGGTCTGGATTGGCCGACCGGCGGGCGAGGTAATCGCCACCGTCAGGGGAACCCGGCCATCGGCCACCGTCGGGTGGCGGGCGAGCCCGAACAGGGCCTGCGCGCGCACTTCCACGGTCGGTCCTCCTGCCGCGAGATAGTCGATCGCGTGGCGGCTTCCGGCCGGGGACACGAACTCGGCGGGCGCCAATCGGTCAAGGCGCCGCCGCCCGTCATAGTCGAGGAGGTTGGCGATGGCGGATGTCAGTGCCTCTGCAGGAATGTCGCTTAGCCGCCGCCGGTTCTCCAACAATGAAGGCAGCCAGTCATCGAGAGCAGCCAACAGCGCGTCGTCCGTCAGCGGTGGCAGCGCCGGGTCATGCGCCGCCGCAAACGCCGCGCGGGCCCGCAACTGCACCGCCGCCTCGCTCCACGGCAGCATCGCCAGGCCATGGGCGCGCACCCCTTGCATCAAGGCGGCCGAAATGGCCTGGCGGTCGGGGTCCGGGTCGGGGCCAGTGGCGAGCCGGATCGCGCCAAGGCGCCGCGTCCGCGTCGGCAACACCGCGCCCGTGGCCGGGTCGAAGGCGCCCTCGTGCCGCGTTTCGACGCGGTCGGCGAACAGTTCCAGCACCACAGCTTCCTCGATGACGGCAGCGGAAAGGATGCGGGCGCCGGCCGCGGCGCCCGCGACTTCGGCGATTGCCAGCCAGGATGCGGATGCGAGTGACGAACTCGGGTCCAGGCGAAAGCCGCGCCCGCCGACCGACTGCCAATGCTCGCCTGACCCATCCCGCCGACGCGCAACCCGGTCGGGAAATGCCAGCGCGACGGCCAGTCCGATATCGCCATCGCTTGCACGGCGTGAGGCGGCCCAGCGCCGGGCCATGCGTCTTGCCGCATCCGCGCGGGGGCCCCGCTCACCAGCCCAGCGACGTCGCCGAAGCTCCAGGTCGGGGTCGTTGCCGCCAAGCCCGCGCTCGGTCAGCAGCACTGCCACGTCGGCCGCCGCCCCTGCGATGCCACGCGCCTTCGCCTCGATCAGCATGTGTGCGAGCCGCGGCTCTAAAGGGATAGCGGCAATCGCCCGCCCATGTGCGGTCAGCCGGCCGTCCGAGTCGAGCGCGCCCAGCCGTGCCAGCCGACTGCGCGCTTCCTCCAGCGCGGCGGGGGAGGGCGCATCCAAAAACGGCAGGCGCGACGGATCGGGCTCACCCCATAGCAGGGACGTCAGCACAAGGCTCGACAGGTCGGCTTCCGAAATCTCTGGCGGGTCATGCTCCGGCAAAGCGGCGGTGGCGGGTTCCTCCCACAGGCGCAGCGCCACGCCCGACCGCTGCCGCGCGGCGCGGCCGGCCCGCTGGGTGACCGCGGCGCGGCTTGCGCGCTCGGTCGAAAGCCGCGTCAGACCGGCACCCCGGTCGTAGCGCGGGCGGCGGGCGAGACCGCAATCGATCACGATGGCGACATCCTCCAGGGTGACGCTGGTCTCGGCAATGCTGGTCGCCAGCACCAACTTGCGCGTGCCCGGAGCCGGGGCGGCCAGTGCAGCCCGCTGTGCCGCCGGATCGATCCCGCCGTGCAGCCGGTGGAGCACGACCTCCGGCGGCAAGGTACCAAGCGCCTCCGCGGTCCGCTCAATCTCCGCCACGCCCGGCAGAAACGCCAGCAACGAGCCCGAATGCTCCGCGAGACCCTGCCGGCAGGCCGCCGCAACGGCACGCTCCACCCGCACTGCTGGGTCGCGGCCAATGTAGTGCACCTCCAGCGGGTAACTCCGGCCTTCGCTGCGGATCAGCGGCGGATTGTCCAGCAGCCGCGCAAAGCGCTCGCCGTCGAGCGTCGCCGACATCGCCAGCAGCCGCAGGTCGGGCCGAAGCTCCCGTGCGGCGTCGAGGGCCAAGGCAAGCGCCAGATCATTGTCGAGGCTGCGCTCATGGACCTCGTCGAACAGTACCGCCGACACGCCGCTCAGCTCAGGATCCGCCTGGATGCGTGCCAGGAACACGCCGTGGGTCATCACCACCACGCGGGTATCGCGGCCAACCCGGCTGTCGAGGCGCGTCTGATAGCCGATCGTTCGGCCCGGCTCCTCCGCAAATTGTCGCGCCATGAACTCCGCGGCGGCGCGTGCTGCCAATCGCCGCGGCACCAGCAGCAGCACCGAACCCTCGCACCACGGCTCGGCCAGCAGGGCAGGAGCGACCACCGTTGTCTTGCCCGCGCCCGGCGGTGCGATCAGCAGCGCACGCACACCGGTCTGCAACGCCGCAAGAAGCTGCGGCAGGACGGCGTGAATGGGCAGGGTCGGGTTCGTCATGCGTTCAACGGGCACCCTTTGGCATGGCGGGGCAGTCCTCGCGATTTCTTGTGGCAGGCACGGACCCGAGCGGCGCGCTCGGGCAAAGCATGCCGGATAGCTTCTAGAAAGCGCGGGCGACGGCGAACTCGACGGCTTCGGTCATCGCAGACTTGGCCTTGCCGGACGGGAAGGGAGCCAGCGCATCCAGCGCCCGGCGTCCGTAATGGCGTGCACGCTCCAGCGTGTCCGCGATGGCGCCGGTGCTCTTGAGCAAAGCGATCGCCTGACGAAGGTCGGCATCGGTCACGCGCTCGCCGCTGACCGCTTCCTTCCAGAAACGGCGATCGTCTTCAGAACCCCGCGCAAAGGCGAAGATGATCGGCAACGTCATCTTCCCGTCGCGGAAATCGTCGCCGAGCCCCTTGCCGCTGGTGGCTTCGTCGCTGGTGTAGTCGATGGCGTCGTCGACCAACTGAAATGCGATGCCCAGGTTGCGGCCATAGGCGCCGAGTGCATCCTCGGCCTCTTCGCCAGCTTCGGCAAAGACGGGCGCGATCCGGCAGGCGGCCTCGAACAAAGCCGCGGTCTTGGCGCTGATGATACGCAGATATTGCTCTTCGCCGGTCGCGATCTGCCGCTGGGCGGTGAGTTGCTCGACCTCGCCCTCCGCGATCACCGCGGACGCGTGGCTGAGGATGCGCAGCACCTTGAGGCTGCCGTCCTCGACCATCAATTCAAAGGCGCGGCTGAACAGGAAGTCGCCCACCAGCACGCTGGCCGGATTGCCCCAGATAAGATTGGCCGTGCGCTTGCCGCGGCGCATGCCCGATCCGTCGACCACATCGTCGTGGAGCAGGGTCGCGGTGTGGATGAACTCGACCGCGGCGGCGAGCTTGTGCTGGCGCGTTCCCGGATAATCGAGCAGCGCCGCACTCGCCAGCGTCAGCATCGGCCGCATGCGCTTGCCACCACCCGCAATCAGGTGCCCGGCGAGCTCTGGAATCAGCGGCACTTCGGACTGCATGCGCGCCAGGATGACCTGGTTCACCGCGCCCAAATCATTGGCCACAAGGGCGAGCAATGGATCGAGCGAAGGCGCACGGCCCGGTGCGATGTCGTGAATGGACGCGGTCACAGGTGCCGCCGTTAGAGGGTCGCCGGCCCAAGGGCAATGTTCCCCGGGGATCAGCCGGGGAACAGGACCAGCTTACCAGATCTTCACGTTCCGCTCGGGAGGCAGATACAGCTTGTCGTCTGGCTGCACGCTCCCGGTCTCTATTCTCTTACAAACCGTCGAAGCGCTTTGCAGGTCGCCGTTCAGCCGCCGGGGAGCGTCAGCCGCGCGAGCAAGCCGCCCAGGTCCTCGCTCTCCTCCAGCGACACCGTCCCGCCATAGATCTCAGCGACATCCCGAACGATCGCCAGGCCGAGCCCCGTGCCGGGCTTGCCCGTGGTGTCGAGCCTTTTACCGCGGGTGAATAGCTCGTCGCGCTGGGCCGCGGGAATGCCAGGGCCGTCGTCCTCGACCAGCACATCGACCAGCCCGACACCACGGCGCTGCTCGACCGTCACGAACACGCGGCCGCTGCCATATTTCGCGGCATTTTCGACCAGATTACCGAGCATCTCGTCGAGGTCCTGCCGCTCGACCCGGACGCAGGCGGCCTTGTCGCCGGCAATGTCCACCGTGGTGCCCTCGTGCATCCGCTCGACCGCCCGTTGCACGGCCTGAAGGCTGTCCCAGGCGCAGCAGCGTGCCTGCGCCGAGGCGCGCCGGCCGATTGCCCGCGCTCGCGCCAGATGGTGATCAACCTGGCGCTGCATGACCAGTGCTTCGCGGCGGACGGTTTCCGGCAGATCTTCGCTGTGGGCTGTTGCCGCGTTGGTGATCACCGTGAGCGGGGTCTTGAGCGCATGCGCCAGATTGCCAGCGTGCCGGCGCGCTTCCTCGGCCTGCGCTTCGTTATGCGCGAGCAGTTGATTGATTTCCTCGGTCAAAGGCTTGAGTTCGACCGGGAAGTTCGCCGGGATACGAGTCTTGCCCCCGCTTCGGATGGCGGCGACCTCCTTGCGCACCCGCCGGAGCGGCCACAAACCGTAGACGGTCTGCAATCCCGCGAGGACGACGAGGCCAAGGCCGAGGATCACGAAGCTCCACGTCAGCACCGATCGCAGTTCAAGGATCTGATCGTCGAGTTCCTCGCGTCCCTGAGCCACCTGGAAGCGCCAGCGCACCGGCGATCCGGGCAGCACCACATCACGCTCGACAATGCGCAGCGGTTCGTCGGCGAATTCGTCGCTTTCATAAGTGTGCAGGGTCTTCAGGTCGACATGCGCTCCATCGACGCGCAATTGGCGGTCCCACAGGGAGCGCGAGGGAAACGTATTCGCGCCCTTGCCGGAGATCTGGAAGTACAAGCGCGAATAGGGCTCGATGAACCTTTGGTCTGCTGGCGGCCGGGTAAAGCGGACTTCGCCGATCGGATCGATCTCCGACGAAGCGATCATGCCATTGAGAATGTATACCAATTGCAAATCGAAGTTACGCTGGATCGACGCGGTAAGCACCCGGTTCAAGGCAAATCCGCCACCGGCCAGCAGGATCGAAATCCAAACCGCGGCGATGACGGTCATGCGCCATGTCAGCGATCGCGAATTGCGACGCGCCGCGGCTGCCGCATCACTTGGAGGGGCAGTGTCCGCGGCGCCCGCAGCCGGCGCTGCAGGCGCCAAAGCGTTCAAGCGGCCACGTCTTCCAGGCTGTAGCCAAGGCCGCGGATGGTGGTGATCACCTCGGCGCCCAACTTCTTGCGAATGCGCGTCACGAACACCTCGATGGTGTTGCTGTCGCGGTCGAAATCCTGGTCATAGATATGCTCGATCAACTCGGTTCGGCTGACCACCTTGCCCTTGTGGTGCATCAAGTAAGACAGGAGCTTGTATTCCTGCGCCGTAAGCTTCACCGGTTCGCCCGCCTTGGTGACCTTGCCGGATCGTGTATCGAGACGGATGTCGCCAGCGATGAGCTCGCTCGACGCATTGCCCGAAGCGCGGCGGATCAGGGCCCGCAGGCGTGCGATCAGCTCCTCGGTTTGGAACGGCTTGGCAAGGTAGTCGTCAGCGCCTGCGTCCAGACCGGCGACCTTGTCGGACCAGGTGTCGCGCGCCGTCAGAACCAGCACCGGCATCCGCCGCCCGTCCTTGCGCCAGCGATCCAGCACCGTCAGTCCGTCGACCTCCGGCAGGCCGAGATCGAGCACGACCGCATCATAGCTTTCGGTGGAGCCCAGATAATGGCCATCCTCGCCATCGGTGGCGAGGTCCACGGCGTAACCGGCACCTTCCAGCGTCGAGCGCAATTGGCGCCCCAGATTGGGTTCGTCTTCGACAATCAGCACGCGCATGGAGTGTCCTTTAACGCCGTTCGTTACGGCTCAAACACTTGCGAACATGAACAGTTGCTTGGATGCAAGCTTTGCGGAGGCCGCAACGACGCTCGGGCAACCAAGGATTAGTCGCCACTGCGCCCAATTATGCGGCCGGTCGCGGCATCGACATCGACCCAGATAACCCGGCCATCCCGGACATACTTGAGCCGGTACGTCCTCCCGTTCAGCTCAGGTCCGAGATAATCGGCGCCGCCCATCATCGGCCGAACCCGCTGTTCAATCTTGGGAAGCGGCATCGACCGGCCTTCGCGAATCGCCTGGAACGCGCGGTCCTGATCCCGCGGACGAGATTGCGCGGCCGGACCGGCGAGGAGGCCTGACGCGAGTGCGGCGGCAAGAAGGGTGCGGAGGAGCTTCATCGATCTGGTGCTTGTGACAGGCTTTCTACCACAAGCCATTGAATGCGTAATGAACGCGGCAAGTTGGACTCATCTGTTGCGCTTGGGTCTCACTTCCATGATCGCCACTCCCCACGGACCGTGTGCGCGTGTACAGGCCGCGCCCATGGCTGCTCCACCAATCCTTGCTTTCGAAGACCTTGGCCTCGTTCAGGGCGAAGGATGGCTGTTCCGCGAACTCGACATTCACATCGGCCCGCGGGATCGACTCGCGCTGATCGGTCGCAATGGCGCGGGCAAGACCACGCTGCTCAAGTGCCTGGCCGGCACCATCGACACCGACAAGGGCCGCCGCATGGTGGTTCCCGGCACACGCGTGGTGATGCTGGAGCAGGATCCCGTGCTCACCGGTTTCACGACGCTGGGCGAGTGGGTGCTGGCCGGCAAGGACGCACCGGAGCTGCACGAGGCCGAAGCTATCGCCGACCAGATCGGCATCGACCTGTCGCGCGACACGGCTACCGCCAGCGGGGGCGAGCGCCGCCGCGCCGCAATCGTCCGCGCGCTGGCGCAGAACCCTGACGTTTTGCTCCTCGACGAGCCAACCAACCACCTCGACATTGCCGCGATCGACTGGCTTGAGGACTGGCTCGGCCGCTTCAGCGGTGCCTTTGTGGTGATCAGCCACGATCGCACCTTTCTCACGCGCCTGACCAAGAGCTGCCTGTGGCTCGACCGCGGCGGAATGCGCCGGGCCGAGATTGGCTTTGGCGGCTTCGAAGCCTGGACCGAGCGCGTTTATGACGAAGAGGCTCGCGCCGCCGACAAACTGGATGCCAAGCTCAAGCTTGAATTGCACTGGCTGCAGCGCGGCGTCACGGCTCGGCGCAAGCGCAACCAAGGCCGCCTTGCCAAGCTCCACGACATGCGGGCGACACGGGCCTCGATGATCGGGGCGGCGGGCACCGCCAAGCTTGCGCTGGCCCGCGACGATGTGAAGACCAAGTCGGTGATCGACGCCGAAAAGGTGATCAAGCGCTTTGGCGACCGCACCATCATCACGGATTTCAGCTTGCGCATCCAGCGCGGCGACCGCATCGGCATCGTCGGCTCGAATGGGGCAGGCAAGACCACCTTGCTTCGCCTGCTGACGGGCGAACTCAAGCCCGACGAGGGCAAGATCGCACTGGCCAAGACCCTGTCGGGGATCGTGATCGACCAGCAACGCAGGCTTATGTCGCCCGAGAAGACGGTGCGCGATGTACTTGCCGAAGGGGGCGACTGGATCGACGTTCGCGGCGTCAAGAAGCACATCAAAGGCTATCTCAAGGAGTTCCTGTTCGCGCCGGAACTGACCGAGGCGCCGATCGCGACGCTGTCCGGCGGGGAGCGCTCCCGCCTGCTGCTGGCCCGCGAGTTCGCCCGCGAGTCCAACCTTCTCGTGCTGGACGAGCCGACCAATGACCTGGATCTGGAGACGCTCGACCTGCTGCAGGAAGTTATCTCCGACTATGAAGGCACCGTGCTGATCGTCAGCCACGACCGCGATTTCCTCGACCGCACGGTCACCGTGACCTTGGGCCTGGACGGGTCGGGCAAGGTCGATGTCGTGGCCGGCGGCTATGAAGATTGGATGCGCCAGCGTTCCGCAGCGTCCTCACCGCGAGCGGGCGGACGCGGGAAAGCTGGCCGCGCCGCACCGGCGGCCAAGACCAACCTTCCAAGCGCCAAGGCCAGCAAACTCACCTACAAGGACCAGCGCGACCTCGACCGCCTTCCGGGCGAAGTCGACCGTCTGCAAAAGGAGATTGCAGCGGCTGAAGCGGCGCTCGCCGATCCCGCCCTTTATGTCGCCGACCCCAAGCGCTTCGCGGCTTTGTCAGCCGAGATCGAAGCCAAGCGCGTCGCCAAGGACGCCGCCGAGCATCGCTGGCTTGAGGTCGCCGAAATGGCCGAAGGGCTTAGCTCCTAAGCGCGCAATTGCTCGGCGGTGCGTTCGCGGACGCGGCGCTCCAGGATGGTCAGCGGCATTGCGCCGTCCTTCAGCACCTCGTGGAACTGGCGCAGGTCGAACTTCGCGCCCAGCGCCTGCTGCGACTCCGTCCGCAGCCGGGCCCAGGCAAGATGCCCGATCTTGTAGCTGCAGGCCTGTCCCACGGACGCGCAATAGCGCTCCACCTCGCGCTGGGTGCGGGGGCGGGAGAAGCCGGTGGTTTCGACCATATAGTCGGTCGCCTTCTCCCGGCTCCAGCGCTTGTGGTTGAGGCCGGTGTCGACCACCAGCCGTGCTGCGCGGAACAGATAGGACTGGAGATAGCCCGCGCGCTCGATGCCTTGGTAGGAACCAAGCTCGTCGGCAAGCTGCTCCGCATAGAGGGCCCAGCCTTCGCCGTAGGCCGAGTAGAATTGATTGCGGCGAAGCATCGGCAGGTCGGTCGAAAGCTGGGCGATGCTGCCCTGGAGATGGTGACCGGGTACGCCTTCGTGGATCGTCAGCGCGGGCAGGCTGTACTTGGGCCAGTCGCCAGTCGACTTCAGATTGATGAAGTAGATGGCCGGGCGTGAACCATCGAGGGTGGCCGGATTGTAATAACCATTTGGGGCGCCTTCCTGGATTTCCGGGGGAACGCGCCGGATCTCCAGCGGCTGCTTGGGCAGCGTAGCAAACGCGCGTGGGAGCCGCGCCGTCATGTCGGCGACCCCCCGATTAAGCGACTCGATCAGAGCGGTCCGACCCTCGTCCGTGTCCGGGTAGAGCTGGTCCGCGCGCTTGTTGAGCTCGGTCAGGCGCGCGCCGACGCTGCCTCGGGTCAGGCCCGCGCTACGCAGCAACAGCTCCAGCTGCGCCTGGATCTCGGCAACCTGCTGCAGCCCCAACTGGTGCACTTCGTCGGGCGTGTAGTTGGTTGTGGTCGCCTCCTTGAGCGCGGCTGCGTAAATCTCGCCTCCCCGGGGCAGACGCCACGCGCCGTCGCCTGGCTGAGTCGTGCGGCGCAATTGCTGGACCGACGCCATTTGCCGGTCGAGCGCAGGGTAGACCGACGCCCGCACGATCTGCGCCGCCCTTGCTTCCCAATTGCCAGGGATGTTCTTGGTTTTCGTGCGCGCCACCAGCGAGCGGGTCATGGTATTGGCTTCGGGCGCCGGAGACCGGATCTCCCCCAGCTGCTTCATGACCAGGTCGAGCGACCAGCCAGGTGCGACATATCCGCGCGCTGCCTGACGGCGTTGCTCTGCCGTCTCATTGTCGAGCAGGCGCGGGAACAGCGACAAGCGCGACAGATACGCTTCGGCGTCCGCGCGGTTGTTGATGGTGTGCGAGGTGTTGAGGAAGTCGGGGATCGAGAAATACGCACCGTCCTGCTGGCTCAGGACATACGGCGACTGCACCGATCTGAGATCAAAAATCGCCGGCGCGATGCTTTGCGTTTCCAGGTCGTAGATCACGACCTCGCGGTTGAGCTGCGCGGCTGGCGACAGGCGGCGCGGGTCGATGGCGCGAAGCTGCGCGAGGTGGCGGCGGTTGATGGCAAGGTCCGCAAGGCGGTTGACCCGGTCGGGCCGTGTGTCGAACTGCGACTTCAGAGGCGCAAGCCGGCCTTTGTCGAGGCCAAGGAAAGTGGCGTATGTCGGATGCGTCGCGACTGCCTCATCGAACATGCGCTGGAACAAGGCATTGAGGGCGGCGTCGCCTTGACCAGCGCCGACCACGCGGCGCAGCGGCGCGCCGATCGCGTTGGTGGAGCCGACTGCCGCACCGGCGGTGGCGGCAAGAAGAAATTCGCGACGTAGCATGCGTGGGGCCTCCCGGATGTTGACCGGAGACTAGCGCTTCAAACCCACCAAGCAAGCGTAGGCCGGGGCCTTATCCCGCCAATTGATACTGTTTCAGCAGGTCATAAAGCGTCGGCCGGCTGACCCCAAGCAGCTTGGCCGCGCCGGAGATATTGTGATCGGTCCGCGCCAGCGCCTGCCGAATGGCCAGGCGGTCGGCTACTTCGCGCGCCGCACGCAGGTTGAGCGCCACGCCATCACCCCCGCTGCCGGGCAGGTCCAGGTCCATTGCGCTCAGCGTTCGTCCGTCGGCCATGATGACCGCACGTTTCACCCGGTTCTCCAATTCGCGGACGTTTCCCGGCCAGGCATATGCCGCAACTGCCTCTACCGCGTCGGCGCCGAGTCCGCTGACCCGCGGGTTCATGTCCCGCGCAAAGCGCCGTACGAAATGCCGCGCCAGCAGCACCGCATCGCCCGGCCGCTCGGCCAGGCTCGGGATCGGCACGACGATCTCCGCCAGACGGTAGTACAGATCCTCGCGGAAACGTCCGTCGGCGGTCATCGCGCCAAGGTTCTGATGCGTGGCGCAAACGATCCGCGTGTCGACCGCAATCCCGACCCGCCCGCCGATCCGCTCGATGACGCGCTCCTGCAGGAACCGCAGCAACTTGACCTGCAGTGGCAGCGGGATGTCGCCAACCTCGTCCAGGAACAGCGTGCCTCCCTGGGCAAGCTCGATCTTGCCCACCGTGGTCTTCACCGCGCCCGTGAACGCCCCGCGCTCATAGCCGAACAGTTCGGCTTCCAGCAGGTTCTCGGGGATCGCCGCGCAGTTGATCGCGACGAACTGCCCCTTGGCGCGGGGCGAGCGGTCATGCACCGCGCGGGCCAACAGTTCCTTGCCGGTGCCGCTCGCGCCAAGCAGCATAACCGACACGTTGGCCGACGCCACCCGCTCGATCATGCGTGCGACCTTGAGCATTTCCGGCGCGGCCGAGATCATCGAACCCAACACGGTCGCGCTGTCCCCCGCAGCCGACTCCAGCCGCTTGTTCTCCGCTTCGATGTCGTGGAGCTTGAACGCCCGCGCCACGACCAGCCCGAGTTCGTCGATGTCGATCGGCTTGCGATAGAAGTCATATGCCCCCAGCGAAATGGCCCGAAGAGCACTTTCGCGCGCGCCGTGGCCGGACGCGACGATCACCTTCGTGCCCGGCTGCAGCTGCAGGATCTCGGTCAAGGTCGCGAACCCTTCGGTCGTTCCATCCGGCTCAGGCGGCAGCCCCAGATCGAGCGTGACCACCGCGGGCGAATGCAGCCGCACCCCTTCCATTGCTTGCGCGCGATCACCGGCGATCACCACGCGATAGCCGTCATAAGCCCACTTCAATTGACGCTGCAGCCCTTCGTCATCTTCGACGACCAGCAGCACGGGGAGTTCTGGGTCCTGGCTCACGCGATCTTCCGAGTCTGGGCCGCGGAAACCTCGACGGGCACCGCGGCGGGGAGGTGGATGGTGAAACGCGTGCCTTCGCCAAGCTGGCTTGCGACGCTCAATTGTCCGCCCATGGCGTGGACCAGGCTTCGCGCTTCAAAGGCGCCGATGCCGAAGCCGCCTTCCTTGGTGGACGCGAAGGGCTGAAACAATCGGTTGCGGATGAAGTCGGGGTCCATCCCGCAGCCCCGATCGGTGATCTCGATCGACACGCGTGCACCGTCTACGGCCACGCGTACCAGCACCGGCGCGTCGCTTGCGCTCGCGTCGATCGCGTTTTGCAGCAAGTGGCCGACTGTCTGCTCCAGCGACCCGGCATGGCCCATCACTTGCAGGGCAGCCGGGCCAAGCAGGCGCACGTCATGTTGGCTCCGCTTGGCGGCGATCGCCGCCGAAAGCACTATTAGCAAGGAGAAGGTCCGGGACGGGGGTGCATGAAGCGTGTCGCCCTTCGGCGCGAGCCGGGTAAGCAGGTCGTTTAATTTGCCTACCGAGCTCTTCAGCGTTCCAACCATGTCGGCGCGAAACTCGGGATTGTCGGCGTGACGCTCGGCGTTGCGAGTCAGCAGCGACAATTGGCTGACGAGGTTCTTCACGTCGTGAAGGATGAAGGCGAAGCGGCGGTTGAATTCGTCGAACCGCTGCGCGTTCATCAAGGCTTGCTGGCCATGCGCCTCGGCCAGGCTCGACGCGGCCTGGCGTCCGGCGGTGCGCAGCAGGTCGAAATCTTCCCAGTCCAGCGCCCGTCGCACTTCGGGCGCTGCCAGAAGCACCAGTCCGACGAGGCGCTCGCCGTGGATCAGCGGAATGCCGACCCAATGCTTGCCCTCGTTCTTCAGCCACGCCGGGATCGGCACGGCCAGATCGGACGACGCTCCAATCCCCCGACGGTGGGCGTCGAGTTCCAGCACGCGGCCCGTGCCCAAAGCGGCCCACATCGCCCCGCCGGTCTCATCCAGCTGCCCGGCGGTCGGCACCGTGCTATTCCAGTTCCACGCCGCGGCCAGGGTCGGCGGACTTTGCTCGTCGTTGGCGGCAAGCAGCAATCCCGCGGGCGCATCGACGATGTCGGCAAAGGCCTTGACCACGCGCTCGGGCAACGGGGCGCCATGCTGGCCGTCGCCGCCCAACGTCGCCGTGAAGCGCAGCCATTCGGTGCGATAATCATAACGGTGCTCGAAGAAGTGCTTGACGATCTTGACCTTGGTCCAGCTGCGCGCCCGGGCGGACGGCAGCAGCACCACCACCGCGATCGTCATGGCGGACAGCAGCCCAACCGTAAGCCCCCGCGCCCAATCCCAGTGGGTTCCGCGAAGCACGCTCGCCAGAACCGCGGTCAGCGCCAGATAAGAACAGATCGCCAGCAGCGAGAGCGACTGGAACGTGGCCGCGCGCGACAGGCGAATGCGCCAACCGTCGGCGCGAAGACCACCCAGAGCAAACAAGGGCGCCGTCGCCAGCAGCATGGCGCCGCGCCAGGCGAACAGCGCAGGTGCGGGCACCCCGCCCAGATAGGCAACGGTGTAGAGGTTCAAGTCGTACACCCAGCCCATCGCCAAAGCGGCCATGGCCAGGCGAATGGACGTGCGGCTGGCGGGCGCCGCCTGGCCGTAGAGATTGTGAACAAGCACCAGCGACCCCGCGGCCGTGGTCATCCGCAACACGAGCGATGTCGCCGCCACAGCGCTATCTTGCTCGGGCACCCACAACGGCAGGGTGTCGACAATTAATTGCATCGCCAAGCCCGCAGCTACGGCGGCATAGACCAGCCGCACTCCGCGAAGCTGAGGCTCCTCGTCATCGTCGGTTGCGGAGAGGGCACTGAGCAACGCGATCCACAAGAGGTTGCGTGCGGTCTCGGCATTGGCGGCGAGCACGGAGCCCGGCGCCACGGCACACGACCATGCCCAGATTGCCGTCATC
Source organism: uncultured Sphingomicrobium sp. (assembly GCA_964243335.1). Taxonomy (GTDB): domain Bacteria; phylum Pseudomonadota; class Alphaproteobacteria; order Sphingomonadales; family Sphingomonadaceae; genus Sphingomicrobium. Next base: position 961,649 of record CAXTED010000001.1, on the reverse strand, counting down.
GCTAGGCCAGCCAATAACCATTGCTGCCCGGCACCGCGCGTCCCGCCGCGCAGCTGCCACAGGAACAGCGTCGCGAACACAGCGGCCGCCAGCGCATGGGTCCAGAAGGCGAGAACGCCGGTCATTGGTTTGAAAGTGTCAAATGAGCCGACATGCAAGGCACTGTCGGCGATCTTTACAAAGATAGAGTGAACGTGGCCTCGAAAAGCCGTCGCTGGCCTAGCTCAACCTAGCGAGCAACATCGTGAACACCGCCGGGTGAATGGCTCGTGTGAAGCGGACGCCGGCACTGAAGTCCTCAACCCAGCGGACCTCGACCTCGAGAGCTTCGAGCCCCTCGAACTTCAACCAATGAAGTTCGCCCACGCTCGGCCGCTCGACGAATTCGACCTTGCAGCCGCTCGGCGACACGTCGGTCGTGCTGACCATGTAGTTCACGCTTCCCTGGCGCCGCAGCGACACGGCCGCGCGAAGGCAGACCCGGTCGTCGGCGCGCGGTTGAAGTTGCTTTACGTCCTCTACTACCGGGGTGAAACATAGCCCGGCGTGTCCGTCGGCGTACCAGCGCACGTTTGCTTCGAGCACACCCAGTTTCATGACCGACAAAGTAAGGCATGATCCCGGCTGCAGCGCCAGCGGGGTCTCGACCTTGCACCCGTCATAGGACAAGTCGACCACTGTCATGCTCACAGTCGAGCGATCGGCCAGAATGGCGAACGCCGGCAGGCTGATCCCGCGCCGTTTATCGCGCTGCGGCTTCGCCAAGTCCGCGTCTTCCGCTTGGGCAACGCCTACCATTCGCGTCATGAGCAGCGATGGTCGCGCACTGAGCAGAGCATAAGAGGGTTCCTGGGCGGGCAGTGGTGAGCCAAGCTCGTTAAACCATAGAACGGTCAATTAAAGGTTACCGACCCGGAACGGAAGGTGGTGTCCTCAAGGAGTCGGTAGGTGCCAAACTACTCCGCGACCCTCTATGGCTTGAGCCAGGCTAAGCTGAGCTGGAGAGGTGCGGATGTTCCGACGAGCTATTTATGCGCTCACTGTTTCGACGCTGATTCTTTCGGCGTCTCCGATTTCTGCGCACGAACCGACTGGAGCAACCGGGCCTGCCAAAAACCTACCATCATCGGCACGCGCCCCTGCGTCCGTGGTGGATGCCTTCCATGCCGCATTGCGGCGAGGTGACTTGGGGTCGGCCGCTGCACTGCTGGCGAACGACGTCCAGATCTACGAGGAAGGGAATGTGGAGCGTACAAAGGGCTAGTATGAGGCGCACCACCTCCCCGCGGACGCCGCCTTCTCGAAGGCCGTTCCCTCAACTGTCACCCGGCAGACGGGCGGAGCGAGCGGCGGTCTGGCGTGGATCATCAGTGAAGGAAGGATGACAGGAACGTACAAGGGCAAAGCGGTTGATCGAACGACCACCGAAACAATGGTCCTACGCCGCCACGCCGCCGCATGGAGCATCGTTCACATCCACTGGTCGTCGGCACCGGCGCGGTGATCGACGAAGGTCATTCGCGCGTGGCTGCCGTCCGCAAGCTCAAGGTCCACAATGGTGGGAAGCGGACGTCTGAACCGAGCCGCACGCCGGGCGCAGAACCGATGCCCTGCAAGGTCGGTGTTTCCGAGGTTTGTGAGTTTGTGATCCCGCCCGACGTTAGCAGGGTGCGAAAAGGCCCGCCGAAACTATTCCGACGGGCCTACTCATCAACGTGCGCCGGTGGGAACTCGACGCATGACCTAGGTAACCCGGAGAGGTTGCGCGTGACTTGCGATTACGTCCGCAACGGGTGGAAAGTGGACGTTGGCACCGGATCGGGACGGAATGTCTGCAAAGGGTGGGAAGCAGATATTTGCGGTTGGCCCACGTCAATGTGACAAGTGGTGGCGGTGATCGGCATAGCTGGGCACATGCTCGCCGCGGCCACCGGCCACAGCATGATCACTTACGAAGGCAGCGCCAAGAGCATCGTAGAAGGGGCGCTTCCAAGGATAGCCACCGAAGCTCGTAGCACCCTCGTCAAACACGAAGGGAGTGGGGGTGGCCCAGACTAGGGCTCCGCCGTTCGCAGTGCGATCGCAGCGGAACCCTAAGCCGTCGATGTGGTGCCGGTGGCGTTCGATGAAGGCTGAACCGAAGTAGTTGAGCCAATGTACGTCCGACAAGGCGTACTCCAGTCGGTGCGAGCCTGCGACCACCGTAAAAATATCCGTACCCCTGATCTCTCGCAACCGTAAATGATGCTCGACTGATTGGCGCAGCATTGGCGTGTAAGCTGCCCATCCGACAAAAGCATCGGAAGCATCGCAAATTGCCGCAAACGTGGTGGCGTAATGGTCGCAAGCGTCAGGATCAGTGAACAAGGCTTCGCGTGTATTAAATTCGATTTGTTGAAAAAATGGACGCCACGCAGGGTTGGGGTCGGCGCGAATGCATCGATCCGTCCGGTAATTTGCTTCTTCTCGTCGCTGAAGAACCACATGCCGTCTCGCTTGTTGGTCCAACTCTCAAACCACTCAGTGAGGGCGGCGGCGGTGTCGGACACTTTGGAGCGCCCGGGATCGCGGCCGCCACCGCGCGTCGGTCGCCAAGTTCCAGCGCCGTCGAGAGCGGTGCCGACGCGCGAGAGCCACTCCGAGGTGACCGGGGCTACCGCCGAGAGGATCGTTCCACCAACAAACTCATCAAACAATTGCATAACTAGATTCCCGCCCCGTGAGCCTACATCTCCGACCACCAGTAAACGGATCTGTTTCGATCTCGAGCGGCACGAGCTAAGTGGACGATCTTTAGGGCCGCCTGCTCAGCATCTTCTGGCTCATAGCCAAAAAGTTCATCAGACCACTCGGCTGCTAGCGAGGGGGTAACCTCAAGCTCCGCCAGATCGTCGCGCAGGCTGTCGGGCAATCGCGTCAAAGAGGCCCCTGGTTCGAAATCTTCCGGATTCTTCGGGGTTTCAGGCCAAAGCGGAAGGACCCCTGCCATCACCAGCGCGCTACTGGTGCCTTTCGACTTGGCGACCAGTTCCTCCAGAGCCGTGCTCCAAATCCCTTTGGCCTCTACAGAGTCATAGCGTTCAGATCCGGGCATCGGCCCAGCGGGAAGATCCTTACTTCGAAAAGCCTTTCCGTCGCTCTGCGCTGAGAAGTAATAGTCCATAGTCCGATCCGCCCCCCGATCAGCGAGAGTAGCCAATCTCTGAACGTCCGCAATGGGTAGAAGCCGCCATTTGGCGCTATCGGGACTGCGTGAGTTGCCGTTGCATTAGGACTGGGTACATGTATCTCACGACCGATGCCCGATGTCCCCACTTTGATAGAAGCCATGGAGCACCGTTGGATGCGGGCCTGGGTGAGTCGTGACAGGCGAGTTTTGAAAGTCCTTACCTCCAATAATTTCAGGCTGGTGGTCGGTTCTAAGCCGCCGGTCCTCCTGGACGCAGCGAGTTGGCTCGAAGCCGCTGCGTCCCGTTATTTTTGTCACGGTTATCGCTTCGGTGAGGTTTACGCGCGGGATCTCGGGTCCGTGGCTGTCTTCGCAACCCGTGTCAGCCTTGAGGCTACGATGGATGGCGCAGACTGGTCCGGTGATGTGTGGATCACTGACATTTGGCGTAAGACAAAACTCCGCCGAAGTTGGCGCATGGTAGAGCGGGTTCTCTCGCGGCCGGAGGATGGTCAGCAAGTGCCTGCTGCTATCCGTTCTCTCCAACTTTGGCGATGATAGAGGCTCGCCATGGCCAGCGCCGTTTGCATGCACGATCGACGAACGTTCGTTTTGGTGATTAGCGGACGTTAGGGCATTAGGTCCGACGGCCATCCGATCCGCACGAGAAGACCGTCCGGTCCGGCAATCCCAACCTCGTAGAGGCCCCACTCACGGTGTCGCAGCACCCCGCCTGGCCTGATGATGAGATCATCCACCAAGGCGGCAACCGCGTCTACGTCAGGAGTGCGGATGAAGACACCGAACGGGTTATGATCCGGCACCCGCCATTCGCCGTCGCCCGCTTGGGTTAGATGAACCTCACAACCCCAGCCGGCCATGATCATGTAGTTGTCGTCTCCACCAGTGCGAGAAAAGCCGAGACGTTCCCAAAACTCACCAGCTGTCGTCAGGTCATTCGAGGGGACGATGGCAAATGCGCCCACGGTTGGTGATGCTGTCATTCGCCTCTCCGGCATGGGATCGCTCACTGATGACGGTAGGAGGGAATGTTTGCAATGGGCCGAAAGTAGACATCCAGCCCAGCTCAGCCCTTCTTCAGCACATCCAGCGCGGCGACCGTCATCGCCTCTGTCGCGGTCGAGATCACCGCTTCGGCGTCTGGCGCCCAGAACGGTGAGTGCAGAGAAGGCAGCTTGGCGCCATCCCCGCCGGCCGCATCCCACTGCGTTTTGGGCACGCCGCCGACCCAGAATATCAGGCTCTGGATGCTTTTGTCGGCCAGCCAGAAGCGGCTGAAATCCTCGCCGCCCATCACCGCCGGCGTCTTGGTCACGCGCCCCGCGCCGAACGTCTGCGTGAACAAGGCCAGCGTCCGGTCGCTCAGCGCCTGCGTGTTGAAGGTCGCGGGCGTGTACATCTCCTCACGCACCAGCACGACCGGCATGCGGTCGTCGGGCATGCCCGCGGCGATCGCCTCGCCCCGCGCGATGCGGCGGATGCCGTCCAGCAGTAGCTTGCGTACTTCGGGCGTGTAGCTGCGCACCGTCAACTGCAACTTGGCCTCGTCCGAGATGATGTTGTGCTTCGCTCCGGCTTGGAAGCTGCCAACGGTGACCACCGCAGGGTCGGCCGGGTTGTTCTCGCGGCTAACCAGCGTCTGCAGCGTTGACACGATCCTGCTGGCGAGGACGATCGGATCCTTGGTGGTCTGTGGATAGGCACCGTGGCCGCCGACACCTTTCACCGTGATGTCGACGCTGTCGACATTGGCCAGTGCATAGCCTGGGGTAACGCCGATGGTGCCGGCCGGCAGGGTCGCCGCGTCGTGAAATGCGATGGCCGTGCTTGGCTTGGGGAAGCGCGTGAACAATCCGTCGTCGAGCATCGCCTTGGCGCCCTCGCCGGTTTCCTCGCCCGGCTGCAGGATCATCACGATCGTGCCGGCCCATTGGCTCTTCATCGCACTCAGCCGCTGCGCCGTGCCGAGCCACGAGGTGATGTGCGTGTCATGTCCGCAGGCGTGCATCACGCCGGTTTCCACGCCGGACCGGGCGACCGCGCGAACCTTGGACGCGAACGGCAGCTTGGTCTGCTCGACCACGGGGAGCCCATCCATGTCGGCGCGGAGAAGCAGGGTCGGTCCCGCGCCGTTCTTCATCACCGCCACCAGCCCGGTCTTGCCGACCTTCTCGGTGACGGTGAAGCCAAGCTTGCGCATCATCGGCGCGAGCAGGGCAGGGGTGCGCACCTCCTGCATCGACAGCTCGGGATGGGCGTGAAGATCGCGGTACAGCGTCATCAGCTTGGGCATGTCGGCGCGCACGGCGTCGGACACCGTTGCGGCGGAAGCCGGCGTGGCGAGAAGGGCGGCGGCGGCGATGAGGATGGTCTTCATGCCGACGAGTGTAGCCGTCCGGTGGCGCCCGTCTAGACCACCGGCACCAGCTCCACGACATCGACGAGGCTTTCGAAGCGCGGGTAGGGCAGGATCAACCGCCAGCGCCGATCGCCGATGCGCTCCAGGAAGCCGGCCACGTCGCGCTCTGGATCATTGCCGTACTGCATCGCCCGCGTTTCATCGCCCAGCACCAGCGTGCCCAGGAATACATGGCGGAGCTGGTCGTGGGGAAACACCAGCCCTACCGGCCGCTGCGATCCCGACAGCTTGGCAAAGCCCTGAACCCCCTGCTCGGCCCGCAGCCGGCACGGAAAAGCGGGGTAGGTCACGAATGGCAGCATGCCCGGCGACCGAGCCCCCAGCTTCACGATCCGGCAACGATACGCGCCATTAGGCAAAGCGGGACCGCGGATCGCCGCGTCGGGTGCCAGTAGCGCGCCTTCCCTGGTGATCGCCGCGCCATGACCGACGGCGCGCGCTTGCTCCAAGCCCTGTACAAAGGCGGTGCGCCATTCCCGCAGCCGCCTCAGATCCCCTGCGGTCGCAACAGAGCGCCACTGCATCCCGTCGACAGGCCTTTGCACGATCTCCCCGGCGCGCATCATCGCGCAGCCGCCCATCAGCGGCACCGCGGCAAGCGCCAGGAGCAGGCGCCAGTTCACGCCGCGGTCCACCCGCCGTCCATGCTCAGGTTCGCGCCGGTAATCGACCCAGCTTCGGGCCGGCACAGGTACAGTGCCAGGCTGGCAACCTCGATCGGGGTGACGAAGCGCTTGGTCGGCTGGGCAGCGAGCAGCACGTCGTTGATCACCTGATCGCGGGTCAGGTCGCGCGCTTTCATTGTGTCCGGGATCTGGTTCTCCACCAAGGTGGTCCACACGTAACCCGGCGAGATGCAGTTCGCCGTGACGCCGTCGCGCGCGGCCTCGAGCGCCACCGCCTTGGTGAAACCCGCCACGCCATGCTTGCTGGCCACGTAGGGGGCCTTGTTGGGCGAGGCGACCAGGCTGTGCGCCGAGGCGGTGTTGATGATCCGCCCCCAGCCGCGCTGGCGCATCGATGGCAGGCACAGCCGCGTAGTGTGGAAAACCGCGGACAGGTTCACCGCGATGATCTGGTCCCATTTCTCCGTCGGAAACTCTTCCACCGGAGCGACGAACTGAACCCCGGCATTGTTGACCAGGATCGACGGGCTGCCGAGCTCGTCGATGCACTGCGCGACCATCGCGTCGATCGCGTCGGGCTTCGACAGGTCGGCGCCGCTGTAACTCACAAGGTCGCCGCTAAGCTCACCCAGTTCATCCTGAATGCCTTCGATCTCGTCCGCGTCGCCGAAACCGTTGAGCATGACGCGTGCGCCTTCAGCGGCCAGCGTGCGTGCGATCGCCAGGCCAATGCCCGATGTCGATCCGGTCACCAGGGCAACCTTGTCTTTCAGCAGCATATCATCTCCGTCGTCGGCCGAGGTGGCGGTTGGATGGCTTGGCTTTGCGCGCCCCGGCGCCATTTGCAACCGTTACACGTCCGAAGCATTGGACCGGCAAGCAGAGGGAATGACAGATGCGCTTGGGCGATGAAGGCAGCAGCAATTTCGAGGATCGCACCGGCCAAAGCGGCGGGGGCGGCTTCGGCTTTGGCGGCGGTGGCGGCGGAATGGGCGGAGGCGCCATCGGGATGATCCTCAGCCTCGTCGCGAGCCGCTTCGGGATCGTCGGCGTGGTCGTGCTAATGCTTGGTTATTGCGCCCTGTCGTCGGTAGGCGGCGGCGGTGGCGGAATGCTTGGAGGAAGCGGCAGTGCGCCGACTCAGCAGGCGTCCGGCCAGTCCACGCTCAGCCAGGAAGACCGGCTTGCCCTGACCACCTCGCTTCGCTCCACCGAGGAAGTCTGGGGTGAGATTTTCCAGCGTGCCGGCGCGCAATATCAGCCAACGAGACTGATCGCGTTCAGCCGCAGTTCGCAATCCGGTTGCGGAGCCGCCCAGGCCGCCATGGGGCCATTCTATTGCCCAACCGACAAGAGCATCTACATCGACCCGCAATTCTTCGACGAGCTTCGCCAGCGCTTCCAGGCGCCGGGTGACTTCGCGCAATATTACGTGATCGCGCACGAAGTCGGGCACCACGTCCAGGACCTGGAAGGAACGCTCGACAAGGCTAGCGCCGCTCAGGCTCGGCTTGGTCAGGGCGAGGGCAATCAAGTTCAGGTCGGCGTCGAGCTGCAAGCCGACTGCTACGCCGGTGTCTGGGCTGCCAATGCCAAGGCGCCCGACGGCACCAAGGCGCTCGAACCCGGCGATATCGAGGAAGGCCTTAAGGCCGCGCAGGCGATCGGCGACGACACGCTGCAGCGGCAGTCGCAAGGCCGCGTGGTGCCGGAAAGCTTCACGCACGGCTCGTCGGCCCAGCGCATGGAAGCGCTCCGCCGTGGGCTCACCACCGGCAATCCAGCGAGCTGCAACTACAACCGGGTTTGACACACTCCCCTCCCGCTCGGCGGGAGGGGGTAAGCCTCAGATGCGAACCAACATCTTGCCGGTGTTCGCACCGCTGAACAGGCCCAGGAACGCTTCGGGCGTCTTCTCCAGCCCGTCCATCACCGTGTCGCGGGCCTGCAGTTTGCCGGCCTGCATCCACGTCCCCATGTCGCGGTAGAAGTCGGCGTTGCGGTCGAGATAGTCGGTGTAGATGAAGCCCTTGAGCATGATCCGCATCGCGACCACCCGCATGATGTAGCGGAAGGTGGCCGGCTCGCCGCTGTTGTAGCTGTCGATCATCCCGCACATCGCAAAGCGCGCGTTCTGCCGGGCATGGGCGAACGCCGCGTCGAGGTGGTCGCCGCCGACATTGTCGAAGTAGATGTCGATGCCCTTGGGCGCGGCTTCCGCCAGGCTCTTGACCAACGGGCCCGCCTTGTAATCGATCACCTGATCGGCACCCAAGGAGCGAACGAAGTCGCATTTCTCGGGACCGCCGGCTGATCCGATCACCGTCATGCCCTTGGCCTTGGCGATCTGCACCACCGCCGACCCGACCGCGCCGGCCGCGGCCGATACGAACACGATGTCGCCTTCCTTGGCGCCTGCCGCATGCAGCAGGCCGAAGTAAGCGGTGCCGCCGGTCAGCCCGAGATTGCCGAGGAACGCCTGCGGCTCGACACCCAAATTTGGCAGCTTGTTCAACGTTGCCGCAGGAGCGACGCTTTCGTCCCGCCAGCCCAGCATGTGCATCACCTGATCACCGGCTGCGAAGCCTTCCGCTCGGCTTTCGATCACTTCGCCGACTGCGCCGCCCTGCAACGGCTCGCCGATCTGGAACGGCGGCACGTAGCTTTTCACATCGTTCATCCGCCCACGCATGTACGGATCGACCGACAGGAACAGGTTGCGCACCCGCACTTCGCCATCTTGAAGCGGCGCGCTCGGAAGGTCCTTTAGCTCGAAATTGTCGGCGGTGGGCATGCCGTTGGGGCGGCTCTTGAGGTGCCAGGCGCGGGCCATAGTGTCTCTCCTGATCGTCGTCCCGGGCTTGACCCGGGACCTACCATTTATGTGGGATCGGCCATGCAGGAAGGCGCCCACCGGCTCAAGGGTGCGGCGCAAGATTAGCGCAAATGCAAAGAAGCCCGACCGCTGTTCGCGGCCGGGCCTCCTTCGTCAGCAACAACGCGAAAGCGCGCCCTTACTGATCCTTCTTGTCTTTGTCCTCGTAGGTGCCGGGGAAGCTCTTATCCAGGATGTGCGGTCCGTCGCCTTCACCCTGGCCTTCTTCAAGGCGTGCCGAGCGGCCCTCGGCTTCCGACGAACGTCCGCCGCCGAACAGTGCACGGCCCCAGCCGCCACCGCCGCCGCCGCGCTCGCCTTGATCCTCAGTCTTCAACTGCTGGCGGACCTGATCCGCCGGGTGGCTAAGGAAGACGCGATCCCCTTCGATCCGGTCGAGCAGGGTGCAGCCGAACGAGCGATGCACGCCGCCCGCCTCCGGGTCCTTGCGGTTGAGGATGATGTTGTCGCCGCGCACCTTGTCCACGGTGCCGATCCGCTGGCCATCGGAGCCGACCACTTCCATGTTCTCGCGGAGGGAATCCAGCATCTGGCGCTTGGTCTGGCGCTGCTGCCGCCAGCCGGAGAACTCACTCTCGAACTTCGACTGATGCTCGCGACGGAACTCGTCATAGTCGCGGTCGAGGTCCTCGATGTGGCGCTGACGAAGTTGGTGATAGTGGGTGTCGCCGCCGCTTCCAGCGTTGCCCGAGGCGCCATAGCTCTGCCGCTGGCTGTCGCGGTCGCCCCAGCCACCGTAATTATAGCCGGCGCCCGGACGGTCGCTTCCCTGGTCCTGGCTGAACTCCTGACGCCCATATTGCGCATGGGCGAAGTCCTGCCCGCCAAGGCCTGAGCGGCTCCCGCGATCCTCGTCCCGGTACCCGCCACCGCCGGCACGCGGATTGCGCGACTGATCGCGATCGAAGTCGCTCCGCTCACGCCCACGGTCGCCGCCAAAGTCCGACCGCCCGCCGCGTGGCTCGTGGATCGACTGGTTCATGGTGCCCGGGTAAGGGATGGACGACCGGTCACGGCCAATGTCGCCTCGACCAGGCTCGCTGCGCCCGAACTCGCCGCGGTCCGGTTCGCCTCGGCCGGACTCGCCCCGACCGAACACGCCGCTTTCGCGGCCGCGACCGTATTCGCCGCCGCGCGCACCGGGTTCACGATGGCTGCCCGCGCCATAGGTGGAGCCTTGCCCGCCGCCATAGGCCCCTGATCCGCCGCGCTCATTGTGGCGATCGCGGTTGCCATAGCCTTCGTCGCGGCCGTGGCGGTCGCTGTCGGGATGTCCCATGCGGTCGTCCTGCATGCGCCGGCGCTCGGCCTCTTCGTCTCCGAACCAGCTGGTTACCTCGTCGCGGGCGCGCTCGAAGAACCCGCGGTCCTCGCCGCCTTGGCCTCCGCGATCACCGCCATATTGCCGCTCGCGTCCTTCGTCGCGTCCGCGAAAGCCGCCGTCGTCGCGGGGGCGGCTGCGATTGTCGTCGCGATCGTAGCGATCATAAGCCATCGGAAATGTCCTCCAAGCAGGGTCTAACCGCCGCCAGCCGAATGCCGCGCGGTGATGGTTCGAAAACGAGGAGGGACGGCGGCTTGTTCCGGGTCCGTTTGCAACGGTAGACCAATGGACGGGGAGGCGCGGTCAGCCCCCATCGATCGCAGGGGAACGCGGCGTTGCGCGGGTAGGAAAGCGCCGCTAAAGGAGCACCGCCACGGGCACGGGGCTGTAGCTCAGATGGGAGAGCGCTGCAATCGCACTGCAGAGGTCAGGAGTTCGATCCTCCTCAGCTCCACCAGCCCGTGGTCATCACGTCGCGCAAACAAGTTTAGCGCCTCGAGCCTGGGAAATAGCGTTAACCTGGATCGGTCGGCCCCTCTGGAGCGCGATACCGACCTTTGGGCATGATGGAACCCTGAACCCCCCAACCTGTTGGTTATGCGACACATTCGCAGACATCGGTAGGTAGACCGAACCATGGCAACCAGGGCTCAAACGCGCTCGCCCGAGCCTTCGCAATTCTTCAACGATGAGTTCCAGCAGGCGCTAAGCCACTGGAACGTAGAGCGCTTTGCGCCCGCATTCCCGGGCGCCGATGGCGGCGCGGCAATCGACCGTGACGCCCGCATGCAGCGCCTGGAACTTGGTTTCCTTGAGCAACTGCGCGCCGAAATTAGCGAGCAGGCCGCCGCCGCGCCGACCGACCCGAACGGCTTTGTTGCTTGGTTCGAGGCGCTGGAGGCGACCGGTCCGGGTCAGCACGACCCCTTGTTCGACTGGATCGAGCACCAGGCGACGCTCGACCAGCTCAAGTGGGTGCTGACGCAGGAGGCTGCTGGCGAGGCGGGCTTCGACGATCTGGTCGCACTGACCCAGATCCGCATGCCTGACCGCGCCAAGCTGGAGTTGGCGCGCAACTATTGGGACGAAATGGGCCGCGGCAACCCCAAGGGAATGCACGGCCCAATGCTGCACTTCGTGGTGAAATCGCTGGGCCTCAAGCCGAGCATCGAGAGCACCGTGTGGGAAAGCCTCGCGCTTGCCAACGCGATGAGCGCCATGGCCGGCAACCGCCGTTACGCCTGGCATTCGGTCGGGGCGCTCGGGGTGATCGAGCTCACCGCTCCGGCACGTTCGGCTGCCACCGGGCAGGGCATGCGCCGCCTCGGACTCGAGGCGAAGCAGCGCCGCTACTTCGACCTCCACGCCACCCTCGACATCAAGCATAGCGAGGAGTGGAACAAGGAGGCGATCGTGCCGCTCGTGACCGAGGATCCGCGCCGCGCCACCGCCATCGCCGAAGGCGCTCTGATGCGCTTGAAGGCCGGCGAGCGTTGCTTTGCTCGCTATCGCCAAGAGCTCTGGTCTTCGATTCAGGACTGACAGCGCGGCCACGAAGAGGCTAAGGCGCGCGCCAACGCCGGTTACCGGCACGCGCGCCTTTAAAGGAAGATCATGGCCTCCTCGTTCGACGAACCCTTAATCGAGCCCGCTGTTGAACTTGGCGAAGAGGACGTCGCTTTGCGCGCGGTCCTGCGCGAATTGGACGAAGAGGGCTACGACTTCACCACCGTCACGCCGGCGACCCATGCGCGCATCCTTGCCAATCGCGACGGCGCCAAGGCCGAGACCTTGCGCGACGTGTTCGGCTGGAGCCTACCATTCTCCCGCGAGCTGCTCGAAGCGCCTTTGTGGAGTGCGCTCGAGAGCGCCGGAGCGCTGACCCAGAAGAATGATCGCTGGCTGAGCCGCCTGCGCGTGTCGTCGCTCGGCGGAAGCCTGTTTCTGCATTCGGCTTATCCGACCAACGCCGAGGATGCTGTGTTCTTCGGCCCTGACACCTACCGCTTCGCCCGCTTCATCGAGGCCGTGCTGGGCGAGGGCGGGGCGGTGCGCCACCTCGTCGACCTGGGCGCTGGAGCCGGGCCGGGTGCTATCGTCGCCGCTGGTCAGGTCGACGCCGACCAGGTCACGTTGATCGACATCAATCCGGCGGCCCTGCGCCTTGCCCGGGCCAATGCCGCCGCGGCCGGCGTGCCCATCCGCACGGTTGAGGGCGACAACTTCGATTCCATCGAAGGGCCCATCGACCTGATCGTCGCCAACCCGCCCTTCATCATGGACTCCAAGGGCCGCGACTATCGCGATGGCGGCGCGCAGCTTGGGGCGGGCGTGTCGCTCGATTGGGCGCGATCTGCCGCAACCCGCCTCGACGCCGGCGGTCGCTTGTTGCTCTACACCGGAAGCCCGATCGTCGATGGCGAAGATGCGCTGCTGGCGGGCCTGTCCGAAGTCGCCGACGAGCTCGGCTGCTTGCTCAGCTACAATGAGCTCGATCCCGACATCTTCGGCGAGGAGCTGGAGCAATCCGCCTATCGCACCGCGCGAGTGGAGCGCATCGCAGCCGTCGGCGCGGTGCTGACGAAAGGCTAAGCCAGCAGCGGCAGTTCGAGCCGGGCGAGCGAGCCGCTCGCACCGGCCGAAGGGCTCAGGGTGAAACGGCCGCCCAATTGGCCCGCCAGCATGGTCGCGATCTTCAGGCCCAGGCTGTTGCTGCCGTCCAGCACGAAGCCGGCGGGCAGGCCGTGGCCATTGTCCTCGACCTCGATCGACATGCGTCCGTCGCCAATGTGCGCAAGTCGGATCTGCAATTCGCAATTCTCGCGCCCCACGAAGCCGTGCTCAATGGCGTTGGCGACCGACTCGGCGACGACGAGAGCCAGCGGGATTGCCGCTTCGGGGTTGAGCTTGGCATCAGCGACGCCCTCCACGCGGCAGCGAATGTCGCTCCGGCCGCTGCTTTCGACGATGTCGCGGGCCAGTTGATCCAGGAACGGCTTGAGCTCCTGCGCGCCGCCGGCCGGATCGTAGAGTTGCCGGCTGATGCGGCCCACGGTGCTCAGCCGCCGCGAGGCCTCGTCCAATGCCGACTTGGCCTGCGGATCGTGAATCTGTCGCCGCTGCACCGTTAGAAGCGCGCTGACCATCTGCAGATTGTTCGACACGCGGTGCTGCAACTCGCTGAACAGCAAGGCACGCGTTTCCGCCAGCCGTCCGTTGGTCTCCCGCGCCGCGACCAGCGAACTGTTGGAGCGTTGCATCCAATGCACCAGCGTCACTTCGGTGGCGGTGATGAAGGCGTAGAACAGCATCGCAACACCGACATCGAAGGTGAGAAAGAATTCTCGGGCGGGTGTTACGAAGAAGTACCACGCGGCCAAGCCGTTCAGCACCGCCGTGATGGCTCCCGCACGCGATCCCAGCAGGAAGGCGGTAACGATCACCACGGGGAAGTAGGTCAGAAATGGGAAACCGGGTGGGAGTGACCCATCGAGCAGCCAGCGGACGCTCGTCGCAAGCGTCGTGGTGACCGCTGCAACCGCGATCTCACCTAGCAAAGGCAAGCGCGCTACCGGAAATCGCTCGGTCCAGCGTGCGGAGAAAGGAACGTCGGCGATCACCGAAAGACGCCTAGCCGAACCGGGCGCAAAGAAAAGCCCTCCTGCCGGGCGCGGCAGGAGGGCTGTTCCATGATTAGAGTGTGAAAGGCTTAGCTGTCGTCGCGGGTCAGAAAGGCCGGCGCGAACTCTGGCGCTGGACCCTCGTCGCGATCACGGCGTGGGCCCCGGTCTCCCCGACCTTCGCCGCCGCCGCGATTTTCACCGCCGCCACGGTTCTCGCCGCCACGACCTTCCGGACGCGGACCGCGATCGCTGCCGCCACCGCCGCTGCGGGGACCACGGTCACCACCGCCGCCACGACCCTCGCCGCCGCCACGACCTTCGCCGCCGCCGCTACGTGGGCCACGGTCGCCGCCGCCACCGCCGCCTTCACGGCGTGGGCCACGATCACCCCGGTCGCCGCGATCACGGTCGCCGCCAGCACGCGGTTCGCGCGCCGGGCGGGTGTCTTCCAGCTCGGCACCGGTTTCCTGATCGACGATCCGCATCGACAAACGCACCTTGCCGCGCTGATCGACTTCGAGCAGCTTGACCTTGACGTCCTGTCCTTCGGTCAGGACCTCGCGCACGTTCTCGACTCGCTCGTTGCGGATTTCCGAAACGTGAACCAGGCCGTCCTTGCCGGGCATGAACGTCACGAACGCGCCGAAATCGACAATGTTGGCGACCTTGCCGTTGTAGATCTTGCCAGGCTCGGCCTCGGCAACGATGCCGTGGATCCACTGGCGCGCGGCTTCGATCTGGGCGACGTCGGAGGACGAGATCTTGATCACGCCTTCATCGTCGATGTCGACCTTGGCACCGGTCGTCGCGACGATTTCGCGAATGACCTTGCCGCCCGTTCCGATGATTTCGCGGATCTTGTCCTTGGGCACCGACATCGTTTCGATGCGCGGCGCGTGAGCGGACAGTTCGCCACGCGTGCTATCGAGCGACTTGGCCATCTCGGCCAGGATGTGCGCCCGGCCTTCCTTGGCCTGGGCCAAAGCGATCTTCATGATCTCTTCGGTGATCCCGGGCACCTTGATGTCCATCTGCATCGTGGTGATGCCTTCGGACGTGCCGGCAACTTTGAAGTCCATGTCGCCGAGGTGATCCTCGTCACCAAGGATGTCGCTGATCACGGCAAAGTCCTTGCCTTCCAGGATCAGGCCCATGGCGATGCCTGCGACCGGACGCTTCAGCGGAACGCCCGCATCCATCATCGACAGCGAACCGCCGCAGACTGTCGCCATTGACGACGAGCCATTGCTCTCCGTGATGTCGGAAAGCACGCGGATGGTGTACGGGAATTCCTCGTTGGACGGCAGCACCGGGTGCAGCGCACGCCAAGCGAGCTTGCCGTGGCCAACTTCGCGGCGGCCAGGCGCACCGAAGCGGCCCACTTCACCAACCGAATATGGCGGGAAGTTATAGTGCAGCATGAAGCGCTGGTACGACAGGCCTTCCAGCCCATCGATCATCTGCTCGGCGTCCTTGGTGCCCAAGGTGGTGGTGCAGATCGCCTGCGTCTCGCCGCGGGTGAATAGCGCCGAACCGTGGGTACGCGGAAGGAAGCCGACCATGGCTTCGATCGGGCGAACCGTCTTCGTGTCGCGGCCGTCGATGCGGCGGCCTTCCTTGAGGATGGCGGTGCGCACGATGTCGGCTTCCAGGCTCTTGACGGCCTTGGATGCGCTCATCTGCTCCTGTGCGTCGGCATCGGTGAAGGCGGTCTTGGCCTTGTCGCGAACCACGGTCAGGGCATTCTGGCGCTCCGACTTGTCGGTCAGGCGGTAAGCGGCCTCGATGTCGGCACCGACGATGTCGCGAAGCTTGGCCTTGGCCGCCTTCTTGGCATCGCTGGTGGCCAGATCCCAAGGCTCCTTGGCAGCCTGTTCGGCCAGGTCGCAGATCGCATTGACGATCTTGCGCGACGCTTCATGGGCGAACAGCACCGCGCCGAGCATCTGCTCTTCCGAAAGCTCCTTGGCTTCGGATTCGACCATCATCACGGCGCCGCCGGTAGCGGCCACGACCAGGTCCAGGTCGCCGGACTTGATCTCGTCCTGGCTTGGATTGAGGATGTATTCGCCGTCGATCATGCCGACGCGCGCCGCGCCGATCGGGCCCATGAACGGGACGCCCGAAATCGTCAGAGCGGCCGATGCCGCGATCAAAGCAACGATGTCCGGCTCGTTCTGGCCGTCGTACGAAAGCACCTGCGCGATCACCAGGACTTCATTGTAGAAGCCTTCTGGGAACAGCGGGCGGATAGGACGGTCGATCAGGCGGCTGGTCAGCGTTTCCTTTTCGGTGGCGCCGCGCTCACGCTTGAAGAAGCCACCTGGGATACGGCCAGCAGCCGAAAACTTTTCCTGGTAGTGGACGGTCAGCGGGAAGAAGTCCTGCCCTGGCTTGACCGACTTGGCCGCGGTAACGGCGCAAAGGACGACGGTTTCGCCCATGGTCGCCAGAACGGCACCATCGGCCTGGCGCGCGATGCGGCCGGTTTCCAGCTTCAGCGTCTTGCCGCCGAGATCGATTTCTACAGTCTTGATATTGAACATTCTTGGTTCCTTTGAACCCGGCGGCCGGATGCCTGCCGGGGCAGCTGATGGACGAGCAATCCGGCTCGTCGGCGGTGCAGGGCTTTGTGAATCGCCCCATGAGCAAGGCGGCGCCGAATTGCGCCGCTGCCCGGGATTGCAAAAGGGCGCCCGCTAGGGGCGCCCTTGATATTACTTGCGAAGGCCCAGCTTGCCGATCAGGTCGGTGTAGCGCTGAGCGTCCACTTTCTTGAGGTAATCCAACAGGCTGCGGCGCTTGTTGACCATCATCAGCAAACCGCGGCGCGAATGGTTATCCTTCGCGTGCGTCTTGAAGTGCGACGTCAGGGTCTGGATACGATCGGTGATGATCGCGACCTGGACCTCGGGCGAACCAGTGTCGCCTTCGCCGCGGCCATGCTCGGTAATCAGCGCTGCTTTGCGCTCCTGGGTAATCGACATCGGGATACTCCTTTGAATAACTAGAGGTTGAGCCCGCGCACGACCCGAAGGTCGCCGGCATCGACCTCTACAAGCGCCACGGGGGTGACCCCGTCCTTGGCGACATAAAGGCCCGCCGGGACGGGAAAACCGACCACGCGTTGGCCATGCCGAAGCTGACGCGCCTGATCGGAGGTGACGGGGAGAGCCGGGATGTCGTCCAGCCCTGCCTCGAACGGCAGTATCGCCCGCGTCAACTCGCGCGCCTTAGACGCCTCCCCCAGAAAGTCCAGTGATATCGCCTGCGCGAGGGTGAACGGGCCGGCCTTGGTGCGCCTTAGCATGGTGACGTGGCCGACCGTCCCAAGCGCCAAAGCGATGTCGCGTGCAAGGGAGCGGATATAGGTGCCCTTCGACACGACGGCTGAGAGAGTGAGTGCTTCCACCGAGCCTTCCTGCTCGGAGTGAGGCAGGAGCGAGAACACGGTCACCGATCGCGCCTTGAGCACAACTTCCTCACCCGCGCGCGCAAGATCATAGGCACGCCGCCCGTCCACTTTCAGCGCCGAAAAAGCCGGCGGCATCTGTTCGATCGGCCCGGTGAACCTCGCCAACACGCCAGCGACTTCGCTCGCCGAAGGCCGATGATCGCTGGTCGCGACCGCGGCACCTTCGGCATCCAGTGTGTCGGTCTGCACGCCAAAGCTCACCGTGAAGTCATAGGCCTTGACCGCATCCAGCATCCGCCCGGCCAGCTTGGTCGCCTCGCCAAGCGCGATCGGCAATACACCGGTCGCCAGAGAATCCAGCGTGCCGCCATGCCCCACGCGTGTCTTGGCGGCACCGGCTTCCCGCAACGCGCGCTTGACCGCGCTCACCGCCTGCGTCGATCCAAGCCCCAGTGGCTTGTCGATGATGATCCAGCCACTCAGCGGCGCTGGCGCAGCGGTGTCGCTCACGCCGAGGCGGCCAGCCGCGCCTCGCTCTCGGCCAAACGCGCGTGAAAGTGCCGCCGGCACAGCGCCATGTAGCGATCGTTGCCGCCAATCTCCGTCTGCGCCCCGCGCGTCACCGCATGCCCGTGCGCATCCACCCGCAGGTTCATCGTCGCCTTGCGCCCGCATTCGCACACGGCCTTGAGCTCGACCAAGGCGTCGGCCAGTGCCAGAAGCGCCGCGCTGCCCGGGAACAGGTCGCCTAGGAAGTCGGTGCGAAGCCCGTAACAAAGCACCGGCAGGTCGTGTTCGTCCGCCAGCCGGCACAATTGCAGCACCTGCTCTCGGCTCAGGAACTGCGCCTCATCGACCAACAGGCAATGCAGCGGCCCTTCGTGCATCCGCTCGCCGACCGCCTCGAGCAGGTCGGTATCGGCCTGATAGCCATGGGCGTCGGCCCCGATCTCCAGCCGCGACACGATCCTCCGCCCGCCCGAGCGCGCATCCAGCGCCGCCGTCCACAGCATCGTCGCCATGCCCCGCTCGCGATAGTTGAAGTCCGCCTGCAGCAGAGTCGTCGACTTCCCCGCATTCATCGCGGCGTAGTAGAAATAAAGCTTGGCCATCAGGCAGCGTCCTCCCTTGGCCACTCGTCGCTCAGGATCGAGAACAGCACCGTGTCGCGCACATGGCCGGTCCAGGTGATCCGGTCCTGCCGCATCACCCCCTCGCGAACCGCGCCGAGCTTGGCCATCGCCGCCTGGCTGCGCGTGTTGCGTTCGTCGACCCGGAACTCGATCCGGCGGAAGCCAAGATCGAAGGCTCGGGCCAGCATCATGTCCTTGACCCGGCGATTAAGGCCGGTCCCGCGCAGGGCAGGGCGGTAATATGTAAAGCCGATTTCCAGCACGCCGCGCGCTTGCTCGATGCCTAAATAGCTCGACATGCCGGCCAACGTATCGCCGTCGAACAGCACGAATGTGCGCGCGTCGGGCCGGGCCAGCAACGCATCGATGGTGCTGTCGAAATGTTCGGGGTCGCAACTGACCGAATAGATTTGCCAGATCGCCTCATCCTCGGCGCAGGCAGCCCTCAGGGCCTCCCGGTGCGCCTCGGCAAGCGGCTTGGTACGGCAGCCTTGGCCAACCATCACCGCGCCGAGCGGATCAAGCATTAGCCTCCTCGGAGCCGTCGTTCTCCACCAAGTCCTGCGCTACATGCGGCGTGCGCAAGAGGGCGTCGATCCGACCGCCTTCGTCGAAGCTTCCGTCCGCCAGGAACTTGAGCTTGGCCGCGAACCGAGTCCGAACGCGGTTGGCGACCTCACGCTGGAAGAACGCCGTGTTGGTGCGCAGCGCCTTGAGCACCACCGCTTCGTCCGCCCCAAGCAGCGGCTTTACGAACGCGGTGGCGTGTCGAAGGTCGGGCGACATGCGCACCTCGGTGACGCTCACCATATGGCTTTGCAGCGTCGCGTCGTGAACGTCACCGCGCGACAGGATCTCGCTCAGCACATGGCGCACCTGCTCGCCCACGCGAAGCAGGCGAACGGAGCGGCCCTCGTTGTTTTCGGCTTTTGCCATCGTCACCTTCCCGCAGCCCGCGTAGCTCCCGCCCACTCCCCCGCAGGAGAGTGGGGCAGGCGCTTACAGCGTGCGCGCGCGTTCCTCGACTTCGTACGTCTCGAGGTAATCGCCCGCCTTGATGTCGGTGAAGTTCTGCGTGAACGTCACGCCGCACTCCAGACCGGCGCGAACCTCCGCCACATCGTCCTTGAAGCGGCGCAGCGACGCGATCTCGCCGGTGTAGATGATGACATCCTCCCGCGTGATGCGCGCCTTGAGCGCCTTGCGGATGATGCCTTCGACCACCAGCAGGCCCGCCGCGCGACCGTGCTTGCCGGCCGAGAACACTTCGCGGATTTCGGCCTTGCCGACGACCGTTTCGATGATCTCCGGCCCAAGCTCGCCGGCCATCGCACCCTTGGCCCAATCGGTCAGGTGATAGATGACGTCGTAGTAACGAAGCTCCACCCGGTCGCGGGTCGCGAGCAGGCGCGCCTTGGGGTTGGGCCGCACGTTGAAGCCGATGATCGGCGCCTTCGTGGCCGCCGCGAGCAGGATGTCGCTCTCGGTGATCGCGCCAACGCCCGACGAAAGCACCCGCACCTTGATCTCGGGCGTGGATAGCCGGTTGAGCGCATTAACGATCGCTTCCGTGGAGCCCTGGACGTCGGCCCTGATGACTACCGGGAACTCGATCAGCGTCGACGACTTGGCCGCGAATAGATTCTCCAGATCGACCGGGGCCGACGTGGTCCGTTTCTTGTCCATCACACCCTGGCGATAGGCCGCGACTTCGCGAGCCCGTGACTCATTCTCGACCACGGTGAACGGATCGCCCGCCGATGGCACCGAGCCAAGGCCAAGCACTTCCACCGGGAACGAAGGGCCAGCCTTCTTCACCGGCCGACCATGATCGTCGGTCAGCGCACGAACCTTGCCCGACGACGCACCGACCACGATGATGTCGCCGACCTTGAGCGTGCCGCGCTGTACCAGCACGGTCGCCAGCGGACCGCGGCCCTTGTCCAGCCGGGCCTCGATCACCGTTGCCTCTGCGCGGCGATCCGGATTGGCGCGTAGCTCGAGGATTTCGGCCTGAAGGCTGATCGCCTCCAGCAGCCCATCGAGATTGGTCTTCTTGAGCGCGGAGACTTCGACGTCCTGGACGTCGCCGCCCATGGCCTCGACCACGACCTCATATTGGAGCAGCTCTTCGCGCACTTTTTGCGGATTGGCACCGGGCTTGTCGATCTTGTTGATGGCCACGATCATCGGCACGTTCGCCGCCTTGGTGTGCTTGATCGCCTCGATAGTTTGCGGCTTCAGGCCATCGTCCGCCGCCACCACCAGGATGACGATGTCGGTGACGTTGGCACCGCGCTGACGCATTTCGCTGAACGCTTCATGGCCTGGCGTGTCGAGAAAGGTGATCTGGTCACCCGACGGCAAGGCCACCTGATAGGCACCGATGTGCTGTGTGATGCCGCCGCTTTCGCCCGACACAACGTTTGCGCCGCGGATCGCGTCGAGCAGCGACGTCTTGCCGTGATCGACGTGGCCCATGATGGTCACCACCGGGGGACGCGTGATCTGCGTCGTGTCGGCATCCACGTCGACCGAACTGTCGATGTCGACATCGCTCTCGCTCACCGCCACGAAGTTGTGACCGAACTCATTGACCAGGAACTCGGCAGTATCGTGGTCGATCGTCTGTGTGACGGTGACCGGATTGCCCAGCTTGAACAATGTCTTCACCAGGTCCGAGGCCCGCTCGGCCATGCGATTGGCAAGCTCCTGGATGGTGATCGCCTCGGGCACGACCACGTCGCGCACCATCTTGGCAGACGGACCTGCGCTGGCGTGATCGCGACGCTGCTTTTCACGGCTGCGCTTGAGTGCGGCCAGGCTGCGGGCACGATTGTCGTCGCCTTCGCCGGACAGAGCCCGGGTGACGGTCAGCTTGCCCGCATGACGACGATCGTCGACGCGGCCACGGTTTGGACGGGCGGCATCGGGGCGCTTGGGCGCGATGCCCGTGCCCGCCTTGCGGATGCCGGCAGCCTGCTCGGCCCCGGTCGGCCGCGCGGCGGCTGCATCTTGCTGCGCCTGTGTGTTCTGCTCGTCACCGGAACTGGTGGCCCCGGCGGGAGCTTCGGCGACCGGCGCTGACAGGTCGGGCTCAGGGGCTGGCGGCGGCGCATTAACGGCGAGCTCCGCAGCCAGGCGCGCAGCCTCTTCCTTCTCGGCGGCGCGACGCTTCTCGTCCTCGGTCGCGCCTCTCTTGGCCTGATCCTCACGTCGGCGGGCTTCCTCAAGGGAAGTCATGCGCGCTTCGTCGGCCTCGCGAAGCAGACGGGTCTGCAACTCGCGGCGGGCCGAGATATCGTCTACCGGCGCCCGGCGAACCGGCGGAGCGGCTGGACGCGGAGCCTGCGGGGCAGGGGTCGGTGCGGCGGCGGCAGGCGCGGGAGCCGCAGCCTGAGGCGCGGCGGGCGTCTCGGCGATAGGCGCGGCCTCACCGGGCTTGCCCAGGATGCGCCGCTTCTTGACCTCAACCACAACCGTGTTGGAACGGCCGTGACTGAAGCTCTGTTGGACCTTGCCGGTCTCCACCGTCCGCTTGATACCCAGCGGAGGCCGGGTACCCAGCTTCGGCTTGTCGGTCTGGTCGTTCATGAATTTCCTTCGTTCAACAAGTCGGCCGTGGCCGTGCCTTGCGCCGCATCCCGCATGGGGTTGCCGCGCTCTAGCCCAGCGTCGGGATCAATGAAAGCGCGCCACCGGGACAGCGCGTGAAGCACGCGCGCCGCGGCAGCGGGATCGATTACGGCAACATGTACCACATTTTCGCGTCCCAACGCCATGCTCAAGATGGTGCGATCAACGGGAATTACCAGCCCATGCCGGTGGCCGATCTCCTCGGACCCGCCGACGCGCCACGCCTGGTCCAGCTTGCGGCGACTGTCCGGCGACACGTCACGCGCAAACAGCAGCATGTGGACCTTGCCGGCGCGGCACGCCTGCTCGACACGCTCGCCGCCGTTGATCAGCGTACCGCCGCGCGCTTCAAGCCCCAGGCGATCAAGCGCCGCACCCTGAAGCGCCGCCTCGATCCGCTCGGGCAGGTCGGGAGAGACCTCCACCGGCGACTTGAAGGCACGCGCCAGTGCGGCCTTGAACTTGCCCTTGGCCATCGCGGTCTCGAGCTCGGCCCGGCTGACACCGATCCACGCACCGCGGCCGGGGGCCTTGGCGCGAACGTCGGGATGCACCTGGCCATCGGGGGCCAAGGCCAGTCGAATCAGCTCGTCGCGAGTCGCCGTGCGCCGCGTGAGAACACAGCTGCGCTCGGGGGAGCGCACGACCTTACCCCCCTCCCGCTCGGGGGAGGGGCTCGGCGATGCCTCTTCATCTAGAAGATCGCTTAGCGGTTCATTCTGGGGTTTCCGCAACTGCGTCCTCCCCACTTGCCGGGGCTTCGTCCTCGAACCAATGCGCGCGGGCGGCCATGATGATCTCATTGCCCTGGTCTTCGCTCAAACCATATTCGCCCAGCACGCCGCCCTTGTCCTCGGTGCGCTGCGGAGCGTTCTCGGCCCGGCGGCGCGGCTCGGCCCGCTTCTTCTGGATGAGCTCGTCGGTGGCGAGGTCCGCCAGATCGTCGAGAGTGCGGATCTTGGCCTTGCCCAGCGTCACCAGCATGGCCTCGTTGAGGTGCGGCAGCTCGGCCAGCGCGTCCTCGACACCCAAAGCGCGGCGCTCCTCGCGGGCCGCGGCCTCGCGACGATCCAGTGCTTCGCTGGCGCGGTTCTGCAACTCGCCGGCAAGGTCCTCGTCCAGTCCCTCGATGCCGGCCACTTCGTCGGCCTCGACGTAGGCAACTTCCTCAAGGCTGGTGAAGCCTTCGGCGACCAACAACTGAGCAAGGGTTTCGTCGACGTCGAGCTCGGTCTGGAACATCTCGGACCGCTCAACGAACTCGCGCTGGCGCTTCTCGCTCGAATCGGCCTCGGTGAGGATGTCGATCTGCGATGCGGTCAGCTGCGATGCCAGCCGCACGTTCTGGCCCCGGCGACCGATCGCCAGGCTCAGCTGATCGTCGGGTACGACCACCTCGATGCGGCTTTCTTCCTCGTCGATCAGCACGCGGCTGACCGTTGCCGGCTGAAGCGCATTGACCACGAACGTCGCCAGATCCTCGGACCAGGGAATGATGTCGATCTTTTCGCCCTGCAGTTCCTGGACCACCGCCTGGACGCGGCTGCCCTTCATGCCGACGCACGCGCCAACCGGGTCGATCGAGCTGTCGCGGCTGATCACGCCGATCTTGGCGCGGCTGCCCGGATCACGCGCGGCCGCCTTGATCTCGATGATGCCATCGTAAATCTCGGGCACTTCCTGCGCGAACAGCTTCTTCATGAAGTCGGGGTGGGCCCGGCTGAGGAAGATTTGCGGCCCGCGGCTTTCGCGGCGCACCGACATGATCAGCGAGCGCACGCGGTCGCCGACGCGAACCATTTCGCGCGGGATCTGCTGGTCGCGGCGGACAACGCCCTCGGCGCGGCCTAGGTCGACCACCACGTGGCCGAACTCGACGCGCTTGACGACGCCGGTGATGACCTCGCCGACGCGGTCCTTGAACTCTTCATGCTGGCGGTCGCGCTCGGCGTCGCGAACCTTCTGGAAAATGACCTGCTTGGCGGCTTGCGCGGCGATGCGGCCGAACTCGATCGGGGGGAGGGGATCGACGATGAAGTCGCCGATCGCGGCGTCCTTCTGCAGCTTGGTCGCGCCCTTGAGATCGACCTGCTTGAAGTGATCCTCGGGCTCTTCCACCACTTCCAGGACACGCCACAGGCGAAGGTCGCCGGTCTCGCCGTCCAGCTTGGCGCGGATGTCGTTCTCGGCGCCGTAGCGGGCCCGGGCGGCGCGCTGGATGGCGTCTTCCATTGCCTCGATCACGATCGCGCGGTCGATCAGTTTCTCGCGCGCCACGCTGTCGGCGATGGCGAGCAATTCGGCGCGGTTGGCAGTGGGCGCGGCAGTCGCGGCGGCAGTGGCCATGATGACTTAACCTTCTACAGTCTGGATGGAATCGGCGCCCTCGGTGGAGAGCGGCGCAGTGGCTTTGATGAGTTTGTCGGTCAGCACCAGCTTGGCGGAAGCTATGGCGTAGAACGGAAGCCGGCGCTCGGCCATGGCCGCGGCAACACGAACGATGTCGCCGTCCAGCCCGAGCAATTCACCGGTGACCTGCTTGGCCCCGTCGACTTCGCGGGCAAGCTTGATGCGAGCCTCATGCCCGGCCCAATCGGCGTAATCCTTCAGCCGGGTCAGCGGCCGGTCGATACCGGGCGAGCTGACTTCCAGCCGATAGCCGCCCTCGATCGGGTCCTCGCCGGCCTCCTCGAGGGCATCGAGCTGGTCGGAGATGCGACGCGACAAGGCCTCGCAATCGGCGAGGTGCAGCTGCCGCGTGTCGGGCCGCTCGGCCATCACCTGCAGGGTCGGGTCCGACGCCCCGCCGATCATCGCCACGCGCACCAGGTCAAACCCAAGCGCAGTCGCTTCGGTCTCGATTAGGGCATGCAGTTCGGCGTGTTCCATCGGGGTCCTGGCAGTTGAGCTAGAAAAGATGTGCGTCGTCGGTGGCCGCCCCGGCACCGGAGCAGCCTCAAGTCATCAACGATGTCGAGAGAAGGATTGTATAGGCGAGGGGCAAAGGGTTGGCAACAGCGCACCAACCCCGCGCGAAGCGCAACTTGAAGTCTCTGCGCGAGCCAGAACTTCTGCCTTCGGGGTAGAGAAACTAGCTCGGCGCCGTCGCCAGCACTGAGTTTTCTGCGCGAATCCGGACCCACAGCACGATCGCATTCAGCACCGTGAACAGCGCCGCCACCTGCCACAGCCCAAATACCAACGGCAGCACGGCCAATTCGCCGATCACCACCAGATAGTTGGGGTGGCTCACGAAACGGAACGGCCCCCCGCTGACCAGAGGCGCGCCGGGCAAGATGATGATCCGCGTCGTCCAGCGCGGCCCCAGCGTACGGATCACCCACACCCGGCCAAGCTGCAGCAGCACGAACAGGCACAGCAAGGCAATGTGCACGGGTCGACCCGGCGCAAGCCACCACAAGGCCGCAAGCCACAGACTGTGCACCGCCACGATCGCCGGATAATGCCCTGGCGCATGTTCATAAGCGCCGCGTGCCAGCAGCGCCTTTGTATTGCTCCGCGCCAGCCCCAATTCGGCCAGCCGCTGCAAGGTCACGAAAGCAAGAATGGCGATGGCCGGCCACAGCACCGCACCGCTGCTCCAAAGACTGTTCACGAGCGCTCCAGCACCAGGCCGGCGCAGGTGAAGCCCGGCCCGAAGGCGGTCATCATCGCCCGCTCCGGAAGACCGCGCGCGATCAGCCGCTCGGCAACGAACAGGACAGTGGGCGCGCTCATATTGCCATGGTCGCGAAGCACCTCGCGTTCGAGGTCCAGCGCGCCCGGCTCGAGCCCCATCGCGCCCTCGATCGCCTGCACCACCTTGGCTCCGCCCGGGTGGCAGCACAGCCGACCGATGTCGCCGCGCTCCATGCCGAACTCGATCAGCATCGAATCGACCGCCTCGGCCAGTTCGGCGGTCACGAACGGCGGGATGGCCCGGTCGAACACAACCGCGAAGCCCGGATCCTCCACCCGCCAACCCATGATCCCCAGCGTGTCCGGCCACAGCCGTTCGGACGCGTTGGTGATCGAGGCCACGGCCGGCCCGTCACCGCCGACCACGGCCGCCGCCGCGCCATCGCCGAACAGAGCCGTCGCCACCAACGCCGCGGGATCGTCGCTGTCGAGGCGGATAGAGATCGAGCAGGTTTCCACCGTCACCATCAACCATCGGCTGCCCGGGTCGGCCGACGCCAGCCGAGCCGCCGTGGCCAGGCCGGTCACCCCGCCAGCGCAGCCCAGCCCGAACAACGGCACGCGCTTGCAGTCGCCGCGTAGACCCAACTTGGGCGCCGCTCGCGCCTCTAGGCTGGGGGTCGCAATGCCGGTGCTGGACACCGCCACCACCCCGTCGATCTGGTCGGCGCGAAGCCCCGCCGCCTCCAGCGCGCGCTGCCCGGCTTCCACGAACAGCGCCTCGGCCGACTCCAGATACACCTTGTTGCGCGATTCCCAGCGATGGTCGCCGGCATACCAGTCCAGCGGGGCTACCGTGGCGCGCGACTCGATCCCGGCATTGTCGAACACGCCCGACAAGCGATCGAACAGGGCCTTGCGCCCGACAAACAGTTCGCGAGCGGTGGCCTTGGCTTCGTCCTGGGTGATACGATACGGCGGAAGAGCCGTGGCGATGGCATGCAGCGGAACTCGCAAGGCGGGACAAACTTTCTATAATGGCGCCGCCCTGTGTGGCTGAACCTTCGAGTGGAGAATTGGATGCGCCTGGATCGATTGCAAGTTGCGACCCTGTTTATCGCTGCTCTCGCGGGCTGCGGCGGGGCAGGAGTCGGCACGCCGGCGGAGGCGCAAACCCCACCGTTCAAGGTCACGCCTGTGGCTAGCTTCGACACGCCCTGGGCGATGACCACGCTGCCGGGCACCACAAACGCTCTCGTTACCGAGAAGGACGGCAAGCTGTGGCTGGTGTCCCTCGCCAACGGGACCAAGCAAGCTGTGACGGGAGTACCGAAGGTGCGCGTGGCCGGGCAGGGCGGCTTGGGTGATGTTGTTCTCCATCCGCAGTTCGCCGCCAATCGCCGGGTTTACCTGAGCTTCGTCGAGGCCGGTTCGAACGGCACGGCCGGCGCCGCGCTTGGTTATGGCACGCTCGAAGGCACACCGGCCAAGCCGCGTATCGACAACTTCAAGGTGGTCTGGCGCCAGTCTCCCAAGGTCGACGGCAATGGGCACTTCTCCCACCGCATCGCCTTTGGCCCGGACGGCGCGATGTTCGTAACCTCGGGCGATCGGCAGAAGTTCACACCGGCGCAGGATACCGCGGTCAATCTGGGCAAGGTGCTTCGCCTGACCCCCGAGGGCGCGCCATGGCCGGGCAATCCGTGGGCTTCAAAGGGCGGGATCGCCGCAACCTTCTGGACCATCGGCCACCGCAATCTCCTCGGCATTGCCTTCGCTCCCGACGGACGGCTGTGGGAACATGAGATGGGACCCAAGGGCGGCGATGAGGTCAATCTGATCACCCCCGGTAAGAACTATGGCTGGCCGGTCGTTTCCAACGGCGACAATTACGACGGCTCGCCGATCCCCGACCACCCGACCCGGCCCGAGTTCGAAGCGCCCAAGGTTTCCTGGAATCCAGTCATCTCGCCGGCCGGCCTGATCGTGTACACGGGCGCCCTGTTCCCAGCCTGGAAAGGCGACATCCTCATGGGCGGACTGTCCAGCGAGGCCCTGATCCGCATCGACGTCAATGGAGACCGCGCGAGCAAGGCCAATCAATGGTCGATGAACGCCCGCATCCGAGAGGTCGAACAAGGTCCTCGCGGGGAGGTCTATCTGCTGGAGGACAGCGGCCGTCTGTTGCGGTTGGAGCCCGCCTGAGGGTCAAACTCGCCGGTAGCGCAGGTAATAAGGCCGTCGCCCTTCGCGGCGGGACTTTGCCCCGTAGCGCGTTTCGATCCATCCGCCGACGGGCTCGAGAAAGTCCTCCGGCCGCTCCGCCAGCCATTCGAAGCTGGCGGAGTGCCGCGCCATGACCATCAGTGCCCACTCCAGATAGACCGGGTGGTCGGTCGCGATCCGAAGCTCGCCGCCGATCTTCACCTTGTCCGCGAACAGCCCGACCGGCCCGTCATTGACCATCCGCCTCTTGGCATGCCGCGCCTTGGGCCACGGGTCGGGGTGCAGCAGATACAGCATCGTCAGCGCGGCGTCGGGCACCCGCGCCAGCACCTCCAGCGCATCGCCCATGTGCAGCCGCACATTGGCCAGATGTCCGTCGCGCACATGGCCGAGCGCCGTCGCCACCCCGTTTACGAACGGCTCCGCGCCGATGAACCCATGGTTGGGCAACAGGTCCGCCCGGTGCGCCAGATGCTCACCCGACCCGAAGCCGATCTCGAAATGGAGCGGCCGGTCGGCTCCGAACAGGCTCGCGGCGGTGACCGGTCCCTCGTCAGGCACGGCGAGCGTCGGCAGCAGGGTCTCGAGCAGCGCCTGCTGGCTAACACGCAGCTTGTGCCCGCTGGACCGGCCATAGAGCCGATTGATCGTCAGCGGGTCAGGGGAGGTGGGGGCACTTACCATAGCGTGCCGCTACTCAATCCCGAGTGCCGGGGCGAGCGTAAAACTATCTCAGGTGAACAAGGGACACCTCGCCGACTCGGTTCGTTACGCATCCGAGCCAAAACACCGGCTCGCGTACAGAGGAGTGCAACCATGAAGAATTTCACCTTGGCCGTGATGGCCGCCGTTGGCGTTGCCACCGCCGTTCCAGCCGTCGCGCAAGCATGGGCGCCGATCCAGACGCGCCAGGCAAATTTCTACAACCGCATCGAGCAGGGAATCCGCAACGGATCGCTGACCCGCGGTGAGGCCAATAGCCTTCGTAACCGCTTCGGCAATCTGGTCCGCATGGAGTCGCGCTACCGTTCGGGTGGCCTGAGCCGCTACGAGCGCAGCGACCTCCAGCGCCGCTACGACGCGCTGTCCAACTCGATCCGCAACAAGCGCCAGAACAACCGGGATCGCCGCCGCTAGAGGTCAGAGGGCGGTGCTTGCACATGGCAAGCACCGCCCAGCTAATCAGATAGCCAGCGCGCCCTTGAGGTCCTCGACCAGATCGGTGCGCTCCCATGGGAAGAAGTCGCCCTCGGCCTTGCGCCCGAAGTGACCGTAGGCCGCGGTACGCGCATAGATCGGCTTGTTGAGCCCAAGGTGCGTACGAATACCGCGCGGGGTGAGCTTGCCCAATTTGTCGATGCGCGCGATCGCCGCCTCCAATTGGTCGTCGCCGACCGTGCCCGTGCGATGCGTGTCGACATAGATCGACAAGGGCTCGCTGACACCGATGGCATAGGCCAATTGGATGGTGCAGCGGGTCGCATAGCCACCAGCCACGATGTTCTTGGCCAGGTAGCGCGCCATGTACGCCGCCGAACGGTCGACCTTGGTCGGGTCCTTGCCGCTGAACGCTCCGCCGCCGTGGGGTGCCGCGCCACCGTAGGTGTCGACGATGATCTTGCGCCCGGTCAGGCCGGCGTCGCCATCGGGGCCGCCGATCTCGAAGCTGCCGGTCGGGTTGATGTGGAACACCGTTTCATCGCTCAGCAGATTGGCTGGCAAAATGTTGGCGACCACGCCGCGCACATAGGCATGAAGCTCGGCCTCCTGCTCGCCCGCATCATAGCCCTTGGCGTGCTGGGTGGAGACCACGATCGCGGTCGCGGCGACCGGCTTGCTCTCCTCGTAACGCAACGTCACCTGGCTCTTGGCGTCCGGCTCCAGGAATGGCGCCGCGCCCGAATGGCGGTCGGCGGCCATGCGCTCCAGGATCTTGTGGCTGTAATAGAGCGTGGCGGGAAGGAAGTCGGGAGTCTCGTTGGTGGCATAGCCGAACATGATGCCCTGATCGCCAGCGCCCTCATCCTTATTGCCGCTCGCATCGACGCCCTGGGCGATCTGCGGCGACTGGCCGTGAAGGTTGTTCTGGAACTTGAACGTTTCCCAGTGAAAACCTTCCTGCTCATAATCGATGCGCTTTACCGTTGCGCGAACCGTGGCCTCGATCTCCTCGAGCGCGCCGTCGGCCCATTGCCCATCCTCATAGACGCCCTTGCACCGTATCTCGCCCGCCAGCACGACCAATTGCGTCGTGGTCAGCGTTTCGCAGGCAATCCGCGCTTCGGGATCCTTGGCCAGGAACAAGTCGACGATGGCATCGCTGATCTGGTCCGCGACCTTGTCGGGATGACCTTCGGAAACCGATTCGGACGTGAAGAGATAGGTGTGACGCATGAGTGAAGCTTGGTCCCTATGAACAAGATATAACGATATAAAGAAGTCCTTATGTCTGCCTGTAGCGAGCGCGCCGGGACAGGGCAATCGCCGTCAACAAGGACAAGGCCGCAAGCAGCAAGGGCAGCCAATTGCCGGTTCGCGCGAACAAGGTCGCTTGTGTCGTTGGGGAGGGGAGGTCGGCATCGATCACGCCCCCGGTGCGCCACGGCAGGCTTTGCAACAAACGTCCGTGCGCGTCGATGACCGCGCTGATCCCAGTCGGCGTCGAGCGGACTACGGGGATGCCCTCCTCGGCAGCGCGGAGCTGCGCCTGCGCCAGATGCTGCGGCGGCCCCCAACGACCGAACCAGGCATCGTTCGACGGGTTGAACAGCAGGTCCGGCCGGTCGGCCTGATCGATCACCTGCCCGGAAAAGATGATCTCGTAGCAAATCTGAAAGCCGACCTTGAGCCCGTTAGGCAGCCGCAGCGTGCGCGGGCCCGGACCGTGGAGCGTATCGCCTTCGCCTGGTGCCAATTGGGACAAACCGATTGCCGACAGGAACGGTCGCAACGGCAGATACTCGCCATAAGGCACCAAATGCGCCTTGTCGTAACGGCCATGCGGATTGCCAAGATAGTCCAGCACGAACACGCTGTTGGTGGAGCCGTAGACCGTCCTCTTGTCGCGGCTGGCGAGCCCGACGGCGCCGGTCAGCAGAATGTCCTGGGGCCGAAGCGACGCCGCCGCCTGGGCCCGCTCGAACCGCGTGAACGCCGCCG
Source organism: uncultured Sphingomicrobium sp. (assembly GCA_964243335.1). Lineage (GTDB taxonomy): Bacteria > Pseudomonadota > Alphaproteobacteria > Sphingomonadales > Sphingomonadaceae > Sphingomicrobium. The sequence continues at coordinate 930,363 of CAXTED010000001.1, read as the reverse complement.
CATTGCCGCCGCGTCCGTCCTGCAGCGGCTCGGTGATCGCGACTTCGGGCCAGAACAATATCCGCGGCTTGGTTGGGCCTGGCGTCAGCGACAATTGCTGCAGCCGCATTGCCGCCACATCGTCGAAACCGTTCACCCATTTCTGCTCCTGGCCGATGTTCGGCTGGATGATGCGCATGGCCAAAGCACCCGGCTTGTTTGGCGGAACCTGCGCCGTCGGCACCAGCAGCAATAATGCTAAGACGGTCGCCAGAACGCCGCCGACGCGCCACTCGCGGCGGGCAAGCAGCCAAATCGCGCCGCCGATCAGTACCGTCAGCAGCGACAGCCCATGCGTGCCCAGGAATCGCGCAAGGTGCAGCCAGGGCGTGTCGAGCAGCGTCACTCCGACCGGGTTCCAGGCAAAGCCGGTGAACATCGTCCCGCGCAGATAATCGGTGAGCACCCAGGCACCGGCCAGAGCGAACACCAGCGCCAGCCGGTGCCGGCGCGTACCCCACCAGGCTGTTCCGACACCAAGCATCAGGAAGGTGGCAAGGTAGAAGGACAGCAACACCACCGCGAGCCATCCCAGCCACGCCGGCATCGCTGCCTGAAAGGTGAACGCCGTTGCGATCCAGTTGAGCCCGAGCGCGAACTGCCCGACCGCGAATAGCCAGCCGATCCACATCGCCCGGCGAAGCGTCGGCGCGCGCCACAATAGTTCGAGGATCACCGCGAAGGCGACCGGCATCAGAGGCCACAAGCCGACCGGCTGAAACGCGAAGGCGGAAAGCAGGCCGGTGAAGAAGGCGGTAAGCGGCGCCGCACGACCGCTCAGCAACGCCGAAGCACGATCTCCTGCCGTCATTCGCTGTTCGCTCAGAGTGCGCCGAAGGGCAAGTAACCGACCAGACGCTCGGGCCCACCATAGCCCCAGGCCCAGTCGCGGCTGCAATCGAGCATCAGCAAGGTGTCGCCCTGTGCCAGTTCGACCAACGCTTCCGAATCGTCGGACGGAGCCGCCATCAGCGTCGCAGCCCGGCTCAGCGTCCGCTCCAAAGGCTCGGCATAATGAGAAGCAATCACCGTGCCGGCGAGCGCGGCATCGGCCAAATCCTGCCGATAGGCATGGGTGCGTGAATCCGGAAGCCGCGACGGCCCCGCAAGCGGGAACCCGCCAATCGGCACCGCAATGCCGCCTACCGAAGAGCGAACCTTGGCTGGGCCGGACCCTGCGGCTCCGGCTCTAGCGGTGGGCGTGGGCGAGCTGTCCAAGCGCTGGTCGGAATCCGGGTTCAGTCTCGGCGCGATCGGCGCTGCCCCGGATGTTGCGCTTGAAACCTTCAAGAAAATCTGCCCCGTTGCTGGTGCGCACGACGAACACATTGCGTCGGTCGTCCTGGTCGCGCTCGCGGCGCAGATAGCCCAGAGCGCCAAGTGTGTTCAAGGCGCGCGTCACGACAGGTTTGGACACTGCTAGCACCCGCGCCAATCCGCGTACCGTGTGCGGACCCGGCGTGAGGTAGACGATCATCAGTAATGCCATCTGGCGATTGGTCAGATCCGGCTCGCCCGAGCGGACGTATCCGACCAGCGCCCGCATCCACCCGCCCAGCGATACTTCGCTCATTGGATTGATGACTCCCGTTTCTAAAGCGCAGCGAAACCTTAACAGGCCAGAAACGGAATTGTTGCGTGTGCGATGCGATCGAACATTGAAAAAAAGTGAAGGAGTTGTTCATCTTAACTTGAGCTATCCAGCAGAGCACGAACAGCGGCCAGGCTCGCGCGCAATCCCAGGGCCTCGCCGCCCTTGGGCCGGCCCGGGCGCGGGGCCGGGCGCCAGGCGAACGTATCGAGGTGCGCCCATGCGACACCCTCGGGCACGAAGCGCCGCAGGAAGAGCGCCGCCGTGACAGACCCGGCAAAGGGCGAGTCCGCGCTGTTGCTGACGTCGGCCACGTCCGACTTCAGCATGTCGTCATAGCCGTCCCACAACGGCATGCGCCACAATGGGTCGCCCGTCGCCTCGCCGCCGTCCAGCATCGCCGCGGCAAGTTGTTCATTATTGGCGAACAAAGCCGGCAAGTCAGGGCCAAGCGCCACTCGGGCAGCGCCGGTCAGCGTGGCGAAGTCGATCATCCAACGCGGCTTCTCCTCGCCCGCTCGCGTGAATGCATCGGCCAATACGAGCCGCCCTTCGGCGTCGGTGTTGTCGACCTCCACGGTGGTTCCGGCGCGGCTTACCAGCACATCACCCGGCCGGAATGCGTCGCCGGCAATGGCGTTCTCCGCAGCAGGGATCAACAGGTGAAGCCGGACCGGCAAACGAAGCGCCACGATCAGCCCGGCCAGCGCAAGCGCGTGCGCCGCGCCGCCCATGTCCTTCTTCATCAAACGCATGCCGGCACCGGGCTTGATGTTCAAACCACCGCTGTCGAACACCACGCCCTTGCCAATCACCGCCAGCCGCGGGTGCGCCGGATTGCCCCATGTGAGCTCGATCAATCGGGGTGCCCGCCCGCGTCCGGCGGCTCGGCCGACCGCCGCGATCATCGGATATCCGGTGGTCAGCGCGTCGCCGGACGTGACGGCCACCGCCGCGTCCCACGTCTTGGCCTTGGTTCGCACCAGATCCTCGAATTCCGCCGGGCCAAGATCGCCCGCCGGTGTGTCCACCAGGTCGCGCACCAAGGCGGTCGCCTCGGCCAAGGCGACATCTTCGGCGATCCGGGCCGGCACGTTCGAAAGCAAGATGCGCGCGCCCACGGTTTCCGCCGGCTTGGACTTGAACCGCTCGAAGCGATGCTGCGCCATCATCCAGCCCAGCGCCGCCGAGCCAACGGAAGCACCGTCCGCGAGCCGGTAGCGCCCTGCCGGAAGCTTCTCGGCGGCAGCAGCCAAGCACCACGGAATTAGCGCCTCCCGGTCGGCAACGCCCGCAACCACCTCGAACTCGCTTTCGCCCGGCATCACCAGCACCTGCCCAGCCGCGCCCTCGAACCGCGCCGCTTCGACAAGTGTTCGCCGAGCAGCCGACTGCCCGCTCAGCCAAGCCGGCAGCGAACCCTTGTCGACAAGATGGATGGTCCGCGCGGTCTCTCCGCGATCGGCCTGTAGCAAAGAGGTGAAATCGGTCATGAGGCGGACGTAGTGCGCACCCGGCGAAAGGTCACCCCTGCGCCCTATGCCGCCACAGCCTGCGACATCGGCACACCGTACAAGTCGTGCTCGTCCGAGTCCTCGACCACCACCGTGACGATGTCGCCCGGCGCAAGGTGCCCGGCATCGCGCAACTGGACCTCGCCGTCGATCTCCGGCGCATCGGCCTTGGACCGGCCGGTCGCGCCGCCGCTGTCTGCATCCACCGCGTCGATGATCACGTCCAGCGAGCGGCCGACCTTGGCGGATAGCTTCTCTTCGGAAATCCGCGCGGTCAGCTCCATCAGCCGGGCGTACCGCTCTTCCTTGACCTCTTCGGGCACGTGGTCGGGCAGCAAATTCGCTGGCGCGCCCTCGACTTGCTCGAAGCGGAACGCCCCGACCTTGTCCAATCGCGCCTCCGCCAGCCAGTCGAGCAAGTAGCGGAAATCTTCCTCGGTCTCGCCCGGAAAGCCGACCACGAACGACGATCGAATAGCGATGTCGGGCACCTGGTTGCGCCACTCGTGCAGCCGCTCCAGCACCCGCGCTTCATTCGCCGGGCGCTTCATTGCCTTCAACACCTTGGGACTGGCATGCTGGAACGGGATGTCGAGATACGGCAGCACCAAGCCTTCCGCCATCAACGGAATGACCCGGTCCACGTGCGGGTAGGGATAGACGTAATGCAGCCGAACCCACGCGCCCAGCCGCCCGAGCTCGCGCGCCAGATCGGTCATGTGCGCCCGCACCGGCTCGCCCTTCCACGGCCACGCCTGATGCTTCAGGTCCAAGCCGTAAGCGGAGGTGTCTTGGCTGATCACCAGCAGCTCGCGCGTGCCCGCCGCGATCAGCTTCTCCGCCTCGCGAAGGATCGCATCGGGCCGCCGCGACACCAGATCGCCGCGTATCTGCGGGATGATGCAGAAGGCGCAGCGGTGGTTGCAGCCTTCGGAAATCTTCAAATAGCTATAATGCCGCGGAGTCAGCTTCAGTCCGGCGGCACCGGGGTCGGCTTGAGGCACCAGATCGAGATAAGCCGAAGGCGTGGTCGGCGCGGCTGCATGCACGGCCGCAACCACTTCTTCATATTGATGCGCCCCGGTGATCGCCAGCACGCCTGGGAAGCGCTCACGGATGACCTCCGCTTCGCGACCCATGCAGCCGGTCACGACCACGCGCCCGTTCTCGGCGATCGCCTCGCCGATCGCCTCCAGGCTCTCTTCCTTGGCGGAATCGAGAAAGCCGCAGGTGTTGACCAGCACCACGTCCGCGCCCGCATAATCGGGGCTCATATGGTAACCGTCGGAACGCAGCTTCGACAGGATCCGCTCGCTGTCGACCAAGTTCTTGGGACAGCCGAGTGACACCATGCCGATGCGCGGCGGGGAGGGGAGGGTCTTGATCATCATGGGAGGCCGCAGCCCTTAACCGAAAATCGCGGCGAAATCGAGGCTTAAGCGAGAGTGCTCGTCTTGAACGACAAGTTCGCGCATGCGGCCACCGCTTCCGCCAGCAACCGCCCGGTCACCTGCACCGGATTGACGACCTGAGTGGCGCCGGCGTGCATCGCCAGATCCTCATTGTCCGCCTCTCGGATCGTCACGGTGATCGGCAGAGTGCGCGACAGCGATCGACCGGTAAGCACGATCAGCACGGACGTGTCGTCGCGCCCCGCCGACACGATCATGGCCGCTGCCTGCTCGACCTTGGCAGCCTCAAGCACCTCGTTGCGGCTGGCATCGCCCTGCATCACCGCTGCGCCAAGCGTCCTGGCCGCCTCGCAAGCTTCCGGGGAAGGGTCGATCACCACTAACCGCGAAGGCGTCAAGCCGCCATCGATCAACTCGGCCGCCGCGCGCCGTCCGCTTTTTCCGAAGCCAGCCACGATGATGTGACCCTTCAGCGTTTCCTGAATGCGGTGCATGCGCCAACGCTCCCAACTCTTCTTGAACAACAGATCGAATGCCGTTCCCAGGAACAGCAGCCACACGAACAGGCGAATAGGCGTGATCAGGAACGCATCGATCAGCCGCGCCCGGTCCGACACCGGCACGATGTCGCCATAACCCACCGTGGTGATGGTGATTGCCGTGAAGTAGATCGTATCCACGACCGACAGATGCCCGTCGATATTGTCCTTCAATCCGCCGCGATCGAACCACAACAGGCTGAACGCCGTCACTAGGAGTCCGACAACCAAGGCCACACGCACGCCCAGCTTGCGCCAAGGCGAAGACGAGGATCGCCGCGTGAGCGACGGGATCGGAGCGTTGACCTGCACGAATGGGTAATGCCGGAATAGGGAAGGAGGTTGCGTCCGACGGCCGACGCCTCCGCAGAGGCCTTGCTTGTGGCCGCGGAGGGCGGACCAGTCACCCTGCGCCAGATCATTAATCTTTTCGTGGTTAACCCCGGACTTACCGCCGTCCTGGATGCAGGCCGGCTCTGCGGAGACGTGTGTCGTGGCTGAGCTTACGTGAAGATCGTCACCTTGCTGTCAGGGGCGGCTGGCCTGATGCTGGCGACGGATCGACCGGCAAGCGCCGCAACGGTCACAGCGCAGGTGACTGCCCAGGTCACACGACCGCTGACGCTCGCATCCAAACAGAATTTAGAATTCGGGACGATCATCATGGCTACTCTTCCCGCGCCCGTGACCTTGTCGGTCAGCCCGGCAGGCCTGCTGACTTGTCCGTCGGCTGTGACGTGCTCGGGTGCCGTCACGCCGGCCATCTTCAACGTGACGGGTACAAACAATCAGGTCGTCCGCATGTACTCCGCCCCGGTAAACCTCGTTAATGCAGTGGACGGACGGACCATAACGTTCACGCCGATTCTTCCCGCCGGGAACAGCCTCACCCTGCAAAACTCGGGTAATCCCGGGAGCAACTTCAACGTCGGCGGATCGATCGTCCTGACCCCGACGACCACCGCCGGCCGCTACGAAGGCGACATCAACGTGACCGTGGATTACAATTAGGAAGCGAGCCACTGCCATCCTGACCGAGGCTGTTGCCTTGGGGGAACCTACCGCATAGGCACCCGGCGCTTGTTCAGCGCGACGTTCGTCCGGCTGGCACCCGCACAAGGAGGATGCGCTTGGCAACGCTCGATATCGGTCTGCCCGTTTACAACGGTGAGAAGTATCTCAGCGAGGCGCTCGACTCCCTGCGCGCGCAATCCTTTGCGGACTTCACCTTGTTCATCTCCGACAATGGCTCAACCGACGCGACAGCCGAGATCTGCCGCCGTCACGCCGCCCAAGACAGCCGTATTCGCTTTTCGAGGTCGGAGGTGAACCGCGGCGCTGCCTGGAACTTCAATGAAGTGTTCCAGCAAGGCAGCGCCGAGTTCTTCAAATGGGCGGCGCATGACGACCTCCATGATCCCGAATATGTCACGCGGTGCCTGGCTATCCTGCGCGACAATCCGGCCGTGGTCCTTTGCTACACTGGTGCCCGCTACATCGATGGCGAGGGACGATCGACTAGCGGCGACATGAGCAACCAGTGCCACTTGCGCCAGCATCGACCGCACCAGCGCCTACGTGGCTACTTCGGGACCTTTCCCAGCCATGTCCTGTTCGGTGTAGGAAGGCGCAGCGCGCTCGCCCGGACACGCGGCTGGGGTAGTTTCGCATCGGCCGACCGGGTGCTCGTGTCCGAGATCGCGCTGCAGGGGCAGATCCACGAGATCGAAGAGCCATTGTTCATCCGCCGTCTGCACCCGGAAGTGTCGTGGACCATGGCCACCACCGACCGCGAATATGCCTTGTGGTACGATCCAGGCAATCGCGACCGGGTGCCATTGCTCCGGCGCGCCGTCGAATATACTCGCGCCGTGGGCCACGCCAATTTGCCGCTGGCCGACAAGCTGAGCAGTTATGGCGAAGTGGCGCGTTATGCCGTGTGGCAGCGCGGGCTCGTCAAGCTGCCTCGCTACGCTTCCATCCTTCTGTCCGGCGGTCGGAGAAGGAAGCGCGCCGCTTCGTAAGCCGAACGATGCCCTAGGCTCTCAGGGGTCGCGAGCCGCTGTCCTACAACGGCTCCACCTGCCAATGCTCAAGAGGGTAGACGTGCGACGTGGCGGCGAAAGGTTCGGGCGCGATGAATAGGACGACCCCCGGAACTTTCGGAACCTTCGGTCTAGTTCACACGACGTTTCAAGCGTCGATCGCATCCTCATCTAAAGCCGCGGCGCTGTTCTGGATGAAGGCGAAGCGGTGCTCGGGATTTCGGCCCATCAGCCGCTCGACCAAATCCTTCACCGGCTGCCGGTCCTGATACTCGGTTGGCAAAGTAATCCGGATCAGCGCGCGGCTGCCCGGATCCATGGTGGTCATTTTGAGCTGATCGGGGTTCATCTCGCCAAGGCCCTTGAAGCGGCTGACCTCGATCTTGCGGCCCTTGAACTCCTTGGCCTCGATCTGCGCCCGATGCGCGTCGTCGCGGGCATAGAGGCTCTTGGCGCCGGCCGTGATGCGGTACAGCGGCGGCTGCGCCAGGAACAGATGCCCAAGCCGCACCAGCTCGGGCATTTCCTGGAAGAAGAAGGTCATCAGCAGGGTCGCGATGTGGGCGCCGTCGACGTCCGCGTCGGTCATGATGATGATCCGCTCATAGCGAAGCGAACCCTCGTCGAAGCTCTCCCGCGTGCCGCAGCCGAGCGCCTGGATGAGGTCGGCGACTTCGCTATTGGCGCGGATCTTGTCTGCCGTGGCACTGGCGACGTTGAGGATCTTGCCGCGGATCGGCAGGATCGCCTGGGTCTTGCGGTTGCGCGCCTGCTTGGCCGATCCGCCGGCGCTGTCACCCTCGACGATGAACAGTTCGGTCCCTTCGGGCGCGTCGCTGGCGCAATCCGTGAGCTTGCCGGGAAGGCGCAGCTTGCGACCGGAAGTGGCGGTCTTGCGCTTGACCTCGCGCTCGGCGCGGCGCTTCAGGCGCTCGTCCATCCGCTCGATGATCTGACCCAGCATCGCCCGGCCGCGATCCATGTTGTCCGCAAGGTAATGGTCGAAATGGTCGCGCACCGCCGCTTCCACGAAGCGCGCCGCTTCCAGGCTGGTCAGCCGGTCCTTTGTCTGGCTCTGGAAGTGCGGATTGCGGATGAACACGCTGAGCATCAGCTCGATGCCGTTGAACACGTCGTCCGCGGTGATGTCGCGCGCACGCTTGTTGCCGATCAGCTCGCCAAATGCCCGAACGCCTTTGGTCAACGCCGCGCGAAGTCCAGCCTCATGCGTGCCGCCGTCGGGCGTCGGAATGGTATTGCAGTAATAGCTCTCGCTGCTGTCCGAATAGAGCGGCCACGCCACCGCCCACTCGGCCGATCCCTGGCTTTCCGGAAAGTCCTGCCGTCCAGCAAAGGGCGCATTGGTAATGCACGGTCGATCGCCAAGCTGCTCGGTAAGATGGTCGAGCAACCCACCGGGAAACTGGAACACCGCCGATGCGGGCACGTCGGCAGTGGCCAGCGACGGGTGGCAGTGCCAGCGGATCTCGACGCCGGCAAACAGATACGCCTTGGACCGCGCCAAGCGGTACAGGCGCCCCGCATCGAAATGGTTATCGGTGCCGAAGATGTCCGGGTCGGGGTGGAAGGATACTGTTGTGCCGCGCCGGTTGGGTGCCGCGCCGACTTCCTCCAGCGGGCTGATGGCGAGACCCTTGGAGAAGCTCTGCCGGAACAGCTTCTTCTCGCGGGCGACCTCAACCACCGTAAGCGTGGACAGAGCATTGACCACGCTGACACCGACACCGTGGAGCCCGCCGCTGGTGGAATAAGCCTTGCCGTCGAACTTACCGCCCGAATGAAGCATGGTCATGATAACTTCGAGCGCCGACTTACCCGGATATTTCGGGTGCGGATCGACCGGCATGCCACGACCGTTGTCCGTGACCGTCAGACGATTGCCCGCCTCCAGCGTGACTTCGATGCGGGTAGCATGCCCGGCGACAGCCTCGTCCATGGAGTTGTCGATAACCTCGGCGGCGAGGTGATGTAGCGCCCGCGCATCCGTGCCGCCGATGTACATGCCTGGACGGCGGCGAACGGGCTCCAGTCCTTCCAGCACCTCGATCGAAGACGCATCATAGCTGTCCGGGACGGTGTTCGAAGATTGGGCGGAGCCGAAGAGGTCTGTCATGTTAAGGGGGAACGTATAGGGCACAGAGGCGCCCTGCCAAGGGGCGAGTTGCTGCGTTCGTCACCGCCGACCGGACGGACAAGCCAGAACCCTGGACGGTATGCAACTTGCCGTGACAGCAATTCGATAGATCCCCTTGAACTGATAATTGTCCGAATTACATGCGCGCCGCCGGACGCTCCGGGGAGGTCCGGTGGCGGTCCAAGGGCGCCGTTTCGGGCCCTTGCGTCCGTCTTGTTGCTCAACTTCTAAAGAGGACAAGAAACCATGCGTAGCGCTTTTGACTTTGCACCCTTCCGTCGTTCCAGCGTTGGCTTCGACCGGCTGTTCGACATGCTGGAGAACAGCCCTGCGGGAACGCAGGCGGACAATTACCCACCTTTCGATCTCCTCAAGGTCGACGATCACGCCTTCCGCGTCGATCTCGCCGTGGCGGGCTTCAAGCGCAACGAGATCGACATCACGGCTCATCAGAACGTGCTGATCATCCGTGGCCAAAAGGCCGAGGAGGACGGGCAGGGCTATGTCCACCGCGGCATCGCCACCCGCGCCTTCGAACGCCGGTTCGCCCTTGCCGACCACATCCAGGTCACCGGCGCGGAGCTTGCCGACGGCATGCTGCGCGTGTCGCTGGTGCGTGAGGTGCCAGAAGCCATGAAGCCCCGCCGAATCGAGATCGGCGGCGAAGAACAGGGTGCCATTGAAGTGGACGCCCAGCGTCAGGCGGCCTGACGCTCAGTCGTGCGTGACTGGCGGAGCAGACCGCTCCGCCAGTTACAAATCAGCGAACCCGCGGACCGCCGAACGGCATCGGCGGCGGAGGACGACGGTCGCGGCGGGGAAGCTGCGCCTGGTAGGCTACTCCGCAATGGGCGACGCAATATGGAAAACCCGGGTTCGACTGCTGACCGCAAAAATGAAAGTCGGGCTCGCCTGGGTGACCCAGCGGCCACTTGCAGATGCGATCGTTGAGCTCCAGCAGCCCAGTCTTCGACTTGATCTCGTCGCTCGGCTTGGCAGGGACGAGCCGCCGCGGAGGCGCAGGCGGGATCGGCGCCTGGGTATCGCCGGGACCCTGACGAATGAAGCCACCCGGACCTACCGAGCGGTAGACCATGTTGGGATCAAGCTTCATCGGCTGCGGACGCTGCGGCTCGGTTGGGGCCGAAGGCACCACGGGCATCGGCGCGGCAGCCTCGAGCACAGCGGCAATCGGCGACTTGGTCGTCGCGCGGATCGGCGCAGGGCCGGTTGCTTCCGAGTCCTCGTCGTCCTCATCGGCACCAAACGGACCGTCATAGCTGCGCGTCGGTGCGTCGGCTGCGACGCTGTCCTTGGACGTTTCGCCAGCCTTGACCGGCGAAGGGCGCGCTTCCAGCCCGAGGCGGTGCGCTTTGCCGATCACGGCGTTCCGGCTCACTCCGCCAAGCTCGTCGGCGATCTGACTGGCGGTAGCGCCTTGGGCCCACATGCCCTTGAGTTGCTCGATCCGCTCTTCGGTCCAGGACATGCGATCACTTTCCGTTTGTTCGTTCCGCCGCACTGGCACCGTTCGCGTCCGAACGATTTGCCAACGAGCGGTTGCTTTATGGTGGCCGCACCCGATAGGCGCTGAAGCCATGAACGACCAGCCTCCCGCATCGACCTGGGTCCAAACGCCGCCGGGTGAGGTGCGCTTGGTTGGAGTCAATTGGGAAGGTCTCAGGACCCTCTATGTGAAGGAGGTGAGGCGTTTCTTCAAGGTGCAGACGCAGACCGTCTGGGCACCGGCGATCACGACCTTACTATTTTTGGTGATTTTCACCGTCGCGCTTGGCCGGGAGGGCAAGTTGGTGATGGGCGTGCCGTTCGCCGATTTCATTGCGCCGGGTCTGATCATCATGGCGATGATCCAGAACGCCTTCGCCAACTCCAGTTTCTCGCTGCTCGTGGGCAAGATCCAGGGCACCATTGTCGACTATCTCATGCCGCCATTATCCACGGGCGAGTTGATCGCCGGGATCATTGGCGCGGCGGTCACGCGCGCTTTTCTGGTGGGCGGCGCGGTGTGGCTGGTCATGATGTTCTATCCGGGCGTGCACGTCGGCCTGCGCCATCCGCTTGCTGCTCTGTGGTTCGGGCTGATGGGCGCGCTGCTGCTTGCGCTGCTCGGCCTGCTGACGTCGATTTGGGCTGAGAAGTTCGACCATGCAGCGGCCGTGACCAACTTCGTGGTGGCGCCTCTGTCGCTGCTGAGCGGGACCTTCTACTCGGCCGACGCCTTGTCTCCGTTGTTTCGCACGATCAGTCACCTGAACCCGTTCTTCTACATCATCTCAGGGTTTCGCTTCGGCTTCCTGCGGGAGGCCGACTCGCCGATTCTCTTCGGCGGCATCGGATTAGCCGTGCTCAATTTGCTGCTGTTCAGTCTTGTTTACACGCTTCTTCGGAGTGGTTGGAAAATCAAGAACTGAATAGAAGCAGCAGTCTGCCGATTAAGACTTGTGAACCTCTCATAACGAACGCGTTCAGGCCGGTCTCAAGCATCCTATCCTAGAACGCACTATGAGCTAACAGGAGAGACCGATGCGTACGTTCCTTATTTCCGCCGCGACCACCATTGCCGCCTTGGCAGCTTCTTCGCCGGCAGCGGCCCAATACTATCCTGCTCCAAACAACGGCTACGGTCAGCAGCAGGGCTATCCGCAGCAAGGTTACGGACAGCAACAGGGTTATGGGTACGGCAATCAGTATCAGGGACAGCAGGGCCTGGTTCAGTCGTACATGATGCGGGCCGATCAGCTGCGTCAACGCGTCGAGCGTTTCGATGGTCGCGACCGGATTAATGAGCGCGAGGCGGCTCGCCTCCGCCGGGCTGCCATCGACCTGCAGAACCGCACCCGTTCCTACTCGCAGAACGGCCTGAACTCCGGTGAGCGCCGCGACCTCGACAATCGCTTTGCGCAACTGCAGCAGGCTATCCGCAGCGAGGCCCGCGATGGCCGGGGCAATGGATATAATGGTGGCAACGGATACAACGGTGGCAATGGGTACAACAACGGCAACGGCAACGGTTATGGCCGTGACCGCGACCGGGATGGCCAGGTCGATCGCAACGATCCGTATGTGGATGCCAATCGCGACGGTATCGATGATCGTACCGGATACCGCATCCCGCGCTAAACGTTGGATTGAACCATGAAGAAGGCGCTCCAGACCTCGGTCGGGGCGCCTTTTTCTTTGCCCTGAGCGGCCGCCGCTCCTATATCGGAATGGTCCGGCCGGGGGGTTGGACAGACCGCAGCACGCATCATGCAAAAGGACCGCCACCATGGCCATCACGCCGCTTATGCCCGTCTATCCACGGTGTGACGTGCGGCCGGTCAAAGGCGAGGGCGTGTATCTGATCGGGGAAGGGGGCGAGCGCTACCTTGATTTCGCCAGCGGCATCGCCGTCAATCTGCTTGGCCATAGCCACCCGCATCTGATCGGCGCGATCCAGAAGCAGGCCGCGACGCTGATGCACGTCAGCAACCTCTATGGCTCTCCACAGGGCGAGGAACTCGCTCGGCGGCTTACCGAGCTCACCTTTGCGGATACGGTGTTCTTCACCAATTCAGGCGCGGAAGCGGTCGAATGCGCGATCAAGACGGCGCGGCGCTATCACCATGCCAAGGGCAATCCGCACAAGAACGAGCTGATCACGTTTACGAACGCCTTCCATGGTCGCACCATGGCGACGATCAGCGCGACCGATCAGCTCAAGCTGCGCGATGGCTTCGCGCCGCTGCTGGAAGGCTTCACTGTTGTCGCCTTCGACGATCTCGAGGCCGCAACGGCCGCCATCGGACCCAACACGGCGGGCTTCCTGGTTGAGCCGATCCAGGGAGAGGGCGGCATCCGCCCTGCCAGCCGCGCTTTCATGCACGGGCTGCGCACCTTGTGCGACGAACATGATCTAATGTTGGTACTCGACGAGGTGCAGTGCGGAGTCGCACGCACCGGCACGCTCTATGCCTATGAGCAGTACGGCATTGTCCCCGACATTCTCGCATCGGCCAAGGGCATCGGCGGCGGCTTCCCCTTGGGTTGCTGCCTGGCCACGGAGCATGCGGCGAGCGGGATGGTGATCGGCACGCATGGTTCGACCTATGGCGGCAATCCGCTGGCGATGGCCGCCGGCAACGCCGTGCTCGACGTGGTCTCCGATCCGGCGTTCCTGGCGCACGTGCGCGACATGGGCGATCGCCTGCGTTCCGCGCTTGAGCAGATGATCCCCAACCATGACGATCTGTTCGAAAGCGTGCGCGGCCTTGGCTTGATGCTGGGCGTCAAGATGAAGGTCGACAGCCGCGCCTTCGTGGCATTCCTGCGGGGCCGCGGACTACTGACGGTGGCGGCCGGCGACAATGTCATACGCGTCTTGCCGCCGTTGGTGATCGAGGAAGCGCATGTGCGCGAGTTCGTCGACCGGTTGAGCGCGGCGGCGGCGGAATATAGCGTGGAGGCGGTTGCCGCCTGAGGCCTGTCGTCCGCTTGCACCGGCCGCATGCTCCACCCACATGCCGGCCATGCAATTCGACACTCTGAACATCGACGTCGCCCTGGGCGTCACGCTGCCTCAGCGCCATGCGCGCGGTCGCGCCGCCCGGCTCGGCACGGCCATTGACGCGATCCTCAGCCGCCACTCCTATCCGCCACCCATCGAAAAGCTGCTCGCCGAAGCATTGGTGCTGACGGCTTTGCTTGGCTCGCTGCTCAAGGATGCCGGCGGGCAACTTACGCTTCAGGCGCAGACGGGCGGCGGGATCGTCGATCTGCTGGTGTGCGACTATCATGGCGGTCAGCTGCGCGGCTATGTGCGTCACGACCCGGTCCTGCTGGCCGATGCGGCGCGCGATCCCAGCCTCAAGTCGATGTTTGGGGATGGTCATCTGGCGATCACGTTCGACCAGCCGGCGACCAACGAGCGGTACCAGGGCATCGTGCCTCTGGAAGGCGACAGCCTCGCCACCGCCGCGCAAAGCTATTTCACGCAGTCCGAGCAGATCCCCAGCATCGTCCGTCTGGCGGCCGCCAAGCAAGGCGGACATTGGATCGCGGGCGGCATCCTGTTCCAGCATTTGCCCGAAGGCGAGGAGGGGCGCGAACGGCTGCATACGCGCCTCGACCACCCCGATTGGGACCACGTCGCGACCCTCGCCGGTTCGGTCAAAGCCGCCGAGTTGGTCGATCCCGCTTTGCCGCTTGATGACCTTGTGTGGCGGCTGTTCCACGAGGAAGAGGAGGTTCGCACCTTGCCGGCAGTGTCGCTGAGCCGTGGCTGCCGCTGCGATCCCGACTATGTGAAGTCGGTCATTGGCCGCTTTTCGGAGGAGGATCGGGCTGAGATGGCGGACGAGCAGGGCATCATCCGGGTCGATTGCGAGTTCTGCGCAACCTCGTTTCCGCTCAATTTTGATTGATCAATTTCAACAGCGTTAAGGCAAGGTTTAACCTCCATCGACTAAGCGACTTCTTGTGCCGTCATGGGCACGTGTTCCTCCCTTAGCGAGCCTGGCTCGCCAACTGGGCCGCTCGCGCGAAAGCCGGGCGGCCCTTTCTTTGGCAGGCCTCCCGCGCTAGCCGCCCGGATGTGATGAAAAGCGACAATCCCCTCGCCGTGGTGCTGCTTTCGGGCGGTCTTGATTCGATGGTCTGCACCGCCTTGGCGCGCGAACGCGGCTTTGATGTGCTCGCTTTGACGATCGACTATCACCAGCGCCATCGTATCGAGCTGGACGCGGCGCGAACCATCGCCTCGCTGTACGCCGACCGCCACATCGTCCTACCGCTTGATCTGTCCGCCTTTGGTGGCTCGGCCCTGACCAGCGATACCGCTGTCCCCAAGGACGGGATCGAGGTCGGCATTCCCGTCACCTATGTGCCCGCTCGAAACACAATCTTCCTCAGCCTGGCGCTGGGTTGCGCTGAAGCGGCGGGCGCGCGCGACCTGTTCGTCGGGGTGAACGCGCTCGACTATTCAGGCTACCCCGACTGCCGGCCGGACTTCATCTCCGCCTTTGGCGCCTTGGCGAACTTGGCCACCAAGGCTGGGGTCGAAGGCGATGGCTTCACCGTGCACGCGCCGCTCCAGCACATGACCAAGGCCGACATTGCCCGGGAGGCGGCGCGACTGGGTCTCGACGCGAGCATCAGCCACAGTTGCTACGATCCAATCGGCAATGGCGCTTGCGGACGTTGCGATGCTTGCCGGCTTCGTGCTCGCGGGTTTGAGGAGGCGGGCCTGCCCGACCCGACGCGCTACGCATGACCTATGCCGTCAAGGAAGCTTTCCTGACATTGCAGGGCGAAGGCGTTCAGGCGGGATCGCGCGCAGTGTTCCTGCGCTTCGCCGGATGCAATCTGTGGTCGGGCCGGGAGGCGGACCGCGCGACGGCTCAGTGCCGCTTCTGCGACACGGAGTTCGTCGGCACGGATGGTGTCGGCGGGGGCAAGTTCCGTTCGGCCGAACAGCTCGCCGCGCATGTCGCGGCACTATGGGGTACGGGCGAGGAGCGCCGGCTGGTTGTTATCACGGGCGGTGAGCCGATGCTTCAGCTTGACGCAGCTTTGATTGACGCGCTGCACGCCCAAGACTTCCGGATTGCGGCCGAGAGCAACGGCACGCTTCCGGCGACGCCCGGCATCGACTGGCTGTGCATCAGCCCAAAGGCGGGGACGAACGTGGTGCAACGCTCCGGCGATGAGTTGAAGCTGGTCTGGCCACAGGTCAACATCGACTTAGCGGCTCTTGAGCAATGGGATTTCGCCAACTTCCTCGTGCAGCCAATGGATGGTCCCGAGCAGGCCGAGGCGATTCAGGCGAGTATCGCGCTCGCCATGGATCGTCCGCGTTGGCGTCTAACGATCCAGGCCCACAAGGTCGTTGGGCTAGCCTGAGCCCAAGACAAAGTCTGAACTTTCGGCAGCGGACGTGAAAAAGGGGCCGCCGGTTCCCCGGGGCCCCTCCTTCTGACGCAAAAACTCCGGCAAAGCCGGAGGAATTACATCGCGTTGTTGGTCGTGGTCGAGTTGGACGACATGTTGCCCGACATGTTCGAAGACATGTTGTTGCCCATCATGTTGGCGTCCATGGTGTTACCCGACATGCCGTTCATGGTCATGTTGGCGTCAGCAGCCATGTTGGCGTCCATGTTGGTCGCCGCATCAACTGCAGTCGTGTCGTTGGTCATCATGTTTTCGGCCATCAGGTTGTCGTCGACGGCAGTGTTGTTCGCTGCTTCGTTGCTGCTGCAAGCGGAAAGAGCAAGAGCCGCACCGGCGACCAGAATAAGAGCACGCATTTTAAAACTCCCTGAAAAAGAATGGATCTGGCGCGGTTTGCCGCGTCGCAAATCGAGCGCTTAATAGATTGCCTTTGCAGCGCTCTCAAGTCCCACGCACCAAACGGCTCATTTGTTCCAAGAAATTGGGAAATGTGGCCCTTAGTGCCGTATCGAGTTCGGCCATGCTCGCGCCCTTTCCAAGCGCTCGTACGGAGGTGACTCCATGGTCGGGAATGCCGCAAGGAACGATCCCGCCGAAGTGTGACAGGTCCGGATCGAGGTTGATCGAGAATCCGTGAAGCGTGACCCAACGACGAACGCGCACACCGATCGCGGCGATCTTTTCTTCGCTGGCGCCTTCCCCGACCCAGATGCCGATTCGTCCGGGCGATCGGTGCGCTGAGATCGTAAGTTCGTCGAGCGCTGCGATCAGCCACCCCTCGAGGGAGTGAACGAAGGCGCGAATGTCACGGCCGCGCGCGTTCAGGTCCAGGCACAAATAGCCAATCCGTTGCCCTGGTCCGTGATAAGTATAGCGACCACCGCGTCCGGCCTCGTACACGGTAAAGCCTTGCGGGTTGAACAGTTCGGCAGAATCCGAACTTGTGCCGGCCGTGTAGATCGGCGGATGCTCGAGCAGCCAAACCGCCTCGGTTGCCGTTCCTGCATGAACTGCCGTCGCGCGTGCCTCCATCCAGGCCAACGCTTCGGGATACGGCACGAGACCGTCGCTGACACGCCATTCGACGGGAAGAGATGCATTCATGCCTCCTCCTGACGGGCAAGCCGGTTGCCAGCAAGGGCGCTGCTACCCATAAGCGCCGGCGCACGCATCCGACGCCCGTCGGATCTTCGGGGAGTTTCCATCTTGGCCAGCCTATCCTTGTCCCGCGCATGGGACGAAACGCGCGGAGTGTTGCGCCGCGATGGACGGCTGATCACTGCAGTGGCGCTGGCGATGCTCGTGCTGCCAGGCGTGATCGCGGACGTGGTGACGCCGCAGCATCCCGGCACACAAATGGCACCTTTCGGATATTGGACGATCGTGTCCTTCCTGTCGCTCTTGGTTTCGCTAGCTGGTCAGCTCGCAATCGTGCGCCTTGCGCTGGGACCGCCATCGTCGGTTGGGGAGGCGATCCGCCACGGAGCAAGGCGTCTGCCGGCCTATGTTGGGGCGACCCTGATGTGGATGCTGCCCTTGTTGTTGCTGTTCGCAGTTGTCCTGTCTTCATCGGCGAATCCTGAAAAGCCCACCCCCGGCGTCGCCTTTGCCGTGCTGCTTCTTTGCGGTCTGTTCTTCTTCGTTTTTGTCCGGCTCTTGCTGGCGCCCGCTGTCGCAAGTGCCGAGGCGGTCTCCTCGATCACGGTGCTTCGGCGAAGTTGGGGACTGAGTCGGGGCCGCTTTGGTCGTCTGTTCGCGTTCCTGATCCTGTTCCTGATCACCTATTTGATCCTGATGGTGGCCTTCAGTGCGGTGATCGGCTCGGCCGTCAGGGTCACGCTTGGGGACGTCGAGCCGTTCAGCGTCGCCGTGCTGCTGATGTCGTTCGTGACGCAATTGGTCGGCGCCTTGCTGACGTCTTCCCTGATGGTCATGGTGGCGAGGCTCTATGCGCAGCTCAGCGGGCAGGAGAGCAGCGCCACGGGCCTGCCGCGAGTGCACCCTGACGAGACGGTCTAAGCGTCAAGCCCACCGGGCCAGCGGCGGCAGGCTCATCAGGATTGCATCGATGTTGCCGCCGGTCTTGAGCCCGAACAGCGTGCCGCGGTCGTAGAGCAGGTTAAACTCCACGTAGCGCCCGCGAAACTCCAGCAAGCGCTGGTGATCGGCGTCGGTGAAGGGCAGGCCCATGCGCCGGCGCACGATGATCGGAAAGATCTCGAGGAAGGTCTCCCCGACCGCGCGCGTGAAGGCGAAGTCGCGATCGAAGTCGCTATCCAGCCGATCGTAGAAAATGCCCCCGACGCCGCGCGCGACGTTGCGGTGCGGTATCCAGAAATATTCTTCCGCCCACTTGGCGAAGCGGTCGTAATAGTCCGGTCCGTGTTGGTCGCAGGTCGCGCGCAGTGCGGCGTGGAAGTCCGCCGTATCCTGTGCGTTGGGAATGGCAGGGTTGAGGTCGGCTCCGCCGCCAAACCATCGCCGGGTGGTAGTCAGGAAGCGCGTGTTCATATGCACGGCCGGCGTATGCGGATTGGCCATGTGGGCGACCAAGCTGATGCCGGTGGCGAAGAATCGCGGGTCGGTCTCGGCGCCCGGAATCGAGGCCGCGAACTCCGGCGAGAAGCTACCCGCGACGGCGGAGACGTTGACACCTACCTTCTCGAACACGGACCCGGCCATCTGCCCCCGGACGCCGCCGCCGCCCGGGCTGCCGTCCGGGTCGGTGCGCTCCCACGGAGTGAAGGTGAAGGAGGCGTCACTGCCCGCCTCTCGCTCGATCGCGACAAAGGCTTCGCAGATGCGCGTTCGAAGCGCTTCGAACCATTTGCGGGCGGCGGCTTGCTGAGGGTCGAGCGGGATCATGGCAATTGTCCGGTCTGGCGAAGCGCCTCGGCGAGCGCGATGGCGGCAGAGGTCGCAAGATTGAAGGAGCGCACATGCAACTGAAGCGGGATCCGTATCGCGAGTGATGCCGCAGCAGCAACGGACGCAGGCACGCCGCCGCTCTCCTTGCCAAACAGCAGGATGTCGTCGGGCGCGAATGCCGCATCGTACAAGCTGACGCTGGCTTTGGTGGTGAGCAACACGATCCGGCCCGGCTGAACCTCGCTGAATGCGTCGAAGCTGGCGTGCCGGGCGAC
Source organism: uncultured Sphingomicrobium sp. (assembly GCA_964243335.1). Lineage (GTDB taxonomy): Bacteria > Pseudomonadota > Alphaproteobacteria > Sphingomonadales > Sphingomonadaceae > Sphingomicrobium. Next base: position 910,977 of record CAXTED010000001.1, on the reverse strand, counting down.
CTCCACATGGTCGATATAGTCCATGGCGGTGCGGCGCACGCGCGCATCGTCCCAGGGGAAGCCCATTGGCTCGATCAGGTCGACGGCCACGCCGAAGCAGGCGCCGAGCCGCAGCACGGCACCGACATTGCCCGCAATCTCGGGTTCAAAGAGCGCGATGCGCATGGGCGTGGCGCTTAGGCAGCGCTCGCCCTAACGGCAAGCGCGGCGGCATTCGGGGACCCCAAGCTGAACATGGACAAAATGACGGTTGGCAAAGGGCGTGCGGCGCGGCTATCAGGCCCGGCAATCGGCGTCGGCCCGTTCGGCGCTGCTGCCACGCGCTTGGCGTTTGAGACGTTGGTCTAAGTGACCGCTGTTCAAATGTTGGCGCGACGTGACAAGATCGACGCTTAAAGGTTTCTGCATGGCCACCGCCGACCACATTGCTCCGACCTCCCCGAACGGCACGCCGGCAACCGGCACGTCGCACATCGATGCCGTTGGTGGCGGAGCCGGTGAAGGCGTCCGCCGCCGCGACTTCCTCAACATCGCTGCCGTCAGCTTCGCAGGCGTCGGTGCAGTGGCCGCGATTGCGCCGCTGGTGACCCAGATGGCGCCGTCCGCCGACGTGCTCGCCCAAGCGTCGACGGAAGTGGACATCTCCAAGATCCTGCCGGGCCAGGGAATCAAGACGGTTTGGCGCAAGCAGCCGGTATTCGTTCGCAACCTTACGCCGGCGGAAATCGCAACAGCGAACAAGGTTGATCTGGCTGGTCTTCGCGACCCTCAGTCGCTGGCCGACCGAACCAAGCCGGGCAAGACCAATTGGCTTGTTACCTTGGGTGTTTGCACCCATCTTGGATGCGTGCCGTTGGGCATTGGCGAGGGCGAGAATCGCGGCGACTACGCTGGCTATTTCTGCCCGTGCCATGGTTCTCACTACGACACCGCCGCACGGATCCGAAAAGGTCCGGCGCCTACGAATCTTGTCATTCCCGAATATCAGTTCGCATCCGACACCGTGGTTCGGATCGGTTAAGCCTGCAGGACTAGAAAGACATCTTATGAGCTTTGCCTGGGCCAAGCCCTATGAACCCAAGTCGCACTTCTCGCGCTGGCTTGACGAGCGCATGCCGTTGCCGCGCCTGGTCTATGGCGCGATCGGCGGCGGCTATCCGGTCCCGCGTAACCTAAACTATTTCTGGAACTTCGGCGTTCTCGCCGGTCTCGCGCTGATGATGCAGATCATCACCGGGATCGTTCTGGCGATGCATTACTACAGCTACGCCGGCGGCGCCTTCGACAGCGTCGAGCGCATTATGCGCGACGTCAACGCCGGCTGGTTGCTCCGGTACGCCCATGCCAATGGCGCGAGCTTCTTCTTCGTGGTGATCTACATCCACATCTTCCGCGGCCTGTTCTACGGATCGTACAAGGCGCCGCGCGAATTGGTGTGGATGCTCGGCGTAGTCATCTACCTTCTGATGATGGCCACCGCTTTTCTCGGCTACGTGCTGCCTTGGGGGCAGATGAGCTATTGGGGCGCGCAGGTGATCACCGGATTCTTCTCGGCCATTCCGCTGATCGGTGATCCCATCCGCATCTGGCTGCTGGGTGGCTATGCTCCGGACCAGGCAGCGCTGAGCCGCTTCTTCTCGCTCCACTATCTGCTGCCGTTCGTAATTGCCGGCGTGGTCATCCTGCATATCTGGACGCTGCACATCCCAGGATCGTCCAATCCGACCGGAGTCGATGTGAAGGATGAGAAGGACACGCTGCCTTTCCACCCATTCTACACGGCCAAGGACGGTTTCGGCCTGGGCGTGGCGATGATCCTGTTCTCCTTGTTCATCTTCTTCATGCCTAACGCGCTTGGCCATGCCGACAATTACATCGAAGCCAACCCGCTGGTGACCCCGGCGCACATCGTGCCCGAATGGTATTTCTGGCCATTCTACGCGATCCTGCGCTCGTTCACCGTGGACTTCATCATGCCGGCCAAGCTGTGGGGCGTGTTGGCCATGTTCGCCTCGATCCTGCTGCTGTTCTTCCTCACCTGGCTCGATCGCTCGCCCGTTCGCTCGACCAGCTATCGTCCGGTGTACAAGATCTTCTTCCTGATCCTCGTGCTTGACGTACTCCTGCTCGGCTATGTTGGGGGCGCTGAGATCAACCCGGTGAACATCGCGCTCGGGCAACTCGCATCCGCTTATTACTTCGCGCACTTCCTGATCATTCTGCCGCTTGTCTCCAAGTTCGAGCGGCCCATGCCTTTGCCCAATTCGATCTCTGAATCGGTGCTTCATGGCGAGGACAAGGAAGGCGCTCCGTACGGGCTCGCTACGGCGGCCCCGGCGGCCGCCGAATAAAGGACGAACACGACGATGATCCGCATTATTGGTTTTCTCGTCGGACTCGGCTTTGCCGGCGTCCTTCTATTGTCGCTCATCATCAATGGGATCGACTCGATCCAGAACCCGCCGACCAAGACGGCGGAGCACGAGTTCCATGAGCAACCCCGCAAGGCGATGCTGCCCAGCGATGGCGCGTTCGGCAAATTCGATCGCCAGCAGGTTCAGAGGGGCTTCCAAGTTTACAAGGAAGTCTGCGCCGCCTGTCACAGCCTGAAGTACGTCAGCTTCTACGACTTCCGGGAGCTTGGCTATACCGACCCCGAAGTGAAGGCGATTGCCAGTCAATGGGCGATCGAAGTGCCTAGCATAAATCCGGAGACGGGTGAGGCGGCCACTCGCAAGGCGCTGGTTTCGGATCGTTTCCCGAGCCCGTACCCCAACGAGACCGCGGCCCGGGCCGCAAACAACAACGCGTTGCCGCCCGACCTGTCGCTGATTACCAAGGCACGGGAGAATGGGTCCAACTACGTCTACTCGTTGCTGACCGGTTACTCGGCACAGCCGGCAGCCCTGCTGAAGGAGTTCCCGGAGGTGAAGACGCCACCGGGCCTGCATTACAATCGCTACTTCGCCAATTTGAACATCGCCATGCCGCCGCCGATCGTCAGCGATGGTCAGGTGACCTATGCTGATGGCACCAAGGCAACGGTCGACCAGATGTCTCGCGATGTCAGCGCATTCCTTGTCTGGACGGCGGAGCCCAAGCTTGAGAACCGCCACCGCGCCGGTATCGCAGTGATGATCTTCCTGCTGATCGCAACGATCCTGGCGTATCTGGCCTATCGCAACATCTGGGCGACGGCTAAGCGCGAGGTGTCCGTTCGCGGGCCGCTCGAGCCCGCGTTCCAAGAGCGCATGCAGCAGCAAAAGGACGAGCGCGGCATCGCCGGCTAACGACAAAACCCGCACCTTCTTATGGGAAGGTGCGGGTTCGAGGTTTTGTAATAGGAATGACTAGTTCGAGTGTTCGCCCAGAATACTCAGCTTTTAATTAGGCCGGCGCCGCATCAGCACGATGCTGGTGAACCGGAGCACTTCCACCCCATCCTGATTGGTGACCACCGTCGCGGTGCGGAAGCTGCCGATCTCCGGCTTCGATCGCGACGGCGTCTTCTCGATCACCGTTCCGCGTACGTGGATCGTGTCACCTGGGTAGACCGGCTTCAGCCATCGCAGTTCATCAACTCCGGGCGAGCCAAGGCCGGCCTGGGGACGATCCTTCATGTGCGCCACGATCACGCCCATCACCATCCGCAACTATGCCAGCCGCTCGCGGCAATGCGGCCGAAGTGAGTTTTGGCCGCTTCCTCGTCGCTCAGGTGAAATGGCTGCGGATCATAGCGCTCCGCGAAGGCCAGCACCTCCTCGCGCGTGACCTCGGCCGAGCCGTAAAACTGCTCCACCCCGATCTCGAGGTCTTCCCAGTAGATCATCGCGCAGGCTCCCGGCCGTTAGACGTTAAACTTGAAGTGGAGCACGTCCCCGTCCTGAAGGACATACTCCTTGCCCTCCTGGCGAAGCTTGCCGGCGTCGCGGGCGCCTGCTTCGCCATTCAGCGCGATATAGTCGTCGAATGCGATGGTCTCGGCCCGAATGAACCCGCGTTCGAAATCCGAGTGGATCGCACCAGCTCCCTGGGGAGCCTTGGACCCGCGTTCAACAGTCCAGGCTCGTGCTTCCTTCGGGCCGACGGTGAAGAAGGTGATCAGGTGGAGCAGGTCGTAGCCGGAGCGGATCACACGAGCGAGACCGGTCTCCTTAAGGCCTAGCTCGCCGAGGAACTCCAAGCGCTCGTCAGCAGCCATTCCGACCAGTTCGGACTCGATAGCGGCTGACACCACAACGGCGTTCGCTCCCTCGGCCTGCGCCTTGGCGAACACCTGCGCGGACATCGCATTGCCCTGCGCCGCATCTTCCTCATTGACGTTGCAGACGTAGAGCACCGGCTTGGCCGTGATGAGTTGTGCCTGGGCGAAGACTCGGGCTTCTTCCTCGTCCTTCGGCTGCGTCAGCCGCGCCGGCTTGCCTTCACGCAGCAATTCCAGCGCCTGTCCGAGCACGGCGGCGCCGATCTTGGCTTCCTTGTCGCCCTGCTGTCCCTTCTTGAGCAGATTGGGCACGCGTTTCTCGAGGCTCTCGAGGTCGGACAGCAGCAATTCGGTTTCCACGACCTCGGCATCGGAGAGCGGATCGACCTTGTTGGCGACGTGCTGGATGTCGTCATCTTCGAAGCATCGCAGCACGTGCACGATTGCATCCACTTCGCGGATGTTGCCGAGGAACTGGTTGCCCAAACCCTCGCCCTGGCTGGCGCCTTTCACCAATCCGGCGATGTCGACGAAGCCCAACTGCGTCGGAATGATCTTGGCTGAGCCCGCAATGGCGGCGAGCTTGTCCAGCCGCGCATCAGGCACGGCGACCTGACCGACGTTCGGTTCGATCGTGCAGAATGGATAGTTCGCCGCCTGCGCCGCCTGCGTCTCGGTCAGCGCGTTGAAGAGGGTCGATTTGCCGACGTTCGGCAGGCCGACGATGCCGCAGCGGAAGCCCATGCGCTAGAACCATTCTTGTCTGGGGTGGAGTGTGGCGCCGCCTTACCCGGTGCGGACGAGATGGCGCAACCGCGCACGGGCGGGGGCGGGGGCCGATGCTCAGGCGAAATTGAAACTGATGCTGAGCCGTTCGGCCTTGGCTGTGCCCGGACGCACCTCGTGCCGAAGCCAGCTTTCCCACAGCAGCAACTGTCCGGCACATGGCTCGACCGTGACAAAGGTGCGCAACGGCTCGGGTGCTTCCGGCAGGCGCACCGGGGCCGCCATCATCATCGGCAGGCGCGGATCCTCGAACCGGATCGCTCCGGCGCCGGGCGGCACTTCGACATAGAGCGTGCCCGACACAATGCTGTGCGGATGGATGTGCGCCGAATGGGCGCCGCTGCCCTTCAGCAGATTGACCCACAAGCTGTCCAAACGGGGCTTTCGCGGCAGGTCCCAGGCAAGATCGCAAGCGAAGGCAGCGGCGTGCTTGACCAGCACCTTGGCCACGTCGGCCATGACCGGGTCGCGCCGCGGAAGATCGTTGAGTGAGGCGTAGCTGGTGTATCCCTTATAGCCATGGTCCCGGCACCAGCCCTGGCCGGCGCGGTCGTCCTGAGCGAGGCTGCGGATCGAGTGCGCAATCTCTGCCAAGTCGAGAGCGGAGCCGAGATCGGCCTCGTACAAGCGGGTTACGAACAGGTCGCGCAGGCTCATGCCGGATTCCTAATCGTCGTGGAGGCGGCGGGCCACCTCGCTCATGAAGCGGGCGTCCTGGCCGTCGGCCAGCCACTGTGCTTCCCCGGCAAGGGCGCCAAGCAGGTCCGACAAGACCTCCATCTCGCTCTTGGCGTAATTGCCAAGCACATAGCCGGTGACGCGGTCCTTGTGGCCTGGATGACCGATGCCGATGCGCACGCGGCGGAAGTCGGGGCCCAGAGCGGCGTCGATGGAGCGCAGGCCATTGTGCCCGGCTAGTCCGCCGCCGGTGCGCACCTTGACCTTCATGGGAGCAAGGTCGAGCTCGTCATGGAAGGCGGTCAGCGCGGACACCTCCGCCTTAAAGAAGTGAAGCGCCTGTTGGACGCTGTCGCCACTGTCGTTCATGAATGTCTGGGGCTTGAGCAGCAAAATGCGTTCGCGTCCGATGCGGCCGTCGGCGACAAAAGCGCGAAACTTTTTCGACCAAGGCGCAAAGCCGTGCACTTCGGCGATGGCATCCAGCGCCATGAAGCCGACATTGTGCCGATGGAGCGCGTAAGCCGCGCCTGGATTGCCGAGACCGGCCCAGATCTGCACCGCGCCTGGACCCTTAGCGAACGCAAAAGGGGTGAGGCAGTTCGCTCATTGAACGCACGGCACTCACCCCTTGATTGTTGTCACCCCTCCGACGGAGGGAGGACCGTTAGATGGCCGCGCCGTCTTCCGAAGCTCCGGCAGGGTCGGATTCTGCGTCACCGGCTTCCGAACGGAGGGCGGACGGAGCAACCAGCGTGGCGATGGTGTAATCGCGGTCGGTGATCGCGCTCTCCACGCCGGCCGGCAGTTGCACGGCCGAGATGTGGATGCTGTCGCCGACATCGAAGTTCTTCAGGCTGATCACGATCTCGTCCGGAATCTCGGCCGCGTCGCAGATCAGCTCAAGGTCGTGGCGAACGATGTTGACCACGCCGCCGCGGGTGATGCCCGGAGATTCTTCTTCGTCGGTGAAGCGCACGGGGACCGAAACGGTGACCTTGCTGTGCTCACCAATGCGCAGGAAGTCGACGTGAATCGGACGGCTGCTCACGGGATGGAATTGCACGTCCTTTGGCAGAGTGCGGGTCGCTTTGCCGGCGACGTCGATCATGAACACGCTGTTCATGAAGTGACCGGTCGAAAGCAGCTTGGTGAGGTACTTCTCTTCCAAGTGGATGCTCACCGGCTCCAGATTGGCACCGTAGATCACGGCGGGCACGCGCCCGTCGCGACGCAGTGCACGGGAGGCTCCCTTGCCAGCCCGATCGCGCGTTTCCGCGGCCAGCGTCAGCTGTTCGCTCATGGTTGAATTCCTTGCTTATAGAGTTCCAATGCGCCCCACGCCTCCAGGGATGACCATGAGGAGCGACCGGGCGCGTAGCCTAACCTTGCGATAATCGCAACGCCGGGCCCCGCCTCACTGCAAACGCTTCACCTTGAAGCCGCCCCGCTGAAGCATCGTCTGCACCGATTTGTCGCCAGCCAAATGCCCCGCACCCACGGCCACCAGTAGGGTGCCTGGCTGCTGCATGCGCTGCGCAATCCAGCGCGCCCAATTGGCGTTGCGCCGGGCGATCAGCGCATCCATCAGCGCGGGCGAGCTCTCCATTTCCCCATTGAAGGTACGCGCGATCGCCTGGACGTCTCCTCGTGCCCACGCGGCCAGCATCTCGGTGAACTGCCCGCGCACCGCATCCGGCTGATCCAGCGCGCCTTCCAGGAGCGTCCGTTGCGCCGCTTCGGGGAGTGCGTCAAAGAAGCCCAGCTGCTCGGCATTGGTCTCAAGCTGGCCAATCGGCTTTCCAGCGGCCGAGAAGGACCGGCGAAGTACGCTTTCGACGCCTTCATTGCTCTGCAGTCCCATGCCCTTGAATTGCGTTCCGATGAGCAAGAACGCCGCGGCCCAGGTTTCCATCCGGTTGAAGGCTGCGATCGGCACCCCCGATCCCTTTACCGCCAAATCCAAGGCGGCGCGCTTGGCAGGCGGCACGCGGGCGGAAAGCGGCGGCAAATTGGGGCTCATGCCGAGACGCTGGAGAACGCCGAACAACGCCGCCGGGTTCTTCTCGTCGAGCAATGTCTCGACATAAAGCTGCTGGCTTTGCTTCACCGCTTTATCGAGCTTGGCACTCTGCCACGCGTAATTGGTGGGCAGCAGATGAATCGTCCCGAACAGATAGATGCGGGTGTCCTTATCCGTCACCTGCCACAAGGCCGGTCGCGCGGCGGGCGCCGCGGTCCGGGCGGTCGCCAGCGTCGGGAAAGCGGCCGTGGCGACGATCGACAATGCGGTGACGCCGCGCTTCAGCCAAGTGAGGATCATGGTCGCTCCATATTCAAGTTATTGACCTTCATGTAGGAAGCCACGGGCCGCCGGTCCACTTGCCGTGCTTAATGGCCCCTGCCAAAGCCCCTGCACGCCTGAACCATCCCTTGCAGTGAGTTACCCATTGGCCGGCCCCTTGAGCTTCCAGGACCTGATCCTCACCCTTCACCGTTACTGGTCGGAGCGCGGCTGCTTGATCCTGCAGCCTTACGACATGGAGATGGGAGCGGGGACCTTTCACCCGGCGACGGTGCTTCGCGCCCTTGGGCCCGACCCGTGGAAGTGCGCCTATGTGCAGCCGTGCCGGCGGCCGACCGACGGGCGCTACGGCGAGAACCCCAACCGGCTTGGCGCTTATTACCAATATCAAGTGATGCTGAAGCCAAGCCCACCCGATTTGCAGGCGCTTTACCTCGGCAGCCTGGCCGAGATCGGCATCGACACGGCGACCCACGACATCCGCTTCGTCGAGGACGATTGGGAAAGCCCAACGCTGGGCGCGTGGGGGCTTGGCTGGGAAGTGTGGTGCGACGGCATGGAGGTGACCCAGTTCACTTACTTCCAGCAGGTCGGCGGCTTCGACTGCCGGCCGGTTGCGGGCGAGCTCACCTACGGCTTGGAGCGACTGGCGATGTACATCCAGGGCGTCGACAACATCTACGACCTGCGCTTCAACAATGAAGGCGTCACCTACGGCGACGTGTTCCTGGACAATGAAAAGCAGATGAGTGCCTGGCACTTTGAAGTCGCTGACACAGCCGCCTTGTTCGAGGGCTTTCGCATGGCAGCCGCCGAAGCGCAGAACTGTCTGGACGCGAAACTGCCGATCCCCGCCTATGAGCAGGCGATCAAGGCCAGCCACATTTTCAACACGCTGCAGGCGCGCGGAGTGATCTCAGTGGCCGAGCGGCAGGCCTACATCGGCCGGGTTCGCGATCTGGCCAAAGCGGCCTGCGGTGCTTGGCTAGAGTATCGCGGAGCGGCCGCATGAGCGTCGCAACTGCCGACTTCCTCCTGGAACTGCTGTCGGAGGAAATCCCGGCTCGGATGCAGGCGCGTGCCCGCAACGATCTGGCGCGCATGTTCGTGGAGGAACTGGACAAGGCCGGGCTGGCCGCGGAGGCGATTGAGACCTTCGCCACTCCGCGCCGGCTTGCCCTGATTGCGCGCGGCCTGCCGCTGCAGACGGCCGCGCAGTCGGAAGAGATCAAGGGTCCGCGCGCGTCGGCACCGCCACAGGCGCTCGAAGGATTTCTGCGCAAGACCGGGCTGACCCGCGAGGTTCTGGTCGAACGCGACGGCGTGCTGTTCGCGCAGATCGATCGGCCGGGAGCGGCGACGGAGGGCGTGCTCGGGCCGATCATCGAGCGCATCGTTCGCGGCTTCCCTTGGGCCAAGGCGATGCGCTGGGGCGCCGCTTCGGCTGGGGAAGACGCTCTTCGCTGGGTGCGACCGTTGCACGGGATCGTCGCCCTGCTCGGCGAGACCATCGTGCCACTGGAGATCGCCGGCATCGCGGCGAGCGCCGCAAGTGTCGGGCATCGCTTCCACCACCCCGGCCCGATCACCTTCGGAGGCGCGCACGACTATGTGGAGAAGCTGCGTGCCTGCCACGTGTTGGTCGACCCGGACGAGCGCGCGGCGGTGATCCGCGACGGCGCTCGCGCCTTGGCCGCGCAAGCAGGGCTCGTCCTGGTGGAGGATGAAGGTCTCGTCGCAGAGAATGCGGGTCTGACCGAATGGCCGGTGCCGCTGCTCGGCCACTTCGACCCGGAGTTCCTCGACGTTCCGCGCGAAGTCATCGTGCTCACCATGCGCACCAACCAGAAGTACTTTGCCTGCACCGACACCGACGGTGCGCTTGCCCCCGCGTTCGTGTGCACCGCCAACATCGTCCCGGCGGACGGAGGAGCGAAGATCGTCGACGGCAACCGCCGCGTGCTGGCGGCCCGGCTCAGCGATGCGCGCTTCTTCTGGGAGGGTGACCTAAAGGTCCCGATGGAGGAACAGGCAGCCAAGCTTGATAGGATCATGTTCCACGTGAAGCTTGGCAGCGTGGCCGACAAGGTCGAGCGCGTGGCCAAGCTCGCGCGGTGGTTGGTGGAGGAGGGCGCCATCCCGGTTCCAACCGGGGAGGGCGAACGGGACACATTGGCTGATCAGGCGGAGCGCGCAGCAAGGCTCGCCAAGGCCGATCTGGTGACCGGCATGGTCGGCGAGTTCCCGGAGTTGCAGGGCGTCATCGGCGGCTACATCGCCGAGCGCCAGGGCGAACCTCGAGCGCTGTGGGAAGCGGTTCGGGATCACTACAAGCCGGTCGGGCAGGGCGATGCCGTTCCGAGTGCACCGGTGACGGTGGCGGTAGCTTTGGCGGACAAGCTGGATAGTATTTCCGCTTTCTTCGGAGCCGGTATGCCGCCCAGCGGGTCCAAGGACCCGTTTGCGCTTCGCCGTTCAGCTCTCGGTATCATCTCGCTGATTGTGGACAATGCGCTTCGTCTTCCGCTCGGTTCGGCGCTAGCGCAAGCGTCGGGCTCGGGAGGTGGGAAGGAATTAATGGCGTTCTTCGCCGACCGTCTCAAAGTGCAGCAGCGTGAGGCCGGCGTCCGGCACGACCTCGTCGATGCCGTGTTCGCGCTAGGCGGCGAGGACGATTTGGTGCGCCTTCTTGCCCGCGTGAATGCCTTGCAGGGCTTTGTGGAAACTGCTGACGGCGCCAACCTGCTCGCGGGTTACAAGCGGGCGGCGAACATCCTCAAGAAGGAGGAGTGGGATCCGCATCTTACCAGCATCTCGGATGTTCCCGCCGAAGAAGCCTCTCTTGCAGAGGCACTGGATGTCGCCGGCCCAAATGCGGGTGCCGCTATCGAGCGAGAGGACTTTCGAGGCGCCATGGCAGCGCTGGCGTCGCTACGGGAGCCGATCGACGCCTTCTTCGACGCCGTTACGGTCAATGCGGAAGACGCGGGTGTCCGATCGCGGCGCTTATCTTTGCTCGCTAGGTTCCGCGATGCGGTGCTTGGCGTCGCGGACTTCTCGAAGATCGAAGGATAGAGTCTCGTCCTCCTCCTCGGCAAACCGAAGGGGACGAGAGGCTCAGCGACGGTCGCGCGGGTCCAGCGGACGATCTCGTGGATCGATCAGCCGCTCGTCACGATAGGTTGAGTCGCGATAGTCGGATTCCACCGAACGTTCGCGGATGACCTCCACGGGACGGTCCCGCTCGGCGCTCGCGCGCAGGCTTTCCTGCTCACGCAAGTCTTTCTCGCGCGCCGTCCAATGAGCCTCGCGCTCCTCGTGGGTCTTCTCAAGCGCGCGGCGCCGATCGACTTCCTCAGCGTGGCGGGCCTTCCACTTGCGGCGGCCACCGGAGGTCAACCACATGCCGATCAGCAGACCCAGCACGAATACCAGGGCGAGGATCATCCATTGATCGGTCGTAAAAGTCGTCATCTGCTTTGCACCCCTGAAACACTTCGGTCTTGGAGACACAGACGCGAGACGGGGCGGGGAGTTCCACCGCCCGGCGTCCACGGGGACGCCGGGCGGTGCTCAATCAGCCGATTACTTGCTGCCGCCGCCGATGAAGCTGTCACTGATGGAACAGGCGGCTGGCCCCAAGATGACGATGAACAGGGTCGGAAGAATGAACAAGATCAGCGGAATGGTCATGATGGCGGGCAATCGCGCGGCCTTTTCCTCCGCCCGCATCATGCGCTCGTTGCGGAACTCGGCCGACAGGACACGCAGTGCGCTCGCTAGTGGGGTGCCGTACTTCTCAGTCTGGATCATAGTCGTGACGACCCCGCGAACCGCCTCCAGGTCCACGCGGAAAGCGAGGTTCTCGAAGGCCTGGCGGCGTTCGTTAAGGAAGCCGAGTTCGATCGAGGTCAGGCCGAATTCGTCGCCAAGCTCGGGATAGGCCTTGCCAAGTTCGCGAGCTACTCGGCTGAACGCGGCGTCAACGGTGAGTCCAGCTTCCGCGCAGATGACCAGCAAGTCGAGCGCGTCAGGCAGACCTTTGCGGATCGCATGCGTGCGCTTCTTGACCTTGTTGTTGAGCCACAGGTCCGGAGCTTTGTAGGAAAGTATCAGTGTGCCCGCGACTAGCCCGTATTTCTTGATTGGACCCCAAAGCGGAAAGGCATCCACCACATAGACCAGCGTGATGACGCCAATGCCGAGCAGCAGAGGAAGAACAAAGCGCGCGAAAATGATGAAAAACGCCAGGTCCTTGGCGCGAATGCCAGCCTGCATCAACTTGAGCTGCGTTTTCTTGATCTGGTCGTCCTGAAGCATCTTAAGGCTGGACAGGATTCCTCTCACCTTGTCGGCGGAAAGATTCTTGTTTGTCAGCGTCCGGCGCTTGTTGGTGGACGCAACGATGCCGGCTTTCAGCTGCTCGCGCCGTTCGTTGAGCGCCTTGACGCGGCGAGCCATGGGATCGCGAACGGTGGTCGCAGCATAGATAGCCGTGAGCACCGCCATGGTCGCGATGCCAGACAGGATAGTCGCGATCCACAGCACGTCGAAGCCGAGGAGGGTGGGGCCGGTGGGTGCCATTGCGTGAATTCCCTAGATCTCGAAGCTAACCATCTTCGACATGATGAAGATGCCTATGCCCATCCACGTAGCTCCGCCGAGACCCGCCACAATAAGTCGAGGGTCCACAAAGAAGTTGCCCATGTAAGCGGGGTTCATGAAGGTCACGAGCACGAACACGACCGGAGGCAATGCGCCAACGATCCAAGCCGAAGCCTTGGACTCCGAGCTCATCGCGCGGATCTTGAGCTTCATCTGGGCGCGCTTGCGGAGAACATCGGACAAGTTGCTCAATGTCTCGGCAAGATTACCGCCGGTCTCGCGCTGAATAGCCAAGGTGATCACGAAGAACTGGAACTCGGCGGTCGCTAGCCGGTCGGCGGTCTCCTGGAGCGCTTGCTCCATCGTCCGCCCGATCTTCATCTTGTCAGACACAGCTCGGAATTCGATCCCAACGGGGCCGCCGATCTCGGCTGCAACTATTCCTAGGGTTTCCGTAATCGGCAAGCCGGAGCGAAGACCGCGGACCATGAGGTCAAGCGCGTCGGGGAAGTTGGTTGTGAACTTGCCCACGCGCTTCTTGATGAACTTGCTCACGAGCATGTGGGGCAGGCCGAGCCCGACTAGCATTCCAAGCGCAAGGGCGAAGTACCAGGGGCCGCCTTTCAGGAGCACCAGGGATGCAAGTACAAACAGCAAGCCGAGCGTGACCATCGAATATTGTACGAGAGTCCAGGCCTTGCCAGTCTGCTCCAAGCGCAGTCGCAGCAGCGCCGGCTTCGGCATCAAGGTCGAGGCGAGACTGTCGGCCCTGCCGCGCTTCGCGAACAACTTGCGGATCTGCGCATTGGCGCTGGCGGCAAGTACGCCGTCCGCATGTCGTTCCTTGACCAGTTCGATCCGCCGCTTAAGCGACTTCGACGCGCTTGGCCCACCGAAAGCGGACACCAGCATGTACAAGGCGCCAGCTGCCCCAAGCGCCAGCAAAATCATGATGATCATCGACATGGAGGGCGTCCTTGCGAGCTGAAGGTTTGAGGTTTCCGTACGAAATCGGGCAGGCAATGCGCCAGTGCACTCCCTGCCCGAGCCATCACGCGGACGCCTTCTTAGGCTTGGACAGCATCTGCTTGAGACTGTTCACCAGGGATCCCGAGGTCGCCGAGGGGCTCTTGTTGTCGGCGGAAGCACCGTCCTCAGTGGCATGGCTCAGCACCATGTTGCAGAGCTGAGTATAAGGGATTGCACTCTTTCCAGACACAATCTCGGCAATTGGCTTGCCGAGCTTGGCCGCCTGAGCTGATAACTTGCCATCTTCCGCGAAGACTAGGTCGATCGAACGTTCGATCGATTGTTCGAAGTCCTTGCGGCTGATCTCCAGCGCGCCGCCCGAGGGCACGCGATTGGCAGCAACGATGACCTTGGTCTGCGGAGCATTGCTCTTGAGCCAGGCGAGGATACGAATGGTGTCGCGTGTTGCCGCCAGGGTTAGTTCGCACACCACGACCGCGACGTGCGCATCGTGAACAAGGTGCGGAAACTGGATGAGCATGTGGCGCGGCAGATCAAGCACCGTTGATTCAAAGGCGTTGCGCATCTCTTCCTGCAGTTGGAAGAAAGCGGTGCCGTCGGTCAGCAGCGGGGTTGTGATCGGCGCCTCGGCCGACAGTACGCTAAGTCGCTCATTGGCTCGAACCATGGCGCGTTCGATGAACAAGCCATCGATGCGACTTGGATTTTCGATCGCGTCGGTCAACCCGCGGCCTGGTTCCAGGTCAAGGGCGAGCGCACCGGTACCGAAGTGGATGTCGAGGTCGAGCAATGCGGTCGTGCGCAAAGCCTTGGCCCCAAGCATCCAAGCCAAAGACGTCGCGAGCGTCGATGCGCCTACGCCGCCGCGCACACCGACAACGGTGGCCATGACGTGCGGCTTTTCGACCTGCGTCTCGCCGCGGGGGCCCGACAGGATCGACTGCGCATTGGCGAAGGTATCGCGAAGCTGGTCGACGCTGAATGGCTTCAGCAGATAGTCGTGGATCCCGCTCGCCACCAGGTCGCGATAGAGCCGGACGTCGTTGACCTGCCCTGCCGCGATGACGATGGTGCCAGGCTCGCAGACTTCCGCGAGTGCGTTGATGTCGTTGAGCGGATCCCCCGATTCCGTGAGATCAACGAAGAGGATGTTCGGCGATGCCGACACCGACAAGGACTGGACTGCGTTGCGCAGACCGCCTTTGTTGACCTTTTCCGGTGACCAGCCATGCTCCACTGCCACGGGACGAAGCATGTCTGCGGTGGCGTCATCGCACACAAAGGCGGTGAAAGGATCGCGAAGCCCGGCGCGGGCGTTAAACGGCGCGTTCATTAGTTGCCACCCTTCGTGCTGATTTCCTTGAGACCGCCTTCGCCAGTCGGGCGTGCGGCACGGTATGCATTGACGGCCTTGCTGCTGGTCACATTGTCGACCACGCCGCTGCCTTCACGACCGAAAACGAGGTCGTTGGGGTTGGCGATCATGGACGCCAAATTGCCGTTCACTGCGCAACCAAAGCCAGGCAGCGTTTCATTCTGAGAATTTTCGCGTCCGCCGCCATGGCCCCAATTGGGACAGCCGGGGACGCTGGCGCGAGTGCGGCTGACAACCACGCGGACTGAACCCGATGCGATTGCACCAGGAGTCACCGGCGCTGCATCGCTGATCAAGAGGCCGTATCGACCCGCAAGCTGACCGATGTCGCCGCGCACTGCAGGAGCGTAAGCACCGCCATCGACCGAGACCGCGTCGCCATAGCCGACGCCAAGACCACGAAACCACGCATCGAGACGGCTAGCTTCCCCAGCGGCAAGCATGCCGTCTGGAGCCGCCACGTCGAAGGCGAAATCTTGCCGCTCCACGACTGGCACGTTGACCGGCGCAACCCCCTGAGCGGGACGATCAACCGAAGGATTGATGCCGCAGCCGGACAGGGTGGTGGCCAAAAGTACAGCCGTGAAGGCGGCAAGCGGTGAGGACATGATTGTTCCCTTTTTCACGATCGGGCCTTTCACAGCTTGAAGCCAGGAGCGGCGGCGGGAGCAGGAGCTGAAGCCGAAGCAGCGCCGCCAGCACCCAGCGGAACGCTCATGCCTGGAGCGGGCACGGCGCGGGCTACGACGGGAGACCCGTTCACCCCATTGTAGAGCTGCCCGGCGAATACCCGTCCGGCGTCGTTCGGTGCGCGATACCCGTCAACGGGCGTGGCCAGCTGACCGGACGTCGGCCGTACCAGATAAGGCGTGACTATGATCACCAGCTCAGTCTCGGAGCGGCGGAAACTAGTCGACTTGAACAATGCGCCCAGGATCGGGAGATCGCCCAGGAATGGTGCCTTATTGACGTCGTTGGTCGTGACGTTGCGGAGCAGCCCAGCAAGCATGAAGCTTTGCCCGGAGCCGAGTTCGACCGTCGTTTCGGCCCGGCGGGTCGTGACAGCAGGAACATTGTACCCGTTCAGCCGGATGGAGCCTTCGTTGCTGAGTTCGCTCACTTCCGGGCGAACCCGCATGGAGATACGGCCGTCGGCAAGTACAACCGGGGTGAAGGCCAAGCCGACACCATACTGCTTATACTCGACGGTTACCGCGCCTTGGCCTTGCGACACCGGGATCGGGAATTCACCACCGGCGAGAAAGCTTGCTGTCTCGCCGGACAATGCGGTCAGTGTTGGCTGAGCAAGAGTAGTCACTAGGCCATCGTTTTCGGCGAGGTCGAGCGTGCCAAGCACATCAAGGCCGAAGATGCTTCCGCTTGCCGACAGTGTCGAGCCAAGCGCGGAGCGAATGACGCTTCCTGCTCCCTTACCGTCGCCGCCGGGCGGGGGCAGATAGATGCCTCCCCCTTGAAGGATGCCACCTTTGAAGCCGCCAGTAGAATCAGTGGTCAGAAGGTTCACGCCGATCGACTTGACCAGGCTGCGGTTGACCTCGGCGATGCGCACTTTGAGCATGACCTGAAGCGGCACGGCGGAGCGCAGGCGGCTGACCACCTGGGTGCCCTCGCCAACATAGGCTTGGACTAGGCGTGAAGCCTCGGCTCCATCTTCGGGCGAAGCCACCGTGCCGGTGAGAAGCACCAGATTGTTCATCGGCGTCGCCTGGATCTGCGCTTCCGGCATGGCCATGCGCAGCATCTCATCG
Source organism: uncultured Sphingomicrobium sp. (assembly GCA_964243335.1). Taxonomy (GTDB): domain Bacteria; phylum Pseudomonadota; class Alphaproteobacteria; order Sphingomonadales; family Sphingomonadaceae; genus Sphingomicrobium. The sequence goes on along the minus strand of CAXTED010000001.1, from coordinate 894,265 downwards.
ACCGAACCAACGTTTGTGCCGACCCGGACATTTGCAGCATAAACCACCCGGCCGGTCTTGTCGGTGGCGTAGACCGTAGTCTCGCCCTTGGTCTTGCCGAAGATGTAAAGCTGGCTTGAGGAGCGCACTTGCACATCAGCGATCGCGTCATTGGCCACGAAAAGATCCGACATCGGAATTTGCAGCCGTACAAGCGATCCAGTGCCCTGGCTCAGGTTTAGCGTCTCACTCGGCCGCGCGGCGGCCGGCTGAGCAAGGGCCGGGGAAGCGGCGCCCGCGGTGCCAAGCGCCAAGGCCAAGGCGAACAGGGCAGTGCCCGTGTTGCGCGGATTGCGACTTTTACGAACGATCATTTTAACGAGCCCCCACAGGAACGTAGCTGACAGAGTTGCCACGGCTGACGCGAACGGTCGGGCCGGATGGTCGATCGGAGGCAGGTGCGCTTGCGCCAGGAAAGGCCGAGCCGCGACTGGCACCGAAGCCTCCCTGCGAAGCCGCGCGCAGATCACGTGACGCACCAGCAAGGGTTTCGATGTCTTTGCTGCTGCGGTCTGAGGCCGTGCTCGCCTTGCTTGGGACCGTGCGCCGCTGAAACCGCGAAACGTCGCCGCCAGTGGTGTAGGTGGTGCCCGTGTCGATCGGCTGGTTCGCGATCGCGAGGAGCATCTTGCGCTCTTCGACGGGATTAGTGCCCTTGGGCAGCTGCACTTGGCCCGATGCCACGGCACGCTCCAGCTCCGCGGTGCTGTCTGCAATGGAGCGCAGCGACAGTGCGAGCGGTCCCATGGACTGTGCCACGGCGATCTTCTCGGCGATCCGAGGGGTGGCCTCTAGCGTTACGTTGGCCGAGACCACGACGGCGATCTTGCCGTCCTTGTCCTTGCTGTCGGTGCGCTGATCGGTGGCAAGCACCCGCATGTTGCGGACGATCGTCTCAGACACCTTCAAGGGAGGACCATCGCCGCCGCCTGCCACGTCCTGCGTCAGAACCACGTCAACTCGGTCACCCGGGAAGATGAAGCCGGCACCGCCGCTGGTCTGCGTCACCGGAACAGTGACCGCGCGCATGCCCGGCCCGAGTGCAGCGGCAAGAAAGCCGCGATCCTGCGGACCAACCAGCGACCCGCGGGTCAGCGGCTGGCCTGCAGTTACGGGATTGCGAACAACCGTCCCAAGCAGGCGGGCCATGTCAGCGTCCGGGGCACCTTCGGTGTAGTAGGCGCCCTGCATGAGCTCCTTCGGCCAGGCTTGGTAGCCAAGGCTTTCCTGGTCGATGATGGTGCCCACGGGCAGCGCCTTACGGGCCACCAAGATCTTGGGACCTAGCGGCACGGCCGCGGCCGCCGCCTGAGGCGAGCCGGAACCAATAAAAAAGTTTCGTGCCGTGACCGCGGTAACCACCGCAATCAGGAGCGCTCCAATGAGCAGAGCAATTTTCTTCACGTCCATGGCGCTTTCGCCTCCCCAGAGAGGGTCCCCTCAGTCCACACAGACATCAGGCAAATTGGTTAAGAAACCGTTGGCCGAGTATCATCCAAGCGCCGATTGCTATGGCGACGCCGTAGGGGATCCCGGGACGACCGGGCCGCTGGCGTACGCGGTGCGCAACCATCAACCCAAAGGTGAGAAGGCCGCCGGCGATCGACATCCACAACAGGAAGTGGACCGTCGAGCCGGGCGGAAACCAGAGTGCGAGAGCAGCTGCGAGCTTGACGTCACCGCCGCCCATCATGCCGATCGAGAATGCTCCGGCGAGGACTGCAAGGACGGCTAACGCCACGCCCAGTTGCACCGCAGCGCCGGGCCACAAGGCCGTTCCCGACGCCCACCAGAACAATGGCGCACCAAGTGCGATTCCGGCGTTGAGCCGGTTCGAGATAATGAACGTTCGGGCGTCGATCACGGCGGCCACGATCAAGGTTATCCCAAGACCGATCAGAAGTGCCGTAGTGAAGGGCTCATGCAACATGGCATGCTGTCTAGACGGCACGGCTTATCAAACCGTAACCATGCGGCGGCCCCATGAATAAATATGATTTTCTGATTGTTGGCGGCGGGATCGCCGGAGCATCGCTCGCCGCCCGCATCGGCGAGAATGGGCGCTCATTGCTGATCGAGGCCGAGTCGCACCCTGCCATGCATGCCACCGGGCGTTCGGCGGCGTTCTGGCTTGGACCTTATGGTGGACCCGGCGTCATGCCGCTCACGCTGGCGAGCCGCGACGAACTCAATGCCAATGGCGAACTGAAACCACGCGGGGCCCTCACAATTGCCAAGAGGGCTAGCGCTTTGCCGGACGCGGGTGAAAATCTTGTGGACAGAGCCGGGCTTGTGGAGGTGGTGCCCGGTATAAAGACTTCATGGCAAATGGGGTGGTATGACCCAAGTTGCGCCGACATCGACGTGGCCGCAGTCCACCAACGCTATTTGACGGACTTCCGCCGGAGTGGCGGCACGCTCAAGGTTTCGACGCCGCTCGATCACGCCGAACGCGTAAACGGATCCTGGCGCGTGTGCTTCGCGGACGAGACGGTCGAGACGCGGGTGCTGATCAATGCCGCGGGCGCCTGGGCGGATATCGTGGCCGAGCGCTGCGGCGTTCCGCCGCTAGGGTTGCAACCCATGCGTCGCACGATGTTGCAGTTGCGGATCGGCCGGACCGGCCTTCGCCAACTGCCGCTGGTGATCGATGCGGAAGGCGGCTTCTACTTTAAGGGGGAAGGGGACAATCGGGTGTGGCTGAGCCCGCACGACGAAAGTCCCTCCCCGGCAGGTGACGCCGCGCCGGAGGAGATCGACGTGGCCAGAGCAATTGCTGCCTTCGAGAGTGTCGTGGACTGGCCGATCGAGGCCGTCGAGCGACGCTGGGCGGGATTGCGCAGCTTCACTCCATCGCGCTTGCCGGTCTATGGCTTCGACCCACTCAGCCCTGGCTTCTTCTGGTGCGCGGGGCAGGGCGGCTGGGGAATCCAGACGGCACCCGCGGCTTCCTTGCTTGCCGCCAGTCTTGTGCTCGGAGAGCCTTCGGGAAAGATCGATCCCGGCTTATACCGGGTGCAGCGCTGATCTTTAGCGCTTCAGCGCGTCGGCGGCTGCGCAAGCGAGAACGTCCACTCGCTCATTCTCGGGGTGGCCGCTGTGGCCTTTGACCCACTTCCACTCGATCCTGTGGGTCGCCGTGGCTGCAACGAGCGCCTGCCAAAGCTCGGCATTCTTCACCGGCTTTCTATCAGACGTGCGCCAGCCATTGCGCTGCCAATTGTGAACCCACTTCGTGATGCCGTCGCGGACGTACATCGAATCGGTGAACAGGGTTACGCGGCAAGGACGAGTCAGCGCTTCGAGCCCGCGGATCGCCGCCATCAACTCCATGCGGTTATTGGTGCTTACCGGTTCGCCGCCCGAGAGTTCCTTCTCGTGACCGCCCATGCGGATGAGCGTGCCCCAGCCACCCGGACCCGGATTGCCGCGGCAAGCGCCATCGGTGAACAGTTCAACGACCGGCAATTCAGCGACCATGATTTCAGGCGACCAGTTCGCGTGGAAGCTTGAAGACGAGATCCTCGACAACGTGCGCGGCTTCTTGCGACGTCACCTCGAAGCGCGTCGCCAGCGCAGCCAGCACCTCGGCAACCAGATCTTCCGGCGCCGAAGCGCCCGCAGTCAGGCCGAGGGTACCCGGAGTTCCAAGCCAATCCCAATCGATTTCGCTAGCTCGCTGGATCAGCCGCGCGGGCACGCCGGAGCGCATCGCCACTTCCACAAGGCGAAGCGAGTTGCTGCTGTTCGGCGCGCCGATCACCAGCATTGCTTCGCACTGCGCGGCGATCTGCTTGACCGCCGCCTGGCGATTGGAGGTCGCGTAGCAAATGTCTTCCGCTTTGGGCGCGCGGATGAACGGAAAGCGCTGCTGGAGCGCTTCGATCATCGCCGCCGTGTCATCCACCGACAAGGTCGTCTGCGTCAAGAATGCAAGGTTGCCGGGATCGGAAACTTGGACGTTGGCGACGTCGTCGAGGGTCTCAATCAGCGTCATTGATCCCGCTGGGACCTGGCCAAAGGTGCCGATCACCTCCGGATGGCCGGCATGGCCGATGAACAGGATGTGCCGTCCCGCTTCGATGAGCCTTTGGGCCTGCCGATGAACCTTGCTGACCAACGGGCAGGTCGCGTCGAAGAACTCAAGACCACGGCTTGTTGCTTCTGCGGGCACGCTCTTCGGCACGCCATGGGCAGAGAACACGACCGGCACGCCGTCTGGTACCTCGTCAAGCTCTTCCACAAACACGGCGCCCATGTCGCGTAGGCGATCGACCACGAAGCGGTTGTGGACGATCTCGTGGCGCACATAGACGGGGGCACCATAACGTTGCAGCGCGAGCTCGACGATGGTGATTGCCCGATCGACCCCGGCGCAAAAGCCGCGAGGAGCAGCGATCAAGACGCGGAGCGGCGGCAAGGGGGCGAGCGCGGAAGGAAGCAAGGACATAGGCGCGATGTAAGCGATCGCTTGCCCTGTTAGAAGGGGCTTCCTATGAGCGCCGAGTGGCCAATGGCCGCTTGCACAAGGATCGCCGCCACGTGAAGACTGCTTTGCCCATTGTTGCCTTGGCCCTGCTGCTGGGCGCGTGTTCGCGCGACAAGGAGATCGTCAATGGCGGGATCTACGTAACGCGCAGCGGTTGTCCGCAGGTGGCCATACCCGTGGCGACCGGCGACCTGACGACCTTCGATCCGGCGGGAAGCACAACGGCTGCGGCGATCGACGTGGTTGCGACGATCACCAATGTTCGCGCGACCTGCACCCAGGATGCAGCCAATCTCGTATCGACCGTGACCTTCGATGTGGTCGCAACGCGGCGGGACCGCACCGCCGCTCGCCAGGTCGTGTTGCCTTTCTTCAACACGGCCGTTCAGGGCGGAAGCGCGATCGTTGCCAAGCAAGTTGGCGCGGTAGCGATTGATTTCGCCGCTGGAGCCCCGCGCGGCGCCACGCGGGGCGGCGCAACCGTCCGCATTGCCCGGTCTGCCGCGGCTTTGCCGGCAGACATTCAGCGGGAACTCACTCGCCCACGCAAGGCGGGAGACGTTGATGCCGCAGTTGATCCACTGGCGAACCCGAAAACCCGCGAAGCCGTTGCGCGCGCTTCCTTCGAGCATCTGATCGGATTTCAGCTTACGCAGGAGCAGTTGCGCTACAACGCGACGCGCTGAACTTCTTGGTCGCGCGGCTGACCTCAAGGCCCGTTGACTAAGGGGCGCGTCACCGCCAAGGACTGGTGTGTCTTCCTGAGCCTTCACCGGCAAAGGAGCGCCAAGCGGGAGAGTTCGGCGATCCGGTCAAACGGGTGCGTCGGCGCCGAAGGAGCAACCGCCCCCGGAATCTCTCAGGCACCCGGACCGCGGGCGCGAGGACAGTCTGGAAAGCGTGCACCGGCTCACTAGAGTCGGTTCGCCGCCGAAGGGGTAACCTGCCATGTCGTTTGATCGGCGGGCGGGGAAAGCTCTCAGGTTTCAAGCGACAGACGGGGGTTCGGTGGATGACAGGGCGCCACAAGGTGCCCTCGCCACGAACTCGCGGGAGCTTGACGCATGGCCGACGAACTTCAACTCAGCAACGCCGACGTGGCCGCTCCGGCGACCCTGCCGCTCGATGGCTGGCATCGCCGCCGCGGCGCCCGAATGGTGCCGTTCGCAGGCTACGTCATGCCGGTCCGATATGAAGGCATTATCGCCGAGCATCGCTGGACCCGCGACAGCGCCGGCCTGTTCGACGTAAGCCACATGGGCCAGCTGATTTTTCATGGCCCCAACGTCGAAGGCGCTCTGGAAACGCTCCTTCCGGGTGATCTCAAGATCCTCAAGGAAGGCCGGCTTCGCTATTCCCTGCTCCTTAATGAGAGCGGCGGTATCATCGACGATCTGATGGCGACCCGGCGCGGCGACCATTTCTACCTCGTTGTGAACGGCGCCACCAAGCACGGCGACATTCGCGAGTTCGAGCGGCGCCTGCCTGCCGGGATCACGCTTGATCATATGAAAGAGCAGTCCTTGCTGGCGCTACAGGGGCCACGGGCGGCCGAGGCCCTGGAGCCGATCGCGCCAGGCGTGTCGGAGTTGACCTTCATGCAGGGCGGCGCTTTTCGCATCGCAAATACGCCGGTTTGGATCAGCCGTTCGGGGTACACCGGCGAGGACGGCTTCGAGATTTCGGTGGCTGCCGTGTCGGTCGAGGCCGTGGCTGAGGCCCTGGTCGCAAGCGAGCTGGTCCGGCCGATCGGACTCGGAGCACGCGACTCGCTGCGTCTGGAAGCTGGCCTGCCATTGTACGGCCATGACCTGGACGAGACGACGACGCCGGTGATGGCGGACTTGAGCTTCGCCGTGTCGAAGCGCCGCCGCGGAGACGGTGGCTTTCCCGGTGCCTCGCGGATCGTCGGGGAGCTGGACAGCGGCCCGGTTCAGAAGCGGGTCGGTTTCGAGGTCGAAGGCCGCCAGCCGGTGCGCGAAGGCGGGCGTATTCTCGATGGCGAGGGCAATGAGGTTGGCCGCGTCACCAGCGGCGGTTTTTCGCCCAGCCTCGAGCGGCCGATCGGCATGGGCTATGTCGCAACGCACCTCACCCAGCCGGGCACGAGCCTGACCTTGGAGCAACGCGGCAAGTTGTTCGCAGCAAATGTAGTGGCCATGCCGTTCGTGCCGCACCGATACCAGCGCAAGGGAGTTTGATCGCGATGAGCCTGTATTTCACCAAGGAACATGAGTGGATCCGCGTGGAGGGCGACACCGCCACGGTCGGCATCAGCAACCATGCGCAGGAAGCGCTTGGCGACATCGTTTATGCCGAAGCACCAGAGAGTGGTCGGCAACTGACCAAGGGCGGGGAAGCGGCTGTGGTCGAGTCGGTCAAGGCAGCAAGCGACGTCTATGCGCCGGCCAGCGGCACCGTCACTGAGGTGAATGCCGGGATCGCCGACGACCCGTCGCTGATCAACCGCGACCCGCAAGGGGAAGGATGGTTCTTCAAGCTTCAGCTGAGCGACCCTTTGGAGGTCGAGGGCCTGATGGATGAAGCCGCCTACGCCGACTATCTGGGGACTCTCTGAACCTCGGCATGGACACGATGCTCGCCTCAACCAGCCAGTGGGATGCGCGCGATTACGCGCGTGTCGGCGGGTTCGTGCCCGCGTTTGGCGGTGCGGCGCTGGACCTGCTCGATCCCCAGCCGGGCGAAACCGTGCTCGATGTGGGTTGCGGGGATGGCACGCTGACCTTGCAGATCAAGGAGCGCGGGGCGGATGTCGTCGGCATCGACAACAGCCTGTCCATGGTCGGAGCGGCCAGGGCCAAGGGGCTCGACGCCAGGCTGATGGACGCGGCCGACCTGCGCTTCGCCGAAGCCTTTGACGCGGCCTTCAGCAATGCCACTTTGCACTGGATCCTCGCCAAGGAGCGTGCCGCCCAGGCGATCTGGTTCGCGCTCAAGCTTGGCGGGCGTTTCGCAGGCGAGTTTGGCGGAGCGGGGAACCTGCAGCGGTTGCGCGATGCTCTTGACGCCGAACTGGTGGTGCGCGGGTACACGCCGCCACATTCCCAAGCGAACTGGTATCCCACGCCCGAGGAGTTCGGCGCGGTGTACGAGACCGCAAGTTTTCGTGACGTCGATGCCGAATTGATCGACCGGCCAACACCGCTGGAGCATGGCGTTGCCGGCTGGGTACGCGTGTTCCGGGTTGGTTGGCTCGACGCCGCGGCTGTGCCCGAAGCCGAGCGCGACGAGCTTGCCTCTGCTGTGGCACGCCGCGCCGGCACTGACATAGCTGACTATGTCCGTCTTCGCTTCCACATGAGAAAGCCTGCCTGAAAATGCGTTACTTGCCTTTGAGCGATCAGGATCGCAGCGCCATGCTGGCGACAGTCGGCGCGAGTTCCATCGACGATCTGTTTAGTGACGTGCCGACTGAAGCGCGTCTTTCTCGGCCAATCGCTGGCCTCCCGATGCACGCGTCCGAGATGGCGGTGGAGCGACATCTGGGCGCTCTGGCGCGCAAGAATATGGTCGCTGGCGAAGTGCCCTTCTTTTTGGGTTGCGGCGCGTACAAGCATCATATCCCCGCAAGCGTCGATCACATCATCCAGCGCGGCGAGTTCCTGACCGCCTACACGCCCTATCAGCCGGAGATCGCGCAGGGCACGCTGCAGGTGTTGTTCGAATTCCAGACGCAGGTCGCCCGGCTGCTCGGCTGTGAAGTCGCCAACGCCTCGATGTACGACGGCTCGACCGCGTGCTGGGAAGCGATCGGCATGGCGCGGCGCATTACCCGGCGGAAGAAAGCGGTGCTCTCGTCCGGGCTCCACCCGCACTATGTTGCGGTGTGCAACACCATGGCCCGCTTCACCGGCGACCAGCTCGAAACGGCCTTGCCCGAACTGGTGGAGGAGACCGATACCGATCGGCTGATCGCGGCAATCGACGCCGAGACGAGCGCGGTCGTGGTACAATATCCCGACATCCTGGGCCGGGTCACCGACCTGACGCCGATCGCCGAGGCCGCTCATGCCGCTGGAGCGCTGCTGATCGCGGTAGTCACCGAGCCGGTGGCGCTTGGTCTGATCCGTTCGCCTGGAGAGATGGGCGCGGACATCGTGGTGGGCGAAGGTCAGTCTATAGGTGTGGGCCTGCAGTTCGGCGGGCCATATGTTGGCCTGTTCGCCTGCCGCGAGAAGCATGTGCGGCAGATGCCGGGGCGGTTGGCCGGTGAGACGGTGGATGCGGAAGGGAAACGCGGTTTTGTTCTGACACTGTCGACGCGCGAGCAACATATCAGGCGCGAGAAGGCCACGAGCAACATCTGCACCAACTCCGGACTGTGTGCCTTGGCGTTCTCGGTGCACATGACCTTGCTCGGCGAGAAGGGGCTGCGGACCCTGGCCGAGATCAACCATTCGCGGGCCGTCGGTGTGGCGCAGCGGCTCTCCGGCATCGCGGGTGTGCGGCTGGTTAGCGACAGCTTCTTCAACGAATTTACACTGGCTCTTCCAGTGGAAGCGCGGCCCGCCGTGCATCGCATGGTGGAAGCCGGAGTGCTCGGCGGGGTGTCGCTTGGACGGCTTTACCCGGGGCAGGCGGGCCTTGCCAACGGGCTGGTCGTGGCGGTGACGGAAACCGTTACCGACAAAGATGTGGATGCGCTCGCAGCAGCGCTTGAGGAGGCTTGCAAGTGACCGCGGTAAACCAGAGCGGGTGGAAGCCCTCGACCCCCGTCGCGGGCCCCGGCGATACTGGCACCAGCACGGGCAATCGCGCGCTGATGCTGGAAGAGGCGCTGATTTTCGAGATCGGCGACGCCGAAACCACGGGCGTGGACTTCGCTCACGTGCCGCAGCCCTCGACCGGCAAACTGGACGGGCTCCTCCGCACCTCGCCGATCGGTCTTGCGGGACTGTCCGAGCCCGAAACCGTGCGTCATTACACGCGCCTGTCGCGGCAGAACTATGCCATCGATCTGGGGCTGTTCCCGCTCGGGTCGTGCACGATGAAGCATAATCCGCGCTTGAACGAGAAGCTCGCGCGTCTGCCCGGGTTTGCTGACATTCACCCGCTCCAGCCTCGTGAGACGGTGCAGGGCGCGCTGGAGTTGATCAATCAGCTGGCATTCTGGTTGATCGACCTGACGGGCATGCACGGGGTAGCTATGAGCCCCAAGGCCGGTGCTCACGGCGAGCTGTGCGGGATTCTGTGCATTCGCGCGGCGCTCGAGAGCCGCGGCGATCCACGCTCGGTTGTGCTTGTTCCCGAGAGCGCGCACGGAACGAATCCGGCCACGGCGGCCTTCGCCGGTTACGCGGTTGAGAGCATCCCCGCCAATGCCGCCGGGCGCGTGGACCTCGACGCGCTCAAAGCGCGGCTCGGCCCGGATGTTGCGGCGGTGATGATCACCAATCCCAACACCTGCGGCCTGTTTGAGCCGGAGATGAAGGCGATAAGCGATGCGGTTCATGCCGCCGGAGGATTCGTTTACTGCGACGGCGCTAATTTCAACGCGATCGTTGGCAAGGTGCGCCCCGGAGACCTTGGCGTCGACGCGATGCACATCAATCTCCATAAGACATTTTCGACGCCTCATGGCGGCGGGGGTCCTGGGTCAGGCCCCGTGGTCCTGTCCGAAGCACTGAGCTCGTTCGCACCTCTGCCGTACACGGCGCGCACCGCCGATGGCGTCGTTCATCTCGTCGAGGAAGAGCAGGCGGAGGCTTTTTCGCGCGAGCATTTTGGCGGCAAGGTCCAGAGTTTCGGCCGGATGACGGCTTTTCACGGCCAGATGGGCATGTTCACCCGCGCCTTGTCGTACATCTTGAGCCACGGCGCTGACGGGCTCAAGCAGGTCGCCGAGGATGCCGTGCTCAACGCCAATTACGTGCTGCGAAGCCTGGAAGACGTGCTCGATGCGCCGTTCGCGCACTCGGGGCCGTGCATGCATGAAGCCTTGTTTTCGGACAAAGGTTTTGGCGGCGGACTGACCACGCTCGATCTTGCCAAGGGCCTAATCGACGAGGGATTCCACCCGATGACGATGTACTTCCCGTTGGTGGTTCACGGCGCAATGCTGGTGGAACCCACGGAGACGGAGTCGAAGGCGGCGCTGGACCAATTCATCGGAGCCCTGCGGCATGTCGCCGAGCGGGCCCGGGCTGGGGACGAGACGCTGAAGGACGCTCCCGTCTACGCACCGCGGCGGCGGTTGGATGAAACGTTGGCGGCGCGGAAGCCGGTGATTGCATGGAAACAGCCAGCGCCGGATGCCGACAAGACGAGCGGCTATAATGAGGTCGGCGGTCAATGAGATGAGCTGGCCGACGCTGTTCGGGCTGGTCAATCTAGTCGCTATTGCCGGCTGGGCGGCGCTGGCCTTGCTACCGCGTCGGCCTGCCGTGCTGTCGCTGGTGCTCTATGGCGCGGTAGCGATGCTCTGTCTGGCCTATCTGGCAGTGTTCGTCGGGCTGTTGGCGGGCGTGGATGCCGTGCGTGTCCCCGGAGCGGCCCCGGCCAGCATGACCGACTATTCCATCCCAGGTATCCGCGCCTTGTTCATGAGCGATGGCGGGATCGTGCTCGGCTGGACGCACTATCTGGCATTCGACCTGTTCGTCGGGCTGTGGATCGCGCGGGACGCCGACAACAAAGGCTTCTCGCGGCTGGTGCAGCTGCCGTTCCTGCTACTGACTTTCCTCGCTGGACCGATTGGTCTGGTCGGCTGGCTTGCGGTGCGGGAGAGGCGGGCACGGCGGGCAGCCAAGGCTGAGAGAGGCGCTTAAGCGGTTGCGCTGCCGCGCCCGACACGCTCGCTGATCGTCCAGAAAAGAAGCACCCAAGCCACGCCGAAGCTCCAGCCGCCAATCACGTCCGTTGGCCAGTGCACGCCAAGGATCGGCCGAGTCGCGCCGATCGCAAGGCTGGCCACGACCGCAGCGGCAACCGCCGCAACGCGAAAGCGCGGCGGACTTAGCCAGAGTGCCAGTGCAAGCAGGGTCAGCATGGAATTGCCGGCATGCGCACTGGGAAAGCTTTGCGAGAAGACGGTCACCGGGTGCGCGTCAAAGCTTGGTCGCGGACGTCCGATGAGAACCTTCAACAGTTCAACCGTGAGTCGTCCGCCGATGATCGTCAGCGCCAGTGGCCAGACGAGCTTTCGGTTGCGAAAGCCGGCCGCGACTATTCCGGCGATCGTGAGTGGAACAAGAACGGCCGCGCCGCCCAAGTGCGTGAATGCGACCAAGGCGCCGACGCTGTCTGTGTGAGCAGCTCGCCAGGACACAAAGTGCCGTATCAATGCAACGTCTGGACCGAAGGCCGCACCGCCGACCACGCCGCACGCCACAAAGATCACAAGGGCAATCAACGCGACAACATTGGTCGTTCGAAGAGAAGCAAGATTGAGCATGGTTTCGTTAAACTAAGTTTTACCTCCTGCGTCTACGCCCAGTCCATGGACGAAAGCAGCACAACGCAGAACCGCCGCCAGCGAAGGTCTAACGTCCTGATGGCCGCGGCCTTGGAATTCGCCGGAATGTCCATGCCAGTCAAGCTGCGAAACCTGTCATCGGACGGCGCCCTTGTGGAGGGCGAGAAACTGCCCGTGGAAGGGGCAGACATTACCTTCAAGCGTCAGGAGCTTAGCCTGACGGCGAAGGTAATCTGGGTTCGCGGTTCCCGCGCTGGGATCTCCTTCAAGGACCCGTTGTCCCCGGAAGCGGTGCTCCGCCACGTGCCAACGCCGCGGCCTCGCGTGCTTCCGGACTTTCGTCGCCCCGGTCTCGCAGCGCAGCCGCTGTCGCCGGGAGAGCGCCGGGCGGCACTTCATTTGCTGACGCCTTCAAGCTCCTAAAGGCCTGAGGCCAAGTCTGGGATCGCGAGAGGAGGCGTCCATGACGCTCCTCCCTGGGAACGTCACGCCGCGCGTGCATCCTCGCGCTGGCTTTGCAGCCACTCGATCAGCATGGGTAGCGGCAGGAGACGGTTGAAGGTCATTCCGGCAAAGCCAGCGCCGCTCCACCGCACAACCGCCGGTTGCGGCGCAAGACCTGGCAGCAAGACGACGACCTCTGAAGCTGGCGCAAACGCCTTGGACGTCTCGATCTTCACCCCGCCCTGACTGATGTCGCAGGCCCGGCCGCGATAGAGCGAGGCGCCCTGGCGTACCTGAACAAAGGAGTTCGTCTCGATCCGCGGCATTCGCGGGCGCTGACCTTCCATACTGCTCGACAGGATCGCGATCACGTCGATGTGTTCGTCGAAGGCCAAGCCGATCTGTTGATCGCGGACCCAACTGACTACCCCGGACAACGGCTCCCCGGTCTTCAGTTCGACCTGAAGCTTCTGGCCTATGTCGAGCTGCCGATAGGCCCGAAGCATCAGGCCGCCGGCAGAGATGTTCTTGATCAGGCACAGCTCTCGCACGCCCTCAACCACCATGGTGCCAACCCTGAACAGGGTCAGGTGACGTTGATCCTCACGGCGATTGGGAGGCGAGGGTGCCTCATTGCTCAATGAGTAAAGGGTCGTTTCGACGGGCAATTGGTCCACGTCTTCAAGCTCCACCGAATCGACTGCGACAGGGAAGCCCCATCGCATCCGCCTATTCCCACGCCTCAATCTCTAGATTGGATTTCGTTTATCAATCGTTAGGAGCGCCACCACTTGTTTGCGCTTCGATGAAATTTCGGGACCCTGCCTTGCGTTCGAAGTTAAGAATCGCTCCAGTGGCGCGATGACCACATGTACCAGTCGCATTATCGCCGCCGCCGCTGTGTCCGTCTGCGTGGCCAGCGCGCCTGCCTTGGCCGGCCCGATCTCCGCGGAACGGATCAAGGCGGATGTGAGGACCTTGTCGTCCGACGCTTTCGAAGGCCGCGGGCCGGGAGAGAAAGGCGAAGCTCCCACCGTCGCCTTCCTGGCAAAGGCCATGGCCGCTGCGGGGCTGGAACCGGCTGGGGAGCGCGGCGGCTGGTACCAGGATGTGCCGCTGGTTCGGCTCGACCGGCAGAGCGGTGCGCGCATGACAATCACGGAGCGCGGCCTTGCCCGAGCGGTCGTGCTGGGCCGTGATGCCACCCTTACCCTGCGCAATGCCGGTCCCTTTGCGATCGCCGATGCGCCGGTGCTGTTCGGCGGCTGGGGCGTGGTCGATCCGGCAAAGGGATATGACGCGTATCGAGGTGTGGACCTCAAGGGCAAGGTTGTTCTGCTTCTCGCCAACGATCCCGACTTCGAGGCGGGGCGGAACTTGGGCTTCAACGGGCGTGCTCTCGATTATGCCGGTCGTGGCGGCGCGAAGACTGCGGCCGCGTTGAAGGCGGGGGCGGCAGGCGTGATCTTCATCCACGAGGAAGCGGCCTATAGTTGGCCCTTCTCGCAGGCGGCCAACGGCGACTTGCTGCCAAGCTTTGTCGCCCAGCCCCAATCGGCGTCGACGCTTGGCTTCACTGCGATCGTGCGGGTCGACGTGGGCCAAGCGATGCTGGCGCGCGCGGGCCTCACCTTGGTGCAGGCCAAAGCGGCGGCGCGGGCTTCTTCATTCCGAGCCTCGCCAATACCGGATGTGCGTGTCAGTTTATCAGGCCGCAACCGGGCTACACCCATCGTGACCCGCAACGTGCTCGGGCGATTGCGCGGCACCACCCGGCCGGAGGAGACCGTGCTGTACGGTGCACACTGGGATGCCAATGGTCACAATGGCGCGGACGCCAGCGGCGACGCCATCCGCAACGGAGCCGTGGACAATGCCGTCGGCACCGCGGAACTGCTCGAAGTCGCTCGCGCCTTTTCGGCCGCGCGTAGGCCCGCGCGATCGGTGGTGTTCGCGGCTTGGACGTCCGAGGAGAAGGGGCTGATCGGCGCCGATTATTACGCCGCTCACCCGTTGTTTTCTCTGGCAACCACCGCGGCTGTGATCAACCTCGACCCACACGTCGTGCTGTCCGCGTCCCGAGACCTGGAGCTGATTGGGGGCGGTCAGGTCAGTCTTGAGGACGATTTGCGCCGTGTCGCAAGAGCGAACGGACAGCGGCTGGTGCCCGAGCCCAGCCCCGAGGCCGGATGGTACTTCCGGTCGGACCATTTCCCATTCTCGCAGCGCGGAGTGCCGGCGATCGCGTTCCGGGCGGGGCGTGACCTTCGGGTTGGTGGACGAGCGGCCGGCAACCGCGTGGTGCGCGCGTACAATCAGCGTTGCTATCACCAGCCATGCGACGAGTTCGACGCTGCCTGGACCTTTGCCGGCACAGCGCAGGAAGCAACGGCGGCGTTTCAGCTCGGCTTGGGCGTGGCCAACTCGGCTGGCTGGCCGCAATGGCGTGCCGGCAGCGAATATGGGCTGGTGCGGGCCAAGAGCGTCAGCGAGCGCCGTTAGGCGACCGCCGCGCCGAGCACCGCCTTCGTCTCGAGAAACTCGCCAAAGGCATGGTCGCCCCATTCGCGGCCGTTTCCGGACTGCTTAAACCCGCCGAACGGGGCGCCCCAGTCCGGTGCTGCTCCGTTGATGTTGACCTGCCCGGCCCGGAGACGCGCCGCCACCTTGAGGGCATGTGCCGGCTCGCCGTGGACGTAAGCGGCAAGGCCGTAAGGCGTGTCGTTGGCGATCTCGATCGCCTGCTCTTCGCTGTCGTAGCCGATGATCGTCATCACCGGTCCGAAGATCTCCTCACGGGCGATGGTCATCTGGTTAGTGGCATCGGCGAACACCGTTGGGCGGACATAGTAACCGCTTGGCAGTCCATCCGGACGACCGGGGCCGCCGGCGACCAGCGTGGCGCCCTCGGCAACGCCTTGCGCGATGAGTTTCTGAATCTTGTCCCATTGAACCTCTGACACGACCGGCCCGATGTCCGCGGCACCGCCCGTAGGATCGCCGACGCGGGTCTGTTCGGCGACGGCGCGCGCGACGGCCTTGGCTTCCTCCATGCGTGCGGCCGGCACGAGCATGCGGGTAGGAGCATTGCACGACTGGCCCGAGTTCATCATCAGCCCGGACATCGTGGTGGTCACCGCCGCCGGGATGTCGGCATCGTCCAGGATCACGCAGGGCGACTTGCCGCCAAGTTCCTGGTGCACGCGCTTAACCGTGGTGGCGGCCTGCCGCGCAACTTCAATGCCAGCGCGGGTGGAGCCGGTGAAGCTGACCATGTCGACGTCCGGGTGCGCGGCGATGGCTGCGCCAACCGTTGGTCCATCGCCATTGACCAGATTGAACACGCCCGCCGGCACCCCGGCGGCGTCGAGCACCTCTGCGAAGATGATGGCGGAAAAAGGAGCGATCTCCGATGGCTTGAGCACCATGGTGCAGCCAGTCGCGAGCGCCGGAAACACCTTGGTCGCGACCTGGTTGATCGGCCAGTTCCACGGCGTGATGAAGCCGCACACGCCAATCGGCTCCTTGACGATGGTGGTCGAGCCGCGGCTCTCCTGGAAAACGAAGTTCTTGAGCACCGCAATGGCGGTCTGCAGATGGGCCACGCCGGTGGCCGCCTGTGCCTGCTGCGACAATGGGGAAGGAGCGCCCATTTCCTCGGTGATGGCGGCAGCAATGTCGGCATAGCGCAGGGTGTACTGCTCGGCGATGCGGCCGAGCAAAGCGAGGCGTTCCTCACGGCTGGTCTGGCTGAAGGCGGGGAATGCCGCGCGCGCCGCAGCCACTGCATCATCGACGTCCTTGGCACCACCAAGGCTGATCCGCCCCGCCACCTGTTCGGTAGCGGGGTTGATCACGTCCAGTGTTTTTGGTTCCGCCGGGGCGACCCAGCGGCCGTTGATGTAGAATTGAAGCCCTTCGCGCATGGGTCGCCTTTCAGGATTGCCGGACTAGAACTTGACCCCAAGGCCGATGCCGTAGCGGCGCGGTTCGAGGGTGAAGACGTTGGTATAAAGGCCTGACGACTGGTCGCCGACATATTGGCCGGTGATGGCGTCATTGGCGGTCAGGTTCTGGACGAACGCCCGGGCGAGCCAGCGATCGTCTGACCCATTGAGCTGCACCTGCGCATTGACCACGGTGAACCCTTTGATGCGATCGATCGGCCGATTGAAGCTGCGTGAATAGTAGCCGCCGGTGTAAGCGACGTCCACGCGCGGGACCAGGTTCATGTCGCCGGGCAATTGGAACGTGTACTGCCCACCCGCCGACAATTTGACCCGCGGTGCCTGCGGCAGTTCGTTGCCGGACAGGTCCACCTGCACGCCGTCGGTGACCGTAAAGGGCAGCGGCCCGGTCGCTACGCCGAAAGCGGCACGGAGCGCTGCGGGCGGCGAGGCGACCGTCGCTCCAAGCTGTGTGCACAAGCCGAATGCGCCGGTTGCGTTGGTACCTGGAACGGGCGTGGGGCCTTGGAGACCGATGGCACTGTTGAACGCCGTCACCAAAGCCTGGGCACCCGCAGCGCTCCCGGCTGTATTGGGGATGACCACGCAGTTCGACCCGTTGGTGACGTCCTTCAGGATGACGACGTCGGACCGACCGCCGGAAGGATCGCGCGGATCGATCAGGCTGAGGTCCTTGATCTTGGTTTTGAGATAGCTCGCCGACAGGTTGAACAGTGCGGCGGGTGTGGGCCGGATCACCGCTTCGGCCTCGAGCCCGTAAATACTGGCGTCGGTATTGTCGTTGACCGACGTACGCGCAACGATGCGGCTTAGCTGAAGCGCTTTGTACTTGTAGTAGAATGCGCTGAGGTTGAGGCGGACGGTGTTGTCGAGGAAGCCATTCTTGCTGCCAATTTCAAAGGCATCGATCGACTCCGGACGGAAAGTCGTTGGAACGTTAAACGACGCGTCCACCGGGGGATTGATGCCGCCGGACTTATAACCCCGCGAGTAGGACGCGTAGATCAGATTGTCGCGACTGAGTTGGTAATCGGCGACAAGGCGACCGGTCACCCGGCCAAACTTCACCGCCGTGTTGACGTAGGGCAACGTCCCGAGCGGCGACGCATCAAGGTCCGTGACGCCGAACGGAACGGGAAGGTTTAGAAGCGGTCCGCGGGCCCGCTGAGTCTTACGATCATTGCTGTAGCGAACGCCGGCCGTGAACTTCAGTTTGTCACTCACCTGAAAATAGCCCTCACCGAATACGCCGTAGCTCTTGAGCGAGAAGCGGTTTACCTCCGAATTGAAGAATGGCGGAGCGATGAACACGGCTGGGAACGTGGTGTTGCCCGCACCGCGCTGCCCGAGCGTCGTTGCCGCTCCAAGGATTCCGGACGCATAATCCAGCCCCGTCGACGCGACGTAATAGTTTGAGTCGGTGTATTTGTTGTCGAGGTAAATGCCACCGATCAAGAAATTGAAAGGACCATCGAATTTGCTATCGATGTGCCCTTCGACGGAATATTGGCGCGAATGGCTTTGCGAGCGGTCGTAATCGGTTATTCCAGCGGCGCAGCGATTGACGAAGCCACCGTAAATGCCGGTGTAATTGCCGTTCACTTCAGACGTGCAGATGCCGCCCGCCGGACCATTGGGGATCAGTGCGGCGGCGACGGGGGTGAACGGGTTGGTGCCCCCGAAATTGGCCCCGGGAAGCGTTGCAAAGAAAGCGAGTGTTGAAAGGCCGGCATTGTTCGCGAGGCTGTTGCCGGCCAACAGGTTATAGTCCGTGCGGCTGTCGACGCTGTCCTTGTGGTAGCCGCCCGTTACCGTTGCGCTGAACTTGCTGCCGAGTTCCTGCTCAAGGCGAAGCTCGATGAAGCTTTCCTTTGCGCGATATGTCGGATTGTAGTCGATGTTCACGGTTCGCAGATCGGCCGGGTTGACGACTCCTGCAGTGAAAATGTCCGGCCCGTACAAGCTGGCAAGGCCGAATTGGGCGAAGAACGGCGATCCAGCAATGGTCAGGCCTTCGCGGGACGAGAGCAAGGAACCAATGTTCGATTTGCCGTTAGCGGTTTCATACTCGAGCTTGTCCGGCGAGCAGCCGAGAATGCCAGTGGGGTCCGTGTTGCAAAGCTGCTTCTGCACCCGCGAGCGAACGTCATTCTCGCTGAACTTGTAGCCGATGATGTCGAGCTGCGTGCCTTCGAACGGCCTGAGCCGGATCGTGCCGCGCACGGCATACAAGTCGCGGCCATCGATGCGGCTATTGTCGCGGATGTTCTTGGTGAAGCCATCGCGCTTCAGCAGATATCCGGCAACACGAACACCCACGCCCGGCATCACCGGCACGTTGATCATGCCGTTGAGCTTGCGGCCCTTGAAGTTGCCGATCTCGACGCTGGCGGCGGCCGCGACCCGATCGAGATTGGGGCGGGCCGTGATGAAGTTGACCACGCCAGATGTCGCGTTTCGGCCGAACAACGTACCCTGCGGACCGCGCAAAACTTCAACGCGCTCAAGGTCGAAATATTCGGTCTCGAACAGCCGGGTGGAGACTAACGGCATGTCGTTGACGTGGATGCCCGTCGCCTGATCGCAGGAGAAACCGACGCACAGGTCGCCGACGCCGCGGATCGTGAAGCTGGAAGAGGTGAAGTTGGTCTTGCTGAAGGTGACGTTGGGCAAGGACAATTGAAGGTCGGAAGCGTTGCTGATCTGCTGGCGCTCCAGTGCCTGCGCATTGAAGGCGGAAACCGCGATCGGCACGCGCTGGAGCGACTCGGAGCGGCGCTGGGCGGTGACGATGATGTCGGTTGGGTCACTTGCGCCTGTCGCGACGTCGCGTTGACCCGCCTGAGTGGTGCCGCTCTGGGCGTCGCCCGATTGATCTCCGCCAGCGCCGGTTTCCAGTCCGCTGTTTGTGCCGGGCTGATCACCAGGTGCCGGTATGGTTTGCGCGTGGGCTGGCGCGGTTGCCATCATCGCTGCTGTTGAGATGCCGCCTAAAAGCTTTGCCAAACGCATTGTCGATCCCCTCAAGCGCACCGCCATTCAGCAGCACCATCAAACGCGTCCTTTTAAACTTGTCGAACAAGTTCAGCGAACCTGTCGCACAATCTGCTTGCTTACCGCCGTCTGTCAAGGCAGCATTCCACGGTGAATATGACGGCTCACAAGTCCAGGGATCCGGTCGCCGAGATCGCCGGCACAAGCGTCCCGGAACGCATTGCGGAGGCGATCGACTATGACATCGCCGCTCAGCATCTCGCCCGTGGTGAGCGGCTAGTGGAAACTCAATTGTCTACGCGCTTTGGCGCCAGTCGCGGGTCGGTACGCGATGCACTGCGCCTACTTTCCCAACGCGGCTCGGTTGAAATTAAAGCCGGCCGGGGGGCGGTAGTCACTGGCTACTCGCTGGAGCGTTTGGCCGATGTGTTCGCGGTTGGCGGCATGCTGATCGCGCTTGGTGCGCGATATGTCGCGCGGCATCGGCGACACGCCAGCCTGGAGCGAATTGCCGAGCGCATGCGCCGCGTAGAGGCAATGGCCGCGAAGGGCTTTTCCCCGCCGCTCGACTTTGCAACGGCGATTGGTGGCGTAATGGCCGCGATCGTAGTGGAAAGCGGCAATCCTTCCATTCGCGAGCAGGTTTCCGCCGTGCTCAACCGATCGGTCTGGCGCGCCATGTGGGAGCACCCGTGCGATCATTTGACTATCGAGCGGCAGGTCGAGGAGGCGGCCGCCCTGACGGAGGTTCTTCGCTTGATCCACAGTGGCGATGCCGATGGCGCGGAGATTGCTTTGCGCGGCTTCCACCAGACCCATGCCGATCAGGTCGTCAGCATGCTGGCCCGTCAACGGGGAGAACGCGAGCCTCCTTCCATGCCGTTGGCGCTGTCTCGCAAGAGCCCGGCTCCGGAGGATCGCTTGGCCCGCATCGAGCGGCAATTGTCGTCTTTGACATCGGTCCTGGTTCCTGACGCCGATACCCCGACTCCTCTCCGGAAAGTTCGTTGAAACATGGCTGATGCCGATCCCCGCCCGCCGCGTTCGCCTGCTTCGAGTGGCGGCGGCGACGTCGATGTAGACGTGCTCATCGTTGGCGCCGGCCTGTCCGGCATTGGCGCTGCCTGGTACTTGCAGAAGTATTGCCCCGACCGCAGCTTTGCCATCCTAGAGGGGCGCGGGGCGATCGGCGGGACGTGGGACCTGTTCCGCTACCCCGGCATCCGCTCGGACAGCGACATGTACACCTTGGGCTATTCCTTCCGCCCATGGACGCAGGCCAAGGCCATCGCCGATGGGCCGGCCATCCTGCAATATGTCCGCGACACGGCGCACGAAGCCGCAATCGACCAGCACATCCGTTTTCATCATCACGTGAGAAGCGCGTCCTGGTCGTCCGAAGATGCGCGATGGACGATTGAGGCTGAGCGCAAGGATAATGGTGAAAGCGTCACACTGACGTGCCGCTGGATTCACATGTGCAGCGGTTATTACAATTACGCCGAGGGACATCAGCCCGAGTTTCCGGGACGCGAGTCCTTCGCCGGACAGTTCGTGCACCCGCAGTTCTGGCCCGAAGACATTGACTATGCCGGCAAGCGCGTCGTCGTCATCGGGTCCGGTGCGACGGCGGTGACATTGGTGCCTGAGATGGCGAAGACCGCAGCGCATGTGACCATGCTGCAGCGTTCTCCGACCTTTGTGGTCAGCCGACCGGCGGAGGATGCGGCGGCTAATTGGCTGCGCGGGAAGCTGCCGGCCAAGACGGCTTATCATTTGGTGCGCTGGCGCAATGTCTTGATGCAGATGTTCTTCTTCCATCTGTCACGACGGCGGCCGGCGATGATGAAGAAGAAAATGATCGAGGGGGTCAGCGCCGAGCTTGGGCCGGACTATGATGTCGGCAAGCACTTCACGCCGAGCTATAATCCTTGGGACCAGCGCGTCTGCCTTGTCCCCGACGCCGACTTGTTCGGAGCAATCAAGAGCGGCCGTGCGGCGGTTGTCACCGACACCATCGACACGCTGACGCCCGGCGGCATTCGCCTGGCTTCCGGCGAGGAGTTGCAAGCCGACGTGATCGTCGCGGCGACCGGCCTCAAGCTGCAATTGATGAGCGACGTCGCGTTCAGCGTCGATGGCGAGCTGCGCCGGCTGAACGAAGCCCTGACGTACAAGGGCATGATGTTCAGCGACGTGCCGAATTTGAGCTACAGCTTCGGCTACACCAACGCGTCGTGGACATTGAAGTCGGACCTGACAGCAGGTTTCGTGTGCCGTTTGCTCAATCATCTCAAAGCGCGCGGGTGCGAGATCGCCGTCCCACATCGTGATCCGTCGGTCGCCGAGGCGCCGTTCCTCGACTTCACCTCCGGCTACGTTCAGCGGGCGGCATCGGTATTGCCCAAGCAAGGTGCGACCAAGCCGTGGAAGCTCAACCAGAATTACGCGCGTGACATGGCGGCGCTGAAGCTCGGCAAGCTGGACGACGGCGTGATGCGCTTCAGTGCCTGCGGTGCGCGAGCGAAGGACAAAGTAGCATGAAATTGCATGGACGCACCGCCGTGGTGACGGGAGCGGGCAGCGGCATCGGCCGTGGGATTGCTCAGGCACTGGCGGCGCGGGGCTGCAATCTGGCGCTTGCCGACATCAACATAGCGGGACTGGAGGAGACGGCGGCGCTTGTGCCCATGGTCCAGGTGTCGCGGCACAAGATCGACGTGTCGGATCGGGCGCAGTGCCTTGCCTTGCCGGCGGCCGTGCTGGCCGAGCACAAGCGTGTGGACCTGCTGTTCAACAATGCCGGCGTGGCGATTGGCGGTTCGTTCGAGCAGGTCGACGAGAGCGACTTCGACTGGCTGATGAGCATAAACTTCACCGCAGTTGTGACCCTGACGCGTGCATTCCTGCCTTTGCTGAAGCAAAGCGATGCGGCGCGGGTGGTCAACACGTCCAGCCTGTTCGGCCTGATCGCGCCGCCGAACAACACGGCTTATTGTGCTAGCAAGTTCGCGGTGCGGGGCTTTTCCGAATCCCTGCGCAACGAGTTGGCGTTGGCCAAATCCACCGTTGGGGTCACGGTGGTGCATCCGGGCGGAGTGAACACATCCATCGCCAAGGCTGCGCGCGCCCCGCGCCATGTGACCAACGCCGAGGCGGTCGAAGCCGAGAAGCTTCGCGAGCAATTCCAGCAGAAGTTCCTCAAGATGCCGCCAACCCGCGCCGGGGAGATCATCGTCAAGGCGGTGGAAAAGGACGCTGCACGCGTGCTGGTTGGTAATGATGCGAAGTTCAGCTCGCTGATCGAACGGGTGGCGCCGGTCGCCTATTGGAAGTTTCTTGGACGGAGCCTGTCATGATCAAAGCCGCCGCAATTGCATCCGGAGCCCTGACAGCCGCCGCCGCTGCGATCGGCGGGGCGATGTGGTTCACGGCCAGCACCGCGCGTAAGGTGGAAAGTGTGGTCAAGCGTGATGGTCGGCTGATCGAGGTTCTCGGCAACCAGTTGCATGTCGCCGATGAGGGCTCTGGTCCGCCGCTGCTGCTGATCCATGGCTTGGGCGGGCAGATGCGCAATTTTGGTCCCGACTTGGTCAAGGATCTTGCCCGCAACTATCGCGTGATCCGTGTGGATCGGCCGGGCTCCGGTTACTCGGAGCGGCCGTCCGGCGCGACCGCCAATCTGCGCGCGCAGGCCGATGTCATCGCTGGACTGATCGACGCGCTTGAGCTCGAGAAACCGACGTTGATCGGGCATTCGCTTGGGGGTGCCTTGTCGCTGGCAACCGCGGTCTACCATCCGAACAAGGTTGGCCGGCTGTTGCTGATCGCGCCACTTACCCAGGTGTCGGGCACCGTGCCAAAGGCGTTCAAGGGGCTGATGATCCCGGCGCCGCTGCGCAAGATGGTCGGGATGACCATCGCCGTTCCCTTGGCCACCTTGACCGCGCATCAGACCATGGAGCTGGTCTTTCGGCCTGAGGCGGTGCCCGACAACTTCGCCATTGCTGGTGGCGGTGCCTTGGGCTTCCGGCCGTCGGCATTCGAGGGAGCTTCGGCCGACCTGTACGCCGTTGAGGATGACTTGGCCGAGATCGTCGCCGGCTATCCCTCGATCACGGTTCCGACCGCCATCCTGTTCGGGCGCGAAGACGCCATCCTGGACCACCATGCAC
The DNA here is from genome assembly GCA_964243335.1 of uncultured Sphingomicrobium sp. Taxonomy (GTDB): domain Bacteria; phylum Pseudomonadota; class Alphaproteobacteria; order Sphingomonadales; family Sphingomonadaceae; genus Sphingomicrobium. The sequence goes on along the minus strand of CAXTED010000001.1, from coordinate 870,721 downwards.
ACGGCGAAGTTACAGCGGAACAGATTCCTGGAGCGCGTCTGACCAGCGTGGACGGCGGCCATATGCTGCCTTTCACCCAGCAAGCCGAGACGGCGAAATGGGTGCGTAGTTCCATCGAGGGTGGCTCCAATGCCTGACATCAGCGAGGCGGACTATGTGATCGTCGGGGCGGGCTCGGCAGGCTGCGTCCTTGCCGCTCGGTTGTCGGAAGATCCGGCCACGCAGGTAGTCCTGCTCGAAGCCGGCAACGACGATCGGCCGATGAAGGCGCTTGGGCAATTCATGTCGAACGTCATGATCCACGTGCCCGTTGGCTACGCGCAGACGCTTAAGGATCCTAAGGTCAATTGGCTATACATGACCGAGCCCGATGCCGGCACCAATGGCCGCCAGCACGTCTGGCCGCGCGGCAAGGTGTTGGGCGGGTCATCGTCGATCAACGCCATGCTTTATGTGCGTGGACAAAGGGCGGATTACGACCATTGGCGCCAGCTCGGTTGTGAAGGCTGGGCGTGGGATGACGTGTTTCCGTATTTCCGCAAGGCTCAGCACCAGGAGAATGGCCAGTGCGAGATCCACGCGGTCGACGGCCCGCTGCATGTGTCCGACGTGCGCGACAAACACGCGGTGTCCGAAGCAGTCATTGAGGCTTGCGGAGCCTTGGGACTTCCCAATCGCGATCTTAACGGGACCGAGCAGGAGGGCGCATCCTGGTTCCAGGTCAACATTCGCAACGGCAAACGGCACTCGGCCGCCGTGGCTTATCTCCATCCCGCGATGGGGAGGGCCAATCTGCACGTCAAGACCGGGGCACTGGCCAGTCGCGTCCTGTTCGAAGGCAAGCGCGCGGTCGGCGTCGAGTTCACGCAAGGCGGCAAGTCGCATGTGGTGCGGGCGCGGCGTGAGGTGATCCTGAGCGGCGGCGCGATCAACTCCCCGCAACTGCTGCAGCTTTCGGGGATCGGAGATGGCGAGAAACTGAGGGCACTTGGCATCGACGTCGTGGCGGACTTGCCGGCGGTCGGCGAGAACCTTCAGGACCACTTCGTTGTGGGTGCGCGCTACCGGCTGAAGCCTGGCGTGCTTTCGGTAAACGAGATGGCACGCGGCGTTCGCTTCCTTGGTGAAGCAGCAAAGTACGTGTTCCAGAAGCGCGGACTTCTGACCCTTTCCGCAGCGCACATCGCGGTGTTCTGCCGATCGCGTCCGGAGCTTTCTGGACCCGACATCCAGTTCCACATCCTCCCCGCCACCATGGACGTCGAGAAGCTGGCCAACGAGCAGAAGATGGAGCTCGAGAAGGAGCCGGGCCTGACCATCGCTCCGTGTCAGTTGCGTCCTGAGTCCCGCGGCACCGTGCACCTGCGCTCACGCGACCCGGCCGAGCATCCGGCGATCCAGCCCAACTACCTCAGCGCATCGGAGGACCGGCGAGTAGTGGTATCGGCGCTGCAGTGGGCTCGCCGCATCGCTGGTGCGAATCCGCTGGCGAAGTACATCGATCATGAAATGAACCCGGGAGCCGAGTTCCAGTCCGACGACGAACTGCTCGCCTTCGCGCGGGAGACCGGCACGACGATCTACCATCCGGTGGGCACCTGCGCGATGGGTCATGGACCGGGTAGCGTGGTCGACCCGGAGCTTCGGGTGCACGGCGTCGAGGGGCTGCGGGTGATCGATGCATCGGTCATGCCGCGGCTGGTGTCGGGCAACACCAACGCCCCCACGATCATGATCGCCGAGAAAGCGGCCGACATGATCCGCGGCCGGCAAGCCCTATCGGCCGCTGCCTAAGCGGCCTCAGCGCTTGAGCAGCATTCGGGCGATCATTGCGGCCCCTCTGCCCCATGGCGGGCCAAGTCGCTCGAACACGTTGATCGCGCCGACCTTGTGAATGGCGCGGGCATGGCTGAAGCGCTTGAAGCCTTCCTCGCCGTGATAGGCGCCGATGCCGCTTGGGCCGACACCGCCAAACGGCAGGCTCTCCTGCGCGATATGCATCAGCGTGCCGTTGATCGTCACTCCGCCGGACAAGGTGCGGTCAAGCAGGCGCCACTGCGCTGCGCTTGAGTTGCTGAAGGCGTAAAGCGCCAGCGGGCGCTCGTGGCGGTTGATGATCGCGATCGCCTCCGCTTCGTCGCGGTAGGTGAGAATGGGCAGAACGGGGCCGAAAATCTCCTCGGTCCGCAACAGCAGTTCCTCGGAGGCGCCAAGCACGAGCGTGGGCCCGACTTTGCCCGCTTCCCGAGTGCCAGCGTCCTCATGCGTCAGGATTGTTGCGCCGCCCGCCCGCGCCTCTTCGATCGCATCGAAAAGTCGCTGGCGGTGGCGTTCGCTGATCACGCCGGAATATTCGTCGTTGGTCGCGATGGTCGGATAGGCGGTCCGGACCTGCGCCAGCAGCGCCTTGGCCAGGGCCTCGACCTTGGCTTCCGGCACCAGCACGTAATCGGGTGCGATGCAGGTCTGGCCGGCGTTGACGAACTTGCCGAATGCAATCGACCGAGCAGCCTTAGCGATCGAATAATCGTCGAACACCACGGCAGGCGATTTGCCGCCAAGTTCGAGCGTGACCGGCGTCAGGTTCTTGGCTGCCGCTTGGTAGACCTGGTGCCCAACGGCGGTCGAGCCGGTGAACAGCAGATGGTCGAAGGGCAAAGAGGCGAAGGCCTTGCCTGCCTCCACGCCGCCGGTGACCACGACGACCTCGTCGGCATCGAAGCGCTCGGCAATCAGCCGCTCTAGCAGATCGGAAAAGGCGGGGGTAAGTTCGGACGGCTTGAGCATCGCGCGATTGCCGGCGGTGATGGCATCGACCAGCGGTGAAATCGCCAGTTGCAGCGGGTAGTTCCACGGCGAGATGATGCCGATGACGCCCAATGGCTCATGCCGCACCCACGCCTTGGCGGGCTGGAACATCGGATCGACTCGGCGCCTCTCGGGCTTCATCCAACCGGCGACATGCTTGCGGGCACTGCGGATGGCGCCAAGTGTCGGCACCATCTCCAGCAGCTTCGTTTCCGTGCGCGAGCGCGTGCCGAAATCGGCCGAGATAGCGTCCGCGAAGCTTTCCGCATTGTTGACGAGAAGCGCCTTCAAACGGTCGAGCCGATCACGGCGCAGGGCAGCGTCGGGAATGGCGCCGCTCCGGGAAGCGGCATGCTGCGCATCGAACAACGTCCGCATCCGCGCCAGGTCGAAGTCGGCAGAGCTGGGATCGGCATCGGCCACGGGCCATCTCCTGAAACGTCAAACGAGGTTGCCGGCTACGCTACACCAGCCGTCACGGTTGCCAAGGTCGCGCATCCGCAACACAATCGCCCCATGTCAAAGGCCGACCACATCCTTGCCATCGACCAGGGCACGACTTCCACCCGAGCCATATTGTTCGATCCTGCCGGGCGGGCCGTGGCGAGCGCACAGATCGAACTGGCCCAGCATCATCCACAGCCCGGCTGGGTCGAGCATGAGCCGGAGGTCATCTGGCGCAACTGCGTGACCGTGATGCAGGGCGCGATGGCTCGTAGCGGCCTAGATGTGGCACGGGTCGCGGCGATCGGCATAACCAATCAGCGCGAGACCGCCATCGTCTGGGATCGGGCGACCGGCGTTCCCGTGTATCGTGCTATCGTGTGGCAGGACCGGCGCACGGACCAGCTTTGCTCCGAGCTGCGGGCGGACGGGACGGAAGCGGTTGTCCAGGCGACTACCGGGTTGCTGCTCGACCCTTACTTCTCCGCCACCAAGATCGCCTGGATCCTCGACCACGTGCCTGGCGCTCGGACACGGGCGGAGCGGGGCGAACTGGCGTTCGGGACGGTGGACAGCTTCTTGCTGTGGCGGCTGACCGGCGGCGCGGTGCATGCAACCGATGCCACCAACGCTTCACGCACCATGCTGTATGACATCCACGCGGGCGGCTGGGACGAGCAGATGTGCGGGCTGTTTCGCGTACCTCGGGCGATCCTGCCGGAGGTTCACGACAATGCCGGATTGTTGGGGTCCGCGACCACCGACCTGCTTGGCCGATCCGTGCCGATCACAGGCATGGCGGGGGACCAGCAGGCAGCCCTGATCGGCCAGGGCGCGACCCAGCCCGGCATGGGGAAGGCCACTTTCGGCACAGGCGCGTTCCTGCTGGTGAACACCGGCACCGATGCCTTGGCCTCCCGCCATCGACTTCTAACAACGCCGGCCTATCGGCTTGAAGGACGAATGACCTACGCGCTCGAGGGTTCGATCTTCGCTGCGGGCGCAGCGACCAAGTGGCTTCGCGACGGCCTGCGCATGATCACGCACGCGGCTGAAACCGAAGCCGTTGCCGCGGCGCTGCCGGACAATGACGGGGTCTACATGGTGCCGGCGTTTGTCGGACTGGGCGCACCGCATTGGGACTCGGCGGTGCGCGGGGCGCTGCACGGCCTGACCTTCGCGACTGGTCCCGCGCATCTGGTCCGGGCGGCGCTCGAGTCGGTCGCGTATCAGACGCACGATCTGCTCGGCGCGATGGCGGCGGATGGTTGTCCGCCGCCGGCCACGCTGCGGATCGATGGCGGCATGAGCGCCAATCGCTGGTTGTGCCAGTTCTTGGCCGACATAGGCCGGTGCACGATCGAGCGGCCACGCGAGTTGGAGACCACCGCCGTCGGCGCGGCCTTTCTCGCGGGGGTGGGTGCGGGACTATGGTCCGATCTGGACAGTGCGGCCGCTCAGTGGGAGTTGGGGGAGCGCTTCACACCATCGATGCCGGCGGCGGTAAGGGGCCGCAATCTGGCTGGCTGGCACGATGCCTTGGCGCGCACGCTGGCACCTTCCGCGGCTTCCACCGCCGCCATTTCGCGTTAGAAGAGTGCGCATGAACAAGCTCCTGTTTGCGGCGACCTTGCCGCTTCTGCTCGCCGCCTGCGCCACCGTGCCGGTTCCCCCATCCACCCCGCCCGGCCCCGACTTCCTGGCGCGTAATGCTGCCGTTCGCCGGGTCGTGACGACCGCGAGCGGGCTGCAGTATTTCGTCGTGAAGTCCGGACCGAAGAGCGGCGTGAGCCCGACCGGCAGCGACACGGTCTCCTTCGACTATGAGGGCAAGTTGACCACCGGCGAAGTGTTCGACAGCAGCTTCGCGCGGGGCACCCCGCTGACCGGCAGCGTCGACGCCTTCGTTCCGGGTTTCACCGAGGCGCTCAAGCTCATGAAGCCCGGCGACGAGTGGATCGTGTGGATCCCGCCCGCTCTTGGCTATGGTGAGCGCGAGTCCGGCCCGATCCCGGCCAACAGTGTTCTGCGCTTTCGAATGGCGCTGCACAGCGTGACGCCGGGGGCAGCGGCGCCCCAATAAGCAGTTTCAAAGGGAGTGGTGAGCCCTGCTGGGTTCGAACCAGCGACCTAGTGATTAAAGCTTAGCTTAGCTTTCCTCGAAGGTATTTGGCGAGCAAGTCGCACCTGCGATCGATCGTTCGTGTTGAGCGGATCTTTTCCATGTACGTGCCGGCGCGCTTAACCAAAGTGGTCCACCATCAGTCTGTCCAAGCACAACTAAGCGCTACCTACACGTGGGCGCATACTGGAGAATTGCTTAGCAGATCGGAGGCAGACGGCACGAAGCTTCGCATTAAGCAGACAAGTTCAGCCGGTATCCAATCCCGGGTTCGTTGATGAGCAGGCGTGGGTTGCCAGGATCACCTTCCAATTTTCGGCGAAGAGCACGCATGGCTACGCGGAGATACTCCACGTCTTGAAGGTGGGCCTCGCCCCAGACGGAGCGGAGCAGCGCCTGATGGGTAACCACCCGGTCGGCGTTTTGCGCCAAGGCCAGCAGCAAGCCAAATTCACGTGACGACAAGGTCACCGGCACGCTGTCGAGAGTAACCACATGACGCGCAAGGTCGACACGGACCAGCCCGGCCTCGACCACGTCACTTGTTCGAGAGCAGGAGGTAGACGGTGATGCGCGTGATATCGACCCAGAAGTTGCCGATGGTCGCCGCCGACGAGCGAGCGAAGCCGCGGATGACGGCCAACGCAATCGCGATGCCGGTGGCGGCCGAGAGGAAGTTGTGAACTGTCAGACCAACCATTTGCGTGAAATGCGACAACGTCGATTCGCCCACATAGTTTTGCCAATTGGTGTTGGTGACGAAGCTTATCGCCGTGTTGAACGCCAGCCAGTTCTCGACCCCGGCAAAGCCCTGTGGATAGAGGGAAGCACGCCCTGCAATTTCAGGATCGCAAACAGCGAGATGATGCCAAAGATGTTGAAGATCAGCACCGCCCAGACGTAGCCGCGCCAGCTCTGCTCGATGTTGGGGTCGATGCCCGCCAAACGGTAAAGGCCGTTTTCATAATGGGCCAGCGGCATCGGTTTGTCGCCGTAGAGCGTGAACAGCCAAGCGCCGATTGGCTTTGCCAAGCCAACAAACAGCAGCGTGAAAACAAGGATCAAGGCCCAGCCGGCGAGCGTCATGGCTCAGTACCGCTCCGGCCGCGCAAGCACCGCGAGAAGATAGAACAGAACGATGAGCGCTACGACGCCACCCGCGTAAAGGTCGAAGTTCATACCATCCACTCCAAACTGAAGCGGATGAATGGGCCAATCCGTCGTTAAGAGAACATGGGCGTACCGAGGGTCCGCCGATAGCTTCTCCAGGGCTTCCTGGGCTGACGACGCCACGTCGGCCTCAAAGCCCAGGTCGCGCAAGAGGTCCACTGCAAAGGTGCGGACATCGGAGTTATCCTCAACGACGAGAACTCGCCCACCGATAGGCGTCCTCACTGGTTCACTCAGGCTAGCTGGAGCATCACCGGCTGACTTTCGCGCCGGCAGCAGGAGGCGGAAAGTCGTGCCTTCACCGACCCTGCTTTCGACTTGGATCTCGCCTTCCGACTGCTTGGTGAAGCCATAGACCTGGCTCAAACCTAGTCCCGTCCCCTTGCCAACGTCCTTCGTCGTGAAGAATGGCTCGAAGATCCGGCCAATCTTGTCCGGGTGGATGCCATGACCGGTATCGGACACCTCGACACAGACATGTTCAGTGTCGCGCTCCTCCTGTTTTTTTATGCAGATCCTAACCTTGCCTTCTCCGTCCATGGCATCGCGAGCGTTGACGGCCATGTTCACGATTGCCGTTTCGAACTGCGCTACATCTGCTTCAACAAAGCAGTTGGAGCAATCATCGTTGATCTCCAACTCAATCCTTGAGCCAAGCACGCTTCTAAGCATGTCCGTAATCGACGAGATCTGCGATCCGGCATCGAAATTCTCGGGCCTCAGCGCCTGACGTCGTGCAAAGGCCAAGAGCTGGCCGGTCAAGCGAGCCGCACGGTCCGCGGTGTCCGAGATAGCATCGATGTATCGGCGACGCTTGTCTTCAGTAATCCCCTCGCGCCGGAGGACATCCGCGGAACCTCTGATCACCGTCAGGAGATTGTTGAAGTCGTGAGCGATACCGCCAGTCAGCTGACCGATCGCCTCCATTTTCTGGCTCTGGCGCAAAGCCTCATTGGCGACTTCAAGCTCACGGGTTCTCTCCTCAACCCGATGTTCGAGAGTTTGGTTGGCACGCTGCGCAGCTTCGAACAGCCGCGCGTTGTCGATCGAAACCGCCGCCTGACCAGCCAGTCCCAATAGCAGCGCCTCGGTCTCCTCAAGGAAGACGCCTGGTTCGGGATGCGCGTAGAAGAGGCCGCCTATGACTTCGCCGCTGCGCGAGGTTACGGGAACAGCGAGGTAGCTCCTGACTGACAGATGGCCTTCGGGCATGCCTTCGTAGGGCGCGTTCTTGCCATATCGGGGGTCCTTGGTGATGTCGTCGGAGCGAACCACTCCTTCACCTCTGAATGTCGGGCCGAATACCTCCGTGGCTCGTGGGTGGCCGAAGCCTTCGAAGTCACTCCGCTCAGCCCCGGCCAGGGAGTATAGGAGCATGCTTTCCCCGGCTTCATCGGTGACGTTGTAAAAGAACGCGCCGAACTTAGCCCCGCTGAGACGAAGCCCAGCGTCCGTCACGGTCTGAACGATGCGCTCGAGATTAAGCTCGGATGCAAGAGTCTGACTTGTCTGATTCAGGACATCGAAGCGGGCCTTTTCCGCTTTCTCCTGTTCGATGTTCCTTGCTTCGATCACAGTACCGACAGGCTTGCCACTCTCATCCAGAAGGGGGCTGGCGGTGAAGCTAACCGGGTAGAAGCTTCCGTCCGGAGCGACGAACAGTTCCTCACCTTGCATCTGCGCGCGTTCGGGAAAGGCCCGGTCGATTGGGCATTCCTCCAGTGGATAGTGCGAGCCGTCGGGTTTCTTGTGGTGAATGACGTCGTGAAGCGGTCGGTTCTTGAGCTGCTCCGAGCTGTGACCTGTCAACTTCTCGGCAGCGGAGTTGGCGTAGACGCACTGCTGCCTCTCATCCATGAGGAAGACAGCCATGGTGGTGTTGCTGAGGATAGCGTCGAGCCGCCTGCTCGTTTTTCTCAGCTCTTCTTGTGCCGCAAGCTCGTCGGAGACATCGCGATAGAATGCGGCCACGCCAGCTTGGACCGGAACGATCCGTGACTCCAGCCAGGCGCTGTGCCCATTGGGCCAGACCAGATGGTGAGTATGGCTTCGCCCCCGCCGCTCTCGCATAGCCTCGTGAAAGGCGGCGCCCAGATCCGTAGCTTCCAGTCCCGGAGTAAGTTCCCAGAGCGTCCGTCCCACGAGGTCTTCCCTGGCACGTCCATCGAGGACGAGCGCCGCCCGATTTAGGTCCAGGACTCGGAATTCACGGTCCAGCAGGAAGAAGGCCTCGGACATGTTCTCGAGGACATCGCGTGCGAAATCGAGAGGCTGGGGATCGGAGGGGGAGGGTGAGTCTGCCAAAGCTGCTCCGACGCGGATACACAGGCCACCCGCAAGGCGGCTCGCTAGGGCTTAGAGCAGGTACGGGCAAGATCAATCCTCAGAGCTTCGAGGACAGATTAAGTCAGAAACAAGGGGTCGCCGTCGGTCGCTCATCCGCAGAAGCCTCAGAGTTCCCTTAAGTCGTTGAGAATGATGGTGAGCCCTGCTGGGTTCGAACCAGCGACCTAGTGATTAAAAGTCACGTGCTCTACCAACTGAGCTAAGGGCCCTTGTGCGGACGCCGTTAGCGGGCTGGGCGTCGCTGGGCAAGATGCGCAGCGACATGGCGGACGGTGCGGCCGTTCGCCACGGCCCACGCGGGTGCTATGGTGGCGAGCGGCGAAAGCGCGAACGTCCGCGTGGCGAGCCTTGGGTGAGGAATTTGCAGGGTACGGGTGGTTACTTTGCCGCCGCTCCATAATAGGATGTCGAGGTCGAGCACGCGCGTGGCCCAGCGCCGTCCAGGGCGGCGGCCGAAGTCGCGCTCGATCTGCTTGAGCTCGGGTAATAGGTCGGCAGGAGTGAGGTCGGAGGCGACCAGCGCAGCGCTGTTGGCGAAGTCGCGTCCCGCGCCGCCAGTCGCTGGGTTCAGCAGGACAGGCGAGGCGTCGAACAGTTCGAAGCGCTGGTCCAGGGCCGCCAAGGCGGCAGCGACCACGTGCGCCGGCCGGCCGTGACGTCCATGTGGGCGATTGGAGCCGACGCCGATGGCATAAAGGTACATGCGCGGCCTCTGTCATTGGCGGCCGGGCGAGGCAATCCTCGATTGCTTCGTCGTTACGCGCACCGCAAGGACGAGCGATGAACTTGCAGAGCCCCGCCGATCGATCGCCACTGCCGCGGGCCGAAGCACCGCGCGATTGTCCGCTTTGCCCAAGGCTGGCGCGCTTTCGAGAGGAGTGCCGGGCGGAACATCCGGGCTGGTGGAATGCGCCGGTGCCAGCGTTCGGCGACCCAGAGGCGTGGCTTGCGGTGGTCGGGCTCGCACCCGGCAAGCACGGCGCCAACCGAACGGGGCGACCATTCACCGGGGACTACGCCGGCGAGTTGCTCTACGCGACGCTGACCAAGTTCGGCTTCGTTGACGGCGAGTATCGCGCCGACCCTGCCGACGGCATCGCCCTTCGCGGTGCGATCATCCTCAATGCGGTGAAATGCCTTCCGCCAGCGAACAAACCCGAGCCAAGCGAGATCGCCACCTGTCGCACTTTCTTTGAGGCGGCACTGTCACAATTGTCGAACGTGAGGGTCGTGCTCGCACTGGGGCAAATCGGCCATGTCGCCGCGGCTCGGGCGCTCGGTCTCAAGCCGAGCGTAGCCAAGTTCGGGCACGGAGCGCAGATCACTGCTGGGTGCGGGCGTATCCTGCTGTCGAGCTACCATTGCTCACGCTACAATCAGAACACCAATCGGCTCGACGCTACAATGTTCGAGGCAGTGTTCGAGCAGGCCGTTAAGCTGCGTGGTTGAGGCGATCGCCACCGGGCGGTTGTTGCTTCGCCGTGCCCGGCCCGAAGATACAGGGCCGATGCACGCGATCCTCAGCGATCCGCAAGCGATGCGCTACTGGTCCACCTTGCCCCACGCGGAGCAGAGCCAGTCGGACGCTTGGATCGCTTCCATGATCGATGCTCCTTCGGGCACGTCGGACGACTTCATTGTCGAGCGGGAAGGCGAGGTGATCGGCAAGCTTGGGGCCTGGCGCTTGCCGGACATCGGTTACCTGCTCAGCCCGTCGGTGTGGGGGCAGGGTTACGCTAGCGAGGCACTGGCGGCCTTCATCGCGCATCGTCGGCGGCAAAGCGGTGGTGACCTGACGGCCGACACCGATCCACGCAACGCTCCGAGCAATCGCCTGCTCGCAAAGCACGGCTTCGTCGAGACGGGACGGGCGAGCCGCACCTGGCTGGTCGGTGACGAGTATTGCGACAGTATCTACTGGCGCCTGGAGCTCTGACCTAGACGTCCTCGACAAGCCGGCCGTAAAGCTCGGGCCGGCGGTCCCTGAAGAAGCCGAACGCCGCGCGGTGACGGCGGGCCAAAGCGAGGTCCAGTGTGGCGACCAGCACGCCGGTGTCATCGGCACCGAACTCGGCCAGCATGTCGCCGCGCTCGTCACAGATGAAGCTGTGACCGTAGAAGCGCTGGCTGCCCTCCACGCCGGTGCGATTGGAGGCGACCACCGGGACGACGTTGCTGACCGCGTGGCCGACCATGGCGCGGCGCCAAAGCCGGGACGTGTCGAGCTCGGGGTCGTGCGGTTCGGTACCGATAGCCGTCGGGTAGAACAGGATTTCGGCGCCCATCAGCATCATAGCGCGCGCGGTCTCCGGGTACCATTGGTCCCAGCAAACGCCGACGCCAAGCGTGGTGTCAGCGGCGTTCCACACCTTGAAGCCGGTGTTGCCGGGGCGGAAATAGAATTTCTCCTCGTAGCCGGGGCCGTCCGGGATGTGGCTCTTGCGGTAGACGCCGGCGACCTGGCCGTCCGGGCCGATCATGGCCAGGCTGTTGTAGTGGTGAGGCCCATCGCGTTCGAAGAAGCTGGTCGGAATCCAGATGCCAAGCTCGGCCGCGAGCGGCTGCATGGCCAGCACGCTGGGGTGCTCCGCAGTCGGCATAGCCGTGGCGAACAGGCCTTCGTCCTCGACCTTGCAGAAATACGGTCCCTCGAACAGTTCGGGCGGGAGCACGACCTGCGCGCCCTCACCTTGGGCTTCGCGTACGAGTTCGGACACGTTGCGGATGTTGTTCGCGGTGTCGTCGGTGAAGGCGAGCTGCAGGGCGGCGACGGTGATGCTGGTCATAAGGGGTACCTATTCACTCCGCGTTGTCCTTCAAACAGGCACTTGCTGGCTGATACAGTGAAAGCTGCCCCCGCCGGTCAGGATGTGGTCGGCGCGAAGGCCAACGGCCCGTCGGTCCGGGAACAGCGCTTGCACAACCTGCACCGCCGCCTCGTCATTGTCGGCGCCATAGAGCGGCACCACGACGGCCTCATTGCCAATGCAAAAGTTCATGTAGCTTGCCGGGATGACCTCGCCATCGACTTCGATGCGTCCGGGCGAGGGCAGGTTGACGATGTCGAGCTTGGCTGCCTTCAAGCCCTTGGCCGCATTGGCGTAGACGGCGCGGTTTGGGTCATCGGCCGTGGGCATCGGCAGGGCGACCCGGCCGGGTGCCACGAAGCGCGCGAGATTGTCGACGTGGCCGTCGGTGTGATCGTTGGCGAGGCCTTCGCCAAGCCACACCACACGATCGAGGCCGAGATCGGCGAGCAGGCCTGCTTCGACCGCCGCCCCGTCCAGTTCGGCGTTACGATTGGGGTTGAGCAAGCACTGCTCGGTGGTGATCACCGTTCCTGAGCCATCGCCGTCGATCGCGCCGCCTTCGAGCACCCAGTCGGCCTTGGCGAAGGGCAATCCGCCGGCCGCCGCGAGGCGTTCGCCGATGCTGTCATCGCCAGGCAGGTCGTACTTGCCGCCCCAACCATTGAAGCTAAAGCCCTGGGCCCGGCGCTGCTGGCCGGTGCCAAGGACGATCGGCCCCGTGTCGCGGAGCCAGATGTCCCCGAAAGGCTCGACGATGACGTCGGCGAAGGGCGCCAGCTTGCGCGCGGCCTGCGCAGCCACTTCGGTTGCTGCCACGAGCCAGACTGCCTCGCCGCGACCGCCGGCGTTGATCGCTTTGGCGAAGGCGGCCACTTCGGCTTGTGCTGGCTCAAGATCCTCCAGCCAAAGCGCGGGATCGCTCGGGAAGCCGATCCACATCGCCTGATGCGGTGCCCATTCGGGCAATGGAGGCGTGGTCATGCGCGTTGCTCCAAACGAAAACGGGCGGCCCCGAAGAGCCGCCCCATCAAGTCCTGTCGGCTGAAACGAAGATGATCAGCGCGAGTAGAATTCGACCACGAGGTTCGGCTCCATGCGGACGGGGTAAGGTACCTCGTCAAGCTTGGGAACACGCGTGAAGCTGACCTTCGAATTGCCGTCCGGAACGACGTAATCGGGGATCTCGCGCTCGGCCAGGCTCTGAGCTTCCATCACCAGCGCCATCTCCTGCGCCTTGGGACCAAGTTCGATGATGTCGCCGACGGCGCAACGCCGCGACGCGATGTTGCACTTCTCGCCGTTGACCCGGATGTGACCATGGCTGACGATCTGACGCGCGGACCAGATGGTCGGCGCGAACTTGGCACGGTAGACGATCATGTCGAGGCGGCGCTCGAGCAGGCCGATAAGGTTCTGGCTGGCGTCGCCTTTCATGGCGCTGCCCTGCTGGAAGGTCTGCTTGAACTGCTTCTCGGTGATGTCGCCGTAATAGCCCTTGAGCTTCTGCTTGGCGCGAAGCTGGATGCCGAAGTCCGACACCTTGGACTTGCGGCGTTGGCCGTGCTGGCCGGGGCCATACTCACGCTTGTTCACGGGGCTCTTGGGACGTCCGAAGACGTTCTCGCCCATGCGGCGATCGAGCTTGTACTTGGCGCTGCTGCGCTTTGACATGATGAGTCCTCTTCAACTTGCTACATTGCCGATGCGAACACCGACGGCTGCCTGGAACCGCACCGCCGAGCCAGTTGCTCGACGCGACCACCGCTTCACCAGGCGTGCAGGGTCAATTGCGAAGCCGCGCCACTAGGCGAAGGGCTTGCCTTGGTCAAGCTGTTGCGGGCAAAGCGGGACCATGAGCGATGCACCAGAACCCGAAGATTGCCTGACCATGGCGCAAGTGCGCGCCGGTGTGGATGAGGTCGACGAAGCGATCGTGTCGCTGATCACCATGCGCTTCGGCTACATGGAGGCAGCGGCGCGGATCAAGCCGAACCGGAATGCCGTGCGGGACGAGGCGCGCAAGGCGGACGTACTGGCCAAGGTCGATGCGGCGGCGGACGAGGCCGAGATCGATCGCGACTTGATCGCCCGAATTTACGAGGATTTGATCGAAACCTCGATCGCCTATGAGCTCGAGGTTTTCGACCGTACCCGCGGCTGAGCAAGAGAGCGAAACACGCCGCGCATGGCCTTGATCTCGCGGCTCGACCACGCTGGTTTGGTCAGGATCGTGCGCAACGTCGCGCTGGTCGTCGCCCGCCGTTCTTCGGGCCAGAAGTAACCGGACTCCTCGAGCTGTCCTTCCAACTGGCCGATCATCCCTTCGAGCTCGCCGTGCGGGGCAGGGGGTTCACCTTCCCTGATGGTGGGCTGCACGAGTGACTGCGAACGCGACCATTCGTAAGCCAGCAGGATCACCGCCTGCGCGAGGTTCAGCGAGCCAAACTCCGGGTTGATGGGCACGGTGACCATCGCGTCGGCGAGCGCGACATCTCCCGATTCCAGGCCGGAGCGTTCGGGCCCGAAGAGGATGGCGGTGCGGCCGGTTGCGGCATGGAGGCGCTCAGCCATTTCCTGCGGACCGACGACCGGCATGACGAGCTCACGGCGGCGCACGGTGGAAGCGAACACCTCGCTGCAATCGGCAATGGCGTCGGCGAGCGTGTCGAATACGGCGGCATTGGCGAGCACCATGTCTGCGCCGCTGGCGGCCGGACCGGCGTCGGGGTTAGGCCAGCCGTCGCGGGGGGCGACGAGGCGCAGTTCGGTGAGGCCAAAGTTGAGCATGGCGCGCGCGGCTTTGCCGATGTTCTGGCCAAGTTGTGGGCGGACGAGGATGATGATGGGGGCGCGAGCTTTCGTGGGGTCCTTCCAGACAGGCCTTCGACTTCGCTTCGCTTCGCTCAGTCCTTCCTCAGGATGAGCGGGTTTGGTGGTGCGCTGCCCTCCACGCCGCTCATCCTGAGGAGGGACTGAGCCAGCGAAGCTGGTCGAAGGCACGTCTCGAAGGACGGGAGTGCGCATCGCCAAGAAGGGGATGCCTTCCCAGTCGCCGTTGATGAGCTTCTCCTTCTTTGCGCGAGACCAGCCCTTGAGCTTCCGTTCCGCATCGAAAGCGTCTTCGCGCTCATTGAACTCTGCGGTCCAGACCAGCTGAACCGGGCGGCGTTCGAAGGTGTAGCCTGGGACTGCACCCGACTGGTGGGCGGCGATGCGATCGTCGAGATCGTCGGTGTGACCGACGTAGTAGGAATCATCGGCGCAGCGGAGCATGTATGTGTAGAAGCTCACGCTTTGTCTGGTCCTTCTCGTCCTTCGAGACGTGCCTTCGACAGGCTGCGCCTGCTCAGTCCCTCCTCAGGATGAGCGGGCTCGGGAGACTGTTTCAGAGTCAAAGCAACTTATCCGGCACCACCGGCGCGACCGCTTCCGGCTCATCTCCTTCGCCAACCTCCTCCACGATCTCGGCGAAGTGGCTGGCTTCGCTGAAGTCGCGGTAGATGCTGGCGAAGCGGATGTAGGCGACGTGGTCGAGGCTCTTGAGGCCGGCCATGACCGCTTCGCCGATCGCTGCGGCCGGCACATCGTCGCCGCGGGTCTCCAGTTGACGCTGGATGCCCGTGACGACGCGTTCGATGCGTTCGGGGGAGATGTCGCGCTTGCGGCAGGCCAAGGCAAGTGAGCGTTCCAGCTTGCGGCGGTCGAACGGCTCGCGCTTGCCGCCTTTCTTGACCACGGTGAGGTCGCGCAGCTGGACGCGCTCGAAGGTGGTGAAGCGGGCACCGCAGCCTTCGCACTGGCGCCGGCGGCGGATAGCCGCGCCGTCTTCCGACGACCGACTGTCCTTTACCTGGCTGTCTTCATGGGCACAAAATGGGCAGCGCATTTACGGGTAGATCGGGAAGCGGGCGCATAGCTCGCGGACGCGGGCGTTGACCTGGCGCTCGACGGCGCCATTGCCCTCCAGCCCATTCGCCTGGAGCCCGTCGAGGATGTCGGCGACCATGTCGGCGATCTGCGCGAACTCGGCCAAACCGAAGCCGCGGGTGGTGCCGGCGGGGGAGCCGACGCGGATGCCGCTGGTCTGCATCGGCGGCAGCGGGTCGAACGGAACGCCATTCTTATTGCAGGTGATGCCCGCGCGCTCGAGGCTTTCGTCGGCGTCCTTGCCGGTAAGGCCAAGCGGGCGAAGGTCGACCAGCGCCAAATGCGTGTCGGTGCCGCCGGAAATGAGGTCGGCGCCGCGGGCCTTGAGGCCTGCCGCGAGTGTCCTGGCGTTGGCGATCACGGCGCGGGAGTAGGTCTTGAAGCCTGGCTCCAGCGCTTCGCCGAAAGCCACGGCCTTGGCGGCGATGACGTGCATCAATGGGCCGCCCTGAAGGCCTGGAAAGACCGCCGAGTTGATCTTCTTGGCGATGGCCTCGTCGTCGGTCATCACCATGCCGCCGCGCGGTCCGCGCAGGGTCTTGTGGGTCGTGGTGGTAACCACATGGGCATGGCCGAATGGCGTGGGGTGCTCGCCGGCCGCGACGAGGCCCGCGAAGTGAGCCATGTCGACCAGGAACAGCGCGCCGACCCGGTCGGCGATCGCGCGGAAGCGGGCGAAGTCGAGGTGGCGGGGGTAGGCCGAACCGCCGGCGATGATCAGGCGCGGCTTGTGCTCGGTGGCCAAGCGCTCAACCTCGTCGAAGTCGACCAGATGATCATTTTCGCGAACGCCGTACTGGATCGCGTTGAACCATTTGCCAGATTGAGCGGGAGGCGCGCCGTGGGTGAGGTGACCACCCGCTGCGAGGCTCATTCCCAGGATCGTGTCGCCCGGCTTGCACAGTGCAAGCATCACCGCGCCATTGGCCTGGGCGCCGGAATGCGGCTGGACGTTGGCAAAGCCGCAGCCGAACAAACGCTTCGCGCGGTCGATGGCGAGCTGTTCGACCGCGTCGGACGGTGCGCAGCCCTGATAATAGCGGCGGCCGGGATAGCCCTCGGCATATTTGTTGGTGAACACCGAACCTTGCGCCTCGAGCACGGCGCGGCTGACAATGTTCTCGGACGCGATCAGCTCAATCTGTGTCTGCTCCCGGCCCAGTTCTGCGGCGACCGCATCGGCTACTGCCGTGTCGGAGTCGGCTAGCGAGCGGGTGAAGAACCCTTCTGGCTGAACGTCGTTGAGGTTGGCGGCGGTGGCCATCAGGCGGGCTCCTTGGGCTGAGCGGAGAGGAGATCGACGCGGCGGGCGTGGCGGCCGCTGGCGAACGGGGTGTCCAGGAATGCGGTGACGCAAGCCCGGGCAAGATCGGGGCCCGTCAGGCGAGCGCCAAGGGCAAGCACGTTGGCGTCGTTGTGCTCGCGGGCCAGAGCGGCCGACAAGGGCTCGTTGACCAAGGCGCAACGGCACGCCGGATGCCGGTTGACGGCAATGGAGATGCCGATGCCGGAACCGCAAACGACGATGCCCTTGCTTGCCTCGCCGGCGGCAATTGCCCTGGCCAGTTTCGAGCCAAGATCGGGATAGTCGACACTGTCCGCGCTGTTCGTACCGAGGTCGAGGACATGGTGCCCGGCGGCGGTGAGCCAAGCAACCAGATCGTCCTTGAGGGCATATCCAGCATGGTCGGCGGCAAGGGCGATGGTCATAGCGGGTTCCTTAGCGAGTCGGCCCGGCATTTGCCACCGGCGGGTGCGCCAGGGTTGCGAATGTCGGGCGCGGCATCAAAGCCGTGAAACTGTCCCAGATCGGGCGAATGGTCCCAATGTTCGCACTGACGTACCGCTTTTGCCAAGTAGCTCGTCTACGCGGATTCTGATCACGGGAAGTACATAGGAAGCGGCGGGCAAGTAGGACAGGGTGCGCCGGTTGCCCTTCGTGGAGCGTCGAAAGCTCAGGCGGCTTCGCGCATTTCGAGCCGGCTGCGGATCTCGACCAACGCGCCGGTCAGCTCGTCCATCATCGCTTCACTGTGCCACGGGCCGGGCGTGAAGCGCAGCCGCTCGGTGCCGCGGGGCACCGTCGGATAATTGATCGGCTGCACGTAGAGTCCGTACTCGGCGAGCAATATGTCGCTGATGACCTTGGCGCGGGCAGGGCAGCCGACGAGCAAGGGCACGATGTGCGTGGTGGATGGCATCACGGCCAGCCCTGCCTCGGCGAACTTGCCCTTGAGCATGGCGGCAGCGGCTTGCTGCGCGTCGCGTTCGTCGGCCGAAGCCTTGAGGTGGCGGACGCTTGCCAGTGCACCGGCGACGAGGACGGGCGACAAAGAGGTCGTGAAGATGAACCCGGGCGCATAGGAGCGGATGCAATCGGTGATGGTTCGATCGGCGGTGATGTATCCGCCCATGACACCGAACGCCTTGCCCAGCGTGCCTTCGATGATGGTGACCCGGTCCGCCACACCGTCGCGCTCGGAGATGCCGCCGCCGCGTGGCCCGTACATGCCAACCGCATGAACCTCGTCGAGGTAAGTGAGCGCACCGAAGCGGTCGGCCAGGTCGCAGATCTCGGCGATCGGCGCGACGTCGCCGTCCATCGAGTAGACGCTTTCAAAAGCGATCAGCTTGGGCGCATCGGGGTCTTCGGCGGCGAGCAGCTCGGCGAGATGATCGAGGTCGTTGTGACGGAAAACCCGCTTCTCGCAGCCGGAACTGCGGATGCCGGCGATCATCGACGCGTGGTTGAGTTCGTCCGAGAAGATGATGCAGCCGGGGAGCAACTTGCCCAGGGTCGAGAGCGCGGCTTCGTTGGAGACGTAGCCCGAGGTGAACAGAAGCGCCGCTTCCTTGCCGTGCAGGTCGGCGAGCTCGGCCTCAAGATTGACGTGGTAATGCGTGTTGCCGCCGATGTTGCGCGTGCCGCCGGAGCCCGCACCGACGTCGTGTAGCGCTTCCTCCATCGCCGCAATGACAGCTGGGTGCTGGCCCATGGCGAGGTAATCGTTGGAGCACCAGACGGTGATCGGCTTTGGCCCATTGTGGCCGGCAAAGCAGCGCGCGTTGGGGAAAGCGCCCTTGGTCCGGAGAATATCGATGAAGACGCGGTAGCGATCTTCGGCATGGAGCCGGTCGATCGCTTCCTTGAAGATACGCTGATAATCCAAGATCGTCTCTCGCGGCAGGCCTGTGAGGAGGCTAATAGCGGCTTTGGCTCCGGGTTTCCAGCGTGGCCGAGCGGACAAATTGTCCTAGCGCGTCGGCTGGGTTCAGAGGCGGTCGATGTGGGTCAGGCCGAAGCCGGCGAGTGCGTTCGCCAAGGCGCCGCGGGGCGGATCGCCCGTAAAGATGGCGCGACCGTCGCCGGGGGCGTCGGGCCACGGCTGGCCGCGGGTGAGATAGGCTATTCGGCGCGCAATGCCTTGGGAGCCATCGACCAATTGGACGCCGGGGAGAGCGGCGGCAATCTCCTGGGCGAGCAATGGAAAATGTGTGCAGGCGAGGACCAGCACGTCCATGCGGTGGGCATCTGGATCGGCGCGAAGGGGGGCGAGGGCCTCGGCGATGTCCTGCGGGAAAACTGCTTCGCCGCGCAGCTTGGCTTCGGCCAACGCGACAAGCTCGGCGGACCCATGCCGCAGCACCGTGCAATCGGCGGCGTAGCGCGCGGCGAGGTCGTCGACATAGGGCTGGCGCACGGTTGCCTGAGTACCGAGCACGCCAATGACGCGGCTGCGCGAGGCTTCGGCGGCCGGCTTGATGGCGGGAACGGTGCCGACCACCGGGATCTCCAGCGCGCCGCGAACATGATCGAGCGCGATGGTCGATGCGGTGTTGCACGCGATCACGGCGAGCCGGGCGCCGGTGCGCTCCACCAGCCGTCCCAGCAAGGCGGGCACGCGTGAAGCGAGCTCGGCATCGGTACGAGTGCCATAAGGGAAAGCGGCGCTGTCGGCGGCGTAGACGAACGGCGCGTGCGGCAGCAACGCGCGGGTGCGGCCGAGCACCGACAGGCCGCCGACACCGGAGTCGAAGAACAGGATCGGGGCGGCGGCAGTAAGCATGTTTGGCGTCGTCTCCGTTCGAACCGAGCCAAAGGCCTTGTTCGAACAACCGCCTTAACGAGCAGCGCCGCCCTTCGACAAGCTTACGGCCAGCCGGCGCGTCGCGAAGTGCTCAATTGCTTGGTCGGGTATCGGCCGCCCCAGCGAGCGTGAAGTGCTCGCCCTCAGCAACCAGGTCGATCGACGACCAATAGGTGACCTCTTCATCCGCAACCACCATTTTACGGGTGCGCTCCGTGAAGTCCTTGATGAAGGGTTTGCTCATCTGCTCGGAGACAAAGCGCTCGCGGGTGATCCGCCACCGCTCGTAGAGCATGATCTGAGTGGGATCATCCACACGGCGGTGAACGACGATGTCGATGCAGTCGGGCTCTCGTGTAGAATGGTCCCTGATCAGGTTCATGAGGGCTTTGTGATAATCATCCTCGCGTCCCGCTTTCACTTGAACGGTGGAAAGAATTCCTAGGACTTGATCCTTGTGCATGGTCGAACTCCTTGAACAACTGACTTGATTGCAGCTCCACAGAACGGTGAGCGCACAAGCTTTGCGCCCGGTGCTTAGCAGGACCCGACGATTGCCACCCATCGTTCATCTGCTACCTTCGGCGCATGCACACGTATTTCACCTCTGCTCTCGCGGCGCTCGCCTTGGGGTATCTGTTGGGCTCGATCCCGTTCGGGCTGTTGCTGACGCGGCTTGCCGGAAAGGGCGACATTCGCTCGGTCGGGTCAGGCAATATCGGCGCAACCAACGTGCTTCGTACCGGGTCCAAGCTCCTTGCCGCCGCCACCTTGCTGCTCGATGTGCTGAAGGGCGCGGCGGCGGTGTGGATCGCGGCGCGATATCTACCGGGGACCGAGCATATCGCAGGAGCAGGCGCGCTGATTGGGCATTTGTACCCGCTGTGGCTGCGGTTCCGCGGGGGCAAGGGGGTGGCGACCTTGCTTGGCGTCCTGGCGGTGCTGCTGCCGCTGGCGGGGATCGTTTATGCGGTGGTCTGGATCGGGCTGTTGCTGCTGGCGCGGATCAGCTCGGTAGCCGGAATCGCCGCGGCAGCCAGCGCGCCAATAAGCGCGGCCTTGCTTGGCCGTAGCGACCTGTTGCCGGTGCTGATCGGCTTTGCCATCCTGGTGATCTGGAAGCATCGCGAGAACATCGCCCGGCTTCGCGCTGGGAGCGAACCGCGCGTGGGTAGGACGACGGCATGAGCGAAC
This sequence comes from uncultured Sphingomicrobium sp., assembly GCA_964243335.1. Classification (GTDB taxonomy): domain Bacteria; phylum Pseudomonadota; class Alphaproteobacteria; order Sphingomonadales; family Sphingomonadaceae; genus Sphingomicrobium. The sequence continues at coordinate 849,812 of CAXTED010000001.1, read as the reverse complement.
CGGCCGACCTGGTCGCGCGGGTTCGGCTGATCCGTTCGCCCAGCATCGGCCCGGTAACCGTGCGGCAGTTGATCACGCGCTTCGGCAGCGCGGAGGCGGCGCTTTCGGCAGTGCCCGACCTGGCGCGGCGCGGTGGAGGACGAGCACCTACACTGGCGACTGAGGATTCCGCCCACCGGGAGATCGACCGCGTGCACGCGCTTGGCGGACGTTATCTGGCCTTGGGCTGCGCTCTTTACCCACGGGCGCTGGCCGAGATGGACGATGCGCCGCCGTTGCTAACGGTGATCGGCGACACGCGGCTGCTCGATCGGACAATGGTTGCGATGGTGGGCGCGCGGAATGCGTCGGCTGCGGCTTGCAGATTTGCGCGGGAACTGGCGCATGCGCTTGGCCGCGAAGGCGTCGTGGTTGTGTCGGGGCTGGCGCGAGGCATCGACTCCGCGGCGCACGATGGTGCGATGGAAAGCGGCACCGTGGGAGTGATCGCCGGCGGGCTCGACGTGTTCTACCCGCCCGAGAACGAGGCGCGGCAGGGTGCGGTGGCCACACATGGGCTGCTGATGGCCGAGATGCCGCCGGGCACCGAGCCCCGCGCCCGGCACTTCCCATATCGCAATCGCATCATCGCCGGGCTGAGCCAGGGCACGGTGGTGGTGGAAGCCGCGCCGCGGTCGGGATCCCTGATCACCGCTCGGCTCGCTGCCGAAGCCGGACGCGAGGTGATGGCGGTGCCCGGATCGCCGCTCGACCCGCGTGCGCAGGGTTGCAACGGGCTGATCCGGCAGGGCGCGACCTTGATCCAGAGTGCTTCGGACGTGCTGGAGGCGCTTGGGCCGGTGGGAGACGGACGCGTGGCGAGCCCGATCAGCCGCTTCGAGGCGCCACCTTCGCCGATGCCGCTCGAAGAGCCTGCCGAGGATGTGCGGGCACGGATAGAATCTCTGCTGGGGCTGTCGGCGGTGTCGATCGATGAACTGGTCCGCCAATCGGGTGCGGCGCCCGGTGAGGTGCAATTGGCCTTGCTGGAGATGGATCTGGCCGGGCGCCTCGATCGCCATGCTGGCGGCCGGGTAAGCGTGCAGGCCGTGGCAGCGGAGTAAGCGCATCCACGTCGTTCAGGAGCCATCGCCCTCAAAAAGCCGGTTGACGCGTCCCGGCCACTCTCTCCACCCTCGTGCGTATGCGTGAGAACCCCACATCATGAAGCTCGTTGTCGTTGAATCGCCCGCCAAGGCGAAGACCATCGAAAAGTATCTAGGCCCGGGACACCGGGTGCTCGCCAGCTATGGCCACATCCGCGATCTGCCGCCCAAGGACGGGTCGGTCGATCCCGAGGACGGCTTCGCCATGGCCTGGGAGACCTATCCCGACAAGGCACGCCAGTTGAAGGCGATCTCCGACGAGGCGAAGACGGCGACGACGCTGATCCTGGCGACCGATCCCGATCGCGAGGGCGAGGCGATCAGCTGGCACGTGCAGGAAGTGCTGCGGAAGAAGAAGCTTCTGCCGGCCGACACCCAGCGGGTGACGTTCAACGCGATCACCAAAACGGCGGTGCTGGAGGCGATGAAAAAGCCCCGCGCGCTCGATGAAGACCTGATCGATGCCTACCGCGCTCGGCGCGCGCTGGACTACCTGGTCGGGTTCACCCTATCGCCGATCCTATGGCGCAAGTTGCCGGGCGCCAAGTCGGCCGGGCGGGTGCAATCCGTCGCGCTTCGCCTGATCGTCGACCGGGAGCGCGATATCGAAGCGTTCCGGGCACAGGAATATTGGTCGGTGAGCGCACAGTTCGAGCAGGAAGGACAGCGCTTTACCGCGCGGCTGACCGGCTTGGACGGCAAGAAGATCGAGCGGCTGAGCATCGGCGACGAGGGTGCTGCGACGGCCGCAAAGGCGGTCGTAGAGGCCGGGCACTTCACCGTGCAGTCGGTCGAGACCAAGCCGCTCAGCCGCAATCCGCCGCCGCCGTTCACGACCTCCACCTTGCAGCAGGAAGCCGCGCGCAAGCTGGGCTTTGCCGCGAGCCATACCATGCGGGTGGCGCAGCAATTGTATGAGGACGGGTTGATCACCTACATGCGCACGGACGGCGTGCAGATGGCGGATGAGGCGATCTCCGCCGCGCGCAAGGCCGTGGCCGATCGCTACGATGCCGGATATGTGCCGGATAAACCGCGGCATTACAGCACCAAGGCCAAGAACGCTCAGGAAGCGCATGAAGCGATCCGGCCCACGGAATTCACCCGTGCCAAGGCCGCCAGCGGCGACCATGGGCGGCTGTACGAGCTGGTCTACAATCGGGCGCTGGCGAGCCAGATGGCGAGCGCGCGGCTTGAGCGGACGACAGTTGAACTAAGCGATGGGGCTGGGCGGGCGAGCCTCCGTGCGACCGGGCAGGTCGTGCTGTTCCCAGGCTACCTCGCGCTCTACGAGGAAGGGCGCGACGAGAAGCCATCGGCGGACGATGAGGACGGCGCGCGCATGCCGCTGCTCAAGAGCGGCGATGCCCCGGCCAAGCTTGGCGTGGACTCGGTTCAGAGCTTCACCCAACCGCCGCCGCGCTTCTCCGAAGCGAGTCTGGTCAAGCGGTTGGAGGAACTCGGGATCGGGCGGCCGTCGACCTATGCGGCAACGCTGCAGACGCTCAAGGATCGCGAATATGTGCGGCTGGATAAGCAGCGCTTCATTCCCGAGGAGAGCGGGCGACTGGTGACGGCGTTCTTGGAGCGGTTCTTCGAGCGCTACGTGTCTTTCGACTATACCGCCGAGCTTGAGAATGGGCTGGACGAAGTGTCGGGCGGGCGGCTCGGGTGGCAGCAATTGCTCGAGACGTTCTGGAAGGACTTCAAGCCGAAGGCCGGCGAGGTGATGGAGCAAAAGCCGTCCGAAGTGACGGTTGCGTTGGACGAGTTCCTAGCGCCGTGGCTGTTCCCAGAGAAAGAGGATGGCACCGACCCGCGCCTCTGCCCGGCGTGCGGCAATGGACGGCTGGCACTTCGCGGCGGCAAGTTCGGTGCCTTCGTGGCCTGCTCCAACTACCCGGAATGCAAGTTCACGCGGAAGTTCGGGCAGGGCGGCGAAGATGCGGCAGGCAGCGACGGGCCGATTGATCTGGGCGAGGGCATCAGTCTGAAGAGCGGACGCTTTGGACCCTATGTGGAACTGGGCGAGGGCAAGGATGCCAAGCGCGCGTCCATCCCGAAGGACGTACCCTTGGCCGACGTCGATCTTGGCTGGGCGCAGAAGTTGCTGAGCCTGCCGCGAGCGGTGGGTGTGCATCCGGAAAGTGGCGAGCCGATCACCGCTTCGATCGGGCGCTACGGACCGTATCTGCAGCACGCTGGCAAATATGCGCGGCTGACCTCGACCGCCGAGGTGTTCGAGACCGGCATGAACACGGCGGTGGTCAAGCTGGCCGAGGCGGCGGCTGGCGGCGGCAAGGGGCGCGGAGCCACCCGTGAGCCGCTGGCAGCGCTTGGCGATCATCCGGAGAGTGGCAAGCCCGTCAACGTGCTCGAAGGGAGATTCGGGCCTTACGTGAGCGACGGCACGACTCACGCCACCTTGCCGAAGACCGCTGATCCCGCGGCGGTGACGATGGACGAAGCGGTTGTGCTTCTCGCGGAGAAGGCGGCCAAGGCCCCGGCGGGCAAGGGGCGGAAGAAGGCTGCGCCGAAGAAGGCTGAGGCACCCAAGAAAGCTGCTGCCGCGAAGAAGGTTGAGGCACCTAAGAAGGTTGCGGCTCCCAAGAAGAAGGTGGCCGCTAAGAAGGTGGCGAAATAGCGTCCTTCGATACACCGCTTCGACTTCGCTCAGCGGCACTCAGGATGAGAGGGTTTCCTGAGGCGCTATCGCTTCCCACTCATCCAGAGTGCGGACTGAGCGAAGCGTAAGCGTAGTCGAAGGCCGTGTATCAAAGGACCGGACCCTAGCCAGACCCGCAAGCCTTGCACCCGGGGTCCGCCGGCAGGCTGATCCGCCGCCAACCGCCTTTCATCCCGTCGAACAAGTGGAGCCCACCTACAGGGTCCTCACCAACCCGCGCCAGCGCCCGGATGGCCAGCAAAGCGGCAAACCCGCCGACCGCGGCGGTGGTCGCGCCGAGCACCCCGTTCTCCGCGCAGGTGTCGCAATCGTCGGTGTCGAAGGCGTCGCCGACGAAGCAGCGGTAGCAGGGGCGGGCACGAAAGAGGCAGACCTGGCCCTGGAACTGCACGGCGGCGGCGCTGAGCAGGGGGATGCCGAGTTGGACCGCCGTATCGCTTACCAGCAGGCGAGTGGCGAAATTGTCGGTGCCGTCGAGGATGAGGTCGTGGTCGGCGAGGATCGCCGCCGCGTTGGCCAGGCTGATGCGCTCAGGAATGGCGAGTGTTTCGACGTGCGGGTTTAGCGCGCGGACGAAGTCGGCGGCACAATTGGCCTTGCCCGCGCCTTGCTGGTCGGTGCGGAAAATCGGCTGGCGATGGAGGTTGCTGAGATCGACCGTGTCGCCATCGACGATCGTGAGCCGCCCGAACCCCGCGCCAGCCAGAACCGGGATCACCGCGTTGCCGATACCGCCTGCCCCGACCACGCAGATGCTCGCGGCCTTCAGGCGTTGCTGCCCTTGGCCGCCAAAGGCAGGAAGGACGATCTGGCGGGCGTAGCGGGCCAGCTCGTCGTCGCTCAGGCTCATCGACCGGTGCTGCCGAAGCCTCCGGCGCCGCGATCGGTGTCGTCGAGGCTGTCGACTTCCTGGAAGCGGGCAAGGGTAACGGCAGCGGGCACCAATTGCGCAATGCGCTCGCCGCGGCGCACCGGGAAGGGTTGGTCGCCATGGTTGATCAGCAGGATCTTGAGCTCGCCACGATAATCGCTGTCGATAGTGCCGGGCGCGTTCGGAACGGACAGGCCGTGCTTGAAGGCGAGACCCGAGCGAGGCCGGACCTGCACCTCGAAGCCATGGGGAATGGCGATGGCGAAACCGGTGGCGACGGCGTGACGCTGGCCCGGCGCGAGGTCCAGGTCCTCGGCGGCGACCACGTCCAGGCCGGCCGCACCGGGTGTGGCGTAAGCGGGCAAAGGCAGGCCGGCCCCGTGGGGCAGGCGCGAAATGCGGATGTCGATCACTTGGCGAATACCTCTGCGATGCGGGCGATGAGGCGACGGGCGACCTGATCCTTGGGGGCGTCCTCCCACGGTTCCGCGCCGTCGGCGGTAATCAGCGTCACGCTGTTGCGCGCGCCGCCCATGACGTCGCCGGACACGTCATTGGCGACGATCCAGTCGGCCCCCTTTGCGACGCGCTTGGCGGCGGCGTTGGCGAGGAGGTCGGCAGTCTCGGCGGCGAACCCGATCAGCAAGCGCGGGCGCTGTGGGGAGACGCCGAGTTCGGCGAGGATGTCGGGGTTGGTGAGAAAGGTGATCTGCGGCGGACCATCAGACTTCTTGAGCTTGTGCGCTGTGGGCGTGACTCCCCAGTCGGCCACCGCGGCAACCAGGATGGCGACATCGCAGGGGAGAGCGCCTTCAACCGCGGCCGCCATTTCGCGGGCGGTCTCGACATCGATGCGGGCAACGCCGGGCGGGGTGGGGAGTGCGACGGGGCCCGCGATCAGGGTGACTCGGGCGCCGGCCTGAGCGGCGGCGGCGGCAATCGCGAAGCCTTGGCGTCCTGACGAACGGTTGGCGAGCACGCGCACCGGGTCGATGGGTTCGTGGGTCGGGCCAGCGGTTACGAGAACATGGCGGCCGCTGAGCGACCGCTCCTCGGCAATCATGGGAGCAACCACCAACGAAGGCTGGTCGAGATCTGGGGCAGTGGCGCTCCCAATCGGCTGCGAAAGCTGGAGTCGAATGCGTGCCAAGATGTCCGCGGGCTCCGGCAGGCGGCCGGGGCCATATTCCCCGCACGCCATTTCGCCCTCATCCGGGTCGAGCACGGTCACGCCGCGCGCCCGCAATGTTGCTACATTGGCCTGGGTCGCGGGGTGGAGCCACATGCGTACGTTCATGGCGGGCACGGCGACGACCGGCTTGTCAGTCGCCAGCAAGACGGTGGTGGCAAGGTCGTCGGCGAGTCCCGCCGCCATCTTCGCCAGCAGGTCGGCGGTGGCGGGGCAGACCAGCACGATGTCCGCGGCGCGGGAGAGCTGGATGTGGCCCATCTCGACCTCGTCCTTGAGGTCCCATAACGACGTGTAGACCGGGCTCTCGGCCAGCGCGGCGAGGGTCATGGGGGTGACGAAATGTTGCGCCCCAGCGGTCAGTACGGGGGTGACGCTGTGTCCGGCGCGGCGGCACAAGCGGATCAGTTCGCTGGACTTGTAGGCAGCGATGCCGCCACCGACGATCAGGAGAATGCGGCTCATGCGAAGGGCGATGGCACGGCGCGGCGTACCCCTGCAAGGTCGGCGCGGGTGGAAGCTGGGTGAGCGGCGCCTTATCTGATGGGCTCACCGCCGCGATCGAAGGAACTATGCATGGCCGACGCCGACTATCAGCCGCCCGAAGTCTGGACCTGGGACCAGAGCAGCGGCGGACAGTTCGCCAGCATTAATCGGCCGATTGCGGGGCCGACGCGTGACAAGGATTTGCCGGTTGGGCGTCACCCGCTGCAACTATACTCGCTTGGAACGCCCAATGGAGTGAAGGTCACTATACTGCTCGAGGAGCTGCTTGCGGCAAGGCATGCCTGCGCGGAATATGACGCCTGGCTGATCAACATCATGGAGGGCGACCAGTTCGGCAGCGGCTTCGTCGAGGTCAATCCGAACAGCAAGATCCCGGCGCTGGTGGATCGTTCGGGGTCGCAGCCTGTGCCGGTGTTCGAGAGCGGCGCGATCCTGGTGTATCTGGCGGAGAAGTTCGGAGCCTTTTTGCCGCAGTCCGGGCCGGAGCGGGCGCGGGTGATGAGCTGGCTGATGTGGCAGATGGGCTCGGCACCGTTCCTCGGCGGCGGCTTTGGGCACTTCTATGCCTACGCCCCGGTGAAGATCGAATATGCGATCAACCGCTACGCGATGGAGGCCAAGCGGCAGTTGGACGTGCTCAACCGGCAATTGGCAGAGCATGAGTTCATCGCCGGTAGCGACTTTTCCATCGCCGATATGGCGATCTGGCCGTGGTACGGTACGCTGGCGCAGGGCAAGGTCTATGGCGAAGCGGGCAAGTTCCTGGCGGTGCACGAATATGAGCATCTGCAGCGCTGGACCGCGCAGATTGCAGCGCGGCCCGGTGTCGCGCGCGGCCGCATGGTCAACCGCACGACCGGCGAACCGCATGAGCAATTGCGCGAGCGGCATGAGGCGAGCGACTTCGACACGAATACCCAGGATAAACTAGCGGCTACTGAGGCTTAGTCTCGGTCTGCCTATTGCAGGAACAGCACCAGCGCGGCGCCGGCGACGGCGGCTCCGCCGGCGATCAGCAGGTCGCGGAAGCGGGGTTTGGGGAGTTCCTTGACCTCCACCTGGGCGGTTGGAAGCGGCGGAGGGGCACCGCCGGGCGCAGGGAAATAATGGTCGAAGCGGTCGATCAGCGACGGAATCTTGGCGAAGGCGCGCGAGGTTGCAATGATGCTGTCGGCGATCGCGGTTTCGGGGCCAAGTTCGCCGCGAATCCATTCCTTCAGGAACGGCTCGGCGGTTTCCCACATGTTGAGATCGGGATCGAGCGCGGTCGCGACGCCTTCCTCCATCACCATCGTCTTTTGCAGCAACAGCAGATGCGGCTGGGTCGGCATGTCGAAGTCGCGGGTGATGGAGAACAGCCCCTCGAGCATCCGCCCGACGCTGATGTCCTTGACCGGCAGGCCGCGAATGGGCTCGCCTACGGCCCGAAGCGCGGTGGTGAACTCGGCCACGTCATGGTGGGCGGGCACATATTGCGCCTCGAAGTGGATTTCGGCGACGCGGCGGTAGTCGCCGGTGATCAGGCCGTAGAGGATTTCGGCCAGCCACAGCCGCGCGCGCCGATCGATCCGGCCCATGATGCCAAAGTCGATCGCGGCGACCCGGCCGTCCGGAAGCGCGAACAGATTGCCCTGGTGAAGGTCGGCATGGAAAAAGCCGTCGACCACCGCTTGGCGCAGGAAGGCGCGAACAAGGGTTGCGGCAAGCTTGGGAAGGTCGTGACCCGCGGCGACCAATTCGTCTCGCCGAGAAAGCTTGATCCCGTCGAGCCATTCCAGGGTCATCACCCGTCGGGCGGTGCGGCGCCAATCAATCTCGGGCACGTAGAAATTGGGCTCGGCGACCATGTTCTGCTTGAGCTCGGACGCCGAGGCGGCCTCGCGCTGGAGGTCTAGCTCGCGGCGGGTCCATTGGCGAAAGTGGGCAACCACGGCCTTTGGGCGAAGACGCTGGATTTCGCCACCGAAGCCTTCCACGCGGGCGGCGGCCCATTCGTAGGTCTCCAGAGCGCGGGCGAACTCGTCCTCGATGCTAGGACGCAGGACTTTGACCGCGACCTGGGCACCCTCGATCGTCACCGCGCGATGGACCTGGGCGATTGAAGCGGCCCCTATCGGGACCTCGTCGAAGCGGCTGTAGAGTTGCTCGATCGGTGCGCCCAGCGCGGCCTCCACCGCGATGCGGATCTGGGCGAAAGGCGCAGGCGGCAAGGAGTCCTGCAAGTGGACGAGATTGTTGACGGCCTTCTCGCCGACGAGATCCGGGCGGGTGGCGAGCGCCTGGCCAAGCTTGATCGCCGCTGGACCGATGGCCTTGAGCGCCGTCGCATAATCGGGCTCGGCCGGAACGCGAGCGCCGATGCGAGCGATGCGAACGAGGCGGCGAACGGCGGGCGGGGTGAGCGGATCACGCTCAATGCCGGTCAGCGCACCGTGCTTGGCGAGCGTCCGGCCCCAGCCGAGCAGCCGCCACAAGTGGGTGACGGAGGTGGTCACGGCCTTGGTCCCACCCGCTCACGGGAGGGAAGCAAGAAGAGGATCATATCTTCCAGCCGCTCCAGATGCAGACCAGCCCGCCGAGCAAGGTTTCCACCTTGGTGCGAACGAAGCCTGCCTCGGCAATCATGGCGCGGAACTGATCGGGCTTGGGGAAGCGGCGAATGGATTCGACCAGATAGCGGTAGCTTTCCTCATCGCCGGCGACTGCCTTGCCGATGCGCGGGATCACCGCATCGGCGTACAGCTCATAAGCTTCGCCAAAGCCGGGCCAGGCGCTGGTCGAGAATTCGAGCACGTAGATGCGCCCGCCGCGGTTGAGCACGCGGTGCGCCTCCCGCAAGGCCTTGGGTATGTCCGTCACGTTCCGGATGCCGAAGGCGATGGTGTAGGCATCGAAGCTCCTGTCGGCGAAGGACAGGGTCTCGGCATTCTGGACCTGCCAACTGAGGCCATCGATGCCCTTCTTGGCGGCGCGCTGTTCGCCAACGCCGAGCATGTCGGCATTGATGTCGGACACGGTCACCAGCGCGCCGTGAGCGGCCATGCGAAAGGCGATGTCGCCGGTGCCGCCAGCCATGTCGAGGATGTGCTCACCGGAGCGGGGCTTCACGCGGACGACGAAGCGGTTCTTCCACAAGCGGTGCATGCCGCCGCTCATGAGGTCGTTCATCACGTCGTAGCGCTTGGCGACGGACGAAAAGACATCGCCGACGCGACGGGTTTTCTCTTCTGGAGTGACGAGCTGGTCGCCGAAGTTCACCTGATCGGGCATGGGTTCGCGTTAGCGGGGGTTGGCGGGCGGGGGAAGCTGGTCCTTTTGGCGGTCCATCACAGGAAGAGAAGCAATGCCCGAACTGCCTGAAGTCGAAACAACCGTGCGAGGCCTGCGCGCCGTCATGGAAGGGCGGGTAGTGACGCGAGTGGAGGCGCGGCGCGAGGATCTCCGTCGGGCGTTCCCCGTGGACCTTGGCCAGCGCCTGACCGGTGCCCGGGTGAGCGCGTTGTCGCGGCGAGCCAAATATGGGCTGATCGAGACCGATCGGGACGACACGATGCTGTTTCATCTGGGAATGAGCGGGCGATGGCGGATCGATCCGGAGGAGATCGGCACGCACGACCATCTGCTGCTGACGTTGGACGACGGGCGGCGGCTCAGCCTGAACGACCCGCGGCGGTTTGGGTCCGTGGACCTGTTGCGCACCGCCGATGTACCCGGCTGGCCGCCGTTCGTGGCGCTTGGTCCCGAACCGTTCGACCTGACGGCACGGCAATTGGCGGATGCGCTGAAAGGGCGAAAGGCGGCGATCAAGCTGCTGCTGCTCGATCAGAGGATCGTTGCCGGACTGGGTAACATCTATGTGTGCGAGGCGCTGTTCCGGGCGAGGATCAGCCCCCGGCGTGCGGGTGGGCGCGTGTCGCTTGTTCGGCTAGAACGGCTTGTGATCGCCATTCGTGAGGTACTGGACGAGGCGATTGCGGCCGGCGGATCGAGCTTGCGCGACTTCGCCAGCCCAGATGGCGAACTCGGCTACTTTTCCAAGAGCTTTGCTGTTTACGGGCGCGAGGGCGAGCCATGCGGATGCGGCGGCGCGGTGCGTCGGTTCGTACAGGGCGGACGATCGACATTCCACTGCCCGGCCTGCCAGCGCTGACCGCTTTGGCATTGACCGGCACGGGGGCTTCCCCTAGGGGAACGCAACGTCGGTGCGGGCCTTTGGGATTTCGCGCCCGTTCCACATTTTCGTAAAACAGGATTTGACCAGCAATGGCGAACACGCCGCAAGCCAAAAAGCGCATCCGCCGCAACGATCGGCGCGCCGAGATCAACGGTGCCCGGGTCGGCCGTATCCGCACCTTCATCAAGGCCGTCGAAAGCGCATTGGCGATTGGCGACAAGGCCGTTGCCGCTGAAGCTCTCAAGATCGCGCAGCCGGAGCTTGCTCGCGGCGTTGCTCGCGGTGTCATCCACAAGAATACGGCGTCGCGGAAGTTCTCCCGCTTGACCAAGCGCGTGTCCGCGCTGGGATAAATCGGGTGCGTTCAGACGCTTGACCTGTGTTGTCTTGGGAAAGGGCCGCTGGAGCAATCCGGCGGCCCTTTCTTTTGCCCTCGTAACAAGTGAGGGTTTCCGGCGATTCGCGGTAATCGCGTGGAGGGTCGGAGCCGTAACTATCCCGCATTCTAACGGTTTTTGAGCCTTCCTAAGGGGGGAGGGCTGTCAAGCGGCATTATTTCATTTGTGTGAAATAAGCAGGCTTGCCGGGTTCGCTTTCAGCCCTCAAAACCCGGCTCCAAGCAGTGATTCCACTGGGGGGATTTATGCAGGACAAGAGGTCCAGCGCGCGACAGCCGTTGCGCGTAACGAACCCTCTTGTGTGGCGATGATGATGGAAAACAGGGAGCGCGATGTTGGTGCAGGAAGGGCGTCCAGAACTGATGATGGAGCCGCAAAGCCTTGCCACGCCGCTGGTTGCGGCATGGGACACCATCCGCACGGGGCTTCGCCGCGATTGCGGAGCGCGCACTTTCGACGGTTGGCTCAAGCCTGCCGAGCTTGGTGACTTCGATCCCGAATCGGGTGCTCTGGACCTGGTCATGCCAAGTCAGTTCATGGCCGATTGGGTGCGCAGCCACTTCGCCGAGCGCTTGTCGCTTGCCTGGAAGTCGACGCTTCCGCTGGTGCGTGAAGTCCGTATCGTCGCCTGCGAGGGTGGTCCCAAGCCTGCGCCGCTGCTGATCCTGGAGGAAGTGCCGGCAAGTTCGGACGGGAACGCCGATGCCATGACGGGCGGCAACGCCCATCCGCGGCCGCGCTTCGACCCGCGCTACAGCTTCGCACATTTCGTCATCGGCAAGGCCAATGAGATTGCCGCCACCGCGGCCCGGACACTGGCCGAAGCCGACAATGTCACCTTCAATCCCTTGTTCATCCACGGCAGCACGGGGCGCGGCAAGACGCATTTGTTGCAAGCGATCGGCCAGCGCTTCCTCGAGCTGCACCCGGGTGCGCTGGTGGTGTCGATGTCGGCGGAAAAGTTCATGGTCGAGTTCGTCCGCGCCATTCGCGAGAATGACACGATCGGCTTCAAGGGCCGGCTTCGCTCCGCCGACCTGCTGCTGATCGACGACGTGCAATTCATTGCCGGCAAGGAATCGACCCAGGAAGAGTTCTTCCACACGATGAACGAGATCATCACCGCGGGCCGCCGCCTGGTGATCACGTCGGACCGGGCGCCGCAGGACCTGGATGGGATCGCCCCGCGCATCCTGTCGCGCCTGTCGTGGGGCCTGGTGGCGGACGTCAATGCCGCTGATTACGAGCTGCGTTACAACATCCTGCTGGGCAAACTGGCGATGTTGCCAGGCGTGGTCATGGCCACCAACGTGGTCGAATTCCTGGCCAAGCGCCTGACGGCGTCGATTCGCGAGCTGGAAGGCGCTCTCAATCGCATCGCAGCTTATGCGATGATGACGGGGCGGACGATCGACATACCGTTTGTCGAAGAAGTGCTGGCCAACGTGCTGCGCGCCAATCAGCGGCGCATCTCGGTTGACGAGATCCAGACCCAGGTTGCCGAGCATTATCGCATCCGCAAGGCCGAGATGACCTCGGCCCGGCGTGCGCGCGAAGTGGCCCGGCCGCGGCAGGTGGCGATGTATCTGTCGAAGCAACTCACGCCCAAGTCGCTGCCCGACATCGGACGCCGATTCGGCGGGCGCGATCACACAACGGTGATCCACGCGGTGAAGCAGATCGAGAAGCTGCGGGCCGCGGACCCGGAGATCGACGCGGCGATCCGGCTGCTGACGCGGCAGCTCGAAGGCTAAAGACCAAGCGCGATCCGTCGGGGTGAGGTGTGGCTTCCGGCACGACGCAGTTCATCACAAACGAAAGAGCCCGCCTGGATCGCTCCAGGCGGGCTCTTTCGTTACAACCTAAGCTCAGCCTTTAGCGCTTACGCGCCGGAACCGTGATCTTGACCGTTTCGCCGTTGCGGCCGGGGAAGCCGGTGAACATGGCTTCAACCAAGTTCGGAACCAGCGTCCCGAGTTCGTCGGTCGTCGAGCGCGCCTGCGCACGGCCGTCGAACAGCGGCTGATTGGTCCCGCGCGCGCGAATGGCGAGGGTCAGCTGGCTCTTATACTCGGTGTATTCGCGGACGTTGCCGAACCAACTATCGTCGTCCCATCCATAAAAGAATGGCGAACTGGCGCCGTAATAGCCGAATCGGCTGTAGTATGGGCGCCCATAGGCGATGCCGAAGCGTGGGTCGTAAAAGCCACTGCCGTAACGCCCGAAGCGTCCGAAGCCGCCGTAACCGAAGCCACCGTAGCCGAACCTGCTTCCGCCGAAGTCATCATATTGCCGGCGCAGCGTGCCCCGATCTACGTCATAGCCAAGCTGCACGAGCATGGTCGCGCTCTGCGGGCTATTGGCGGGAGTGTAGCCCCGAGCGGCGAGCTGTTGCGCAACGAGGCCGGCATAGCTCTGGAACTCGAGCCCGCCGTTCGCCGCGATACCGCGGCCCGGAACAACGAAGAAAGTCTGACCCTGGGGCACTGGAAGGGCGGAAAAGCGGGTAACCTTGGCTGGCAGGCCCGTGGCACAGCCGGATAGAGCAACCGACGCGCCCAACAGGGCGGCCGTGGCAATCTGCTTAAAGCGGTTCATGATTGTGACGCCTTCAAAAACGAATTTATCGTGTTACCAGAGGCTTATAGCAGAACGTCGGGTGAACGTTCGATGAAGCGAGCTCTTAGCGGGTCAGGCCGACAGCGTCATAAGCGGCTGCCAGCGTCGGCGCACCGAGAGCGATTGCGCGCGCGGCACCGTCGGAGAGGTGCCGGTCGATCGCATCCGGATCGGCGCGCAGGGTCACGAGCCGCTCACGCAAAGGCGCGATAAGCGCGATCGTGGCGTCGGCGAGCGCCGGTTTGAAGGCACCGAAGCCTTGGCCGGCGAAACGGGCAAGCACGGCTGCAGGGCTCTCCGTTGTGATTGCCGCCAATATGCCAACGAGGTTGCGGGCCTCGGGCCGGTCGCCGAGCAAAGCCGGGTCATCGGGAAGCGGGTCCGCATCGGTTTTGGCCTTGCGGATCTTGGCGGCGATGACGTCGTCGCTGTCGGTCAGGTTGATGCGGCTGGCGTCCGAGGGATCCGACTTGCTCATCTTGGCGCGACCATCGCGCAGGCTCATCACCCGCGCGGCCACCCCGTCATCGATGAATGGCTCAGGCGGCACGAACAGTTCAACGTCGAAGTCGGTGTTGAACTTGATCGCGATGTCGCGCGCCAGTTCCAAATGCTGCTTCTGATCCTCGCCAACGGGCACGTGCGTGGCCTGGTAGAGCAGGATGTCGGCGGCCTGGAGCACCGGATAGTCGAACAAGGCGACCGACGCGCCTTCGCGGTTCTTGCCCGACTTGTCCTTGAATTGGGTCATGCGGTTGAGCCAACCCATCCGGGCGGTGCCGTTGAGCAGCCAGCATAGCTCGGCATGGGCGGGGACGCGCGCCTGGTTGAACAGAATCGACCGCGCGGGGTCGATGCCGCTGGCGATCAAGGCAGCTGCCATTTCGCGCAAATTGGCGCGCCGCGCGGCAGGGTCGATGTGCTCGGACAAGGAGTGCAGGTCGGCGAGGAAGAACAGGCATTCGCCTTCATCCTGCATCTTCACCCAGCGAAGGATGGCACCAAGGAGGTTGCCCAGATGCAGGTCGCCAGTGGGCTGGATACCGGACACGATCCGCATCGGCGGGGTGGGAGCAAGAGGGGTCATTCGACTTCGACCTGCTTGGGGCGGCGGCGCAAGGTGGCGAGTGCCTCGCGGTCGATCCCGCCAATTGCGAACGCGACCGCGAAATAGACGATCCCGCCGATACCGACCAGCGCGCCGAGCCCGATCACGCGCTCGATGAAGCTGCCGAAGAACATGTCGCCGGCGACCTGCTTGATGCCATAAAGCGTTGCCGCCATTGCCAGCGCCGCAATCAACTGGCGTGCGACACGCCCGACTAGCCAGACAGGCATGCGGAACTGGCGACGCTGGTGGAGAATTCCAAACAGTAGAGCGAAATTGATCCACGCGCTTGCCGAGGTGACCGTCGCCAGCGCGTAGATCCCCATTATCGGGATGAGGATGAAATTGGCGACCACGCCCGCAGCGAGGATCCCCATGGCGATGCGCACCGGGGTCTTGACGTCCTTGCGTGCGTAAAATGCGGGGGTCAGCACCTTCACCAGCACGTAAGCGGGCAGGCCGGTCACGAGGATGGCGAGGATGTTGCCGGTGATGCGCGCGCTTTCGACGCTATATTCACCGCCCTGGTAGAGCGCGCCGATAATCGGTCCTGCCGCTACGGCAAGCGCGAGCGTCGCGGGAAGGGTCAGCAGCATCGATAAGTCGAAGGCGCGCGCCTGGACATCGGCGGCTGCAACCTCATCTTCGCGCGCGATCGACTGGCTGATCGCGGGCAGGATGGCGACGCCAAGCGCCGTGCCGATGATCGACAAGGGCAATTGGTTGAGGCGGTCGGCATAGGACAGGTTGGTCAATGCGCCTTCGCCCAACTGCGTTGAGAAGTAAGCGTAGAACAATTGGCTGATCTGATAAACGCCGGCAGCGATCGTCGCGGGAAGGATCAGCACCACCAGTTCGCGCACCGCCGGAGTCATCCGCGGACGCCCGAAGCGTAACTTGACCCCAGCTTTGCGCACCGCGATCCAGCACAAAGCGAATTGCGCGATCCCGCCGAGCAGCACCGCTATCGCCATATAGCGCACGGTCTCGATCTTGCCTGGAGGCGCAATCAGCAGAGCGACGATCAGGGCGACGTTGAGCAACGCCGGAGCGAAAGCGGCAATTGCGAAGCGGGTCAGCGAATTAAGCACCCCGGAGAGCAAGGCAACGAGGCTGATGAAGAGTAGGTAGGGAAAGGTCCAGCGAGTCAGCTCGATCGCAAGGTCGAGCTTCCCCGGAGCATTCTGATAGTCACCGGCGACGACCAGCAGGATACCCGGCATGAAGATCTCAAAGACGATCGTGACGAGCAGCAGCGTCGGCATGAACACCGATAAGATGTCGCTCGAGAATAGCTCGGCATCCTTGGCTCCGCCCGCTTGCAGCCGACGCGAGAACAACGGCACGAACCCGGCCGAGAAGGCACCCTCGGCGAACAATCGGCGAAAGATGTTTGGCAGCAGGAAGGCGAGGTTGAACGCATCATTGGCGTGGCTTGCGCCAAGCACGCGGCTGCTGATCATGTCGCGAGCAAAACCGAGGACGCGGCTGACCATGGTCAGCCCACCGATGGTGCCGGTGGCCTTTAGTAAATTCATGAACTAGCCACCCCCTCGACTTGCCTTACTGGACGGTTGGGGACCCGTCGCCGCCCGTTGGGCCGTCCAGCTGATCCTGACCTTCGCCCTGCGCCGCGACCTGGTTCATGTAGACCGCTTCGAAATTGATCGGGTCAAGCATCAGCGGCGGGAAACCGGCGTCCTGCACGGCGCTGGCGATCACCTGGCGCGCGAAGGGAAACAGCAGGCGCGGAGCCTCCACCAGCAAGAACGGCGGAAGCGAGTCCTCGGGCACGTTGCGGATCGCGAACAGACCGGCGTAGCTCAGGTCAATGACGAAGTGCACACCGCTTGCCGAGCGCGCCGACGCGTCGATCTTGAGCACGACCTCATGGACGTCCTCGCTGGCGCGGTTGACGTTGATGTTGAACTGCACGTCGAGCTGCGGCTGGTCCTGCCACTGAAACACCTGGGGGCTGCTTGGGTTCTCGACCGACAGATCCTTGATGTACTGTGCCAGCGCCGCAACCTGCGGCTGGTCGTCATCCTGGGTCAGCTCGCCGTTCCCGCCCAAAGCGGTATTGGCGGTATCGGTCGGGTCCTGGTCAACCATCTTGGAAGCGCTTTCGTGAGGGAGGGGGAGGCAAGGGCGGTGCCCCTGAAGATCAGGCCGCGCGATTAGCAGCCGGGTTGGTAGGGCGCAACCGGCGCGCACTTGCAGGAATGATGTCCGAAGAAGGATGGAAACCTGCGGCACGTCGCACTATGTTATGCGTTGACCCACCGGATAGGACCCGCCTTGACCGCTATCGTCATTCTCGCCCTTGTGGCCGTGTTTATCGGGCTTCGGCTTTATTCCGTGCTCGGTGAGCGTACCGGGCACGAGCAGCAGCCGATTCTGAAGCCTGCCGAGAGCGATGCCCGGGTGGAGCCGCGTGCCTCGTTGACACCGGGCAGCATTGGCCAGCCCGCCGAGCAGGCCGAGAATGCCTATCTGCCCACTGCTGGGCCGGGCGTTCGTGCTTTGCTGTTGGCCGATCCAAGCTTCGACGTGGCCCGCTTCCTCGAGGGCGCGCAGGGCGCTTACCGGATGATCCTGGAGGCTTTCTGGCGCGGCGAACTCGAGAGCGTTCGTGGCTTCGTGGACGGCGAGGTTTACGACACCTTCGCTCATGCGGTGGCAGAACGGAACACGGCCGGGCATCGCCTCGACAATCGCCTGGTCGCGATCGAGCAAGCGGTGATTGCGTCGGCAATCGTGGCGGGTAAGGTGGCG
This sequence comes from uncultured Sphingomicrobium sp., assembly GCA_964243335.1. Taxonomy (GTDB): domain Bacteria; phylum Pseudomonadota; class Alphaproteobacteria; order Sphingomonadales; family Sphingomonadaceae; genus Sphingomicrobium. Next base: position 832,340 of record CAXTED010000001.1, on the reverse strand, counting down.
ACGCTCGGCGTGCGCTTCGAGGCGGACATCGCGGCTATAACGCGCGACGCGCAGGGCAATGTCATCGCGGGCTCGCTCAGCGACGCCGTTCAGACGCGTGATCTGTGGACGTTCCGCCGCGACTTCGCGAGCCGCGATCCTAATTGGCTGCTTGTCGAAACCGACGAAGAAGACTGATGCGTCTTTCGCGATTGCTGGCGCTCGCAGGGACGAGCCTGCTAGCCGCTTGCGCCACCGTTCGCCCGCCTTTGCCGCCAGTGGCACCGCCCGTCGTGTCGGTGCCGGCGCCTGTTGTTGTTCCTCCAGCGCCCGTGTTGCCGCCCAAGCCGGCGACCGCGCGGCTGTCTGGCGTGGCGCTTGCAACACCGCAGCCCATAACAGCCGAGCAAGGTGCTCGCGCCCTTGCAGCGTTCCGGATTTCCTGTCCGTCCGTGCTTCGTCGTGCCGACCCATCGGGATTGACTGTCGGATCGGATTGGAGCGCTTTGTGCCGTGAGGCTGCGACGGTTGCTCCATCCGACGCGGTGCCTTTCTTCCAGACCAGCTTCGAGTGGGTACGCGTCGGCGGTGAGCCGGCCTTCGCCACCGGTTATTACGAGCCCGAGCTACTTGGATCGAGGGTGCAGACGGCAACCGCAACGGTGCCAATCTATCGCACCCCTCCGGACCTGACACGCTGCACGCGCGCCGATGGCGGCACGGGGCGTGGGCGCATCGATGAGACCGGCACCTGCGTGCTGTATTTCACCCGCGGCGAGATCGAAGACGGCGTGCTGGCCAATAAGGGTCTGGAAATCGCCTGGGCCGTTGATCCGATCGACCTGTTCTTCATGGAGATCCAGGGCAGCGGACGGCTTCGGCTGCCCGATGGGTCGGTCATGCGGCTCGGCTATGACAATCAGAATGGTCGGGAATATGCCGGCATCGGTCGCCTTTTGCGCGAACGCGGGATCCTTCCTCCTGGTGGTGCGAACATGGAGGGCATCAAGGGCTGGCTGCGCGCCAATCCGGAGCAAGGCCGAGCGCTGATGCGCGAAAATCTGTCGTACATTTTCTTCCGCGAGCTGACGGGAGCGGGGCCGCTTGGAGCGCTTGGCGTACCGGTGACGCCGCATGGCACGGTCGCGGCAGACCCGATGTTCGTGCCGCTTGGTGCGCCGGTGTTCCTGGACGTGGATCGGCCTGAAGCTGATGGCCTGTGGGTGGCGCAGGACACCGGTGGCGCGATCAAGGGCGCTAATCGCTTCGACACATTCTGGGGCGCTGGCCAAAACGCGACGCTGATCGCGGGCGGGATGTCGGCCAAGGGATCGGCGCTGCTGCTGCTGCCGCGGGGCACCGTGGCAAAGGTCTATGCGCCACGGCCCCTCACGGTGATCGGCCAGCCGAGCCAGCCAATCCAAGGGGGCGCGAGTGCGCCGCCTATCCCCTGAAGAAGAGGAATTGTGGGGGCGGGTGACCGCCACCATTCAGCCCTTGTCCCGTGATCGACCGGCTGCGGCGCCTCCGAAAGTACAGGCGTTGCCCCCTCACGTCCAAGCTTCCGCTACGACCAAGCCTGCGCCGCCTCCGATCACGCGCAAGCCCAAGGGACCGGCGCCGGTGAAGCGTGCGGCTCCACCGCCGCCGGTTCGTCCCGGCACTACGCTGGATGGCAGCTGGGACCGCAAGCTGAGCGGCGGCCGTTACGAGCCCGACCGCGTGCTCGACCTCCATGGTCATAATCTCGAGGGCGCGTGGAGCGCGCTTGACCGCACGCTGGAGGACGCCATCGCCCAGGGTGACCGCGTGGTGCTGCTGGTCACCGGGCATTTCCGGTCGGGCGAGCCGCCGATCGAGCGCGGGCGCATCAGGGCGGCCGTCGGTGACTGGCTGGCCGTTTCGCGCCATGCGGGCAAGATCGCCGCCGTGCGCAATGCTCATCCGCGTCATGGCGGAGGCGGCAGCCTGTACCTCATCATGCGCAAACCGGCGGAGCGGGGACGTTCCACCTTTCCTTAACCCACAGGGGTTACTGCCTTGAGGCTCGACGTGCCGGACCTATCCGCCGCGACGCAGGAGCCAGGCACAAGTGAGGGAAGGCACGGCACAAAAGCTGAGCAACGCAATCCTTTCGGGGGTCGCTGGCTTTGCTTCGTTCGTGTTTTCAATTGGCGCATTCCTGACCATCACGAGCTGGAATCAGCAATTAGCCGCGTCATTGTTGGCCGGCCTGTTCTGCCTGCTGGTCTGTTATGTCGCCGCCGAGCGCCCGAACAGCGAGTCGGCGCGGGCCATGAGCGCACTTCGCGGGCGTCTGCTGGCCGTGGAAGATGGAGACCTTACGTCGCCGGCACCGGCCATTGTGAAGCAGGTCATGCCCAAGCTGGCTGCGGCCGTGGATACACTTTTCTCGGAGGTACGCGCGTCGATCGATAATGCGCACGCGCTTGGCATGTACGACCCGGTAACATCGCTGCCCAACCGCTTGAATTTCCGGGCCGAAGCCGACCGCCTGATTGCCGCCGCGCCCGAGGGCCAATTAGCCACCATGCTGTTCGTGGACCTGGATCGGTTCAAGGCCGTGAATGACAGCCTCGGGCACGCGCGGGGCGATCAGCTGCTCGTCATGGTCGCCAATCGCCTGCGCGTGGTGGTCAATGGCGAAGCGCCCTCCGATGCACCCAGACCCTTGCTGGCGCGGCTTGCCGGAGACGAGTTCACGTTGTTTTTCCCCGGCCTTCAGGCGCTCGGCGACGTGGAGCGCCTAAGCCGGCGGGTGGTGCTGGCAATCGGCGAGCCTTTCGATCTGCAGGGCCACACATTGGACATTGGCGCGTCGGTGGGTGCGGCTATCAGCCCCTTCCATGGCACCAGCGTCGAAGCGTTGATGCGGGCTGCGGACATCGCCATGTACCAAGCCAAGGCGCGCGGGGGCGGGCAGCATTGCCTCTTCTCCGAGGCTCTAGCGGCCGAAAATCTGCTCAAGACAGAAACGGAGAAATCTCTGAGCGAGGCAGTGCAGCGGGACGAATTCCTGCTCGCTCTGCAACCGCAATTGAGCCTCAAGACCGGCGAAATCACCGGTGCCGAAGCCCTGCTTCGCTGGAATCACCCTCGCGAGGGGTTGCGGTTGCCCAAGACCTTCATCCCGGTCGCCGAGCAAACCGGGATCATCGGGGAAATCGGCGATTGGGTCATCGCGGAGGTCGCATCCTTGCTGGCGTCCTGGGGCGGCGAGAGCGGAGGCGTGCGGCGCCTTGCTTTCAACGTCAGCCCGCGCCAGCTCGACCGGTCGGACTTCTTCGGCCGGCTCCGGCAGGCCATGGCGGATGCCGGCGTCTCGCTGGACCGTATCGAGCTGGAGTTCACGGAAACCGTCGCCATGGAGATTTCCGCAACGGTTCTCGCGGAACTTGCGGCACTGAGGAAGGATGGCGCGCATGTCGCCATCGACGACTTTGGTACCGGTTACTCGAACCTGGCTCGGCTGCGTTCCTTGCCGATCGACCGGGTCAAGCTCGACCCGTCACTGATCGCCGATATCGAAACCGACGAGAAGGCGCGCGTGGTGGTGCAGGCCGTCATTCAGCTGATCCGCGGCGTCGGCTGTGAGATCGTCGCCGAAGCGGTCGAGACGGTGGCCCAAGCCGACATCCTTCGCGCCATGGGCTGCGACACGGTTCAGGGCTTTGTAATTGCCCAGCCGATGTTCGAGAATGAGTTCGTCGCCTGGACCCGCAATGCCAATCGCACGGCGCGCCACGTAGCCTGATCAGGCGAGCGCACGCTCGATGATTCGCGCGTAGATCCGGGTCAAAGTGCGAATGTCTTCAAGCCCGGCACTCTCGTCCAGCTTGTGCATGGTTGCATTAGGCAATCCGAAATCCACCACCGGGCACAAAGCGATCAGGAACCGGCCGTCGGACGTGCCCCCTCCGGTGGAAAGTTCGGGCGTGATGCCGCACTCGGCTTCGATCGCTTCCACCACCAGATCGTAGACGCGCCCGCGAGGCGTGAGGAACGCTTCGCCGGAAATGCGAGCGGTGACCTGCACATCGGGCGCATGCTCGCGAGCAATGGCGGTGACCCGCTCCACCAGCTCTTCGCCGCGCTGCAGATTGTTGAAGCGAATGTTGAAACTGGCCGTGGCGCTGCCCGGGATGACGTTGCTGGCGCGGGTTGGGGTGCCGAGGCTGGTGAACTGGAGGTTGGAAGGAGGAAAGGCCTCGGTGCCGTCATCGAGGTGAAGGGCGTCCAGCGCGGCCACGATCCGAGCCAAGCGACCGACCGGATTGTCGGCCTTGTGCGGATAAGCGACATGGCCCTGCGTTCCCGGCACCTCCAGCCAGACATTGACCGAGCCGCGGCGGCCGACCTTGACCGTATCGCCGAGCCGCTGCTCGCTGGTTGGTTCACCGATGAGGATCATGTCGGGGCGGATCTCGCGCGTGTTCAGCCAGTCGATGATGCGGGGGGTGCCGAAAGTGGCAAAGCCTTCCTCGTCGCCGGTGATCAACAAAGACAGCGTGCCGCGTGTCTGATCCTTCAGGGAAGCGGCGGCGACAAAGGCGGCAATGGCGCTCTTCATGTCGTTGGCGCCCCGCGCAATCAGGCGACCGTCTTCGATGCGTGGCGCGAACGGATCGCCGCTCCACCCGTCCCCCGGAGGAACCACGTCGAGATGGCCGGCAAAGGCGAAGTGGGGGGAGGCTCCGTCGCCGCGAATGGCAACCATGTTCTCGGTTGGACCGTCGGGCGCTTCGCCAAGCGTGAAGCGGTGCACGGTGAAGCCCAATGAAGTGAGCGCGTCCTCGAGAACGCCGAACACGGCACCGCTCGCTGGCGTGATGCTGGGGACTGCAAGAAGCGCGGATGCAAGGGCGATCGGGTCGGCAGGGCTCATAAGCGCGGGGTAGCAGGACAGGTTGGATGGAGACAGGGGCTCGTCAGTTGCGCGGCGGCTGGTGGCGGTAGCTCAGCGCTTCCGCGATGTGGATGCGGCCGACCGTCTCCGCTCCAGCAAGGTCGGCAACCGTGCGCGCTACTCGCAGGACCCGGTGGTACCCTCGTGCGGACAGGCGCATCGCCACGGCTGCGTCGGCGAGGAGGCGGCGGCCGGGCTCGTCGGGCGTGGCGACTTGGTCAAGCAGGTCGCCGTCAGCCTCGGCGTTGGTGCGGGGACCATGACCATCGTAGCGCTTCGCCTGGCAGGCGCGGGCGGCGGCGACGCGGGCGGCAACTGTTTCGCTGTTCTCTGCCGAGGCGGGCAGAGTGAGATCCGCCGCGCTGACACCTGCCACGTCGACGTGAAGGTCGATGCGATCGATCAGGGGGCCCGAGATCCGCGCCTGATAGTCGGCGGCGCATCGCGGGGCTCGGCTGCATGCGCGCGAGGCATCGCCCAAGTGGCCGCAGCGGCAGGGGTTCATGGCGGCAATCAGCTGCACTCGGGCGGGAAAAGTGACGTGGCAATTGGCCCGCGCGACGCTGACGGTGCCGGTCTCCAGCGGCTGGCGCAGCGAGTCGAGTACGGCCCGCTGGAACTCCGGCAGTTCGTCGAGGAACAGCACGCCAAGGTGCGCGAGGCTGATCTCACCAGGGCGTACGCGCAGTCCGCCGCCGACCAAGGCCGGCATGGACGCGCTGTGGTGGGGCGCGCGAAAGGGGCGGCGACGGCTCATCCGGCCACCGCTCAGCTCACCCGCGACTGATGCGACCATCGAGACTTCAAGGGCCTCGCTCGGCTCAAGAGGTGGGAGAATGCCGGGGAGGCAGGCGGCCAGCAGCGATTTGCCGGCTCCGGGCGGGCCGCTCATCAGCAGATTGTGCCCACCTGCGGCGGCAATCTCCAGCGCGCGCTTGGCGATTTCCTGACCCTTGACGTGGCGAAGGTCGGGGCCGGCGACCGGCGGCTCGGCTTCTCCGGGAAGCGGCGGGCGCAGGATGCTGGTGCCGCGCAGGTGAGCGAGCAGCGCCAGGAGGTCGGGCGCGGCAACCACCTCGACTTCGCCGGCCCAAGCGGCTTCCGAGCCCTGCGCGGCGGGACAGATCAGGCCCATGTCCGCGCTGTTGGCGTGTATCGCGGCGAGGAGCACCCCCGGGGACGGGGCGATACGGCCGTCAAGGCTTAGTTCGCCGACCACGACGAAGTGCGACAGGGCTTCTGCGTCCACGGCTCCCAGAGCGGCAAGCAGGCCCAGCGCGATCGGCAGGTCGAAGTGTGAACCCTCCTTCGGCAAGTCGGCGGGGCTGAGGTTGACCGTGATGCGCTTGGGCGGGAGGGCGAGACCGATAGCGGACAAGGCAGCCCGGACGCGCTCGCGGCTTTCTGCCACGGCCTTGTCGGGAAGGCCGACGATCAGGAATTTGGGCAAGCCGGTGGAGAGTTGCACCTGCACTTCGACCGCGCGGGCCTCCAAACCTAGGTACGCGACAGTGGCGACGGTCGCGCCCATCCTAGCGTTGAACCAGGGAAGTGCGGAGGGCGCGAGGCGACAGTGAAGTGGCGCGCATGCGTCCCCCTGTGTTGCTTCGGCCATCGATGGCTAGGCGGGGGAGCGCCCAATGGCAACCTCCTGTCCATACGTGGCTAGGCGTAGGCCAAACACTTGCCTCGCCGTATTAGTCACCTACATCACTCCGCATGATCAGCCGCGCACAGCTTCGGACCTTCCTGGCATGGCGACCGGTGCGGCTGGCGTTGTTTATCCTCGGCATCTTGCTGATGATCCTGACGCCGGTCGTCGCAATTCTACCCGGGCCCGGCGGGATTTTCGTGTTCGCGGCGGGGCTGGCGCTGGCCTTGCGCAACAGCGACTGGGCCAAACGGCGCTATGTGCACTTTAAAAGGTGGCAACCTCGGGCGGGTGCTTGGGCGGACTGGGGCTTGCGACGGAGGAGCGCGAAGCGCCGGCACGAGTTGAGCAAGGCAAAGGATCGCGAAGATTTGCCGCCGCCGCATTGCATCGAGCGGATCGACGATCCCATGCCCCACAGCGGGTTCGAGATTGCATCGGTGGACCCCACGCCGGCAGAGCTTCGCCGCGGCATCGCCCATGAGCGCGACACGCATGATCAGGCGAGATCGAATTGACTTGGGAGCATGCTTTGCCTATGCGCCCGGCAACGCCCAACGGCTGCCTATCCGGGCAGCCCTTTTTTGTTTTCTACCCAATTTTAAGGCCATGAGCGATGAAGCGCACCTTTCAGCCGAGCAATCTGGTCCGCAAGCGGCGGCACGGGTTCCGCAGCCGCACGGCGACGGTCGGCGGCCGCAAGATCCTGGCAGCGCGGCGTGCCCGCGGCCGCAAGAAGCTCAGCGCTTAATCATTCTATCAAAGCGGGCGGATTTCCTCGCGGCCAATTCCGGCCGGCGATTTGCCATGCCCGCTTTCATTCTGCTGGTACGCCCGCGGGCTGACGGGAATCCGTCGAAGCGCATCGGCTTCACCGTAACCAAGCGGATCGGCAATGCCGTCATTCGCAATCGCATGAAGCGGCGCATGCGCGCCTTGGCCCGCGACCTTCTGCCTGATGGGGGCACGGAGGGCGCCGACCATGTCCTGATCGGACGATCCGGCGGCATCGAGCGCGACTATGCTGCGTTTCATGGAGAGCTCAAGCGAGCGCTGGCCAAGGCTGCACGATGATCGCCAAGCTGCTCATACTGATCGCGCGCGGGTGGCAATTGGGACCGTCGAGCGTGCTTCCGCCAAGCTGCCGGTACCAGCCAAGCTGTTCGGCCTATGCGATCACCGCCTTGCGGCGCTATGGAGCGCTGAAGGGTAGCTGGCTTGCGGCAAAACGCATTGGCCGGTGCCAACCATGGGGCGGGCAGGGGTTCGACCCCGTCCCGTGACAAAGTCGAGAAGGAAGTCTTCGTGAACGAGACCCGCAACATGATCCTGGCGGTCGTGCTGTCGGCACTGGTGCTGCTCGGCTGGAGCGCGCTTAGTGACCGAATCATGCCAACCAGCGGGCCGCAAACCCAGACTGTCGACAATGGCAAGGTGAAGCCCTTGCCGCAGCCCAACGCTGATCCCGGTGCCGATGCGCCTCGCGCAATCCAGAGCCGCACCGCGGTTCTTGGCGCCACCCCGAGGGTACGGATCGACACGCCCAGCCTCAAAGGCTCGATCAATCTGACCGGCGCCCGCATCGACGACCTTCGCCTGGCACGGCACACGACCCAGCAGGGCGCGAACGCGCCGTTGGTACGGCTGCTCTCGCCGGGTGGGGCTCCGAATGCTTATTTCGCGAACTTCGGTTGGACCGGGCAGACCGGAGCGCAGGTGCCCGACGCTAACACTCCGTGGCAGGCGAGCAGCCGACTGCTAGCCCCGACTAAGCCGGTCACGTTAAGTTGGACCAACCCAACAGGCCAGCGCTTCGAGCTGACCTTTACGGTCGACGATGGCTATCTGTTCAATGTTCGCCAGCGGGTGACCAACGTAGGCGGTGCTCCGGTAGCCGTGCGCCCGTTTGCTTTGCTGTCTCGCTCCGCCAAGTCGAGCGACCCGTCGAGCTGGACCCACCACGTCGGCCCGATGGGCTTCCTTGGCGACAAGGCCAATTACGACGTGGACTGGGAGTCGCTGGATGAGGCAGGTTCGGGTGGCCAGAGCTTCGCAAGCAATGGCGGATGGCTCGGCTTTACCGACAAATATTGGCTGACCGCCCTTGCTCCGGTTGGCACGGGAGCGATCGACGCGAGCTTCCGACGGTCCGGAACCGGCGGGTACCAGGCGGACTATGCAACCACGCCGCAGCAGATCTTGCCCGGGCAATCGGTAGTCGCAGAAACACGTCTGTTTGCCGGCGCCAAGGAGAAGACCTGGCTCGACCGGTACGAGACCGCAGGCATCACGAAATTGTCCAAGTCGATCGACTGGGGCTGGTTCGAATGGTTCATGCGGCCGATCTTTTCGCTGTTGATGTGGCTGTTCGTGACTCTTGGGAATTTCGGCTTCGCGATCATCGCTCTCACCTTCATCGTGCGCTTGATCATGTACCCGGTGTTCGATCGCCAGTTCCGGTCGATGGCGGCGATGCGGTCGGTGCAGCCCAAGCTCAAGGCGATCCAGGATCGGCACAAGGACGACAAGGTCCGGCTGCAGCAGGAGATGCTGGCCTTGTACAAGCGTGAGAAGATCAATCCGGCGGCGGGCTGCTTGCCCATCTTCCTCCAGATCCCGGTGTTCTATGCACTGTACAAAGTGCTGACGGTGTCCGTGGAGATGCGCCACCAGCCGTTCGTTGCGTGGATCAAGGACCTGTCCGCGCCGGACCCCATGACGCCGGTGAACCTGTTCGGGCTGCTGCCGTTCACGCCTCCTGCGATGATCGCCCTCGGGGTACTGCCGATCCTTCTGGGGATCACGATGTGGCTGCAGTTCCGTCTTAATCCCGCACCGATGGAGCCCGCACAGAAGCAGATCATGGCGTTCATGCCATGGATCATGATGGTTGCGATGGCACCGTTCGCCGCCGGGCTGCAATTGTACTGGGTCGTGTCCAACCTGCTTGGTATTGCACAGCAGAAGTGGCTGTACGCGCGTTACAACAAGGAAGTCGAAGCCGAGCCGGCGAAGGCGGCAACGTGAGCGAGGACGTGATCGATAATGGCCGGAACGAGGCCGCGTGGGCGGAGCTAGCCGAAAGCGCGCGCAAGCTGTTTGCCGGGCCGATCGTGTTTCTCAAGTCCGCTCCCGAACTGGAGTTTCTGCCTGAGCCGAACGTGCCGGAAATCGCCTTTGCCGGGCGGTCGAACGTGGGCAAGAGCTCGCTCCTCAACGCGCTGACCAATCGCAACAAGCTCGCGCGGACGTCCAATACGCCCGGTCGAACCCAGGAATTGAACCTGTTCGACGTGGGTGAGCCTATCCAGATCCGGTTGGTGGACATGCCGGGCTATGGCTTTGCCGAAGCACCTCGCGATATGGTGCGGCGCTGGCGCTTTCTAGTGAACGATTACCTGCGCGGACGGCCGGTGCTGAAGCGTGCTTTGGTGCTGATCGACAGCCGTCACGGGATCAAGCCGGTCGACCGCGACGTGATGGACATGCTCGACGGAGCCGCGGTGGGGTATCACGTGGTGCTGACCAAAGCCGACAAGATCAAGGCCAGTGCGCTGGCCGAGGTGACGGCTGGAACAACAGCGGAGGCGGCCAAGCGACCCGCGGCGCACCCGACCTTGTTCGTCACGTCGAGCGAAACGGGCATGGGCATCGCCGACCTGCGAACCGCTGTGCTGGACGCTGCGCTGACGTAATCGCGAGAGAGACAGCCACTCCGACCGCTTTGCGAGGAGCTTACCTCACGGCGGAGAAACTTAGGTGACACCATGCTCAAGCTGATCATCGGCAATCGTGCCTATTCATCCTGGTCGATGCGAGGATGGCTGGCGCTCAAGGCGTCGGGCCTGCCGTTCGAGGAGCTTGTCGTGCCCTTGTTCGACGAGGGCTGGGAGCAGCGCCGGGAGGGTGATGAGTTCTCCCCCTCGCAGGGTAAGGTGCCGGTGCTATGGGACGGGGACACCGTCGTCTGGGACAGCCTGGCGATCATCGAATATTGCGCGGACCTGACGTCACGCGACCGTTTCTGGCCGAAGAACGACAGCGCGCGTGGCATGGCGCGTTCGATGGCGGCGGAGATGCATGCCAGCTTCCCCAACCTGCGTCGCGACCTGCCGATGAACGTGCGGCGCCGTTTCGGGCCTCAGCAGCTGTCTCAGGAGGTCACCGCCGAGATCAACCGCATCCTCACCTTGTGGGCGCAGGCGAGGGCTCGCTTCGGGGGAACGGGCGACTTCCTGTTCGGCGAATATTGTGCCGCGGACATCATGTATGCGCCGGTGGTGACCCGCTTCATCACCTATAACGTGCCCGTGCCGCCATTTGCGCTGGCGTATATGGAAGCGGTCGTCGGGCACGAAGACGTGCTCACCTGGATCGAACAGGCGCAGGACGAACCGTGGGTCATCGATCGCTACGAAGAACCCGCCAAGACCTGATCGCGGAACCGCGAGGTTCGCCAAGGCATTCTTCTGCCATGCGAATCTCCATTCCAGTCACCATGATCGCCGCGCTGGGGGCCTGTGCTACCCCGTCCGACCGTATCGCCGGTGCTCTTGAAGCTTATGGCTTCACCAAGCCCCAGGCGCAGTGCGTCGGGGATCGCCTGCAAAAGCGTTTGAGCATATCGCAACTGGCCGAACTGGCGCGTCTGGCCCGCGAGGTGCGCGCGCAACAACCCGTTCCAGGCCGGGTCAGCATCGAGGACTTGCTTCGCTTGTCTGGCGACGTTCGCGATCCCAAGGTGCCGATCGAGGTGGCGCGGGCGGGCGCAGGCTGCGGCTTGCTATCGTCACCCATGAGCGGACTGATGTCCGCCATCGGCGACGCTAGCTGAAGCAGTCGTTCCTTCCCGGAACAAGCATTTGCGATGGCCGCCCGAACTCGCTAGGGACCGCTGCGCTGCGTGCCCCCGTGGCGGAATGGTAGACGCGTTCGACTCAAAATCGAATTCTGCAAGGAGTGTCCGTTCGAGTCGGACCGGGGGCACCAGCCTGAACAACAGCACTCACTGGCCAGTGGCGTCGTTAGGCGCTCGTGCTACATCCGCGGCATGAACGCGCCCACCGACCCATCCGCCAGCATCCCAGCACCAAGCGAGGACAATCCGGGCGTCTTGGCCGAGTCGATCGGGGTCAAGCGCGACCGCTTGCTTGCGTCACTCACGTTGATCGCCGGAATTGGCCTGATTCTGGCGATCCCTTTCGCTCTCCGCGCTGGCGCCGAATTCTTTCTTCCAACCACGGCCGCGCTGGTGATCGCCATCGCTTTGGTGCCGCTGCTGGAATGGTTCGAGCGGCGCGGCCTGCCCGCAGCCCTCGCTGCTGGGCTCTGCGTGATCACTTTCCTGGCGGTGTCGACGTTTGCGGTGTTGTCGATCGTTATCCCGGCGATCGATTGGGTAGCGCAGATTCCCCAGCGTATCGGCAAGGTGAGGACAGCGCTGGAGCCGTTGCTGGCGCTGTACAAGGACCTGTCGAGGTTCATCGACCGCACGGCAGCGCAACTACCCTCGTCCGGCGGAGCAGGGGGCAGTCGCACAGTGCGGATCGAAACGCCCAACTCCATGCTGGACCTGATGACGCAAAGCGCGCCGCACCTTCTGGTGCAGATGTTCTTTGCTCTGCTCGTGATCTTTTTCTTCCTTTCGCACTGGACCGGCATGCGAAAGCTGACGATCACGCGGCGATCGAGCTTCGAAGGCGCGCTGACAACCGCCAGGGTCATCCAGCAAGTGGTTGCAGCGACTTCCACCTACATCGGCACGATTACGCTCATCAACGTCACCCTTGGAGCTCTGACGGCGGTTATCGTCTGGTATTTGGGCATGGACTCGCCCCTGATGTGGGGCGGCATCGTGGCGGTGCTGAACTACGTTCCCTACCTTGGACCCATCGCGGCGGCGTTCTTGCTGGGTATCGGCGGCCTGATGGTGTTTCCGGACGCCTATACGGCCTTCCTGCCGCCCGCGATCTTCATCGGCATGCATGTGGTGGAAGCCAATGCCATCACTCCGCTAGTCGTTGGCAAGCGCGTGCACGTGAACCCATTGCTGATCCTACTCTCGCTAAGCTTCTGGGCGTGGGTTTGGGGCACGGTAGGCGCGTTGCTGGCCATTCCGCTGCTGATCATCGTCAAGACCATCTTCGCGGCGGCAGGCACGCCCGACATCGCCGGCTTCCTGTTCGAGCAGGGAACTTTGACCCATGCGGGCGAAGATGAAGAGGAAGAGCGTAAGGAAGTTCGTTGACACTCGGCGCCCCCTTGCCTAGTTGCCCGCCGACGCAAACGTGCGGGTGTAGCTCAGTTGGTTAGAGCGCCGGCCTGTCACGCCGGAGGTCGCGGGTTCAAGTCCCGTCACTCGCGCCATTTTCCCACGTGTGGAATATGGACCCGCCGCTTGCGCTGGCACGTCTTTGGGCGTGCGTACCTTCATCATGATCAGGACAGGTGCGCGGCTTAGGCCGCCAAGGCACCGCGCTCCGGCCTCGTTCCCGCAGCTACGGGAGAATGAGGTCTATTGCTGGCCTGAAGCGCCGGCGGCGGAGGGTTTCGGAGCTTCGGCTTGTGCCTCGCTTTGTGCCGGTGGCGCCACGGGAGCTTTCCCGAGAGCCTTCTGCTCCGCTGCCGGGCCATCGTTCCCCGTCAAGCTCCAGCGCAGATTGGCCGACCCAAGCGCGGCATCGCCGGTTTGCTCGCCAGCCTTGCTCCCGGCCTGCTCGCCGCGGGGCGAGGCAATGCGAAGCGACACGCGGGTATCCCCCGAAGGACCGATCTCGGCCTCGACCAGGCGGGCGAGTTCGGGTGGCAGCTCCTGCTTAGCCTTTGCAGCAACGGCCGCTAGGTCACCCGGAAGGTCGCTGGCCGGCTCCTTGGCCGCAAGGGCCCGGTCGGCAGCTTCGGCAGCTAGGCTTTCCACCTTGAGGGCGCGTGCATCGGGCTCAGCGCCGGCATAGCGCTGTGCAAAGGCTGCCGGACGTCCCCAGCCGCCAGCCCAGCGATAGAAGATATGCGTGCCGATCACGGCCGACTTGGTCAGGCTCGACGCCCAATACGGAACGACCCAGTCGGTGTGATAGTGGGTCGCGTTGCCGACCGGCGCGAAGACGTAGCCAGCAAGCGCCGCCTCGGCGACCTTGCGGGCACGAGCCCAGTAGGAAGCCATGGGAGCACGGGCCAGCGCACCGTCGCAGGTGAAGGTGAACTGGCAACCCGTACGGCGTTCGTGGCCCTGATAAACGACAGCGCAGACGCTAGCCGGATAGGCGGGATGCCGCACCCGGTTGAGCACGACCTGCGCGACGGCCTGCTGGCCTTCGGTCGCTTCGGTCGCTGCTTCGTAGTACACAGCCTCAGTCAGGCACTCGAGGGCGCGAGCGTAGGGCACGCCTTGCAGCGATGCGGGACGAAACGGCCTGGCCGCTGGATTTGGGCCCTTGTCGATCGGCACCGCGGCATTCAGTGCTTCGGCCGCCTGCGGGGGCAAGTCCTTGACCAGCAAAGGCTCCACGGCTGGTGGTGGTACGCTGGCGAGGGCCCGCTCATCCGACTGCAACATCCGCGGCAAGGACGCGGCCGGATCGGTTAGCGCCACGAGACCTGCCAAGGCCGCAGCGGCGATCAGGCCCGAGCCGATGGCCTCACGCGGATGCGCGCGAAGCCACGCCAGAGCGGGCTGTGCCTGCAAGGGCCAAGAGAGCGTTTGGGCGTTCATGGAGAGGATAACACCTAGTCAAAAGAGCCGGATTTTCAACCCTTCTGCTTGTTAGCCCGCCACTGGCCAGTCTCGCTCCAGCGTAGAATTGGCTTCAGTGGAAGGATCCAGACAATGCCTGCCACGCTGTAAAAAAGAGCCTGAACCCATGCCGGCCAGCTGCTGATCGTTTGCGACAGGCTAGCCACAATGATGGCCCAACCGGCGATGATCGCGATGATCAGGAACACACCAGCGGTCGGCCGCCAGCGGGGCTCATGCTCGGCCGGTGGTGGAGTCGTCGAGCGAATCATGTGGTAAACTCCTGGAACCCTGCGGGCGAGGCGAAGCCGTCGAGTGGGATGTCCCACGCGTCAGGCGAGATAATGATATCAACCAGCTGGAAGTCCCAACCGACCCCGATCAAACGCGCACCAGCGGCTCGAAGGTCCGGAAGGGCACGATCATAGTGCCCCTGGCCCATGCCGATGCGATTGCCGGTTCGGTCGATAGCCATAAGGGGAATGAGGAGGAGGTCCGGCGTGGCGATCGGCGCCTCCGGTCCCGGCTGGAGGATGCTCCAGGGACCAGGGTCGAGCGGTTCGCCTGCGCGGAAGGTCATCGAAGCGTCCCTCTGTAGAAAGCTGGGAAAAGCGACGGTTTTGCCAAGCACAGCGGCTCGCCTGAGCGCGGGAAGGAGGCTGATCTCGCTGTCGTGGGCGACATAGCCGGCCACAGTAGAGGAAGCGGTCAGAAGCGGCGAGAGAACGTCGGCCAGCGCTTCTTCGAGCGCCAGGCGTACCTGCGGAGCCAAGCTAAGCACGAATGCACGCCTTCGTGCTCGCATGTGGATGCGAAGAAGGGCTTTGTCAGCGGCGGAGGTGGGTGACGGGACCGCCATGAGGTCGTTGCTCAGAAATCCTCTGACGCCTGTAGCATCAGGTGGGGACCATATACGTCGGACCAGGGTCCGGGCAGGGACAGCCCCCTTGGATTGGAGATAGCCTCAGGGATGTTCAAAGAGCTCGTGCCTGGCAGTACCCGTCATGCTCGTACTTAAGCCTTTTGCACGCTTTTCTCAAGGTCCAGCGCCAAACGTTCGATACGGTCTGCGATGGCCTCTATGCGACGCACGACTTGGGGATCGGGTGGCGGCGGCGGCGCTGGCACTGCGGGCGGAGCCTCCCCGACACGATCGATCAGTTGGTCCGCCAGGAGCAATGAGGCGAACAAGAATTGCCGCCCTTCCGAAAGCGCACCGAGTCCGGCCAGGGCCTCGCGGCTTTTCCCGTCGACCAGCACGGCGGCGTTGCGGAGATTGTCTTCCTCGCCGTCGCGGCAAGCGACTTTGTACGACCGGCCGGCGATGTCGAGATTGAGTTCTGCCACCTTCAGGCCTCCGCCCGGCTGATCAGCCGGTCAAGTTCGGCAATGGCGTCGCGGACGCGGCCTCGAAGGGCTTCGTCAGCGCCATTTGCCTGGGTTGCTTCACCGGCGATCCGCTCGATTCGGGCCAGCGCTCGTTCGGCGCGGGTTAGTGCCTTGTCCAATGCTTCGCTTGTCATGCCCATCAGCTAGGCGGCGTGGGGCGGCGCGGCAACCGGGCAGGCGGTTGACCTCAAACGGCTCACCGCCCAAAGGGGCCGCTCCACCGGCCTATCGTTCTTATCAGTCTTCGGCCGGTTGCACGAGTGGAGCCCCGATGCCGACGCAGCGCCGCCTTGCCAATGCCATTCGCGCCTTGGCCATGGACGCGGTGGAGACCGCCAATTCGGGACATCCCGGCATGCCCATGGGCATGGCCGATGCGGCGACCGCCTTGTTCACAAGACACCTCAAGTTCGATCCGTCGGCACCCAAATGGGCCGATCGGGACCGTTTCGTGCTGTCGGCCGGGCATGGCTCGATGCTGATCTACGCGCTGCTTCACCTGACCGGGTACGAGCGCCCGACGATGGACGACATCAAGCGCTTTCGAAAGCTTGGGTCGCCCTGTGCCGGCCATCCCGAGAATTTCGAACTGGAAGGCATTGAGACGACCACCGGGCCGTTGGGGCAAGGCTTGGCTACCGCCGTCGGCATGGCGATCGCCGAACGGCACCTCAACGCCATCTATGGCGACGATCTGGTCGATCACCGCACTTTCGTCGTGGCGGGCGATGGCTGTCTGATGGAAGGCATCAACCATGAGGCGGTTGGGCTTGCCGGGCACCTGAAGCTTGGCCGGCTGATCGTGCTGTGGGACGACAATCGAATCACCATCGACGGTTCGACAGAGCTCAGCCGCAGCGAAGACGTGATGGCGCGGCACGCGGCGAGCGGCTGGCACACAGTGGAATGCGACGGCATGGACGCCGGCAAAGTGTCGGTTGCGCTCGACAAAGCCGTGGCCGATGCGCGCCCGAGCTTGATCCGCTGCAAGACCGTGATCGGCTATGGCGCCCCCAACAAGCAGGGAACCGCCGCCACCCACGGCGCTGCGCTCGGCAAGGATGAAGTGGAAGCAGCGCGCAAGGGATTGGGCCTCGCACCGACCGAGTTCACGATTCCCGATGATCTGATCGCCGCATGGCGCGAAAGCGGACAGCGGTCGGTAGCAGAGCGAGCTGCCTGGGAGGCGCGCCTAGCCGCTCATCCGCGTCGTGCCGAGTTCGAGACGCGCATGGCTGGGGAGGCCGACAATCGTTGGCTGCAGCCTTATCTCGATGCGCTGATCGCAAGTCCGCCGACGGTCGCGACCCGCAAGTCGAGCGAGATGACGCTTGAGGTAATCAACACGGCCGTCGCGTCGACCATTGGCGGATCGGCCGACCTCACCGGATCGAACAACACCAAGACCAAGGCGCAGGCGCCGCTGACGTCCGACGATTATAGCGGCCGCTACATTTATTACGGCATTCGCGAATTCGGCATGGCAGCGGCGATGAACGGCATGGCGCTTCATGGCGGCATCGTGCCCTATGGCGGCACCTTCCTGGTGTTCTCCGATTATGCCCGGCCGGCCATCCGGCTGTCGGCGCTTCAGCGGGCCCGGGTCGTTTACGTGATGACCCACGACTCGATCGGGCTTGGCGAGGACGGGCCGACGCACCAGCCGATCGAACATCTGCAATCGCTTCGCTGCATGCCAGGGCTTGACGTCTATCGCCCGGCGGATGCGGTGGAGACAGCCGAGTGCTGGGCGCTGGCGATGGCGACCGACGGGCCATCGCTGCTGGCCTTGTCGCGGCAGAATCTGCGTCCGGTGCGCACCGAAGCCGCAGCCGAGAATCTGTGTGGGCGCGGCGGTTATCGGCTCAAGTCGGCGCAGGGCGAGCGCAAGGTCATCCTGATGGCGTCCGGATCCGAGGTCGAGATTGCGCTCGATGTTGCCACAGCACTCGAAGCTGCCGGTATCGGGGCGGACGTTGTGTCGATGGTGTCCACCACGCGATTCGATGCGCAGGATGCGGCTTGGCGCGAGGACATCCTGCCCGACGTTTCCAACCGCCAGATCCTGCGCGTGTCGATCGAAGCCGGAACCACCGTTGGCTGGGAACGCTACACGGGCTTGCACGGGCTTCGTTTCGGCCTCGACGGCTTTGGCGCTTCCGCCCCCGCACCCGATCTCTACGCCCATTTCGGGCTCACCGCACAGGCGATCACCGACAAGGTGCTGGCCGACTTAAGCAAGAAGGACATGCGATGACCAAAGTTGCCATCAACGGGTTTGGCCGAATCGGCCGGCTGGTTGCCCGCGCCATATTGGAGCGGCCCGATTGCGGGCTGGAGCTGGTGGCAATCAACGACCTGGCCGATGCCAAGTCGAATGCCATGCTGTTCAAGCGCGACAGCGTTCACGGCGCCTTCCCCGGCGGCGATGTTCACGCCCAGGGCAATGACTTGATCATCAATGGCAAGCGCATCCATGTCACGGCCGAGCGCGACCCGGCCAATCTGCCGCACGCCGCAAACGGGGTCGAGATCGCTTTGGAATGCACCGGCTTCTTCACCGACCGCGCCGGCGGGCAGAAGCACATCGACGCGGGCGCCAAGTGGGTGCTGATTTCGGCACCGGCGAAGGGCGTCGACCTGACGGTCGTCTACGGCGTCAACCATGACAAACTGACTGCCGAGCACACCATCGTGTCCAACGCGTCATGCACGACCAACTGCCTGGCGCCGATCGCCAAAGTGCTCAACGACGCCATTGGCATCGAGCGCGGGCTGATGACCACCATCCACAGCTATACCAACGATCAGAAGATCCTGGATCAGATCCACCCCGACATGCGCCGTGCGCGAGCTGCCGCGATGAACATCATCCCGACCACGACCGGTGCTGCCCGCGCCGTTGGCGAGGTGCTCCCGGAACTGAAGGGCAAGTTGGACGGATCGGCCATCCGCGTGCCGACCCCCAATGTCAGCTTGGTCGACCTGACCTTTACCCCCAAGCGCGACACGCACTTGGACGAGGTCAATGCGGTGTTGAAGGCGGCGTCCGAGAGCGGGCCGCTCAAGGGCATTCTGGCTTACACCGACGAGCCATTGGTATCGATCGACCTCAACCATAATCCCGCGAGCTCGACCGTCGACAGCCTCGAGACCGCGGTGCTGGAGGGCAAGTTGGTGCGGGTCGTCAGCTGGTACGACAATGAGTGGGGCTTTTCGAACCGCATGGTGGACACGGCCGCGGCCATGGCGAAGCTGGGTTAAAACAAGTTCTCTGCTGACCTGGGTGCACTCTGCACTCCAGGTCAGCGCTCGTGTTTGGAGTTCGAAAAGTTTGACCCAGTTCAAGACCCTCGATGACCTGCCAGCCGACCTTCACGGCAAGCGCGTGCTGGTGCGCGTCGACTTGAACGTGCCGATGCAGGACGGGGCGGTAAGCGATGCGACTCGCTTGCAGGCGCTGCTGCCGAGCGTGCTCGAGCTTTCCGACCGCGGAGCGATCGTGCTGCTGCTGAGCCACTTCGGCCGGCCGAAGGGACGCAACCGCCCGGACATGTCGACGGCCTTGCTGGTCAAGCCGCTGACCCACCTGACCGGGCGATCGGTGCGGTTTGTCGAGGATTGCCAGGGGCCCGATGCGGCACGGGCGATCACCACCATGACCGCCGGAAGCATCGGAGTGCTTGAGAATACGCGCTTCCACGCCGGCGAGGAAACCAACGATCCAGCGCTGGCGCATGGGATCGCCGCGCTTGGCGATTATTACGTCAACGACGCCTTCTCCGCGGCTCACCGGGCGCATGCTTCGACGGAGGGTGTCGCCCATCTCCTTCCGAGCTTTGCCGGGCGGGCGATGGAGGCGGAGCTTAAGGCACTCGAGGCTGCATTGGGCAGTCCGCAGCGGCCGGTGGCGGCGGTGGTCGGCGGCGCCAAGGTATCGTCCAAGCTGGCGGTGCTCGGCCATCTGGTCGACAAGGTCGATCACCTCATCATCGGCGGCGGCATGGCCAACACCTTCCTGGCGGCGCGCGGCGTGGCGGTCGGCAAGTCGCTGTGCGAACATGATCTGACCGGCGAAGCCGAAGCCATCATGGCCCGCGCCGACGCTGCGAAGTGCACCGTGCATCTGCCTTATGACGTGGTGGTCGCGACCGAGTTCGCCGCCAATCCGGCAAGCCTGCGCACGTGCAATGTGCATGAAGTCGCCGCCGACGAGATGATCCTCGACGTTGGCCCAACCGCCGTTGAAGCTCTTGGCGATGTGCTCAAGAATTGTCGCACCCTGGTCTGGAATGGCCCGCTCGGCGCGTTCGAGACGCCGCCGTTCGAGAGCGCCACCGTGGCGCTAGCAAATATCGCCGCCGCTTTGACTCAGGACGGTAGCCTTGTGTCGGTGGCTGGCGGCGGGGACACGGTGGCAGCGCTCAACCTTGCCGGTGTGGCGGCCCGTTTCACTTTCGTCTCCACCGCTGGAGGCGCGTTTCTGGAATGGATGGAAGGCCGCACCCTGCCGGGCGTCGCGGCGCTACAGCATTGAGAAGGAATAAAGAATATGCAGCAATCTGACATGCGCGAGAAGATCAAGGCCGGAGCGGGCTTCATCGCTGCGCTCGATCAAAGCGGTGGATCGACCCCCAAGGCGCTTGCCGGCTACGGCGTCGAGGAAGGCTCGTGGAACGGCGATGCGGAGATGTACGCTCTCATCCACGAGATGCGCGGTCGGATCATGACCTCGCCATGCTTTAACGGTGACAAGGTCATCGGCGCGATCCTGTTCGAGCGCACCATGGACGGCGACGTCGATGGCAAGCCAGTGCCGCAATTGCTCCAGGAGCGCGGCGTCGTTCCGTTCATCAAGATCGACAAGGGCCTTGAGGATGAGGCCAATGGCGTTCAGCTAATGAAGCCGATGCCTGAACTTGACGCGCTACTCGAGCGTGCGCGCGGCTTGGGCGTGTACGGGACCAAGGAGCGCTCGCTGATCAATCTGGCGAATGCGCAGGGCATCGAAGCCATCGTCAAGCAGCAGTTCGATATCGCACGACAGGTGCTTCACGCGGGGCTGATGCCGATCATCGAGCCTGAAGTTAACATCAAGAGTGCAGAACGCTCCGAGTGCGATGCGCTACTTCGCGATTCGATCCTGCAGGCGCTGGATGCGCTTGGCGAGGGCGAAGAGGTCATGCTGAAGCTGTCGATCCCGGCGCAGGCAGGACTGTTTCAGCCCTTGGTCGATCATCCCCGTGTGCTTCGTGTGGTTGCCCTTTCCGGTGGGTTCAGCCGCTCGGATGCGTGCGCGGAACTGTCCAGGAACCCCGGCATGATCGCCAGCTTCTCGCGCGCCTTGCTGTCGGACCTGCGTCACGGAATGAGCCCAGACGAGTTCAACCGCAGCCTTGGCGGAGCAATCGACGAGATCCATTACGCATCGACGGTCAAGGTCCCGGCATAGGTGCCGGTCGCCGGCGGCCGGGGGGCGCGTCTTCGCATCCTCCTGACCTTCGGCTGGCGGCAACGCCGATTGCCTAATGTCACGATGCCGCGCCGCTTCACCGACTGGGTGCAGCGGCGCAAACTGCTCGACCGCGACGCCCGCATGACGGTGTGGACCGACAAGGTCGAGGCGAAGACCATGGCTGCTCGCCTGCTTGGCCCGGAATGGGTGACGCCGACTTTGTGGACCGGCATGTTCCTGCCCTCCGAACCGGTCTGGCCGACTCCGTTTGTGGTCAAGTCGCGCCATGGCTGCAACCAGAACGCCTTCGTCCGCGACGATCGCTTCAACTGGGCAGCCTTGCGCCGGCGAGCACGACGGTGGGTTGAGGCGCCTTATGGCGGGTGGCTGGACGAGTGGGCGTATCGGGAGGTGCCCCGCGGGCTGGTGGTGGAGCCTTGGCTCGGACCCGCAGATGCCCTGCCCACCGACTATAAGGTGTTCGTCTTCGGTGGGCGCGCGAGCCACGTGCAGGTGCATTTCGACCGCGCTGGCGATCACCGCTGGCTCGTTCTGGACCGGAACTGGCGCGTGGTCGACGGGCAGGGCACCGCCGAGGCACCCGAGCGCCCGGCGACGCTGACGCTCCTGTTGGCGGCGGCGGAAACCATTGGAGCGGAGTTCGATTTCGTCCGCGTCGATTTCTACGAGATCGAAGGCCGGCCTCTATTCGGCGAACTGGCCTTCTACCCGGGCTCCGGGCTGCTGCCGATTACGCCTGATGCGCTGGATCTCGAATGGGGCGCGCTGTGGAGTGCAGCGGCCGAAGCCAAACCCGAAGCAATGGGCCAGGAGGATGAAGGCAGGCGGGCGCGCTTCGCGTGATTGGCACGGCTTGGCTGGCCGGGCAGTTCGCGCGGCCGACGGGGTTGCTTGGCCGATGGTGGATCGCGCCCTGGCTCAACCGGATCGGGCGCCGGCTGAACGATCTGGCGGCGACGATGCTGGCCGTTGAGCCCCGCGAGGCGGTGCTGGAGATCGGCTTCGGCGGAGGCGGGCTGCTGAAGCGGCTTAGGCTTTCCCGCCCGGGTCGGCTCGTCGGCGTGGATGTATCCGCTGCGCTGCCCGACCGCATCGAAGGAGCCGAGTTGGTGCGGGCGGACGCGGCAGCCTTGCCCTTCAGCGACGAGAGCTTCGATGCCGTGGTGTCGGTGTCCGTGCTTCATTTCTGGCGCGATCTTGATCCGCCGCTGCGGGAGATCGCACGGGTCCTTCCGCCGAATGGGCGACTGGTGCTGGTGTTCGAACCACCCGAGGCGCTGCAACGCTGGTCTGGGCATCGCTTCGGTTTCGAGCTTTGGAGCGAGCCGGCTGTGGTTGAAGCCGCTGCGAATGCAGGGCTGCACCTTGAGGAGAGGCGCGAGGGGCAGGGGCGCAAGCCGGACTGGTTCGTCGGGCTGCTCCTGCGTAAGGTCGCGGGATGAAGACCTTCGCCTATCACCGCAGCCTGTCACCGATGATGTGGGCCCTCGTAGCGCTGGCGACGCTCGAGATGATGGCGGTGCACCTGTTGTTGTCGCTACGTTGGCCGATCGTCGCCTGGCCCTTATCCTTGCTCAGCGCCGCTGGTATCGTCTGGGCCGTCGTGCTGATCCGGTCTTTCGAACGATTGCCCCATACGCTGTCGCGCAATGTCCTTACGCTGCGGGCCGGGCGGCTGCGCAAGCATGTGGTGCAGAAGTCGGAGATCGCCGGAATTCGCGATCAATGGGAAATTGGGGAACATGCCGAAGCGGACACGGCCAATCTGGCGCTGATCGCGCATCCCCATCGCATGATCGACCTCAAGACCCCGATGATCGGCAAGCGCGGCCTGATCCGGCGGATTGCAATTGCACTTGACGACCCGGCCGCATTCGACACTGCACTGCGCGCATGATCGACATCGACACACCCATGAGCGTGGAAGGCTTTGCCGACCGCTTTTCCGACGACCAGCGCCCTCGCGATTGCGCCTTGTACCTGATCAGCCCGCAGGAGGTTGGCGGCGCGTTCCCCGAGCGGCTTCGCGCGGCGCTCGGCGGTGGGCCGGTGGCGGCATTTCAGTTGCGCGTAAAAGGCGTCGACCAGCACGAACTGGCGCGGCTGGCCGAACCGCTCCAGCGGTTATGCGCCGAGCATGAGGTGGCGTTTATCGTCAATGATGACATGGGGCTGGCCAAGCGCATCGGCGCGGATGGCTTGCACCTGGGGCAGAAGGACGGCGACCTGCGAGAAGCTCGCGACCTGCTTGGCCCGGACGCGCAGATCGGCCGGACCTGTCACGACAGCCGGCATCTGGCGATGGAAGCAGGCGAAGCCGGGGCCGACTATGTCGCGTTCGGGGCTTTCTACGAGACCACGACCAAGCCGAGTGATTACCGCCCGGATCCTTCGATCCTGAGCTGGTGGTCGACGCTGTTCACCATCCCCAGCGTTGCGATCGGCGGGATCACGCCGGCGAACGCGCCGCCGCTGGTGGCCGCAGGCGCCGACTTCGTCGCCGTGTGCCAAGCGGTGTGGGGAATGCCTGACCCGGCCGCGGCCGTGGCGGCGTTCGCGCCGGTGCTCGCCCGCCGCTAAGCTGTTTCGGTGAGTTCCCGCGCCAGCGGTGAGTGGTCGAAGTCGGCGAGGATGGCAGCTACATCGTCGTAAATCGCAATGGCGCCGGCAAGCTGCTCATCGGTGAACCCGCCCGAGCGTACGGCGACCGTGGCGATGCCGGCGGCCTTCGCGGCGGCGATGTCGTAGGGCGTGTCGCCGATGACCAGTGCATCCGAGGCTTCAACCCCGACCTTCCGCCGAGCGGTGTCGAAGATATCCGGGCATGGCTTGGTATGCGCAACGTCGTCGGCAGTGGTGCTGGCGTCCACGAGGTCGTGAACATCGAGCAGGTCGAGATAGTGGTCGCGTTCGTCGGCCTTGCCGGACGTGGCGAGGACGACGGTCAGCCCCGCTTCGTGGCAACGGGCCATCAAATCGCGGGCGCCGGGGAAAGGGCGCACCTGTGGTAGGTACTTTTCCTTGTAGACCGGCCCGCGGGCTTCGCTCAGCCGCTCCGCTTCTTCCTCCGACAATTGCGGCAGGAGGGCAGGGACGTAATTGTCGCCGCCTTTACCAATCTGGTCGTGCAGTTCCTGCCGAGTGAAGACGTGCCCCGCGGCGCGCAGCACCTCGTCCCAGGCTTTGATATGATAGTCGTTGCTGTCGATGAGCGTGCCATCGATGTCGAAGAGGATAGCTTTCATGCACCGCGTAACGCCGCCTTCCGTGATTGGGTGCACTTACTTGTCGAGAGCTGCCATCAAAGCACGGGCATCCTCGATCGCGTGACCGTGAATGTCATTGTTGAAGAACGCCCAGGCAGAACGACCTGCAACACGTTGTTTGCGCAGCCAATTGCTCCAGTCGGCAATTTGATCGGGTGAATAGCGGCCCCGATATTTGCCCGACGTACCGTGCAATCGGACGTAAGCGGTTCGTCCGCTTGCCCACCGCGGCGAGACCACGCCGACTAAGTCGTGCGCGACGAAGCCGGCACCGTGCGCGTCCAACAATGCGAGGACATCCGGGTGATACCAGCTTGGATGACGGAACTCGACGACGTGCTCAAGATCTGTTGGCCACTGCGTGAGATAATCGGCAAGGCGCGCGTCGTCGCGGTGCAGGTTGGGCGGCAATTGACTGAGCAGGGGACCAAGAGCGCTGCCTAAGCCGCGCGCCAAGGTGATGAACTGTGCAAGCGCGTCCTCAACCCCGCGGAGTTTCTTGTTGTGGGTGATGAAGCGGTTGACCTTGACCGCGTAGCGGAAGTTCGGAGGAGCCTTGGCCTGCCACCCCGCGAAAGTGGCGGCGAGCGGCAGCCGATAGAAACTGGCGTTGATCTCGACACTGCTGAAATGTTGCGCATAGTGCTCGAACCACCGCTTCTGCGGGACATCGGCTGGGTAGAACAGCTCCTTCCAGTGGCGATAAACCCAGCCGGAACAGCCGATATGAATGCCGTGCTGCGCCAGGCTGTGCCCCGAAAGGGAAAGAAGCTCGCTGTCCATCGTTACGACCCCAATACGCTTTCAGAACTAGGAGAGTTGCGTGCTGAAATTCCGTTCTGCTTTCATTGGTCTTGGTGGTGCATTGGCTGCGTCGCTGGCCCTTGCGGGCGTAACCGCCACGGCCCAGACCAATGCGGCGCAGTCGACCGGGGCGACCTCGCAGACAGGCCAAACGGGTGCCGCATCCGGCCGTGCCTGGGTCCCGCCGGGCACGCCGGGGTCGGGCATCGATGGAACGGCATTCCATGCTCAGGTGCTGCTGGACACCGCTGGCTTTCCCACCGGCGTCATCGACGGCAAGCGAGGCATGCTGTTCAAGAAGGCTGTCGGTGGCTTCCAGCAGTCGCGCAACATGCCGACAACGGGTGAGCTCGATGCAGCCACGCGGGCCGCTCTGCTATCGGATGGCCGACCCTCAACCCGCTTGTTCCGGCTTTCGGCAGCGGACGTCGCTGGGCCCTTCGTTTACCCGTTCCCCAAGGAGCCCGAAGATCAGGCCAAGCTCAAGGGCATGCATTATCGCAACATGCTGGAGAAGCTTGCCGAGCGGTTCCACACCACCCCGCGGACAATCGTCGCGCTTAACGGCCCGACCAAGATGATCGGCGCGGGAGAGGTGTTGCGCCTGCCAAACGTGCTCCCGCGATCGCGCGATTATGCGGGCGCGGGCGGTGATCAGGCGGGCCTGCTGGCCATGTACCAGATCGACGCGCAACAGCCTCAGGGCGACTTCGTCGTGGTCGATAAATCAGAAGGCGTGCTCAAGGTTTATAAGGGAGCCGTGCCCGAAGGTCCGTTCAGCACCGAGAAGAAGCGCGGCAATCCGCCGAAGCTGGGCGAGAACCCCGGCCAATTGGTAGCTCAGTTCCCGGTGACCATGGGTTCGGGCCACGATCCGCTCCCGCTCGGCAAGTGGAAGGCGACGACCTTCGCGTTCAACCCGCCTTTCCACTATCAGCCCGAGCTATTCTGGGACGCCAAGGACAAGACCGCCGACGACAGGATGCTGCCACCAGGGCCCAACGGCCCGGTCGGCGTGGCGTGGCTCGACCTGACCAAGGAGCATTACGGGTTGCACGGCACGCCCAGTCCGGAAACGGTCGGTCGGGCCGAAAGCCACGGCTGCGTTCGCCTGAGCAATTGGGACGTGATCCGGCTGTCGCGGATCATGAAGCCCGGCTTCGCGGCGATCTTCCAGGCTTAGGCAGGAGGCACAGGTGGCGAGCCGCGCAAGCAGGGTCGGGAGGATCGGCAATGTGATCGTCTTTGCGATCCTTGCCCTGGGTGCGTGGCTTGTCTGGAGCAATGTAAGGCGCGGTGACACACCGCCGAACCGGGACGACGGGGCCGTCGGCGCGGTGGTGCGTGGAGCGGGTTCGGCGCTTGCGGGATCCCGGGTCGCGCCCCGAGCCGGAGGGATTCGTGCGGGCAACATCAGCATTGGGCCGAACGGGCTGGCGATCCCTGTCGACGGAGTCCGGCCCGAGCAATTGACCGACACCTTTACTGCGGCCCGAGGTGGGGGCAGCCGCAGCCACGATGCAATCGATATCATGGCGCGTGAAGGCACGCCTGTGGTCTCCGCGGCTCCGGGAACGGTGGAGAAACTATTCAACTCGGTCGGGAAAGGCGGGCTGACTGCCTACGTTCGCTCGGACGACGGCAAGTGGATGTACTATTACGCGCACCTCTCGGCCTACGACGGCAATCTGCAAGAGGGTCAACGGATCGGTCGGGGGGCGCCGATCGGCTTGGTCGGGCATACCGGCGCGGCCAGTCCGGACAGCCCGCACCTCCATATGGCGATCAATCGGATGAACCAGGGCGAGCGCTGGTGGCAGGGCACGCCGATCAATCCCTACCCGCTGCTTGCCGGAAAAGCGCCGAGCCGCTAGGGCGCGACCTGCTCTTTCACATCTCCACCAAGCGGAAAGCGGATCGTTCATGAAGATCAGCGGCGTCGACATTCGTCCCGGCAACATCATCGAATATGAAAAAGGCATCTGGCGTGCGGTGAAGATCCAGCACACGCAGCCGGGCAAGGGCGGCGCCTATATGCAGGTCGAGCTCAAAAATCTGATCGACGGGCGCAAGAACAATGTCCGTTTCCGGTCGGCCGAGACGGTCGAGCGGGTCCGCCTGGACACCAAGGATTTTCAGTTCCTGTTCGCCGATGGCGACATGCTGACGTTCATGGACAAGGACAATTACGAGCAGATCAACCTGCCGCGCGACCTTTTGGGCGACGCCGCGGCCTTCCTTCAGGACGGCATGGACGTGGTCATGGAATTGTATGACGAGCGTCCGATCTCGGTTCAGCTGCCCGATACGATCGAGGCGGTGATCGTCGAGGCGGATGCCGTGGTGAAGGGGCAGACGGCGTCTTCGTCGTTTAAGCCCGCGATCCTTGAGAATGGCGTGCGCGTGATGGTGCCGCCGCATATCGGCGCGGGAACCAAGATCGTCGTCGATGTGTACGAGCAGACCTACGTGCGCCGGGCCGACTGAATTCAGCACCCCTCGCACGGAGGGGACTTCCCAATGCCCCGGAGCGGGTCCCTCCTTCTCCCCTTCGGAGAGGGGCATGGAGCGAGTAGAAGACAATGGCAGTTCAATCGGGCCTGATTTCCATCATGACGAAAGCCGCTCGCAAGGCCGCGCCGCGTCTGCGCCGCGACTTCGGCGAGGTCGAGCAGTTGCAGGTCAGCAAGAAGGGCCCGGGCGACTTCGTGTCGAATGCTGACCGCCAGTCTGAGCAGACCATCGTCGACGAGTTGCGCAACGCGCGGCCGGACTGGGGGATGCTGCTGGAGGAAGGCGGGGAGATCGAGGGCGATCCGGGCAAGCCGCGCTGGATCGTCGATCCGCTGGATGGCACAACCAATTTTCTCCATGGAATCCCGCACTTTGCAATTTCCATCGCGGTGCAGGAGCGCAAGCCCGATGGCCGCCCGGGCGAGATCACCCATGGGCTCGTCTACCAGCCGCTGACCGACGAGACGTTCTGGGCCGAGAAGGGCCGGGGATCATGGCTTCATGACCGGCGGCTTCGTGTGTCCGGGCGACGCTTTTTGGACGAGGCGGTGATCGGCACCGGCATCCCGCACCTGGGACGCTCGGATGTGGTGCGCTGGAACCGCATCTATGGTGCGATTGCGCCCGAGGTTGCCGGCATCCGGCGCTTCGGTGCCGCGTCGCTCGACTTTGCTTGGGTGGCTGCGGGGCGAATGGACGGCTTCTGGGAAGACGACCTCGATCCCTGGGACTCCGCGGCGGGGCTCATCCTGATCAAGGAAGCCGGCGGGTTCGTATCCGATTTCCGCGGCCAGGATCGCATGTTCGAAAGGCGCGAGTATCTCGCGGCCAATGGCGATCTGCACAGCAAATTGCACAAGTTGCTGGCAGGGTCGTTGCGCTAGGCGGATTGTACCCAAGGCCGGGGTCGTAATGGTGGCCATGCCGCCTTAGGTAATCGTTGTTTCCAAGCCGCCTCTGCTCTAGAGCGCGGCCAAGTTGTCGCCGGAGAGTTTTCCTTGGCTGCCGTTGCCACTCAATATCTTCCAATCCTGCTGTTCCTGGCGATTGCGCTCGGGCTGTCGACGGCGTTCGTGGTGCTGCCGATGATCGCATCGCGGTTCACCGGCACGAACCAGCCATATGCCGAGAAACTCACCGAATATGAGTGTGGCTTTCCTGCCTTTGAGGACAGCCGCTCGCAGTTTGACGTTCGGTTCTATCTCGTCGCCATCCTGTTCATCATCTTCGACTTGGAGGCGGCCTTCCTGTTTCCCTGGGCGGTAACCTTGAAGA
This sequence comes from uncultured Sphingomicrobium sp., assembly GCA_964243335.1. GTDB lineage: Bacteria > Pseudomonadota > Alphaproteobacteria > Sphingomonadales > Sphingomonadaceae > Sphingomicrobium. Next base: position 803,327 of record CAXTED010000001.1, on the reverse strand, counting down.
CCACCGGTTGGGCAGGATGGGCCGCGATGATGGTGTTCCTGGCCGAGCTTGCGCTGGGTCTGGCTTATGCGTGGAAGAAGGGAGCGCTCGAATGGGAGTAATGCTGGAGCCCGCGCTCAATCCGCACCCGACCGAGGAAGAGCTTGCGCGCATGGCCGGGTTGGTACCTGGCGGCGAGCAGATGGCGGCGCTGCACAAGATGCGGGCCGATCTCGACGAGAAGGGCTTTCTGGTCACCAGTGCCGAGGATCTGTTCACCTGGGCGCGCACCGGCAGCCTGTGGTGGATGACCTTCGGGCTCGCCTGCTGCGCGGTCGAGATGATCCACGTCAACATGCCGCGCTATGATCTGGAGCGTTTCGGCGTGGCGCCCCGTGCGTCACCACGCCAGTCGGACGTGATGATCGTTGCCGGCACGCTGTGCAACAAGATGGCCCCGGCACTCCGCCGGGTCTACGACCAGATGGCCGAGCCGCGCTACGTGATCTCCATGGGGTCGTGCGCCAATGGTGGCGGCTACTACCATTACAGCTATTCGGTGGTGCGCGGTTGCGACCGGATCGTGCCCGTCGACATCTATGTGCCCGGCTGCCCTCCGACGGCAGAAGCCTTGCTGTACGGGATCCTGCAGCTGCAGCGGAAGATTCGCCGCCAGGGCACGATCGAGCGCTGAGATGGCCATTTCCGCGCCCAGAACCGCGTCGAACGACGGCGTGATCTCCGCTGCTTCCGCAGTGCTCGGGGATGTGCTGCTCGACGCCCAGGATGCGGTTGGCGAGATCACGCTGACTGTCCGGCGCGACGGCATCGTCGATGCTTGCCGGCTGATGCGCGACACGCCCGACCTGGCATTCCAGCAACTGATGGAAATCGCCGGGGTCGACTACCCGTCCAACCCCGAGCGCTTCGAAGTCAATTATCACTTGTTGTCATTGACCAAGAACCGGCGCGTGCGGCTGAAGGTACGGACCGACGAGGCGACCCCGGTGCCGACCGTCACAGGCTTGTGGCCGGTGGCGAACTGGCTCGAGCGGGAGGTGTTCGACATGTACGGCGTGATCTTCGCCGGCCATCCCGACCTTCGCCGAATCCTGACCGATTATGGCTTTGAGGGTCACCCGCTGCGCAAGGACTTCCCGCTGACGGGGCATGTCGAGATGCGCTACTCCGAAGCTGAGAAGCGCGTGATCTATGAGCCGGTGAGCTTGGCGCAGGATTTCCGTGCCTTCGATTTCCTGACTCCGTGGAACGGTCCAGAGTATCGCCTGCCTGGAGACGAAAAGGCCGAGCCACAGGCTCCTGGTGCGCCGTCGCCTGCGCCGGCGACCGGCACTGCTCCAGAGTTGAAGCCGAAGTCCGGCAGCGACAAACGTGACGCGGACAAGCCTTATGCGACCGACAATGACGAACGCAGCCGGGGCGGTGCCAAGGAGGCAGCGGCCGAGGCGCGCAAGTCCAACCCGGAGAAGGCAGCAGAGATTGGCGGAGTGAAGACCGGCATCACCGAGCCTACCCCCGATAGTCCCAATGTCACCCGTGACAGCGGCGAGGCGCAGTAATCATGAGCGACCAGACCACCACCATCCCTCTCGACCGCGCCGAGCGCGATCTGACCGACGACGGTGCTCCGCGCCAGACCCGCCGGGTCGAGGTTTCCGTCATGCCCGAATTGGGTGACGAGAATGCCGGCGACGAGGCGATCCGCAACTATACGATCAACTTCGGCCCTCAGCACCCGGCCGCGCATGGCGTGCTTCGGCTGATTCTTGAGTTGGACGGCGAGATCGTCGAGCGGGTCGATCCGCACATTGGGCTGCTGCACCGCGGCACCGAGAAGTTCATGGAATATAAGACCTACCAGCAGGCCATTCCGTACCTCGACCGGCTCGATTATTGCTCGCCCATGTGCATGGAGCATAGCTTCGTGCTCGCCATTGAGAAACTGATGGGTCTCGAAGTGCCGATCCGCGCGCAATATATCCGCGTGCTGATGGCGGAACTGACCCGCATCAAGAACCACCTGCTCAACCTTGGCTCCCATGTCATGGACGTGGGGGCGATGACGCCGAACCTGTGGCTGTTCGAACTGCGCGAGGATCTGATGCAGATCTACGAAGCAGTGTCGGGCGCCCGCATGCACGCTAATTACTTCCGTGCCGGCGGTGTGCACCAAGACATCCCGCCGCGTGCTTTCGCCATGATCGGTGACTTTCTCGACAGCCGCATGCGTTTGTTCGAGGACGCGATCAGCCTGGTCGCTGACAACCGCATCTTCAAGCAGCGCAATGTCGACATCGGCAAGGTTGGTCGCGAGGATGCGATCGCGTGGGGCTTCTCGGGTCCGATGATCCGTGCCGCTGGCATCCCGTGGGATATCCGGCGCTCGCAACCATATGAGGTCTACGACCGCATGGAGTTCGACATCCCGGTCGGCACCAACAGCGATTGCTACGATCGCTTCATGGTTCGCGTGGAGGAAGTGCGGCAATCATGGCGCATTGCTCGCCAGTGCCTCAAGGAATTGCCCGACGGCCCGATCGGTACCGCCGATCGCAAGGTATTTCCGCCCAAGCGCGCTGAGATGAAGCAGTCGATGGAAGCGCTGATCCACCACTTCAAGCTCTACACCGAGGGCTATCACGTGCCCGCCGGCGAGGTTTACGTTGCCACCGAAAGCCCGAAGGGCGAGTTCGGCGTGTATCTAGTCAGCGACGGCACCAACAAGCCGTATCGCTGCAAGTTCAGGCCGACGGCCTTCAGCCACTTGCAGGCGATGGACTTCATGATGAAGGGCCACATGCTGGCCGACACCACCGCCGTGCTCGGCGCCGCCGACATCGTGTTCGGGGAGTGCGACCGGTGAGCCTTAGCGTGTTCTCCGGAGGCGCTCGTGGCTGAGCGTCACTTTGCCCCTGATGTGCCCGAGCTGCGCGCGCGCTGGGGCGCGTTCGCGTGGGACAAGGGGCATGCGCCGCGCGCTGCCGAGATTCTGGCTCGCTATCCGGATGGCCGGAAGGCGTCGGCGGTGATGCCGTTGCTCGACCTCGCCCAGCGGCAAGTCGGCGTGGAGACGAACACGCAAGGCTGGTTGCCGGTCCCGGTGATCGAGTTTGTCGCGGCGGAATGCCACATGGCGCCGATGCGCGCCCTGGAGGTCGCCAGTTTCTACACCATGTACAATCTGGTGCCGGTCGGAAAGTACCATATTCAGTTGTGCGGAACGACGCCGTGCATGCTTCGCGGCTCCGACGATGTGCTTGCGGCCTGCGAGAAGCGCGGCCTGAAGAAGGGCCATACCACGCCCGATGGACTGTTCACCCTGACCGAGGTCGAGTGCCTAGGGGCGTGCGCCAACGCGCCGATGGTGCAGGTCAACGACGACAATTACGAGGATCTGGACGACGCGAAGATGACCGCGATTCTTGATGCGCTCGCCCGCGGCGAGGTCCCGCGCAAGGGTCCGCAGGTCGCCCGCACGACGTCCTGCCCCGAAGGTGGTCCGACCAGCCTCAAGAAGATGGCCGAACGCAATTACGATTATCGCCCGATGTGGAGTGCGGCAGACGCTCCGGCAGGCGAGAGCGCATGAGCATCGTCGCCATTTTGGTCGCCATTGTTGCGGCGTTCCTGGTGTTCCGTTTCGTGGCGGGCATTATCAAGTTCGCGGTGCTGGCCGTGATCGTACTCGCCGTCATCTATTTCCTCTCGCAGGGTAGCTTCTGACATGGGCAGCACCGGGCCGCTCGCCGACAAGGACCGCATCTTCACCAATCTGTACGGCTTTCAGTCGCCCGACTTGAAAGCGGCACAGGCGCGCGGTGATTGGGACGGCACGGCCGCTTTGATGGCCCGCGGGCAGGATGGCATCATCGATGAGGTGAAGGCATCGGGCCTGCGCGGGCGCGGCGGGGCGGGTTTCCCAACCGGCATGAAGTGGGGCTTCATGCCCAAGGAGCCCAAGCCGGGCAAACCTAACTTCCTGGTGATCAACGCCGACGAGAGCGAGCCGGGCAGCTGCAAGGACCGGGAAATCCTGCGCCACGATCCGCACAAGCTGGTCGAGGGCGCGCTGATCGCCGGCTTCGCCATGCGGGCGCGGGCGGGCTACATCTACGTGCGCGGCGAGTTCGTCGAGGAAGCCGCGGCCCTGGAGCGCGCGGTCAAGGAAGCTTATGCCGCCGGCCTGCTGGGTAAGAATGCGGCGTCATCGGGCTACGACTTCGACCTGTTCGTCCACCGCGGAGCCGGCGCTTACATCTGCGGCGAGGAAACCGCGATGCTCGAAAGCCTGGAGGGCAAGCAGGGTCGCCCCAGGCTAAAGCCGCCCTTCCCGGCCGGCGCGGGACTCTATGGTTGCCCGACGACCGTCAACAACGTCGAGTCGATTGCGGTGGTGCCGACCATATTGCGCCGCGGCCCAGCGTGGTTCGCGGGCTTCGGCAATCCGAAGAACGAAGGCACCAAGCTGTTTCAGATCAGCGGCCACGTAAACACGCCGTGCGTGGTTGAGGAATCAATGTCGATTTCCTTCCGCGAGCTCATCGAGCGCCATTGCGGTGGCATCCGCGGCGGCTGGGACAATCTGCTCGCCGTGATCCCGGGCGGATCGTCGGTGCCGCTGGTGCCGGCGCACGAGATCATGGACGCGCCGATGGACTTCGACGGGTTGAAGGCGCTTGGCAGCGGCCTTGGCACGGCGGCGGTCATTGTGATGGACAAGTCCACCGACATCGTCCGTGCGATTGCCCGCTTGAGCTACTTCTACAAGCACGAAAGCTGCGGTCAGTGCACGCCGTGCCGCGAGGGCACCGGCTGGATGTGGCGGCAGATGGAGCGCCTGCGCGAGGGCGATTCCACGATCGAGGGCATCGATCGCTTGCTGGACGTCACCAAGCAGGTCGAGGGCCACACCATCTGTGCGCTTGGCGATGCGGCGGCTTGGCCGATCCAGGGCCTTATCAAGCACTTCCGTCCCGAGCTCGAGCGCCGCATCCATGAGCGCAATGGCAGCGGCCTGCTGGAGGCGGCGGAATGAGGATGGCGCTCGCGTCTTTGTTGAGCGTTCTGGTCTTGCCGCAAAGTAGCGCGGCACAGGACACCGATGCCATGCAGATGTTGCAGACGGACCTAGTCCCGACAATGGCGGCCGACGTGAAAGCGGTTCACGAATTTTCAGCCTGCGCAGCCCAGAGCTCTGACGTTCAGTCGCGCTTGATCCTCCGCAGTCTTCCGTCATCGAAGGCGAGTGACACCGCGCTGTTCTGGACGACCGGCAATAGTTGTGAGGGCGCCCAACAAGCAGCCAGATTTTCGCCAAGGAGCCGGCGAGGGGCCGTGGCGGAATATTTCTTGAAACGCGATTACAACTTGGCCGATTGGAAGCAAAAGCGTCGGCCCTTGAAGGTCTATGGAATGCCCACTGCTGACCGGATCGCGTCGCTCGCTCCCAATGTCCGGGCCAACGTGGGGATGGTTGAGATGGGTTCGTGCGTCGCCCGCGCAGATCCTACCGGGGTTTCTGCGCTCATCGGCAGTGAACCCGCGTCTCCTGCGCAGACAAAGGCCTTGGCGGCGCTTTCTTCGACAATGGCTGGGTGCATGCCGCCGAAGTTGGAGTTGAAGATGTCGTCCTTTTTGTTGCGTGGCTACGTGGCGGAGGGAATGTACCGAACTCTCGCAAGCCAGACGCTCCCAAAGGACGGACAGCGCTAATGCCAAAAGTCACCGTCGACGGCGTCGAGATTGAGGTCCCGCAAGGCGCGACCGTGCTGCAGGCGTGCGAGCTTGCCGGCAAGGAAATCCCGCGCTTTTGCTATCACGAACGGCTGAGCATCGCGGGCAATTGCCGCATGTGTCTGGTCGAAGTCGCGCCTGGGCCGCCCAAGCCTCAGGCCTCGTGCGCGCTGCCGGCTGCGGACGGGCAGACGATCAAGACCGACACCGCGATGGTCAAGAAGGCGCGCGAGGGGGTGATGGAGTTCCTGCTCATCAACCACCCGCTTGATTGCCCGATTTGCGACCAGGGCGGTGAGTGCGACCTGCAGGACCAGGCGATGGCTTATGGCCGGTCCAACTCGCGCTTCGACGAGAACAAGCGCTCGATCGACGACAAATACATGGGTCCGATCATCAAGACGTCGATGACCCGGTGCATCCAGTGTACGCGGTGCGTCCGATTTGCGGAGGAGGTCGCCGGCACGCCCGAGCTTGGCTTGCTGTACCGCGGCGAGGACTTGCAGATCACCGCATATCTGGAGCAGGCGCTGACCAGCGAACTGTCCGGCAATCTGGCCGATCTGTGCCCGGTAGGCGCGCTTTTGCAAAAGCCGCAGATCTTCGAGACCCGGCCTTGGGAGTTGCGCAAGATCCCGGCGATCGACGTGATGGATGCGGTTGGCGGCAACATCCAGTTGCACGTGCGCGGGCGTCAGGTGATGCGCGTGCTGCCGCGCATCAACGAAGACGTGAATGAGGAATGGGCGCACGACAAGACGCGGCACCATGCCGATGCGCTGGTGCGCAATCGGCTTGATCGGCCGTGGGTGCGCGTAGGCGGCAAGCTTCAGGAGGCCGGCTGGACCGAGGCGCTTCGCTTGTTTGCGGACAAGTTGCAGGGAGCCGGACCGAAGGTGGCGGCAATCGCCGGGGACTTGGTCGATGCCGAGACGATGTATGCGGCCAAGGCACTGCTGGCCGGGCAGGGATCGACCCTGCTGGAAGGCCGCCAGACGGGCATGGACTATGACGTGTCGAGCTTGGCCGCGGTGGCATTCAATTCGACGATCGCGGGCATCGAGAACGCCGATGCCATCCTGCTGGTGGGCAGCAATCCCCGCTGGGAAGCGCCGCTGGTCAACACGCGCATTCGCAAGGCCATTCGGCGCGGCGCCAAGGTGTTCGTGCTCGGGCCGATCGTCGATCTGGCTTATCCGGTCACCAACATCGCTGACGATCTGTCGCTGTTGGCCAAGCTGCCGGCCAATGTGGTCGAGGCCTTTGCCGCGGCGAAGCGGCCTGCCGTCCTTGTGGGTCCGGGTGCGCTTGGCGCCGGAGCATTAGGCGCGGCGCTGGCGCTGGTTGACACGCTCGGCCTGATCAAGCCCGATGCGGGCGAGGGCGCGTGGAATGGCTTCAATGTTGTCCACACTTCTGCGTCGCGCATGGCGGGCTTGATGCTGGGCTATGCGCAGGCGGGCGGAATCGCTTCGGTCGAGGCAGAGATGCCTGAGGTCGTACTGATGCTCGGTGCGGACGAGATGGCGCCACCCCGCTTTGCGGGGGCGTTCAAGGTCTATGTCGGGCACCATGGCGACGCCGGTGCGCGTCAGGCCGACCTCGTCCTGCCGGGCGCATCCTACGCCGAGAAGCCGGGCACGTTCGTCAATCTGGAAGGCCGCGTGCAGCATGGCGAGCGAGGCGTGTTCCCGCCCGGCGACGCGCGTGAGGATTGGACTATCTTCCGCGCGGTCTCCGACCTGCTGGGCAAGCCGCTGCCGTTCGACCGCTTCGAAGAGCTTCGTGCGGCCATGGTTGCCGCGGTTCCTGACCTCGGCCGGGATGGCTTGATCGAGCTGCCATGGTCGCCGCCCAAGCTTGGTGCCGACGTGTCCGGTCCGGTCACTCTGCCGATCAAGGATTTTTATCTTACCAACGCGATCGCCCGGTCGAGCCCGACAATGAACCGCTGCTCGGCAGAATTGGTTCACGGGCAAGCCATGGCGGAGGCGGCGGAATGACTGCATTCTTCCAGGCCAATCTGGGGCTCGGTTTCGGCGGGGCCTGGTTCCTGTCGATGGTCATCGGCATCCTCCTGATCGCGCTGCCGCTGATGCTGGCGGTCGCGATGATCATCTATGCCGAGCGCAAGATCTGGGCAGCCATGGCGCTTCGCCGCGGGCCCAATGTGGTCGGGCCATTCGGCCTACTGCAAAGCTTCGCCGACGGATTGAAGGTGTTCCTGAAGGAAACCATTATCCCGACCAGCGCCAACCGCGGGTTGTTCCTGCTGGCGCCGATCATCAGCTTTACCACCGCGCTGATCGTGTGGGCGGTGGTGCCCTTCCAGGTCGGCGTCGTCTTGGCCGACATCAACGTGGGATTGCTCTACATCCTCGCGGCGAGTTCCCTGGGTGTGTACGGCGTGATCATCGCGGGCTGGGCTTCGAACTCCAAATATCCGTTCTACTCGGCGCTTCGAGCGGCCGCGCAGATGGTCAGCTATGAAGTCTCCATCGGCTTCGTCCTGATCACCGTCGTGCTCTACGCGGGCACGTTCAACATCTCGGGCATCGTCGCGGCGCAGACCGGCAACATGTTCGGCATTCTCAATGGGTTCGGCTTCAACCCTCTGTTGTTCCCGATGGCCGTGGTGTTCCTGATCTCGTCCATGGCCGAGACCTTCCGTACCCCGTTCGACCTGACCGAGGCCGAAAGCGAGCTCGTCGCCGGTTTCCAGACCGAATATTCGTCGATGAGCTTCGCGCTGTTTTGGCTTGGCGAATACGGCAACGTCCTGCTGATGTGCGCGCTGAACGCCATTCTGTTCTGGGGTGGCTATCTGCCGCCGGTGAACTGGGCGCCGCTCTACGCCATCCCTGGGATCATCTGGCTGTTTCTGAAGATGGGCCTGTTCTTCTTCATCTTCGGCTGGGTCCGCGCGACCGTGCCGCGGTATCGCTATGACCAGTTGATGCGGCTGGGCTGGAAGATCTTCCTGCCGATGTCGCTGACCTTTGTATTCCTCGTGTCGGGCTGGCTCATGCTCACCCGTTATGGAAGCTAGACCGATCATGATTGCGCGTTGGATCAAGGCGTTTACCCTGTGGGAACTGGTCAAGGGCCATGCGCTCACCTTGAAGTATTTCTTCAAGCCCAAGGCGACGATCAACTACCCGTATGAAAAGACGCCGATGTCGCCGCGGTTTCGCGGGGAGCATGCGCTGCGCCGTTACCCCAATGGCGAAGAGCGCTGCATCGCGTGCAAGCTATGCGAAGCGGTGTGCCCGGCGCTGGCGATAACGATCGAATCCGAACCGCGTGAGGACGGCAGCCGCCGCACGACCCGCTACGACATCGACATGGTCAAATGCATCTATTGCGGGCTGTGCGCCGAAGCGTGCCCTGTGGACGCGATCGTGGAAGGACCCAACCTCGAGTTTTCCACCGAAACCCGCGAGGAATTGCTCTACGACAAGGCTAAATTGCTCGCCAATGGCGATCAATGGGAACAGGCGATCGCCGCCAACCTTGCCGCCGACGCACCCTACCGTTAAGCGCCCGGCAGCCAGATGATCGCCCTTTTAGCCTTTTACCTGTTTGCAACGGTCACCATCGCGTCCGCGGTGTTGGTGATCTTTGCGCGAAATCCGGTGCATTCGGTGCTGTGGCTGATCCTGGCGTTCTTCAATGCCGCGGGGTTGATGCTGCTGACCGGCGCCGAGTTCATCGCGATGCTGCTGGTGATCGTCTACGTCGGGGCGGTTGCCGTGCTGTTCCTGTTCGTGGTCATGATGCTGGATGTCGACTTCTCGTCGCTGCGGTCGGGTTTCACCCGCAACCTGCCGTTCGGCCTGCTGATTGCCGTGGTGCTGCTCGCCGAGATCATCATCGCCTTCTCAGCGCACCGCGACGGTCCGGTACTGCAGCGGGTGTCGGCGACTCCGTCGGCCAATGCCGTGCCCAACATCGAGGCGCTCGGAAACCTGCTCTATACGCGCTACCTGTTCGTGTTCGAACTGGCGGGCTTCATCCTGCTGGTAGCGATGATCGGTGCCATCGTGCTGACGCATCGCAGCCGCGGCGGCGTTCGCGGACAGAATCCGGCGCGCCAGATTGCTCGACGCCCGCAAGACGCGACCCGCAACACCAGTCCGGGCGTGGGCGAGGGAATGACGCTGTGATTGGGCTGTCGCATTATCTCACCGTCGCGGCGATCTTGTTCGTGCTGGGGGTGCTCGGCATCTTCCTCAATCGCCGAAACGTCATTCTGATGCTGATGGCGATCGAGCTCATCCTGCTCGCCGTGAACATCAATTTGGTCGCGTTCAGCGCTTACCTTGGCGACATGGTGGGCCAGGTGTTCGCCATGTTCGTGCTGACCGTCGCCGCCGCCGAGGCCGCCATCGGGCTGGCCGTGCTGGTGATCTTCTTCCGGCGCCGCGGCACCATCGCCGTGGACGCTGCCGACCGGATGCGTGGGTGACGATCTAAATGCATCCGATTGTCTTCATCGTATTCCTGCCGCTGGTGGCGGCGATCGTCACCGGTCTGGGCGGTCGCGCGCTTGGCAACACTGTGTCCAAGGCGATCACCACCGCCGCGTTGTTTGCGTCCTGTGCGCTGAGCTGGCCGGTGTTCGTCAGCTTCCTTACAGGCGGCGCAGAGGCCAGCGTCGTGCCCGTCATGGCGTGGTTCCGCTCCGGCGACATGGTCGTTGACTGGGCGCTGCGCGTCGACGCGCTGACGGCGGTCATGCTGGTGGTGGTGACCACCGTGTCGAGCCTCGTGCACCTTTATAGCTGGGGCTACATGGCCGAGGATCCCAGCCAGCCGCGCTTCTTCGCTTATTTGTCGCTGTTCACCTTTGCCATGCTGATGCTGGTGACTGCCGACAGCTTGGTGCAGATGTTCTTCGGCTGGGAAGGTGTGGGCCTTGCCTCCTACCTGCTGATCGGTTTTTGGTACCACAAGCCATCCGCCAATGCGGCGGCGATGAAGGCGTTCGTCGTAAACCGCGTTGGCGACTTCGGCTTCTCGCTGGGCATCTTTGGCACCTTCCTGGTGTTCGGCACGGTGTCGATCCCGGCGATCCTCGCCGCCGCACCGGGGATGGCGGGCTCGACCATCGGCTTCGCTGGCATGCGCATCGACACCATGACCCTGCTGTGCCTGCTGCTGTTCGTCGGCGCGATGGGCAAATCGGCTCAGCTCGGGCTTCACACCTGGCTGCCTGACGCCATGGAAGGCCCGACACCGGTCAGCGCCCTGATCCACGCGGCGACCATGGTCACCGCGGGCGTGTTCATGGTCTGCCGCCTGTCGCCGATGTTCGAACAGAGCGTCACCGCAACGACCGTGGTGACCTACGTTGGGCTCGCCACAGCATTGTTTGCGGCGACGGTCGCGACCGTTCAAACCGACATCAAGCGCGTGATCGCTTATTCGACCTGTTCGCAGCTTGGCTACATGTTCTTCGCGGCGGGCGTGGGCGCGTATGGCGCGGCGATGTTCCACTTGTTCACGCACGCGTTCTTCAAGGCGCTGCTGTTCCTTGGCGCCGGGTCGGTTATTCACGCCATGCACCACGAACAGGACATGCGTTACTATGGCGCGTTGCGGAAAGAGATACCGCTGACGTTCTGGGCGATGGTCGCGGGTACGCTGGCGATCACCGGGGTGGGTGTCCTCGGCGTATTCGGCTTCGCGGGCTTCTATTCGAAGGATGCGATCCTGGAGAGCGCCTTCGCGAGCAACACGGTCCACGGCACGATCGCTTTCTGGGTTGGTGCCTTTGCAGCGCTGCTAACCAGTTTCTATTCGTGGCGGCTGATCTTCCTGACGTTCTTCGGCAAGCCACGCTGGGCCGAGTCCGAGCATATCCAGCACGCGTTGCACGGCGACACGCACGACCATCCCGATGAGGAGCATGGCGACAGCGCGCAGGATGCGCATGCCGTGCCTGCTACCGGCACGGGCGGCTACCATCCGCACGAGAGCCCAATTTCCATGCTGCTGCCGCTTGGCGTGCTGGCGCTTGGCGCCGTTTTTGCGGGCATTGGTTTTGAGCATTGGTTCATCGATCCCGAGCATGCCGGAGCATTCTGGAACGGGGCGCTGGCGTTCAACGAGCATCTTGCTCACGCGGCGCATGAGGCTCCGTTGTTCATCAAGCTGGTACCGGCGATCGTCATGCTGATCGGTATCGCGATCGCGTATAACAATTACATCCGCCGTCCCGATGCGCCCGCAGGCTTCATCGCCGCGACGGGGGGCCTGCACACGTTCCTGATGCACAAATGGTATTTCGACGAGCTCTACGACTTCATCTTCGTTCGGCCTGCCATGTGGTTTGGACGCTTCTTCTGGCACCGTGGTGACGAGCAGACGATCGACCGCTTCGGTCCGCATGGTGCGGCCGTGGCGGTGGGTGTCGGCAACCGCGTTACCGCCCGTCTGCAGTCGGGCTACGTCAACAGCTACGCTCTGGTGATGCTGCTCGGCCTGGTCGCGGTGACCACATGGGCGATCACCCGGTGAGCGGTGTGCCTATTCTCTCCATGCTCATTGCGGTGCCTTTATTGGGTGCCTTCCTGTGCTTGTTCGTGAAGGCACCGGCGGCTCGCGCAATCGCGCTGGCGGCGACGGTGATCGACCTCGCGCTGGGCCTCTTCATGTGGTCGCAGTTCGATGTGGGCGGCGCACAGTGGCAGTTCACCGAGCGTTTGGCCCTGGGCTCACCCTATCTCAACTACGCCATGGGGATCGACGGCATCGCGCTGATGCTGATCCTGCTCAGCGTGTTCCTGATGCCGATCTGCATTGGCGCATCTTGGACGGCCATTCAAAAGCGCGTGCCCGAATATATGGCGGCGTTCCTGCTGATGGAGGCGCTGATGATCGGCGTTTTCGCGGCGCAGGACCTCCTGCTGTTCTATATCTTCTTCGAAGGTGGCCTGATCCCGATGTATCTGATCATCGGCATCTGGGGCGGCGCCGAGCGGATCAAGGCGAGCTACAAGTTCTTCCTCTATACGCTGTTCGGTTCGGTGCTGATGCTGATTGCGATGCTGATCATGATCGGCATCGCCAAGACCGGCGACATTCCGACATTGATGGCATTCGACTTTGCGCCGAGACTGCAGACGTGGCTGTGGCTGGCCTTTTTCGCCAGCTTTGCGGTCAAGATGCCGATGTGGCCGGTTCACACCTGGCTGCCCGATGCCCACGTTCAGGCACCGACGGCGGGGTCGGTGATCCTGGCTGGCGTGTTGCTGAAGATGGGCGGCTATGGCTTTGTTCGTTTCTCGCTGCCGATGTTTCCCGAAGCCTCCGCGCAGTTCCTGCCTCTCGTCTATGCCCTCTCTGGAGTGGCCATCGTCTACACCAGCCTGGTTGCGCTGGTGCAGCGCGACATGAAGAAGCTGATCGCTTATTCGTCAGTGGCGCACATGGCTTTCGTCACTTTCGGCCTGTTCGCCTTCAACCAGCAGGGCATCGAGGGCGCATTGATCGTGATGCTCAGCCATGGACTCGTCTCCGGCGCGTTGTTCCTGTGCGTGGGCGTGATCTACGACCGGCTGCACACGCGGGAAATCGACCGCTACGGCGGTTTGGCCAACAACATGCCGGGCTATGCCGTGCTGTTCCTGTTGTTCACCATGGCGAGTGTCGCTCTGCCGGGTACGAGCGGGTTCGTTGGCGAGTTCCTGGCGCTGACCGGCACCTATCGCGCCTCCACCTGGGGCGGGATCGTCGCAACGACTGGCATCATCCTGGGCGCTGCCTACATGCTCTATCTATACTGGCGCGTGGTCTACGGGACGAGCCGCAACGCCGATGCCTCGGCAATGCCTGACCTCGATCGGCGTGAGTGGCTGCTACTGACGCCGATCGCCGCAGCCGTGCTGTGGATGGGTGTCTATCCCGAACCGTTCATGGCGCCGATGCGCGCGGACGTCGGCCGGATCCTGGCGCGGGTCGACCGCGCGGCTCCGGTGGGGGATAGTCGTCCAACTTCTGGCAAGGCTGCGCCAGTCCAAGCGCATGACGCCGCGGAGGGCGCGCACTGATGTACTCTCTTGCGCCTGTTCTCCCCGAGTTGATCCTCGGTGCTTCAGCAATCGTCCTGATGTTGGCGGCCGCCTTCGTCCGTCGCGGATCGGTGCTGACGCATTACGCCGGCATCGCGGCCCTGCTGATCGCGAGCGTCGCGCTGATTGGCGCGCCGCAAACCGCCGGTTCGCAGTTCGGCGGCATGTTCGCTGCCGATGGCTTTGCCGCATTCGGCAAGGTGATCATCTATTTGTCCGCCGCCGTGGCGATCGTCGCCGCGCACGGCTGGTTCGAGCGCGACTATGAGCATGGCGCCGAATATCCGGTCCTGATCATCCTGTCGGCATTGGGCGCGTCGGTGATGGTATCGGCGACCGACCTGATGATGCTCTATGTCGGCTTGGAGCTGCAGTCGCTGTCGGCCTACGTGCTCGCATCGTACCGCCGCAATGACGAGCGTTCGGCCGAAGCAGGGCTGAAGTATTTCGTGCTCGGCGGCTTGGCCAGCGGCATCCTGCTCTATGGCATTTCCTTGCTCTATGGCTTTACGGGAAGCACCAACTTCGGCCAGATCGCGGTTGCCTTTGGCGCCACCAACCCGCTCTCGATCGGCCTGTTGTTCGGTCTGGTGTTCACGCTCGCCGGCATCGCCTTCAAGGTCGCGGCAGTCCCGTTCCACATGTGGACGCCCGATGTCTACGAAGGCGCGCCGACCCCGGTTACCGCCTTCTTTGCGTCAGGGCCGAAGATCGCCGCCGTGCTGCTCGGCACCCGCGTGTGCCTGGACGCTATGGGTCCGGCGATCGACAGCTGGCGCCAGATCGTCATCTTCGCCTCGCTGGCGTCGATCTTCCTCGGGGCAATCGCGGCGTTTGGGCAGACGAATATCAAGCGGCTGCTGGCGTATTCGTCGATCAATAACGTCGGCTTCGCTTTGATCGGCTTGGCCGCAGGCGGACGCGAGGGCGCGCAGTCCGTGTTGTTCTACAGCGCGATCTACGTCGTCATGACCCTGGGTGCTTTCCTTTGCGTCTTGCGGATGCGCGATGCGGAAGGCCGCCCCGTGGAGAGCATGGCCAGCCTGTCCGGCCTCTCACAGACGCGCCCGATGCTGGCTCTAGCGATTGCCATGTTCATGTTCAGCCTAGCCGGGGTGCCGCCCTTGTTCGGCTTCTGGCCCAAGCTGATGGTGTTCACCGCCGCGGTGAACGCCGGGCTCGTGCCGCTTGCAATTGCGGGCATATTGGGCACCGTGGTTGGCGCCTATTATTATATAAAGATCGTCAAGATCATGTACTTCGATGAAGCCGCGGCGCCGTTCGCGAAGGTCAAGGCGCCACTGGAAAGCGCGCTGATCTTCATCGCTGCGGTGATCATCAGTCCTTTGGGCTACCTGCTGATTGCACCGCTCGGTCGTCTGAGCGCCAACGCCGCGAGTGTGTTCTGAGCCGCATCCGCATCGTCGAGCGCACCGGTTCGACCAACAGCGACTTGGCTCAGCGCAGCGACGCGGCCGAAGGTGAGTGGCTGGTTGCTCTGGCGCAGGACGCCGGGCGCGGTCGCCAGGGACGCGTATGGCAGGACGGCGCCGGCAACTTCCAAGGCAGCACCCTGATTGTCTTGCGCCCGGACGATCCGCCCGCGCCAACGCTGGCCTTGGCTGCAGGACTCGCGCTGATCCGCGCCGTGGAAGCGTCGGCGCCGGCCGCGGGGCTGATGCTGAAGTGGCCCAACGATCTTTTGCTTGGGCGAGGCAAGCTTGGTGGTATCCTGTTGGAGCGAAGCGGTGATCGCATCGTGGCCGGCTTTGGCGTAAACCTCGTCGTGGCGCCGGACATCCCAGACCGCCCGACGGCTGCCTTGGCCGAGATCGCCTTGGTGACCCCGACCGCGTTTGCGCCTGTGCTCGCCGCTGCCTTTGCTCGCGAACTCGACCGCTGGCGCACCGACCTCACGGCACAGCGCGCCTTGTGGCTCGAGAGTGCTCACGCGGTTGGAACTGCCATTACCGTTCACGCGGGGCAAGGTGACCAAGTCGATGGCGAGTTTGCCGGGCTCGATCCAAGCGGAGCGCTGCAACTGCGTCTGGCGGATGGCACGGTGCGCGTGATCCACGCTGCCGACGTGCAGACCGGCTGAACCGATGCTGCTTGCAATCGATGCCGGCAATACCAATGTCGTCTTTGCGCTGGTGGACGACGCCGGGGCGATCCGGGCGCGCTGGCGTATTGCTACAGACCCGCGTCGCACCGCCGATGAATATGCTGTGTGGCTGCATCAATTGCTCGGGCTCGAAGGGTTCAAGCTCGGTGACGTTGGAGCAGTGGTCATTGGTACGGTGGTTCCCCGCGCGTTGCACAATTTGGACGTGCTGGCGCGCAAGTACTTCAAGGTCGCTCCGATGGTGGCGGGGCAGGGTGCGGCGGAGTGGGGCATTGCGCTGGACGTGGATGAGCCGCATGCCGTCGGTGCGGATCGGGTGCTTAACTCGATCGCGGCACACGATCGTTACAAGGGTGATTTGATCGTAGTGGACTTCGGTACGGCCACCACGTTCGACGTAGTGGACTATTCGGGTGCCTATAAGGGCGGCATTATCGCGCCGGGGATCAATTTGTCGCTGGATGCGCTAGTGGCTGCGGCGGCCAAGCTGCCGCGGATCGCGATCGAGGCGCCGGTGGGTAACGCCAGCGTCATCGGGCGAACCACGCAGAGCCAGATGCTTTCGGGCATCTTCTGGGGATATGTGGCGATGATCGAAGGGCTAATCACGCGAATGCGCGCGGAGATCGGTCGACCGTTGACCGTGGTCGCCACCGGCGGTCTGGCGACACTGTTCCAAGGGCATACGAGCGCGTTCGACGCGATCGAGCCCGACTTGACCATTCAGGGCCTCGCCCTGCTTTATCGGCGAACCCTCGCCGGCGATTGAACGAGATTGCGAACGCAGCGAAGCCGTCCAGCGGCGTTGCGTTCTTGGATTATGACCGCTGGATGTTTTCGTCGTCGTGCCCAAGGCGCGGCGGCTTGTTCTTGATTGGGAAAATTACGTGACTCCAGGCGACGAACTCCTCTTCCTGGCCCTTGGCGGCTCGGGCGAGATCGGCATGAACGTCAACCTTTACGGTTGCCGCGGCAAATGGCTCATGGTCGATTGCGGCCTTACCTTCGGCGATGCGGACTACCCTGGCATCGACCTCATCCTGCCGGACCTCGACTTCATCGAGAAGCGAAAGAAGGACCTGGTCGGCATTGTCATTACGCACGGCCATGAGGATCACATTGGCGCGATCCCGTATCTCGCCGCCGACCTCAAGGTACCGATCTATGCCACCCGCTTCGCTGCCGGGCTGATTGCCGGCAAGCTGGAGGAGGAGGGGCTGACAGGTCAGGTGCCGCTCAAGATCATCGATCCGGCGCGCACGCTAGACCTTGAGCCGTTCAAGATTGGCTTCGTGCCCTTGGCGCATTCCATTCCCGAGATGCACGGGCTGATCATCGACACGCCGCATGGGCGCATCTTCCACACCGGCGATTGGAAGATCGACGACACTCCGGTGCTTGGCAACGCCACCAAGGCCGAGACGATGAGCGCTATCGGCGATGCCGGCGTGCTGGCGATGATGTGCGATTCGACCAACGCCTTCAACGAGAATGAGTCCGGCTCCGAAGCCGATGTATTGACCGGATTGCTGGAGACCGTTGGCAAGGCCAAGGGGCGCGTGCTGGCGACCACCTTCGCGTCCAACGCCGCGCGCCTGGATACGCTTGGCCGCGTTGCCGAGCAGACCGGCCGCCGCGTGTGCGTCGCCGGGCGGTCGCTCGACCGTATCCTGAAGGTGGCCAAGGCGACCGGCTATCTGCGCGATTTCCCGGAGCCGGTGCGCTTCGATGAAGCCATGCGCCTGCCCAAGAACGAGCTTCTGATCGTCGCGACCGGCGGTCAGGGCGAAGCACGGGCGGCACTCGGACGCATCGCGTTCCAGAATCACGACCTCAAGATGGGCCTTGGTGACACCGTCATCTTCTCGTCGCGCCAGATCCCCGGCAACGAAGATGCGGTTGGCCGCGTGATGAATGCGCTGTCCGATCTGGGCTGCATCACCGTCACCGATCGCCAGGCACATGTGCACGTGTCCGGCCACCCGGGTCGTCCGGAATTGGCGAAGATGTACAAGTGGATTCGGCCCAAGATCCTGGTGCCGGTCCACGGCGAGGCGCGGCATTTACGTGAGCAAGCCCGCTTCGGCATCTCCCAGGGTATCGAGATGGCGATCGTTCAGAAGGACGGCGACCTGCTGCGCCTCGCTCCGGGTCAGCCCAAAATCCTGTCGAAAGAGCGTGTCGGCCGATTGGTGCTGGACGGCGACGTGATCCTGCCGGCGGACGGACCAACCATGAACGAGCGGCGCAAGCTGGCGGTTAACGGGTTGCTGGCCGTCAGCGTCGCCGTGGATCGCAGCGGCAAGCTGATCGGCGTGCCGGTGGTACAGCCGCTGGGTCTGCCGGTGGAAGCCGATCGTGAAGACTTCCTCCGCGACTGCATCGACGTTGCTGGACGAGCGGTGACCCAAGGCCACGACGACGACAAGATGCGCGAGACTGTCCGTCTGGCCGTGCGGCGCTGCGCGACCTTGTGGACCGGAAAGAAGCCGATGGTTGAAGTGCTGGTGGTGCGCAGCCGGTGAGTTTCGCCGCGGGGCTGTCCATCTTTTTCCTGTTCTGGGTGGCGGCAGGTTTCATCCTGCTGCCATTCGGCGTGCGCACGCATGAGGAAGTCGGTTCCGAGCGGATCCCAGGTCAGGCGGACAGCGCGCCGCACACCTTCGACCTGCCGCGCCACGTGCTGCGCGCTACGATCCTGGCCGCGGTGCTGTTCGGCCTGTTCTACGCGAACTACATCTACAGCTGGGTCACGCCCGAGATGCTCGACTTCTACAATTGAAGCGGGGAGCCGCTGGCAGGTTCAGCGGCGCCGGTCGACCAATTGGGCCAATGCGGCATAGAGCTTGCCCATGTCGCTGGACAGCAGGGTGACGCCCATCATGCCGCCGTCGCGGTCGGCCAGCACGCGGCGCAGCATCGCCTCAAAGTCGTGAACGTAGCGATTGACCGAGCCGTGGAACTCACCGTCGCTGTCATAATGCGTCGCAAGGCTGCGCGCCTCGCTGTTGCGGAGCAGGCGCACCGCGCGACGCGTGAACACGCCTCGATCGCCCTTGAGATAAGCGGCCCATGCTCGGTCGTCGACCTCGTCCGACAGGATCTTGCCGACATCGATCGCGGCCGAATGCATTGAATCGATCAGCATGGCGGAGCGGCGGGCGAAGGCCTCGCTATCGGCGGCGCGGCTGTCCTCGCGATTCCTCTCCAGATGAGCGTCAAGCGCGGCTGCGCTTTGCCCGATGCTGATCATCTGACCCGTAAGCCGCTCCGACGCACCACGAGCCGCTTCGACGGCGCGAACGGCAAGGGCTTCGACCTCCCGAAGCTGGTCGGTGACGCCGTCGCGAATCGCGGCTTCCAACGCCTTGCGTGTCTCGGTGGAAAGACGCTGCGCCCCTTCCGGGATGACTGCGTGGATCGCCTCGCGGGCTCGCTCGGCGGCGTGCGCCGAGGCTTCACGCACTTGCACCAAGGCCGCGACCAGCGCTGGCGCGGTCTCGGCCTGCAGACGTGCGGCATCCGCATTGGCCGATGTGATCGCGCCGTGCAGCCGGGCGAGGTGCTCCTCCGCTGAACCGACGCCGTTCTCCACCGACGACAGCAACGCTTGCAGCAGTTGCTGCTGCTGCGCGATGCCCTGCGTGCCGGCAACAAGCCGATCGTTGGCGGCGTAAGCGAGGGTGTGCATCGCCTCGACATCCGGGCGGGCGGCCGACACGGCGGCAACCAGTCGCTCAGTGCTGCCTTCCGCGCCGCTCAGGGCGTCGGCGAGGCGTCCACCGATTTCGTCCTGCAGTTCGACCACATGCTGGTGGAGCGCGGCGGTACGTCCGGCCAGGCTGCCGAGGGAGCCATCACTGGCCGCGGCCTGCGAGGCAAGCTCCTCCAAGGCTCCACGAACCCGGCTGATGGAGCCCGCGACGGCAGAGGCACGGCTATCACCCTCCGCGGCGAGGTCGACGAAGCGCTGGTCGAGGTCGGCCAGGCCCCGGTCAAGTCCGGCTACCAGCGCCTGGGAAGCGCGATCCTGCTCCGCGATGCGAGCGCTTAGCTGGTCGAGACCACCACCAGCCGCGGACAGCCGCGTGGCGAGCGCTTCCGACGCTTCGAGGCCGGCACGGCCAAGGCCAGCGGAGCTTTGCGCCACCAAAGCGGTAACCGCCTGAGCTTCCGCATCGATACCCGTTCGAACCTGCTGCAGCGCATCGGCCGCCCGGGCGAGCAGGGCGTCGACCTGCGCGCCGGCGCCGTCAGCGGTGTCGCCCAGGCGCCTTGAGGCGGCGGCGGCGGCGCTGTCGATCTGGTTGACGTGAGCCACCAACCGCTGAGCCGCTGCACCAATGTGCTCGTCGGCTTCGCGCGTGCGAGCGGTGACCGCAGCCAATTGCGCCTCGAACGCCGAGGCTTGGCCGCTCGCTTCGCGACCGCTGCCGCGCAGTTCTTCGCTCATAGCGCGGGCGCTTGCCTCGGCACGAGGGATATCCTCGAGCAGCACGCCGATATCGACTCGCGCGTTTTCAGCAGCCCGGTCCAGCGCGGCGCCATGGCGAGACAAGGCCTCGGCGCCGCCCTCGAGGTCGCGGCGGACGTGGCCCAACCGGTGCGAGGCTTCGTCGCCAAGGCTCATCAAGCGATCCGCCATGCCGGTCAGCGCCGCTTGCTCCTCATCGATGCGTTGGCGAAGCACCGCCAGCAGACCTTCGAGCGAGCGGGCTTCGGTGCGCATGGCGATCACCGAGCGGGTGAAGCGCTCGCTTTCGCGGCGGCGGGTGCGGCCGAATAGGAGCCAGAGCAGCCCGAGAAGGCCCAAGGGGCCGGCCAGAACGGCCATCCATTGCGCTAGCATGGGCGCCGAAACGTTGCCGCCAGCCAGCGCCTGACCGGCAGACCAACCTGCAAAAGCGGTCCATGCCGCGGCGAGTAGCGCCAAGGCCCAGCCGAGTACCTGCCGACCATCTGCGCCGGGTTCCTCGGCGGCTTCGATGGGCGGCGATGGCTCCAACCAGCCGCCATTGTCTTCCTCGGCGCCCCACTGCTGCTCCGGCGGGGCCGGATCGGTGAGGTCCAAGGGCTCGGGCGCCGGGTCGGCGCGATAGGGGCTGGCAGTCATGATGGGGGAGTTTACCACCTTTTCGCGTCTCCGGAAGTGGCGGCGTAACCCTTGGCGCGCTCGTGATAAACTGCCACGGGCAGGGATGGGGTGGAGGAGGAATACATGGCGCTCGGCGCGCTGATCGCGGCTTATGGTGAGGGGGAGGACGGCAGCCTGCGCGCGCTGCAGCCACTCGCCGGCCGAACGTTGATCGAATATCAGGCACGCTGTGCCGCCGCAGTTCGCGCCGCGCCGATTGTGGTGCTGGTGGAGCGTGTGCCCGTGGCGCTTGCCGCAGCGCTTGATCGTCTGCGTGCCGAGGGCATCACCGTGGTGCCGGTCAGCGACGGCAATGAGGCGGCCACCCGCTTCGAGCCGGGCACGCTCATCCTGCAGATCGCGGACGGTCTGGCGCCTGCCATGCCGCTGGTTACCGCGGTGGTCGACGCTGCCGAGCTTGGGTGCGTGATTGCCACGGTGCCCGACGACGCGGCGCATGAGTCGTTCGAGCGGATCGATGCAACCCATCGCTGGGCAGGGCTGGCGGTGGTCGATGGTGCCACTCTGTCATCAACCGCGGCGATGCTCGGCGACTGGGACCTTCAGTCTACTCTTCTCCGGCGCACGGTTCAGGCGGGCGCCCGCTTGGTTCCTGCGCCGAGTGGAATCACGCCTTACCTCGCCGGCAGCGAAGCCGATCCCACCGCCTTCGACCGGCACCTCCTGCAAGCCTCGCGGCAGGCGCGGCGGGATTGGCCGAGCAAGTATCTTTTTCCTCTTTTGGAAGATGTGGCCACCGCACGGCTGTCACCTTCGGGGCTTCGGCCCGACTGGTTGATCAGCGCGGCTCTGGCGCTGACACTGATCGCCGCTTTGCTGTTCACGCGCGGGTGGCTGGTAACCGGGGCCGCCCTGCTGTTCCTTGCCGCACCGCTCGATCTGATCGCCGAGCGCCTCGCCACCTTGCGCCTCCAACCGCTCAATCGGCACGGTCTGGTCAAGCGGCTGTTGTGGCCAGCGGCCGGTCTGTCGCTCTTGGCGCTGGGTTGGTTTCGATATCTGCATGGCGGCCATTGGGGGTCGCTGGCTGCGGCTCTGACCTGCGGGGCGTTCGCCCAGGCTCTGATCATCGAGCGGGGCGGACGTGCCATGAGCGGTGAACAGTGGCTCTTCGACAGGCGCCCCGCATTGGTCCTGGCCTTGCCCTTTGCCGGTCTCGCAACCTGGCTTGGAGCGGGATGGTGGGATGGTCTGCTGGCGACCTTCGCCGTCTATGCCGCGGGGTCGTTCTTCGTCGTGCAGCACTGGGTCCACCGCATCCTGCGCGATTGACGGCGCTTTAACCCCATTGGGATAATGCCGTTCACTCATGGTTGAAGAATGGCCAGTTGCTGCGCCCGGACGCGTGTCCGGATTGGCAGTGGACGTTTCGCGCAAGCGGGCGCCAATTGCCGCTGGCGATCGGATTGCAGCCGTGCGCGCGGACTTCTTCCTAAATCCGGTGCTTCGGCTCACGGAGCAGGAACGCGCGCTGATGACCGCCATGCTGCACGGTTTGATCGGCAGCATCGCCGATGAGCTTCGAGTTCGCCTGCCCGACGACTTGGCTCGTACGACCGAATGCGAGCCTGCTGTGCTGGTGAAGGCGCTCGGCGAGGCCGGGCTGCTGTCGTCGGATTCACTGATAGCGATGCTGGTGCGCCGAGCCGACAGCGCGCGCGTGGCTCAGGCCGCACTGCCGACCGCCGGCTCCGGGGCCCTGCTGAGTGGCTGGAGCGGGGACGAAGACCCGGACGTTGCGGCCGCCGCCATGGCTTTGGTGATTGCGCGCGGCCGTTCGCGGGATCGCTACAGCCGACCGGGTATGACTTTGGCGGATTGCCAAGCCGATGTGGCGGCTGAGCTGGTGCATGCCGTTGCAGCAACCCTCGCGGCCCGCTGCGCCAGCCCGGCGCATGGTGTTCTTGCGGCTGCTGCGAATGACCTTCTGTCCCGCCATGACGAGGAAGGCCGTGCGGATGCACTCGAGGCGCGGCTGGTGCGCCTGCTGGAAGCGGCTGGCAGACTGGAACCGGGCTTGGTGCTTGCCTTGGCTCGGGCGGGTGAGGCCGGGCTGCTGGCCGAAACGCTGGCGCGGATGGCGGGTATCTCTGGCGAGGATGGCTGGTGCATGGCCGTGCAACCGGGCGGCGAAGGCTTGCCCTTGCTTTTGCGCTTGGCAGGTCAGCCGCGCGAAGTGGCGGCCGCCTTGTTCGTGGACTTTGGAGACGCTTTCGGACTTGGCGATCCGGCCGAAGCCATCGACCGCTTCGACTCGGTGGACAAGAACGAGGTTGAGGCCGAGCGCGATCGACTCCGCTTACCCGCCGCCTACCGGGACGCCGTGAAGGCGTTGAGCGCACATGGCTAGCGCCCCTGCCATCCCGGTGATGGGGATCGTCGACGCCGGCGGACGATTGACCGCCGCGGACCCCGACTTGCTTGGTCTTCAGGAGGAGGCAGGATCGCGGTTGGGCAAGGTCCTCGCCGTGCCTCAATTGGCCGCGATCGCTCGGCTGGCCCGCAAGCTTGGCGTACCCGTATCTCGAGCGGCAGTGGCCGGCGCGGGCAACGGCGACGTCGATCTATGGGTTCGTGCGGAGCCGGCAGGCGAAGCGGTGCGTCTGGTAATCGACTCATGGGTGGTGCGGCCGGCTCATGGCCCGCGCTGGTGGGGCAGGGGCGACGCGGCCGGCGAAGCGCAGGAGGCAGGCAGCGCCGCCGATCGCTTCGTCACCGACCCCGAATTTCGCGTCACGGAATTAAGCGCTACCCTGGCGCGGCGTCTAGGTACGGCTGAACGGCCGGACGTGGCCCTGACCCGACTTTTCCGGCTTGAGGCGGACGACGACGGCGAGATGCCGTTGCTGGCTGCGGCGGCGTCTCGCGCGGCCTTTGTGGGCCAGCGTGCCCGGGCACGAAACGGTGCAAAGGACACGCTGCTGTTGCTGTCCGGGGAGCCGATCGATGGGCCGAACGGTCGCTTCGCCGGTTTCAGCGGTCGGGTCGTCCTCGCAGAGGCTTCCGGATCAGCGGAGGACGAAGGTTCGGTCGCGATGAACGATCTGCTTCGACAACCGCTCGACCTCATCATCCAGGAGGCGCAGGCGATCAGCGCGCGCGCCGAAGGACCGCTTCGAAGCGACTACGCTGCCTATGCCGGCGACATCGCGGCGGCCGGACGCCACCTGCTCGACGTGCTTCGCGCCATGGGTGAAGAGACTCTTCCAACCCATGAGCGGATCGATCTTCGGAAACTCGCCGAGGAAGCGGCTGGTCTGGTGCAGCCGCAAGCCAATTTGCGGGGCGTGCGGATCGCCACGGAGGGCGCGAGCGAGCTGTGGGCGCGGGGCCAAGCGCGGGCGATAACCCAGATACTCGTCAATCTGCTCGCAAACGCAGCGCGTTATTCGTCATTAGGCGGGGCAGTGCGCGTGCAGCTGAACGCGGGGGCGGAGGCTTCGATTACGATAGTCGACGATGGCCCTGGTGTAGCGTTGGCCGATCAGACACGCATTTTCGAGCGCTTCGAACAGGCCGAGCCACGAGGCGAGGGCGCCGGACTCGGACTGGCGATCTCACGGCGGCTAGCGCAGTCGATGGGGGGAGACATCGGGCTGGCCAGCGTGCCGGGCGAGGGAGCACGATTCACCCTAAGCCTGCCGCTCGCCTAGCAAGCGTCGAACGTCCCCCCGCAGAGTGGCGACCAGCTTATCGCTCACCCACCGCCACGTAATCGCGCTGCGTCTCGCCCGTGTAGAGCTGCCGCGGGCGGCCGATCTTCTGCTCGGGGTCCGAGATCATCTCGTTCCACTGGGCCACCCAACCAACAGTCCGCGCGAGCGCAAACAGGGCTGTGAACATGTCGGTCGGGAAGCCGATCGCGTTGAGGATCACGCCCGAATAGAAGTCGACGTTCGGGTACAGCTTCTTGTCGATGAAATATGGATCGTTGAGCGCGATGTGCTCGAGTTCCTTGGCGACATCGAGCACCGGGTCGGAGATGTTGAGCTCCCGCAAGACTTCGTCTGCGGTGGCCTTCATCACCTTCGCGCGCGGGTCGAAATTCTTGTACACGCGGTGGCCGAAGCCCATCAGGCGGAAGGGATCGTCCTTGTCCTTGGCGCGGGCGATATATTCGGGGATGCGCTTCACATCGCCGATCTCGCGCAGCATGTTGAGCGCTGCTTCATTGGCGCCCCCGTGCGCCGGGCCCCACAGGCAGGCAATGCCAGCAGCGATGCAGGCGAACGGATTGGCACCCGACGATCCGGCCAGACGAACGGTCGATGTCGACGCGTTCTGCTCATGGTCCGCATGAAGGATGAATATCCGGTCCATCGCCCGCTCGATGATCGGGTTGACCTCATAATGCTCGGCGGGAACGCCAAAGGTCATGCGCAGGAAGTTGCCGGTGTAGCTGAGCGTGTTGTCGGGATACATGAATGGCTGCCCGACGGTGTATTTGTACGCCATGGCAACCAGCGTCGGCATCTTGGCGATCAGCCGGTGCGACGCGATCATGCGCTGCTTGGGATCGGTGATGTCGGTGCTGTCGTGATAGAATGCCGACAGGGCCCCGACGACGCCGCACATCACGGCCATCGGATGGGCATCGCGGCGGAACCCGCGGAAGAACGTGGCCAACTGCTCGTGCACCATGGTGTGCCGGCTGATGGTATAAGTGAAGGTTTCCAGTTGCTCGGCTGACGGCAACTCGCCGTGCAACAGCAAATAGGACACTTCGCAGAAGCTGGAGTGTTCGGCGAGTTGGTCGATCGGGTAGCCACGATGAAGAAGGATGCCTTCCTCGCCATCGATATAGGTGATCGCGCTACGGCAGCTCGCCGTGGACGTGAACCCCGGATCATAAGTGAACGCGCCGGTGTCGGCGTACAGCTTGCGGATGTCGACCACGTCAGGCCCTACCGTGCCCGACAGGACGGCAAGATTGGTCTCGGCATCGCCGAGCTTCAGGGTCGCATTGGTGTCCGCCATTCAATCTTGCTCCATTATTTGATCTTGGATCCGGGACAGGGTTTCGCCCTGCCCCAACAGCACGAGAACGTCAAAGATGCCCGGGCTGGTCGTTCGGCCGGTCACCGCCGCCCGCAAAGGCTGCGCGACTTTGCCAAGCTTCAATCCGGTTTGATCCGCTATGCCTCGCACAGCGGCCTCGGTGCTGTCGTGGTTCCATTCCGATAGCTCTGACAAAGCCGAATGCGTTGCAACGAGCAGCGGACGAGCTTCCACGCCAAGCAGCGCGGCCGCGGCTGGCTCCATGGTCAACGGGCGTTGGGCAAACAGGAAGTCCGCCGCCGAGGCGAGCTCGTTGAGATCCTTGGCCCGCGCCTTGAGCTCCGGCATGGCACGCTCGAGCAGGGCCAGAGCTTCGCCTTCCATGCCACCGCGCTTGCCTGCGACCAGAACCGCCAGCCGCGCGTCGTCGGCATGACGAAGATAGTGTCCGTTGACGTTCTCGAGCTTCTTCAGGTCGAAACGAGACGGCGACTTGCCCACGTGGTCGAGGTCGAACCAGGCCACGGCTTGATCGCGCGAAATGATCTCATCGTCACCATGCCCCCACCCGAGCCGGAGGAGGTAGTTGGACAAGGCCTCGGGAAGGATGCCCATCTCGTCGCGGTACGCGTCCACGCCCAACGCGCCGTGCCGCTTGGAAAGCTTGGCGCCGTCCGAGCCATGGATCAATGGGATGTGCGCGTACGTGGGCTCCGGCCAACCGAGCGCGCGAATGATCGCCAGCTGGCGAAAGGCGTTGTTCAAATGGTCGTCGCCGCGAATAACGTGGGTGACGCCCATGTCATGGTCGTCGACCACCACCGCCAGCATGTACGTCGGCGTGCCGTCGGAACGCAGCAGCACAAGGTCGTCCAATTCGACGTTGGCGACGGTCACCCGGCCTTGCACCAGATCCTCAATGACCGTCTCGCCTTCTTGAGGCGCCTTCAGTCGAACGACGAACGGCGATCCGTCGGGGCCTGCATCGGAGCAGTCGCGCCATTCGGAGCGGATGCGAAAGGGGCGGCGCTCCGCCTGAGCGGACGCGCGGCGAGCGGCCAGTTCCTCATTGGACAGATAGCATCGGTACGCGTGGCCCTCCGCCACCAGCTGGTGAGCCACTTCGGCATGCCGCGCTTCGGATTTGGACTGAAGCCAAGGCTCGCCATCCCCCGAGATGTCGAGCCAGCTGAGCCCGTCCAAAATGGCGTCGATCGCCTCCTGGGTTGAACGTGCCTTGTCGGTATCCTCGATGCGCAGCAGATACTTCCCGCCGTGGTGGCGGGCGAACAGCCAGTTAAACAAGGCCGTACGCGCGCCGCCGATGTGGAGGAAGCCCGTTGGACTGGGAGCAAAGCGGGTCACGACGGACCCGTTGATGGTGCTTGCGCTCAAGCGCGCTTTCCTTCTTAACCGTCAACGCCGGATCGCGCGGGGCAGGGGCCCGTAGCATGGACATTGCCGCGCTTCCACAGGTGGAAGCGGCGCGTTCGCCGACGGCGCTCGCCATTCTTCTACGCATCCGGGTGGAAGCGTTCCTGGACGCCGAGCGCGAGCAACTGCCTTTGTGGGTCGTCGTGGCGCTTGGCGGTGGGATCATCGCATGGCTGTTGCTGCCCGACGCAGGGGGTTGGACGGGCTTCCTGTGCGGAGCCGCTGGCCTGGCGCTGGCTGGGGCGATTGGGCGAGACGGCCGCATCGGGCGCGCCGCGATGTGGGTCGGCCTGGCCGCGATGCTCGGCACCGGGCTGATCTGGAGCCGTGCCGAACGGGTTGCAGCCTTGCGAGTGGCCAGACCGGCGATCGTCACCGTGGAAGCGCGGGTCGAGCGCGCCGAAACCCTAAGCGCGCGCAAGGTCGTTCGCCTAACGCTTGCGCCCAAGGACACGTCGCTTCCGCCACGTCTCCGCATTTCCGTACGAGACGTTGATGCGCCGGCGGGGCTGGGCACAGGGGCAGTGGTGCGCTTCAAGGCGCGGTTGACCCCGCCAATGGCTATGGCGCTGCCCGGGGGGCATGATTTTGCGCGGGATGCCTGGTTCGCCGGGATCGGCGGTACCGGCCGCGTGCTGGGCAAGATGGAGGTTCTGAAGCCCGCTGTGACGGGTGGGCTGGACGGCGTGCGCGAACGTCTCGACAAGCACATCCGCTCGCACCTGCCGCCATCCGAGGGTGGCATTGCGACCGCGCTGGTGACCGGAGACCAGGGCCAATTACCGGAGGCCGACGCCGATGCGATGCGCCGATCGGGGCTGGCGCACTTACTGTCGGTCAGCGGACTTCACATCGCCGCGGCCGTTGCAGCCTTCTACCTGCTGACGCTCCGGCTGCTGGCACTGAGTGAGCGGCTGGCATTGCGGCTCAATCTCGTGCTGGTATCGGCCGGGTTCGGAGCTCTTGCCGGGGTTGGTTACACCTTGCTGACGGGGGCTCAGGTGCCCACGGTCTGCAGCTGTATCGCCGCTTTGCTGGTGCTGGCGGGAACGGCGATGGGCCGCGACGCCATGAGCTTGCGTCTGATCGCGACGGGCGCCGTGCTGGTGATGATCTTTCGTCCTGAGGCGGTGGCCGGAGCCAGCTTTCAACTCAGTTTCGCGGCCGTGACGGCGATCGTTGCCTTGCACTCGCTTCCCTGGACCAAGCGGCATTTCGAGCGGCGAGAAGAAGGTCTCCCGGCGCGGTTCTTGCGGGCAGTTGGTGCGACCTTGCTGACCGGCCTGGCAGTGGAACTCACCCTTATGCCCTTGGCCTTGTACCATTTTCATCGATCGGGGGTGTACGGGGTGCTGGCTAATCTCATCGCGATACCGTTGACTACGTTCCTGGTTATGCCGCTCGAGGCTATGGCGCTTATGCTCGACTCGGTTGGGCTTGGCGCGCCGCTATGGGCGGCGTGCCGCTGGTCGCTCGCCGCGCTGCTGTGGATCGCCCACACGACCGCCGCCGCCAAGGGCGCGGTGATCGTATCCCCGTCGATGTCCCGCTGGGCATTCGGCGCGATGATCACCGGCGGTCTTTGGCTGTGCCTGTGGAAAGGACGCGCGCGCTACGGCGGGCTGGTCCCTTTCGCCGCTGGCGCGCTCATGGCTGTCGCGACACCGAAGCCCGACCTGCTGGTGACAGGCGATGGCCGACATTTGGCGGTGGTCGGCCCGGATGGTCGTCCGGCCTTGCTGCGCGAGAGGGCAGGCGATTTCATCGTGTCGGTCATGGGGGAGGCCGCGGGCCATGACGGCGACGTCCAGTTCATCGACGATTTGCCGGGTGCCCGCTGCAGCCGCGACACCTGCGTCATTGTGCTGGAACGCGGCGGGCGGACCTGGAGCGTGCTTGCTACCCGGTCGATGCAGCATCTTGAATGGGGTGAGCTAATCGCGGCCTGCGCGGCTGCCGACGTAGTGGTCTCCGAACGCCGCTTGCCGCGCGCCTGCGCGCCGCGCTGGTGGCGACTCGACGGGCCGACGCTGCGGAACACGGGAGCGGTGTCGATACGTTTTGGCGAAAGGCCAATTGTCGACACAGTGGAACAGCGGGTCGCAGGTCACCCGTGGGCGCAACCCGTGGTGGGTGGCTGGGTGAGCGCAGAAAACCGAAAGCGGACGCCCCGCCGCTACTTTCGTCAGCGGACGGACGAAGCGTTGCGAACTCCTCGCGTTCGGATGTGGGAAACTCCAGTTCCGACAAGCAAACCCACGCCAACTCTATTGGAGGTTTAGGCTTCGTCGGACTCGGGCTGGTAAATGCCTATTTCGCTGCCTGACGGGTCGATGAACTGGAAGCGACGACCGCCGGGAAAGGAGAAGATCGAACGCGAGATGACTCCGCCCGCGGCGACCACGGCATCGAGCAGAGCCTCGATGGCATCGGTGCGGATCAACGGGAGCGGTGCGGACAAAGCCTCCGTGTGATCACCGTTGAGCCCGAGCTCGGACGTGCCTGTCCCGCTGGCCGAGTAATCCGGACCATAATCGGTGAACGTCCAGCCGAGCGCCTTGGTGTAGAACGCCCGGGTCAATTCGTGGGCTGTCGAACTGGGCAGTTCAACATAGTCGAGCCGCGCCATCGGTCCTCGGCCGCCTGCCTTGAGATCGACAGCCATCAGTATCGCCGAATCAGGCCGGCAAGGCGGCCCTGAATGCGGACCCGGTCGGGCGCGTAGCGTTGCGGTTCGTAGCTGCGATTGGCCGGATCCAAACGGACCATCTGACCCTCACGGCGGAAGGTCTTCAACGTGGCTTCGGCCTCATCGATCAGGGCTACGACGATCTCTCCGTCGCGGGCGCTGTCGATCTTGCGGATGAGAGCATAATCGCCGTCGAGAATGCCTTCCTCGACCATCGAGTCGCCGGACACCTCGAGCGCATAATGCTCGCCCGGACCAAGCAAAGCCGCTGGGACGGCGAAGCTCTCGCTGCCCTGGAGCGCCTCGATCGGCGTGCCTGCGGCGATGCGCCCGTGCATCGGGATCTCGATCGTGTCGTTCGCCACTTCCCGGATCGGTCGAGCCGCGGAGGCCGGTGCAGGCAAGGTCGCGACATTGCCGCCCGATGCCGAAGCAAGGTCGGGCATCCGCAGCACTTCAAGCGCCCGTGCGCGGTTTGGCAAACGGCGGATAAACTGGCGTTCCTCGAGAGCCGAGATCAGCCGGTGCACTCCAGACTTGGATTTGAGCTCCAGCGCTTCCCGCATCTCGTCAAAGCTGGGCGAAACACCCGTTTCACCTAGCCGTGCATGGATATATTGCAGGAGTTCCCGTTGCTTAACTGTGAGCATGAAGGATTCCATCGTGAACAGACGGGGAACGTGTATCGAACGTGTTTTCGGTCGTCAAGCGCAGAACGACAGAAATCTCTCGATCAAGGCATGGCCATACGTCGACGCGACGCTTTCCGGGTGGAACTGCACGCCATGCACCGGCGCATCAACATGGCGCACACCCTGCACCGAGCCATCAGTCCCCCAAGCGTTGGCAGACAGCCCGTCGGGCAATTCGGTCAGAGCAAGCGAATGATAGCGAGTGGCGGTGATCGGCGATGGTAGGCCGGCGAACAGTCCACTGCCGTCATGCCGGATGTTCTCGGTCTTGCCGTGCACCGGGACGACGCGCTCCAATGTCGCGCTGCAAGCAAGGCCGATCGCCTGCTGGCCAAGGCAGATGCCGAGTAGCGGACGCCGAGCCGCGATACATGCTACTGCGACCGCCACGCTGATGCCAGCATCGGTCGGGTGACCGGGTCCGGGCGCCAGCAGGATGCCGGCGTGGTCGCCGCCCATCACATCGCCAACATCCGCAGCATCGCTTTGTATCACGTTGACGATCGCCCCCAGGCTGAGACAGTAGTCAATCAGGGTGAAGGTGAAGCTGTCGTGATTGTCGATCACCAGCAGTTTCGGGCCAGCCACGATCCGCGCCCTCCGATCGATCAGCCGCCCGAGAGCAGCCGCCTCTTGGTCGCCGCAATCGCCGTTTCATCGCGGCTTACGCCGAGTTCGCGTTGCGCATCGCTGATGAATTGAAGCGCCAGTCCCTCGCTGGTGGAACGATTGAACTCGCTTTGCACCTGGGCGATCAGCGTTGGTTGGGTGGTTGCGTTGCCGGGAACGATCCGGTTCAGCTTGACCAGAAAGAAGCCCTGGCCATCCGGCGCCGCCACCAAGCGGGACTTACCGGCGGGCAGGCTGAACAACATCTGGAGTGGTGGAGGGACTTCGCCCTGCAACTGGCTGAGTTGGATACGCCGCACGCTGAGTGGCTGCGACTTGGGCAGGCCGGGTACGCCAGCACCGGCCATCGCTTGGGCAAGTGGAACGCCGGCCCCGACTTTGGCGGCGATGGCATCGGCCACGGCCTTGGCGCGATCGGAAGCCCGCTTGGCGATGAACTGCGCAGCCACCTGTTCGCGGATGCTCGCAAGCGGCGCCGGTGCTGCCGGAATGATATCGCCCAAGGCCACGACCGCATAACCAGCCTCTCCCGCGAGGGTCTCGACCGTGGGGTCCTCGTCCGTCGCCATGTCGAAAGCCGTCTTGACGACTCCGGCCAGTTCGGGCGCCAGCTTGAAGCCGGGATCGCGTGACTGGCCAGCGGCCGTCAGCGGGGGCGTTTGCGACACGGGCAAGCGGTTGGCGGCGGCGACTTCAGCGAAGTTGCGACCCTCGGAAATTTGGTCCTCGACCTTGCCGACCAGATCGGCGAGCGCTTCTTTGCGCTTGTCGACGGCCAATCTGGCGACGATCTCCGGTCGTGCCTGAGCCAAGGTGCGCCCCGACTTGGGTGCGATGCTTTCAAGCTTGACCACGTTCCAGCCAAGTTCCGACTGAACGGGGCCAATCACTGCACCGGCTGCCGCGGCGAAAGCCTGATCGGCCACAGCCTTACCGGCAAGCTGTTCGAGCTGCGCGCGGGTTTGCGGGCCGACACTGACGTCCGAGGCACTGAAGCCGGCCGGGGCGGCGGCGGCCGCAAACGCGCCGGCCCTTGCCCGACCAGCGATGCCGTCGGCTACCTGGCGATCGGGCACGATCGCGCGGCTGATGACACGCTGCTCACCGCCGCCATAGGTCGCCTGGTTTGCGGTATAGTAAGCCGCGATCTCGGCGTCGCTTGGTGTGACGTTTCCGAGCTGCTCAGGTCCTATCCGGGCGAGGCGAATGACCCGCTGCTCGGGCACGGCAAACCGTGCTCTGTTGGCGTTGTAAAAGCCTTGGAGTTCGGCCTCGGTTGGTGCCGCGCCTCCTTGGAATGCGGAGTTCGGGATGAGAGCCACTTCACCATCACGCTGCTCAAGCAGCATCGATGCGTAAGGGCGGGCAACGCCGAGCGGAATGCGAGCATTGGCGGCCACGGGGGTCAGCAGCAAGCGCTGCAACAGTCCGTTGGTGATCTCGCGGCGGATCTCCGCGTCCGTCAGACGCTGTGTTGCGAGGAATTGTTGATAAGCCGCTTCGCTGAACTTTCCGTCGATCCCGCGGGTCCCCGGTAGTCCGGCGATCTCGGCGTCGACCAGCCGCTTGGAGATGACCAGGCCGTGCTTGGCGGCATAAGCCTCCAACGTGCGCTGCTGCAGCAAGCTGTCGATGATGGCGTCGACCTCGCCCGCCAGATCGGCATAGGTCGCATTCGGCTTCTCTTGCCGAACCTGTGCCAATCGTCGTTGCAGCGCGGAGGACAAGTCCGCGTCGGTGACCTGCGCTGAACCAACCTTGATCAGCCCGCCCTGGGTCGGTGCACCGCCTTGGCGAAGGCTGCTGATGTCGCCCAGCGCAAAGGAGGCCAGCACGATCAGCAGGAAGACGACGACGAAGCCGGTGCCGAATTTCGACTTGGACAAGCGGCGGAACGAAGACAACATAAGGGTCAACTCGGTCAAAGGCAGGCGAACGGTCTCTTTAGGGGGGGCGGCGGCGCGCATCAAGCGAACCGCTGCTTGGCGGCTTGGCGGGCGCTTGCTAGTCGCGCAGTGGAACAATCACGGGGGACACCGAACATGGCATTGCGAAAGCTGGTAGCCGGCAATTGGAAGATGAATGGTACCTCTGCCGACCTGGGAGAGGTGTCGGCGATTGCCGAAGCCGCCGTTCGCTTAAATGGTCGGGTCGATGTTGCCTTGGCAGTGCCAGCGACGTTGATCCATCGGGCGGCGGAGGCGGTGCCCGGCTTTGCGATCGGGGCGCAGGACGTTCATTGCGAGAGCGGCGGCGCGTACACCGGCGACATCGCGGTCACCATGTTGCACGATGCCGGTGCCAGCTTCGCCATCGTCGGGCACTCCGAGCGACGCGACGCCCACCGCGAGGCCGATGCCGATGTGCGGGCAAAGGCGGAAGCGGCCCTTGGCGCCAATTTGCAGGTGATCCTCTGTGTAGGCGAAAGCGCGGAGCAGCGCTCGGCAGGTCGCGCCTTGGAAGTGGTGTCGACGCAGGTTGATGCATCTCTGCCGGGCTCCCTTGGAGCTTCGTGCGAAGCCCTGGCCCTTGCCTATGAACCGATCTGGGCGATCGGCACCGGCCTTGTGGCGTCGCCAGCGGACATCGGCGAAGTGCATGCGCTGATCCGCGAGCGACTGATCGCCGCCTTTGGCGAGGCAGGACGAAAGGTGCGCATCCTGTATGGCGGGTCGGTCAAGGCCAGCAACGCAGCCGAGATCTTCGCCGTGGCGGACGTGGATGGTGCGCTGGTGGGTGGCGCCAGCCTGAAAGCCTCCGACTTCCTCCCGATCGTCGAGGCCGCCGCGGCTACCGGCTGACCGCTTGCCTTGCCGATTGGCGCCTCGGTCGCTAAGTGCCGGGTGACATTCTATTCGCGCTTTCCGAAAGCCTCACCAAGCCCATGTTTACTTTTCTGCTGATCTTCCAGACCATCGTTGCCGCGGCACTTGCGCTTGTTATCCTGATGCAGCGTTCGGAAGGTGGCGGTCTTGGCGTGGGCGGAAGTTCGGCCGGACTGATGACGGCACGGGGTGCAGCCGATTTTCTGACCAGGGCCACGGCAGTGCTGGGGACCCTGTTCGTGGTGCTGTGTATCGCGCTCGCGGCGATTGCAGGCGTGCAAGGCAATAATCAGACCGTCGACACGTCTTTGGTCGGACAGACCCCTTCCGGCACCCAGCGGCCGCTCAGCCCGCTCGAACCGGGCGGAACGCCTCTGTCCGGTCCGCCAGCAGGTCCCAACACCTCGCCGCCGAACAATGCTGCGCCGGGCACCGTTCAGCCAAGTCCTGCTCAGCCGTCCAACGGCCAGGTTCCGCTCGCCCAATAAGGCTCGTCGGCGCTGGTCGTCCGCGTCGACACAAGTGACAACTTTCGCACCGCCGCGCCGCCTATTCGCTTGCGCAAGGCGGCTGCGACCACTTAAGGCTATCCTCCCATGGCGCGGTTTGTTTTTGTTACCGGCGGCGTGGTCTCCTCGCTCGGCAAGGGTCTCCTATCGGCATCGCTGGCAGCGCTGCTGCAGGCGCGCGGCTACACCTGCCGCATCCGCAAGTTCGATCCCTATCTGAACGTCGATCCGGGCACGATGAGCCCCTATCAGCACGGCGAGGTTTACGTCACCGACGACGGCGCCGAGACCGACCTCGATCTGGGCCATTACGAGCGCTACACCGGCGTTTCGGCCAAGCAGTCGGACAATATCACGACCGGGCGCATCTACCGCGACATCATCGTTCGCGAGCGCCGCGGCGATTACCTTGGTGCGACGGTGCAGGTCATTCCGCACGTCACCAACGCGATCAAGGAATTCGCGCTGGCGGAGATCGAAGGCATTGATTTCGTGATCTGCGAAATAGGCGGCACGGTCGGCGACATCGAGAGCCTGCCCTTCGTCGAAGCGCTTCGCCAGTTGCGCAATGACCTTGGTCGGGATCAGACGGTCAGCGTGCACACGACCCTGGTGCCGTGGATCGCGGCCGCGGGCGAACTCAAGACCAAGCCGACGCAGCACTCGGTGCGCGAAATCTCCAGCCTGGGTGTTCAGCCCGACGTCCTGCTGTGCCGCTGCGACCGGGAACTACCCGACAGCGACCGGGCCAAGATCGCGCAGTTCTGCAACGTGCCGAAATCCGCAGTTATTCCCGCGCTAGACGCCCGCTCGATCTACAACGTGCCTTTGCAATATCATGAGGCCGGCCTGGATGACGAGGTGCTGCGTGTGTTTGGCATCACCGACGCGCCGCGCCCCGATGTGAGCCGCTGGGTCGACATAATGGACCGCCTCGACAATCCCGAGGGTGAGGTCACGGTGGGGGTCGTCGGCAAGTATATCGGCTTGCCAGATGCCTATAAGTCGCTCCGGGAAGCGCTTGTCCACGGCGGCATCGCCAACCGGGTCAAGGTCAACATCCGCTGGATCGATGCCGAGACCTTCGAAACCGGCAAGGCCGACCTGGCGGGCGATCTGGAGCCGCTCGACGCTGTGCTGGTTCCCGGCGGCTTCGGCGAGCGCGGGTCCGAGGGCAAGATCGCCAGCGTGCGCTTCGCCCGCGAGCGCAAGGTACCCTTCTTCGGCATCTGCCTGGGGATGCAGATGGCGTGCATCGAGGGCGCTCGGAACACGGCCGGCCTGTCGCAGGCGAACACGACCGAGTTCGGCGCCACGTCCGAGCCAGTCGTCGGCCTCATCACTGAATGGATGAACAAGGAAGGCTTGCAGGAGCGCGAGAGCGGCGGCGACCTTGGCGGCACCATGCGGCTAGGCGCTTATGAGGCCGAGCTTGGCGGCAACAGCCATGTCGCAGCGATTTATGGCACCACCCGGATCAGTGAACGGCATCGCCACCGCTACGAAGTGAATGCCCACTACAAGGATGTGCTGGAGCGCGGCGGACTGGTGTTTTCCGGCCTGTCGCCAGACGGTCGGCTGCCGGAGATCGTCGAGCGGCCGGATCATCCGTGGTTCGTGGGCGTGCAATTTCACCCCGAATTGAAGTCCCGTCCGTTTGAGCCGCATCCATTGTTCGCCAGCTTCATCGCGGCGGCGGTGAAGCAGTCGCGGCTGGTCTAACTTGTGCGGCAGCCAAGCTGGCTTATATCGGCGCCGATGCGGTTGTTGCTCGCCTTTCTGTCGTTCATTGCACTGGCGCTCACCCCGCTAGCCGCGCCGGCGAGCGCAATGCCACCTTCCGCCGAGTGCGGCATGGCGGCGGACATGATGGATCATGAGGGCAAGTCAGCACCGGCTTCAAATGAAGCATGTTGCGTGGCTGCAGCCGCCGATGTTCCGGTGTCGATCATGCTTCCGGTCGCAGCATCAACGCCTTCATCCGTACCGGTCGGGCAGATGCTGAAGCCGCTTCGCGACACCGCGACAACCTTCGACGACCCTCCTCCACGATCCTGAGATCATCAGCCACTCAAGCGCTATTGATCTCAGGAGTTTAATCCATGTTGACCCTTATATTTGCGGCCGCTTTGGCCGCCTTTCCGCAGCCCGCCACGACCGCCGATCCGCATGCTGGTCACGACATGCAGCACGGCGGGGGCGAGGCCAAAGACGACTGCTGTGACAAGCCTTGTTGCGACAAGAAGTCCGCAGCGAAGGCCGACTGCTGCGCCGACATGGCTCGCAAGAGCACTGACGCAAAGCCTGACGCTCATCAGCATTAAGCGCCTCGCCGGGTTCAACCCGGCTGCTGCCTAACAATCAAGCAGGCACGCGCTGGCTGGCGTGCGCCTCGGAGAATCATCGTGAAATCTCTTTCTTACCCTGCTCTGGCGGGCGCGTTGCTGGTGGCGGGTACTCCGGCCATCGCGCAACACGCGGGCCACACGCCCGGCATGACTATGCCGAACCCTCAACAACCTGCCACCCCGCCGACCGAAGCCGTGCCCCCGCCGGTCGATCACTCGACCATGGATCATGGAGCTATGGACCACGGTGCCATGACAAACGGCGCCTCGAGCCACGCCGGGCACTCAATGAAGGCCGCGCTTGGCAGTTACTCGATCAACCGCGAGGCTTCTGGCACCAGCTGGCAGCCCGACACCTCGCGTCACCTGGGCCTGATGACATCGGCTGGCGACTGGATGTTGATGGGTCACGGCGTGCTCAACCTCGTTGCCGACACGCAGGGTGGCCCGCGCGGAGACGACAAGCTGTTCGTCAGCGGAATGGTGATGGGCATGGCGCAGCGGCCGGTCGGGCAGGGCACGCTTCAGTTCAAGACGATGCTCAGTCCCGATCCGCTGATGGGCAAGGCTGGTTATCCGCTCCTGTTGGCGAGCGGCGAGACCGCGGACGGCGTCAACCGACTGATCGACCGCCAGCACCCACACGACCTTTTCGTGGAGTTGTCCGCGAGCCTCTCGCAGCCGCTTGGGGGCGACGTCAGCGCTTTCATCTATGGCGGCCTCCCCGGTGAACCGGCCTTCGGCCCGCCCACCTTCATGCACCGCGAGTCGATCATGGATTCGCCCGAGGCGCCGATTACCCACCACTGGTTCGATTCGACGCACATAAGCTTCGGCGTGCTCACTGCCGGCCTGATCACGGGCCGCGCCAAGGTGGAGGTCAGTCGCTTCAACGGCCGGGAGCCTGACCAATATCGCTACAACATCGAGACCGGGCCGCTCGATTCCACCGCTGTGCGGGTGTCCGTCAATCCGACGGCGGAGCTCGCCCTGCAGGCCAGCTACGGCCATTTCATTGACAGCGAGCAGCTGGAGCCTGGCGTCAATCAACACCGCCTTTCCGCCAGCGCCATGTACACGCGAGACTTAGGGCAGAATACGCGTTGGGCAAGCAGCCTCGCGTGGGCCCGCAAAACTGCCGAAGGTCATGGCGACGACGCTTTTCTGATCGAATCCTCATTGTCGCGTGGCGGTTGGACCTTGTTCGGTAGAGGCGAGGTCACCGAAAACCGCGAGTTGGTCGAAGACGAAGAGGAAGGGCATGGCGAGGCATTCACCGTTGCGAAGGCAAGCCTCGGCGTCGTTCGCGACTTCCGCCTCGGCAAGGGTCCGGTGAAGCTTGGGGCGGGTGTGCTGGGCAGCGTCAACGTGCTGCCGCGTGACCTTGCTCCTTTGTACGGCGGTCGCCATCCGCTCGGGGCGATGGCCTTCGTGCGGATAAAGGTGGAGTGACCGGGATCTAAGCGATGCAACACTCCGCTCCGGCGCGTGTTGAGGTAGAGCAACAGGAGTGAAAAGCCATGCTCGCCACCATCGCTGGGATTTTGATCATCGCCTGGGTCCTGGGGCTTTTATTCAACATCGCGGGTGGCATCATCCACATCGCTCTTGTTGTCGGCCTCATCCTGCTGGTGCTCCACTTCGTTCGTGGACGCCGCTTGGTCTAGTTGCGGGGGGCCGCGTGCCCCCCTAAATGCCTGTGCATGACCGAAACCATTTCGACGCGGCTGCTGGTGCTTGGCTCCGGCCCTGCAGGACTGACCGCCGCCATCTACGCCGCCCGAGCCGGCCTCGAGCCGATTGTCGTCCAGGGCATCCAGCCCGGCGGGCAACTGACCACCACCACCGATGTGGAAAACTATCCCGGCTTTCGCGCGGTGGTTCAGGGCCCGTGGCTGATGGAGGAAATGCAGGCGCAGGCCGAGCATGTCGGCACGCGCATGATCTGGGATCACATCTACGACGTGGACCTGTCGCGGCGGCCGTTCCGGCTGACCGGTGACGGTGGCACCACGTATCTTGCCGACACTCTGGTGATCGCCACGGGCGCTCAGGCCAAGTGGCTGGGCTTGCCGTCCGAGGAGCATATGAAGGGCAAGGGCGCGTCGGCCTGCGCCACCTGCGATGGCTTCTTCTACCGCGGCAAGAAGGTGGCCGTGATCGGCGGCGGCAATACGGCCGTCGAGGAAGCGCTCTACCTCACCAACCATTCGCAGGATGTTACGCTCATCCACCGCCGCGACTCGCTGAGGGCCGAGAGGATCCTTCAGGACCGGCTGTTCGCCAATCCGCACATCAAGGTGCTGTGGAATCATGCCGTAGAGGAGTTCGTTTCGGGCGGCGTCCCTGAAACCCTCGTTGGCCTGCGGCTCAAGGACCGGCTTACCGGGGTCGAGAAAGTCATCGACGTGGACGGTGCGTTCGTTGCCATCGGCCACAAGCCGGCGACCGAGCTTTTCGCGGGCAAGTTGCGGCTGGACGAGGACGGCTACATCGCGGTGGCGACCGGCACCACCAACACCAGCGTCGAGGGCGTGTTCGCGTGCGGCGACGTGATGGACAAGATCTACCGCCAGGCGGTCACTGCGGCGGGCACCGGCTGCATGGCCGCGCTCGACGCCGAGCGCTTCATCGCGGCCCAGGGATATGAGGCGATCGCGGCCGAGTAGCTCAGGCGGCGCGAAGCCGGTCGATAAAGGCCAGCAGCGTGCCGAAGCTGGCGAAATCTTCCGCCTCGACCCGATCGTCCTCGATCACCACGGCGAAGCTTTCCTCGATTCCGGTGAGGAGGTTGGCGACGGCCAGGCTGTCGAACTCTGGCAAGGCGCCAAACAGTTCGGTGCTGCTATCGAAGCTCGCCAAGCGGGCGGCCGGCAAGCCGAGCACGTCCGCCAAAAGGGCGCGCAAGCGTGGCTCGCTTGATTCCGACAGGATGCTGTTTGTTGCCAAGGTCATGGGCGCCGCCCGTAGGGGAGGCCGGATGCCGGGGCAAGCGCGGCGCGACGGCGAGGGGGGTGGCGAGAGTTCTTCCAGCCTGTAGACCGCAGCCATGACGACGGTCGACCCACGCCCAGCTCCGATCGATCATCTGGCTCTGCGCGGCAAAGCGGATGACCCTGCCTTGGTGGCCGGCACGACCAGCCTCACCTACTCGCAACTGGAGGCAGCGGTCGGCAGAACGGCGGCCACTTTGCGTAGCTTGGGGGTGGGGGCGGGAGATCGCGTCGCTAGCTGGATGCCCAAAACTGCAATGGCCTGCATCCTGCCGCTTGCCGCAGCGCGCGCGCGCGCGGTGCACGTGCCCATTAACCCGGTGCTGCGTCGCGCGCAGGCCGCGCACATCCTGGAGGACAGCGGCGCCAAGTTGATCATCGCCAACAAGGCGCGGCTGGACGCCCTGACTGCTGGCGACCAAGCGCATGCTCGGGCAATCGCGCTCGAGGACTGGCGCGCGGATCATGACGCGCTTCCGCCATCCGAGGCGCTTCCAGACGACCTTGCCGCCTTGCTTTACACCTCGGGTTCGACCGGGCGGCCGAAGGGCGTGATGCTGAGCCATGCCAATCTGTGGCTCGGTGCGGTCAGCGTGGCGCATTATCTCGGGCTCTCTCCCAGCGATCGTACCCTTGCCGTGCTTCCGCTGGCGTTCGACTATGGGCAGAGTCAATTGCTGTCGACTTGGGCCGCGGGCGGCTGCGCCATCGCCTTCGACTATCTGCTGCCCAGGGACGTGGTCTCGGCTGTGCGGCGACACGGTGCAACCGTGTTGGCGGGGGTGCCGCCCTTGTGGCTGCAGCTTGGCGATGCAGATTGGAGCGATGGTGCTGGTGACAGCCTTCGTACGCTGACCAATAGCGGGGGACATCTGCCCGAGCCAATGGTGCGCCGCTTACGCACGCTGTTCCCGGAGGCGAGGTTGCACCTGATGTACGGTCTTACCGAAGCCTTTCGGTCGTCCAGCCTGGACCCGGCGCTGGTCGACACGCACCCGGATGCGGTCGGAAGCGCCATCCCGTTTGCGGAACTGGCGATCGCCACGGAGAGCGGCGCGCAGGCGGCGAGGGATGAAGAAGGTGAGCTGGTCCACGCGGGTCCCTTGGTGGCAGGCGGTTATTGGCGTGACGCGGAGCGAAGCGCCGAGCGCTTCCGACCGGCGCCGCCTTTCATGGAGTCGGGCGGCACGGCGGTTTGGTCCGGTGATCGGGCGAGACTTGGCGCTGACGGACTGCTCCGTATACGGGGACGTGAGGACGCGATGATCAAGGTCAGCGGCAATCGCGTCAGCCCGACCGAGGTGGAGGAGGCCGCCTTGGCGTCTGGCGCGGTGTCGGACTGTGCCGCGATCGGCGTGCCCGACGCGCGGCTCGGCCAGGCGATCTTGCTGGTGGCGGTAGCGCGCAGAAATGACGCAGAGGCTCGGCTCAAGTCGCACCTGCTCGCCGAATTGCCGCCGCATTTGCAGCCAAGCCGGGTGGTGTGGGTTGACGCTTTGCCGCTTGGCGCAACGGGGAAGCTCGATCGAACCGCGTTAACGGCGCTGATGTCGTGAAGACTAGCGGGCCAATCCCACCATCCTTCGAAGCCGATCCGCACGGCCGCTTGCTGATGGGCGGAAGAACAGCGGAGGCTCTGGTTGAGGCGGCAGGCGGAACGCCGTTGTTCGTCTACGACCGAGCGACGATCACTCGGCAGGTAGAAGCATTTCGGGTCGCCATGCCGGCCGAAGTCGCGCTGCACTACGCAATCAAGGCCAACCCCAACGCCGAACTGCTCGCATGGCTGGCGCCGCTGGTGGACGGTTTCGACCTCGCCAGCGCGGGCGAGCTGGACCGGCTGACCGCAGCGGAAGTTGCGGCCTTGCCGGTGAGCTTCGCCGGTCCAGGCAAGCGCGAACCCGAGCTGTCACAGGCCATCGCGGCCGGTGTGACGATCAACTTGGAAAGCGAAGGCGAGGCGACGCGTGCGCTGGCCATTGCCGCGGACCTTGGCGTCAGGCCCAAGCTTGCCGTCCGGGTCAATCCGCCATTCGGGCTTAAGGGATCGGGCATGAAGATGGGCGGGCTGGCGAGCCAGTTCGGAGTCGATCACGACCGCGTATCCTCACTGGTGCGGCACTTGCTCGACGCTGGCGCGGACTGGCGCGGGCTGCACGTCTATGCCGGTAGCCAGAGCCTCGACGCAGCCGCCCTCGCGGACGGTCAACGCCAGACTGTCGCGCTTGCGGCAGAGATTGCGACGGCGGTTGGCCAAGCTCCGCCCGAGGTCAATCTGGGTGGGGGCTTTGGTATTCCGTACTTCCACGGCGACGTGCGGCTGAACATCGCGGACGTCGGCGCCGCGTTGGAACAAACGCTGCGGAACCGATCGCAGATCTTGGCAGATACCGGCTTCGCTATCGAGCTTGGCCGCTGGCTGGTTGGGGAGGCTGGCGTCTATCTCACGCGAGTGGTTGATCGAAAGGAGAGCCGCGGGCGAACCTTCTTGGTGACGAACGGCGGTCTCCAGCACATGCTCGCCGCCAGCGGCAACTTCGGCCAATTGCTCCGCCGCAACTATCCGATCGCTGTCGCAGGACGACTCAACGGTGCGCCGGATCAGGCGGTCACGGTGGTTGGTTGCTTATGCACTCCGCTCGACTTGCTTGCCGACGATGTGGCCTTGCCGCGTGTCGAGGTCGGCGATCTCATCGCCATCTTCTGCGCTGGTGCTTACGGCTTGTCGGCGAGTCCCCATGGATTTCTTAGCCAGCCCGCTGCGCGCGAACTGCTCGTCTAATAGACGGCTTCGACGAAGTATAATCCATGTGGCGGTGCGTTGAAGCCAAGCTCGGCGCGGTCCCGGGCCACCAGTGCTTCACCAATGCGCTCCGGAGACCATTTGCCCTCGCCCACCAGCGCCAGGCAACCGACCATCGATCGTACCTGATGGTGAAGGAAGCTGCGCGCTGCCGCTTGGATCTGCAGCTCGTCGCCGACCGTCTCGATGTCCAAGCGATCGAGCGTCTTGACCGGGCTTTCCGATTGGCAATGCGCCGAGCGGAAGGTGGTGAAATCATGATGGCCGAGCAACATCGCGGCACCCTCGCGCATGGCTTCGACATTCATCGGCCTGCGGATTTGCCACGCTCGGGCACGATCAAGCGTGAGCGGCGCGCGCCGGGTGCTGATCCGGTACAGATAGCGCCGTCCCAGGCAGGAGAAGCGCGCGTGCCAGTCGTCGGCAACCGGTTCGGCTGAAAGGATCGCGACTGGGTCGGGACGAAGCAATGCGTTCAGGCCCTCAAGCAGGCGGAATGGGGTGGTGGGCCGGAGAATATCGGCATGCGCGGCCATCCCCAGCCCATGCACGCTGGTGTCGGTGCGGCCGGCCCCGTGAACGGTCACGGTCTCGCCCGTCATGGCGTTTATCGCGCGCTCCAGTACCGATTGGACGGTGGGACCCTGCGGCTGCCGCTGCCAGCCCAAAAAGGGCGAACCATCCCACTCGACTACGAACTTCCAACGGGTCACGCCGCGCGGCTGCCAGGTGCAAGCTTCAGACCGCGCAGCAGATCCGCCGCGCTCATCGCCTTTCCGCCGGCGCGCTGCACCAAGGACGGGCGAAGCGCATCGTTCCCGCAGGCGATGGTCAGTTCGCCATCCAACAGCTCGCCAGGCGCACCGCTGCCCGGCACGACCTCCGCCGCAAGAATACGCAGGCGCTCCCCGGCGAGTTCGCACCATGCTACGGGGGCGGGAGCGAAGGCGCGCACTTGCCGTTCGATCGTCTCGGCCGGCTGCGCCCAGTCGATGCGCGACTCCGCTTTGTCGATCTTGTGCGCATAAGTGACGCCCCCGTCGGGCTGCGCTTGGGGCGGGTGGGCGTCAGGGCCGGCGAGATATTCCACCATCAGCCGCGCACCCAGGTTGCCGAGCTCCGACGTCAACTCGCCAACGTTCTTTGCACCCACACCCGTCTCGCCGGTCAGCAGCATCGGTCCGGTATCCAAGCCGGCCTCCATCTGCATGATCG
The DNA here is from genome assembly GCA_964243335.1 of uncultured Sphingomicrobium sp. GTDB lineage: Bacteria > Pseudomonadota > Alphaproteobacteria > Sphingomonadales > Sphingomonadaceae > Sphingomicrobium. The sequence continues at coordinate 759,103 of CAXTED010000001.1, read as the reverse complement.
TGACACCGGTCACCGCATCGCCAGCAAGGATCGCACGATGGATCGGAGCCGCGCCGCGCCAGCGTGGCAGCAGCGAAGCGTGCACGTTCAAGCAACCAAGCCGCGGAGCATTCAGCACTGCTTGCGGAAGGATGAGCCCATAAGCGGCGACCACCGCGACGTCGGTCTCGTGCTCGGCAAAGTTCGCCTGGTCCGCAGGGTCGCGCAGGCGGGAGGGGGTCAGGACCGGTAGGCCCAGCGCCTCCGCTCTCGCGTGAACGGCCGTGCGTTGCAGCGCCTTGCCGCGTCCGCCGGGCCTCGGCGGCTGCGAGTAGACGGCAACAATCTCGTGCCCGGAGGCCAGCAGCGCATCCAGCGTCGGAACGCCAAATTCGGGGGAACCCATGAAGACGATACGCATGATCGGGTGAGCCTATGGCTTACACGCCCAGGATTTCCTATCTTCCGCATATGGCTTCCCCGGAAATCGATGCGTTGAGCGGCGCGCTGGCGCGGCTGCCTGGGCTTGGGCCACGTTCGGCCCGGCGTGCGGTGCTGCACCTGATGAAGCGGCGCGAGGCGGTGCTTCAGCCCTTGCTCGAAGCGCTTCAGACGGTGTCCGAGCGGCTCTCCACCTGCACCACGTGCGGCAACGTCGACACGGCCGACCCGTGCGCGATCTGCCGCGATCCGCGCCGCGACGACAAGAGCCTTTGCGTCGTGGAGGAAGTGTCCGACTTATGGGCGCTGGACCGGGCGCGACTGTTTCCCGGGCGCTACCATGTGCTTGGCGGGCGCTTGTCGGCGCTGGAAGGTATCCGGCCCGAGGACCTCCATATCGACCGTCTTCTGCGACGCGTGTCGGCGGGCGGGATCGACGAGATCGTGCTGGCCATGAACGCTACTTTGGAAGGCCAGACCACCGCGCATTATCTGGCGGAGCGCCTGGAAGGGTTTCCCGTTCGACTGACCCAATTGGCTCATGGCCTCCCAGTCGGCGGCGAGCTCGATTATCTCGACGAGGGCACGCTCGCGCAGGCGCTGCGGGCGCGGCGACCGATCGGCTAGCGCAGCCTTGCCGCGTGCATGCGCCGCCAGTAAGGCGCGCGGCATGGCCATTCTCCCAATCCTGTGCATTCCCGACGCGGTTCTGCGCGCTACTTCGACGCCGGTCGAGGCGATCACGCCTGAGATCACCCAGTTGATCGCCGACATGTTCGAGACGGTGTACGACGCGCCCGGCATCGGACTTGCCGCGGTGCAGGTGGGCCATCCGATCCGCTTGCTTATCATCGATCTTCAGGAGCCGGCTGAGGAGGGCGGCGAGCCGGTCAAGGACCCTCGCGTGTTCATCAATCCGGAGATCATCGAGGCATCGGACACGCTGGTGCCCTACAACGAGGGCTGCCTGTCGATCCCCGAGCAATATGCCGAAGTGCTTCGCCCCGACCGGGTCCGCGCCCGGTGGATGGACGAAACGGGGGCAACCCGGGAGGAAGAGGTCGATGGACTGATGGCCGTGTGCCTGCAGCACGAGATCGACCATCTGAACGGAGTGCTGTTCATCGACCATCTGTCCCGGCTGAAACGCGAGATGGTGCTCAAGAAATTGGCAAAGGCACGCAAAGAAGGACGTGTGCCGGAGTAGGCGCACGTGCCCGGCCATCCGTCTCAGACGGCCGGGATGAAGATGGATTTTAGAGCTTAGCCGACGAGGCTCATCGCAGCCGTGCGGCAATCCTCGGCGCACTCGCGGCAGATCTGAGCGCACAATCTGCAATGTTCGTGATCGTGCCGGTCGCATTCCGCGGCGCAAGTGTCGCACATGCGGGCGCATAGCTCGAGCAACTCGCGCAGGACCTGATTGTCGTCACCGGTGCGGCGCAGTCCCAGCTTTGCGGTCGCCTCGCAAATGTCCGAGCAATCCATGCACAATCGGATGCACTGCTTCATGTCCATCGCTTCGGCGAGGCAGCTGTCCGCGCAGGACAGGCACATCTTGGCGCAGTACATCAGGTGATGCACCGCATCGCCGAGCGGATGGTTGACGTGCTCGCCGGCGCCGGGGTGAAGCGAAATCATCTTGCGAATGGACATGAATTCTCCTGTTTCTTGCGCGCCATCTTAGAGTGCGGGGCGAAGGCGTCCAGTTGGCGCTTGCTGCCAAGGGTTAAGGACGGCTAAGTTCGTGCTTCGTTCCGGTGCATTTGGGGTTGGGTGATGGACGCGATTATTCTGGCTGCGGTGACGGTCGTCGCCTTGCTGATCGGGCTTGTGCTGGGCTGGGTGCTGGGCGGCAAGCCGGTGAGTGCCGCCCGCGCCGAGTGCGAGCAATTGCGTGTCCGCTGCGGAGATGCCGAGCGCGATTTGGCCGCCGTCGGCGAACGCGCTGCGCGGGCTGATCGGCTTCAGGACCTGCTCGACGCAGTCACAGCCGAGCGGGACGAGGCGATGCGAGAAGTCGCCGGCCTGCGCCCGCTTGCCGACCGGCTCGTTGCGCAGGATAGCGAACTCGTCACGCTGCGCCAGCAGAAGGAAGACCTCGCCGCCGCCAAGGCCGCTTTCGAGCGTGGTGAAGACGAACGGCAGTCGGCGTTCGCTGCGCAACTGAACCAGGTGCGCGAGCTTGAGGCCAAGGTCGAGCGGAGCTTCGGCGAACTCGCCGGCAAGGCACTCGACACCGCCCACGACGCGTTTCTCAAGCGTTCGTCCGAGCGAATGACGCTGGAGAGCAAGGAGCAGCGCGCGCGTATCGAGAACCTGCTTCAGCCGGTGTCCGAAACGCTCAAGCGCTATGAAGAGGGCCTTCAAAGGGTTGAGAAGGAACGGGTCGACCAATATGCCGGTTTGCGCGAGGCGGTGGAGTTAGTGCGTACCGGTCAGGGGCAGGTTCGCGACGAAGCCCGGCGACTTGTCACCGCTCTCACATCCAGCCCCAAACAGCGGGGTCGCTGGGGCGAGAAGAGCCTTGAGAACGTGCTCGTCCAGGCTGGACTGGTGAAGAACATCGACTTCCACATGGAAGTATCCGTCGATGGCGACGAAGGTCGTCTTCGGCCCGATGCGGTGGTCAGCCTGCCCGAAGGCCGCAAGCTGATCATCGACGCAAAGTGCTCGTTGAACGCCTATCTGGACGGTTGCGACGAAGTTGACGACGACAAGCGTAGCCTATGCTTCAAGGCGCATCTCGCGTCGATCCTGCGCCACGCTCAACAACTCGGGTCCAAAGCCTATTGGACTCAGTTCGGCGAGGCCGCCGATTATGTCATCATGTACATCCCTGGCGAGCACTTCCTCTCGGCTGCTCTTGACCAGGATCCAGAGCTTTGGGAGAAAGCCTTCAAGGATCGCGTGCTTCTCGCCACGCCGACCAACCTCGTCGCGATCGCGCGTACGGTGGCCAGCGTTTGGAAACAGGAGAAGCTCGCCAAGGCTTCGGAAGAGATCGCCGTCCTCGGTCGTGACCTCCATTCGCGCATCGCGACCATGGCCGAGCATGTGGTTCGCATGGGTCGTAATCTCGCCACTACCAACGACGCTTACAACAAGATGGTCGGCAGCCTGGAAACTCAGGTCTTCACGCAGGCCCGTCGCTTCGAAGGCCTGGGCGCCGGAAGCAATAAGGAGATTGCACCGCCGCCGATGATCGAGGCCATGCCTCGTCCGCTCAATAAACTAGCTCCGCCGGCTGGCGAGGCCTTGGAGGCAGCCGAGTAGCCGCAAGCGTCGGACGCTCACTGCATCGTGCTCGTCGGCAAGCCCCCGCAGCCTTCGAATGCGCGCGCATCGACCCGCAGCTGGACCTTGTCGGGATAGACCCGGTCGCTCATGCCGTCGCTGCAAGGCGTGCGGACGATGTTCACGCCGATGCGCTTGCCTTGGTAGATGTCACCAGCGAAGCCGTGAATGACCTTGGGCAAAGGTTCGACGATCCGCACACCCGGCGCATTGGCTTCAGTGAACACGATCTCGCGATGGTCGATGTTCAGCGACCAGAACGGCTCGGTGCCCAGCGCACGATACGGCTCACCTTGCGGCAGGGCAGGGGTGGCGCAGCCCGCTAGGGTCAGAACAGCGAGCGCCGCCGTCCAATGTCGCGTCCTCGACATCACGCTCCCCGCCAACTCGCCGTGACCTGAAACGCCATGACCGCCGCCGCCACTGCCGCGTTGAGGCTGTCCGCTCGGCCAGCCATCGGTATCTTCACCAGCAGGTCGCACGCGGTTTCATAGTCGTCGGGCAGGCCGGCCTGCTCATTGCCGATCAGCAGGAAGCATGGCGACTCATAGCGGGCGGCGAGATAGTCGGTATCGGTGCGCAGGCTGGTGCCGACCAACTGGCCGGGCCCGGACCGAAGCCACGGAAGGAACTCCTCCCAGCGGGCACTCACCACCTGCTGCGTGAAGATGGCGCCCATCGAGGCGCGCACCGCTTCCACCGAAAAGGCATCGGCGCTGTCGTCGAGCAGGATCAGCCCACCGGCGCCGACCGCGTCCCCGGTGCGCAAGATGGTGCCGATATTGCCCGGGTCACGCAACGACTGCGCCACCATCCACAATTTGGCCGACGTCCTGTCCAGCCCGGGCAGCTCCAGATGCGGCTGTGCGAAGACACCCAGCAACATCTGCGGATTGTCCTTGCCGCTCATTTTGGTCAGAATGTCGGGGGTTGTCTCGATCGCCTCGCCGCCGGCCGCCTCTGTGTCCGCGATGATCTGGGCGGCGAGCGGATGGACACCGTTGTTGGCGGCGAACACGATGGTTTCGGGCAGAACGCCGCTGTCCCGCGCTTCGGCAAGGATGCGGAGGCCTTCCGCCAGGAACAATCCCTGCTCGCGTCGCGCTTTCTTGTCGCGCAGTCCGCGGACGCGTTTCACGGTTTCGTTGGAAAATGCGGAGACGAAGCGAGGCATGGCAGACGTGTTAGACCACGCCGCCCGCTCTGAGTAGCGCTTCAGTCCTCGCCGAAGCGATCCTCGACAAGTTGCGACAGAGCCGCGACGGACTCTTCCGCGCCGTCGCCCGAGGCATGGATGGAGATGGTGTCGCCCATCGCCGCGCCGAGCATCATAAGGCCCATGATCGACGTGCCCACGACGCGATTTCCGTCTTTCTCAACTTCAACCACCGCGGGAAGGCCGCTCGCCATGGTGACGAACTTGGCGCTGGCGCGGGCATGGAGGCCACGGCGATTGTCGATCCGGACAACGCGCGAGACTTCGCTCACGCAGCCGCCTCGCCAAGGATTTCGGAAGCCACCGATATATATTTACGTCCGGCCTCGCGGGCGGCGGCAACCGCGGCACGCACGCCCATCACCTTGCGGGCACCCTCCAGCCGGATCAGCATGGGCAGGTTGACGCCGGCGATCACCTCGATGTTTTCGCTCTTCATCAGGCTGATCGCGAGATTGGACGGAGTGCCGCCGAATAGATCGGTGAGGATGATGACCCCGCCGCCCTGGTCGCAGCGCGTGATCGCGTCGGCGATGTCGCTTCGACGCGCTTCCATGTCGTCGTCCGGGCCGATGCAAATGCCTTCGATCGCCTCTTGGGGGCCGACGACATGTTCCATGGCTGTGATGAACTCCGCCGCCAGTCGGCCGTGGGTCACCAGCACTAATCCGATCATTCAATCACCTGATGTGTCTTCACGCGCAGCCCCCCGGAGCGCAGGGATTTTCTCGATGGAGTCGCTGGGGTTCGATTGAAGGTCGCGGTGCCTGATATTTGGCGAAAAACCCGCTTCTTGCAATCTTCTGCCCATCTCCACTGCTGCTGCAACCGATCGATGCCGTCCACCCGTACAACCGAATGCGATCCCGACGTAGGTCTTGCCCGCCTGCCAATAGCGCGGAAGCAGGTCGAGCAACAGCCGTTCGACTCCGTCCATTGTTTCGGTCCATCCCGGCTGGATGGCGACGTAGTTTTGCACCGGCGCGTCCAAGCCGGTCAACGGTCTCAATTCGGCGATCCAGTGCGGATTGGGCAGGAAGCGCAGGTCGAACACAAGGTCGGCCGTGCGGCTGATCCCATGTGCGAAGCCGAAGGAGCTGACGGTGATCACCGGCGAGTCGCGGTCCTCTTCGTAACGACGGCGCAACTCGTCACGAAGGTCGGCGGGCTTGAGGTCCGTCGTATCGAGGATCGAGTCGGCCGCCAGGCGAAGCGGTGCGGTCAGCGCGCGTTCGCGGGCGATGCCATCCTCGGCGGCCCGGTCGGGGGCGAGGGGGTGGCGGCGCCGGGTCTCGTCATAACGGCGAATCAGCTCGGCGCTGGTCGCGTCGAGGTACAGGATCTCCGGGTGAACACCTTGTACCGCTCGGATGAGGTCAGGCAGGCCATCGGCATCGAAGCCTCGACTGCGCGCGTCCATGCCGACGGCCAAGTGCACCCCGGCGCGGGTTCGCGTGCGGTCCTCGCCGTGAACGAACGCCTGGAGAAGCGCTGGCGGAAGATTGTCGACAATGTCCCAGCCCATGTCTTCGAGCGCGTCGAGCACGGTCGACTTGCCAGCCCCCGACATGCCGGTGACCAGCAGCAGCCGCGGCGGGCGCGTGCGTCCTTCCGGCGGCGCTGCGCTCATCCCGGCTGGCCGCAGATCATGCCTTGGGCAGTCCTAGTCGGTCCAGGGCCAAGGCCACTTTCGACGGGGCGGACGCGGTGGTCGCGTCGATGCTGATCAACGGCACTGGCAAGTCGAGGATTCGCCGCTCACGCGACTCGTCGGGCATCCGCTCGATGTCGCCCCTGAGTTCCACCACGAGGGCCACTTGGACATCGGCAACTGTAGGCATGGTGACGATGCCGACGCCGCGGATCTCCAGCAGGCCGGCGATGGTGCTGGGAACGCTCGCCAAAAGGCGGGTACCCTGCTTTCGAACGATCGTCTGATCGTCAGCGACCAGGGTGAACCCCCGGTCGATCAGTTGGAGGGCAAGGTCGGACTTGCCCGAGCCAGATAAGCCGCACAGCAGGATGGCGCGGCCGTCCAGCGCGACGCAACTGGCGTGCATGGTCTCGGACGAAAGGCGAATGCTCATTCCATCACCCCCGCCGCCGGCAGCCTGATAATGAATCGTGCACCCGAAGGCGCGTCGTCGCGGTCGGCCACGTCAATCTCCCCATCATGGCCTTTGACGATCGCCCTGGCGATCGCAAGACCAAGTCCCGAATGGCGCCCGAACGAGTCGCCCTCCGGTCGTATGGAGTGGAAGCGGTTAAAGATCGCTTCGCGTGCCGCGGCGGGAACACCAGGACCCTCGTCGTCGATCCGCACCCGTACTTCGTCGCCGACCCGCGCCGCGGCGACTTCAACCAAAGCACCGGCAGGCGAAAAGCTAATGGCATTGTCGATCAGATTGTCGATGGCCCGGGCCAAGCGGGAGGGCTCACCGAGCACGATGGTGCTGCCCGCGCGCGGCCTGGCGAACGCCAGCCGAACGTTGCCCGTGATCCGCCGTGCCTCCCAAGCGCGGATCAGCTGGCCGATCAATTCGCCAAGGTCCACCGGCTCGAAGCGGGCGCGGGCAAGTTCGGCGTCGGTTCGCGCCGCTTCGCCGATATCGCCGACCAGCCGGTCGAGCCGAAGTACGTCCTGGCGCACGACATCGAGCAACTGGCGGCGAAGCGCGGGCTCCTCGATCCGGTCCAATCCATCCACGGCGGAGCGAAGCGAGGCGAGGGGGTTCTTCAACTCGTGCGTTACGTCGGCCGCAAAGGCCTCGATATTGTCGATACGCTGACGAAGCGCACCGCTCATGTCGCTGATCGAACGCGCCAAGAGCCCGATCTCGTCGCGCCGGGAAGGCAGCCGGGGAACCCGAACCTCGCGCGATCGGCCGAGCCGAACCCGGTGAGCGGCTATCGCCAGCCGGCGCAGCGGACGTGCAATCGTACGCGCCAGAAAGAAGGACAGCAAAAGCGACATGATGGTCGCAATCAGCAGCGCCGTCGCCAGCTTAGCCCTCTCGCCGCGCACGGTTCGCGTAAAGTTGCGGTCGTTGGCCGTGACCAGCAACACCGCGCCGGTTGCATCGACCGGCGTCGCGGCGGACATGACCGGCGTCAGGTCGGGCGCGTTACGAACGGCACCGACGGTTCGCCGCTCGGTGCGTGCGCGCACCGCTTCGGGCCAGGCGCCAAGACGATCGCTTGCCGGCTCGAGAAAGTCGTCGGGCGTGCGCTCGCCGACCAATGCATTGAACCCGCGGTCGAGCGCGCGGGCGACGTCCTTGGTCCATCCCTGCGATCGGGGATCACGCAAGACGTAGGTGGGGCCTGACAAGCGCCAGCTGTCCAGCCGAAGCCCGCCCGCCGCGTCGTAGAGGCGGTAGCGGCTGTCGCTGTCTCCCCCGATGGCGCCTAGAAAGCGGGATTGCGACGCGCCTTCGAGCGAGCGCAAGGCAGCGGCGGTAATCTGCGCCTCGCGCTCGGTCCGTAATTGTCGCTCCTGGCGAAGCTGATTGCGGAAGCTGTCGAGAAACAAGATCGACAGGGCAATTAGGACAAGCGTCAGCAGGTTCACCGCCAGGATGCGGTGCGACAACCGCCAGCGCCCCGACCATTTCAGGGCAAGGCTGGGGTCGTCGTCATTCCTCGCCGAAGCGGTAACCAACGCCATACAATGTCTCAATGCCGTCGAAGCTGGGGTCTACCGCGCGAAACTTTCGCCGAACTCGCTTGATGTGACTGTCGATCGTGCGGTCGTCGACATAGACGTCGTCCTGATAGGCGACATCAAGCAGTTGATTGCGCGACTTCACAACTCCGGGTCGCTGGGCGAGCGCTTCCAGGATCATGAACTCGGTCACGGTCAGGGTCACGTCCTTGCCGTCCCAGCGAACCTTGTGGCGCGCCGGGTCCATTGCCAGTCGACCGCGTTCCAGCACCGGCTGCTCGGACGCACCGAGAGCCGAACCGTCAATATCTCCGCCTCGCGCTGAATCGGCACGGTTCATGTCGCTGCGACGCAGGATGGCCCGGATGCGAGCGATCAGCAGGCGTTGGCTGAACGGCTTGGCGATGTAATCATCGGCGCCCATGGCGAGGCCTTGCGCCTCATCCTGTTCCTCATCCTTTGAGGTGAGGAAGATAACCGGCATGACAGCGGCAGCGCCCTCGATCGCCCGCAGTCGGCGAAGCAGTTCCATGCCGTCCATGGTCGGCATCTTGATGTCGAACACGCCAAGGTCCGCAGGATTGTCGGCGAGTGCCCGAAGCGCACTTTCGCCCTCCGTGTAGACGCGGGTGACAAAGCCTTCGGCCTGAAGCGCGATCGACAAAGAGGTCAGAATATTCCGGTCGTCATCGACCAGCGCTATGATCTGGCTCATCGGCAAAGGGGAGGACGCCAGTTCACCCGGGCCGCTCTAGACAGAGCCGCTCTGCCGCACAAGTTCGCGGCCTGTGAGGCGCCTACTTTGACCCGACGCAACCCGAACGGTATAGGCGCGTTACGATTTACATGGATTACAGACGGCGCCGGCTCCTCTTGTATGAGGTGCCGACGTCGTTTGCGTTTTGATTTCGAAAGGGTCGTGGAGTGTTGAACAGGGTTCCGCAGTTTGGATTGGACGCGCAGGGCATCGATACCGGCGCCGAGCTTCACTGGAACCTGACGACGGCGCCATTGGTCGAAGAAGCCGTTCGTCGCGGCGAAGGCTTGATCGCTGCTGACGGACCGCTCGTGGTCGCCACCGGCCGCCACACGGGCCGCAGCGCGCAGGATCGCTTTGTTGTCCGCGACGAAGTGACCGAGGACACGGTCTGGTGGGGCAAGTCGAACAAGCCGATGGACTCGGACGCGTTCGACCGGCTGCACGCGGACTTTCTGAAGCATCTGTCGACCAAGCCGCATCTGTTCGTCGCCGACCTGTTTGGCGGATCGCAGCCGGAGCACCGCGTCAAGGTGCGCGTGATCAACGAACTGGCATGGCACAACCTGTTTATTCGAACGATGCTGGTGCGTCCTGAAGCCGATGAACTCGCCGGGTTCGAGCCGGAATATACGATCATCGATCTGCCCAGCTTCCAGGCTGAGCCGGCGCGTCATGGCTGCCGTACCGAGACGGTGATCGCGGTCAATCTGTCGAAGAAACTGATCCTGATCGGTGGCACCCAGTACGGGGGCGAGATGAAGAAGTCGGTCTTCGGCCTGCTCAACTTCCTGCTTCCCGAGCAGAAGATCATGCCGATGCACTGCTCGGCCAACATTGGTCCGAATGGCGACACGGCGGTGTTCTTCGGTTTGTCGGGCACCGGCAAGACGACGCTTTCCGCCGATCCCAACCGCACCCTGATCGGCGATGACGAGCATGGCTGGTCGGATACTGCCGTGTTCAATTTCGAGGGTGGTTGTTACGCCAAGATGATCCGCCTGTCGGCCGACAGCGAACCGGAAATTTACGCGACCACCAAGCGTTTCGGCACCGTGCTCGAGAATGTGGTCATGGATCCGCAAACGCGCGAACTGGACCTCGACGACAACACCTTGGCCGAGAACAGCCGCGGCGTTTACCCGATCGACTTCATTCCCAATTCGTCCGAGGCGAACATGGGACCGGTGCCACGAAACATCGTGATGCTGACCGCGGACGCGTTCGGTGTCCTTCCTCCGATCGCGCGACTTACCCCTGATCAGGCGATGTACCACTTCCTGTCGGGCTACACCGCCAAGGTCGCTGGCACGGAGATCGGCGTGACCGAGCCGGAAGCCACTTTCTCGACCTGCTTCGGCGCGCCGTTCATGCCGCGTCATCCGTCCGTGTACGGCAATCTGCTGAAAGAGCGGATCGCGCGTGGCAACGTCACCTGCTGGCTGGTCAACACCGGCTGGACTGGCGGCAAGTACGGCGTGGGCAAGCGGATGCCGATCAAGGCTACCCGCGCTTTGCTCAACGCCGCGCTCGATGGCAGCCTCAACAGTGCCGACTTCCGTAAGGATGAGAATTTCGGCTTCGAAGTTCCGGTCAGCGTGGCCGGGGTGGATAGCAGCATCCTCGACCCGCGTTCCACGTGGTCCGACGCGTCGGAATATGACGTGACGGCAGCCAAATTGGTCGATCTGTTCTGCGACAACTTTGCGCAGTTCGCCGATCACGTCGACGATGGCGTGCGCCAGTGCGCCCCAAGCGTACGGGTGGCCGCGGAGTAGTACCACCGCACTGTGCCGCGCGTCTGGAGAACTCCCGGCGCGCCGCAACTCCGCCGGCTGCTGCCCGTTAGGCTTCTGATTATCAAAGACATCAGGAGCTAATAGATATGTCCATGCTCGACGCGCTTATGCAGGCCGGCGGTGACCAAGCGATCTCTCGGGAACTCGGGGTCGATCAACAGACGGCGCGCACCGGCATGGCAGCCCTATTGCCGGCGGTGCTTGGCGGCATGCAGAACCAGGCTCAAGGACCGCAAGGCCTTGGCGGCCTCGCGGGCATATTGGGCGGGCTTGGCGGCGGCGGGATGATGGACAATGCGCTTGCCCCTGAACCCACCGACGTCAGCCAGGGTAACGGCGTGCTGGGCCAGATCTTCGGCAATAAGGATGCCAGCCGCACCGTTGCGACCCATGCGGCTGAGCAGAGCGGCATTTCGCCCGACCTACTCAAGAAGATGTTGCCGATCGTGGCCATGCTCGCCGCAGGGTATTTCGCGCGCCAAGCGGGCGGCGGCGGATTTGGTGGCGGCCTAGGCGGAGCGCTCGGCGGAGTGCTTAGTGGCGGTCAGCAAGGCGGCGGCTTGGCCCAAAGCGGCGGACTTGGAGGAATGCTCGGTTCGCTACTCGGCGGTGGCGGTGCTGGAGGTGCCGGCGGGAATGTCCTGAATTCCATACTCGGCGGGCTTGCCGGACGACGCTGAGCAACGACACGCCCTCGTCATCCCGGGTCGAACCGGGATGACCGAGGGCGCCCGCTAGCCTCGCGCGCTGGCGATATACTGGTCCACGTTCAATGCCAGGACGTCGAGCGGCACATTGCCGCCCAGCACGACCGTGTCGTTGAATGCCTTGAGGTCGTATCGACCGCCAAGCGCTGCCTGAGCCCGCGCACGCTGGCGGACGATCTCCTGATGACCGACCTCGTAACCGCAGGCCTGTCCCGGCCAGCTGCAATAGCGATCGACTTCGCTCGCCACCTCCAGGGGGTTGGAGCCATTGCGATCAACGAAGAAGGCTATGCCCTGTTCGCGGGTCCAGCGCTTGGCGTGAAGCCCTGTATCGACCACCAAACGGCAGGCGCGAAACGCGATCGACTGTAAATAGCCTAGGCGACCGACCGGAAAGTCGTCGAACACGCCAAGCTCGTCCGCAAGCTGCTCGGCGTACAGCGCCCACCCTTCCGAAAAAGCGTTGAACGCCAGCATGGTCCGGATCAGTGGCAGCGAGAAAGTATACTCACCCTGCCAGACGTGGCCGGGGATGGCCTCATGGTGAGCGAGGTCGGGCAAGCTATAACGGCTGTGCAATTCGGGGGTGCGCAGGTTGATCCAGAACTTGCCGGGGATCTTGCCATCGGGTGACCCTGCACCACCATATGCGGCAGGCGCACCGGGCTCTTCCTCGGGCGGAAGGCGCTTCACCTCGAGGTTCCCGGGCACCAACGTGTTGAACGCGCGCGGAAGCTGCGCCCGAATGATCTTTAGACGTTCCTGGATGAATGCCATGATCTCGGCGCGGCCAGCGTCGCCATCGGCGAATTGGTAGCGCTTGTCCTTGGACAAAGCCTGCATCCGGGCGCCGATCGAGCCTTGCGTGTAGCCAAGCTGGCGAAGGATCGGGTCCATTCGCGCGTGCAGGGCATCGAGGGTGGTAAGGCCAAGCTGGTGGATCGCGTCGGGCGACATGTCGGTCGTGGTGCTCGCCCGCAGCGCATAGGTGTAATATCGCTCTCCGCCTGGCTGCGCCCAAATACCGGCTTCTGGACGGGCTAAAGGACGCTGCCGCTGCAGTTCGAGTAATTGCCGCTCCAAGGCGGGCGCGACGTGTCCGGTGACGATCGTCCGCGCGCGCTCTTCCCATTCACCTGACAGGTTTTTGGCCTTTGCACGGGTGGTGATCGAACTGACCAGACCACCGCCTGCCTTGGCATCCTTGATCGATCCGGCGAGCTGCTTGGTTGCTTTGTCGTTGAGGAACGCCGGCAGCATCACGCCTTGCGCCGCGGCCGCCTGCATCCGTGCCAACTCACCGTCGAGCACGGCCGAATATTGCCCCAGCCGCGAGATATAGGCTTCGGCGTCCTCGCGTGTTTCGATGAGATGATCCGTGTCCAGGAACTTGGGCACGTCGAGGTAAGCGCCGGTGTTCTGGCTCACCACGTACGGGCTGTTACGCCAGCCGCCGACTGCCACGTCTCCGTAAGGCAGAGCGAAGCCGGTCAAGCCGGTCCGATACGCGCTACGGATCACCTCCAGCGTGGTGCGGGTCTTGTGCGACAGGCGGGACAGGTCGTGCCGATCGATCTCGGCCAAGTCGGCGCGAATGGTGGCGGCATAACGCTGCTGACCGGCCGGGCTGCGGTCGCTCAGTTGCGACTTGAGTGCGGCCCAGCGGCCCTTGTCGACATTGTTGCTGGTCGCGCTCTCGGGCGAAAGACGCAGCGCACGGTCGGTGATCCGATCGATCAGCGCGGCAGCCCTTGGTTCGTCGAGAGTTCGGCCTCCCGAAGTACCCATCGTGGTGCAGCCGGGAAGCGCTAGAGCGGGGAGGGCGGAGACGGACGCAAGCGCTTGGCGGCGGGACAGGTCGGGTAAGGGCATTCAGGAACTCCGAAGATCAAGCGTGAGGTCAGTTGTCGGGAGAAGCGGCCGGGGGCTCGGGGACCACTTCCAGGCAGTTACCGTGACTGCCCAGGATGCGGACACGGCTGCCCACCGGAGTAGGCGCGCCGCTTGCGCTCCATTCGCTGTCACCGACCTTAACCCGGCCACCCTGTTCATCAATGGCCTGAGTGACGACGACAATGCGGCCGACGAGGCGCCCGGCGCGATCATTGAGCAGGAGATCGCTCGAGGGGGTCGCTGCTCGGGCATAGAAGCGGCGACCGATGAACAGCGCGAGCGCCGTGTAGATCGCGAAGAGCGTGAGGGCACCGGCGGGCCCTATCCCGAGCGCGGCAACGAAAAGGCCGGTAACGATTGCTGCCGCGCCGATGAAGACGAGGAAAATGCCGGGCAGCGCCATCTCGGCGATGAGCAGCGCGATGCCGCCGATCAGCCATATCCAAGGGGAACTCATGTCCATGCGATTACTCGCCCTGAAGCCGCGGAACGCCGCTGCCGGAGCGCGGCGCCGGGAGCTCATTCCTGACAGCGGTGCCTTCACCGTCCTCATCCTTGCCGAACGCTGCCTTGGCGAGTTCGCCAATGCCGCCGAGCGTGCCCATCAACTGTGTAGCTTCGATGGGGAACAGGATGGTCTTGGCATTCGGGGAGTCGGCGAACTTGCCCAGCGCTTCCACATACTTCTGCGCGATGAAGTAGTTGATCGCCTGACCACTGCCGCTCTCGATCGCTTCGCTGACAGATCGAGTCGCATTGGCTTCTGCCTCGGCAGAGCGCTCACGTGATTCCGCCTCGCGGAAAGCGGCTTCTTTCAGCCCTTCGGACTGCAGGATCTTGGCGGCCTTTTCACCCTCGGCACGCAGGATTTCGGACGCGCGCATGCCTTCGCTCTCCAGGATGGCGGCACGCTTCTCGCGCTCGGCCTTCATCTGGCGGGTCATGGCGTTGACGATGTCGGCGGGCGGCCGGATGTCCTTCAGCTCGACGCGGGTGATCTTCACGCCCCAGCTCTCGGTGGCATGATCGACCACCATCAGCAGCCGGGTATTGATCTCGTCGCGCTTGGACAAGGTTTCGTCCAGGTCCATCGAGCCCATCACTGTGCGCAAGTTCGTCGTCGAAAGCGCCATGATCGCACTGTACAGGTCGCTCACTTCATAGGCCGCCTTGGCGGGATCCAGCACCTGAAAGAACACCACGCCATCGACGGCGACCATGGCATTATCCTTGGTGATTATCTCCTGCCCGGGGATATCGAGCACCTGCTCCATCATGTTGATCTTGCGACCAACGCGGTAGAAAAAGGGCGGCACGAAGTTGAAGCCGGGTTCGGCGACGCGCACGAAGCGGCCGAAATGCTCGATCGTGTAGCGAAAACCCTGGTGAACGATCTTAATGCTGGCAAAGGTGAACATGATGACCAGCGCCGCAACGAACAGAAGAAAGGTGATGAGCATTGACGTCCCCCGGTGAGTCCCTGCTCCATCATGCGCCGGACGGCGCGCAAGGCGAAGGGAAAAGCGTCAATCTGTTTGGACGCCGTTCGGCCCTGTTCCTTCCTGCAAGCAACCCGCGAGCGATCGTTCGGGCGAGGGTGGCCGGCGCCGATCTGGTCATCCTCGACCTTGAGGATGCCGTGAAGCCAGCGGACAAGGATGCAGCCCGTGTCGCCGCCGTGGCAGCAATTGCTGAGCCATGGGCCTGTCCGGTCGGCATCCGGGTCAATGGCGTGGCAAGTGAGTGGTTCGAAGAGGATGTGGCCGCCGTTGCCGGGTCGCAAGCGAACTTCGTTGTGCTTCCGCGAGTAGAGCATGCCGAGCACCTTGCCGCACTCTTCGCACGCGTTCGTCGACCGGTCGCCGCGATGATCGAAACGCCGCGAGGTGTCCTCAACTCTCTTGCCATCGCGGAGGCCTGTTCGGCTGTTTTGGCGGGTACCAACGATCTTGCCGCATGCCTGCGTCTACCGGTGGGTGCTGGGCGGATGCCGCTTATGACCGCGTTGCAGACAGTTATCCTGACCGCGAGAGCGGCGGGAGTTCCTGCTTTCGACGGCGTGTTCAACCGGTTGGACGATGCCGAGGGTCTCGCGGCCGAATGTGCTCAAAGCAGGCAACTCGGCTTCGATGGCAAGACCCTGATCCACCCCGATCAGGTTGCGCCGTGCCACGCAGCCTTTGCTCCCGGCGACGGTGAGATTGCCCGAGCGGAGCGACTTGTCGAAGCGGCGGCAGGCGGAGCGGAGCGCTTCGAAGGTGAGATGGTGGAAGCGATGCACGTCGAGGCGGCACGAAGACTTTTGAACGCTCGCTAACGCAGCGAGCCGATAAGCTTCCCCTTGGCGAATCGCTCTTCCCCTGCCACTAGCCGCCATGGCCGACCTGCATCATGCTTCCGATATTCCGCTGGGACTCACGTTCGACGACGTGCTGCTTCTGCCGCTCGAGTCCTCGGTGCTTCCGAGCGGCGCCAACACCGGATCTTTCCTGACCCGCGAGATCCCGCTCGCCATTCCTCTGCTGTCGTCCGCGATGGACACGGTGACCGAAACCGACATGGCGATCGCGATGGCGCAATTGGGCGGAATCGGCGTGCTTCACCGCAATCTGACGGTCGACGAGCAGGCGGCCGCCGTGCGCGCGGTCAAGCGCTTCGAGAATGGCATGGTGGTCAATCCGATTACGATGAGGCCTGACCAGACGCTCGCCGAAGCGCTCGAACTGATGCGTGTGCACAAGATCAGCGGCATTCCGATCGTCGAAGCCTCGGGCAAGCTCGCCGGCATTCTCACCAATCGCGACGTGCGTTTTGCCGAGAACCCGAAGCAACCTGTTGCCGAGCTAATGACTCACGACAATCTTGCGACGGTGCCGATCGGCACCAATCGCGATGAAGCGCGCCGGCTTCTGCACGGCCGCCGGATCGAGAAGCTTCTGGTGGTCGACGATGCACAGCATTGCGTCGGCCTCATCACCGTCAAGGACATCGAGAAAGCGGTTGCCTCTCCGCACGCTACCAAGGATGCGGAAGGGCGCCTGCGGGTGGCCGCCGCGACCACCGTCGGCGACACAGGCTTCGCACGCTCTGAAGCGCTGATCGACGCTGGCTGCGATTGCATCGTGATCGACACCGCTCACGGCCACAATTCCGAGGTCGCACGTGCGGTGGAGCGCGTGAAGAAGGTCAGCAACCGTGTTCAGGTGGTCGCCGGCAATGTAGCGACGGCGGAAGCGTCACGCGCCTTGGTCGATGCAGGTGCCGACGCCATCAAGGTCGGCATCGGTCCGGGCTCGATCTGCACCACTCGCATCGTCGCAGGCGTCGGCGTGCCGCAATTGTCGGCAATCCTGGCCGCCGCGTCGGCTGCAGCCGAGCGGGGCGTGCCGGTCATCGCCGATGGCGGCATCCGCACCTCGGGTGATATTGCCAAGGCACTGGCGGCGGGCGCGTCCACCGTGATGATCGGTTCGCTGCTGGCCGGAAGCGAGGAAGCCCCTGGTGAGACGTTCCTGTACCAGGGACGCGCCTATAAGGCGTATCGCGGAATGGGTTCGGTCGCTGCCATGGCCCGCGGATCGGCCGACCGTTACTTCCAGCAGGACATTCGCGACCATATGAAGTTGGTGCCCGAAGGGATCGAGGGCCAAGTTCCGTTCAAGGGTCCGGTGCGCGATATCATCCACCAGATGGTCGGCGGCGTGAAAGCGGCCATGGGCTACACCGGATCGCGTACCGTGGCCGAGCTTCAGGCCCGTGCGCAGTTCGTTCGGATCACCAATGCAGGGCTGAGCGAAAGCCATGTGCACGATGTCTCGATCACCCGCGAAGCACCCAATTATCCCACGCGCTGACGGTAGCTTGCGCTCCTTTGCCGTTATCCGATCCGGGAAGCTGAGAAAGTGACTCCTTCCGCGCGGGTCCAGGCTGCGATCGAGATTCTCGACCAGGTGATCGCCTCGGCGCACAGCGATGGCGCGCCGGCCGACACGATCGTCACCGACTATTTCCGCACCCGACGCTATGCTGGTTCGGGGGACCGGCGAGCGGTACGCGAGTGGGTATTTCGCGCCATTCGGCACAGCGCCGAGGCGCCGGAGAACGGACGCTCGGCATTGCTCGGGCTGGAGGATGCAGCCGCTCTGTTCGACGGCTCGGCGCACGGACCGGCGATCCTTGGTGAGCAGGACACTGCTGCCGCGGCAGGCATCGTTCCGGCTTGGCTTGCATCCAAACTGTCGCCTCATGTCAGCCCGACTGAATGGCCCGCGCTAATTGGTCGGGCGCCACTCGACCTGCGCGCCAATCTGCTGCGCGGGACGCGCGACGACGCCCTGGCTTTGTTTCAAGGCGCTTTGCCGACCACCATCAGTCCCTGGGGATTGCGCCTGCCCGCGGACACGCGCGTCTCCGACCATCCGGCATTCGAAGACGGGCGCGTCGAGGTGCAGGACGAGGGCAGTCAGCTGATTGCGCTCGCCTGCGCTCCGCCGCCGACCGGCCGCATCGTCGATCTATGTGCCGGTGCTGGCGGCAAGGCACTGGCTCTTGCCGCTGCCGCACCGCAAGCCGAGATCATCGCCTGCGACACCAATCGCCAGCGCCTCGCCAAGCTCCCACCACGGGCCTTCCGCGCGGGCGCCAGTGTGACATCGCGACTGCTCGATCTTCCGCGTGAAGCAGAAGCGCTGGCCGATCTAAACGGGCAGTGCGATGTGGTGCTGGTGGACGCGCCGTGTTCAGGGTCGGGCACTTGGCGGCGCAATCCCGAAGGCCGCTGGCGGCTCACGCCCGAGCGGCTCGACCGGCTGGAGGCGCTTCAGGCCCGCGTGCTCGACCTTGCGGCACCCCTTGTGCGGCCTGGCGGAGCGCTGGTTTATGCTGTTTGCTCCCTGCTGACACGCGAAGGTGAGGACCAGGCATCTGCCTTCCTCATCCGCCATTCACTTTTTAAGGCCCAAGACAGCGACATAGCGGCTGGGCGGAAGGTCGGGGCAGGGCGCCTGCTCAGTCCCGGTCACGACGGCACCGATGGCTTTTTCATCGCGCGGTTCGTTGCGGCATGATACGGTTTGATCGTGATCTGGAGATGGTGATGCGCGTGTTGCCGATTGTATGTGCCTTGGGACTTGGTTTGGCCACGATGGCGTCGTCCGTCAGTGGGCAAACCGCGGACAATGTGATCAAGCCCACTTCTGTCGCTTTGCAGCGGCAAGGCGATGCGGCACTTGCGGCCGGGCAGTTCAACGCAGCCGACGACCTGCTCGAGACGGCGTTGATCGCGGACCCTCGCAATCGTGGCGCCTTTGTGTCGCTGGCGCGTGTGGCCACCAAGCAAAAGCTTTATGCCCAGGCGATCCGCTTTACCAACAAGGCGTTGCTGCTCGAGCCCAACGATCTCACGGCTTTGAGCGTGCAGGGCGAAGCGATGCTGGAGATGGGGGCCGTGGCCCGTGCGCAGCAGAACTTGGCCAAGCTCAAGACGCTGTGCGGCGGCAAGCCTTGCCCAGCGGCCACCACCCTTGCCGCGGCGATCGCTCGCGGCCCTGCGGTGGCGCAGCGAGCGCCAGCCGCATCGGCTCCGAAGAAGAATTAAGCAGGCTGCATCGCTTCTGCTGCATCGGCGTCCATCTGCTTGGCGCGCCGATACGCGTCCCGATCTGTAATCCGCGCGATGTAGTCGGTGAACACCGGACGCGGCTCCAACATGCCGAACAAGTTCATGAAGCTGATCTGCGAGCCGAATAGCACGTCCGCGGCGGTGAAATTGTCGCCGGTGATGTAGGTCTTGCCTTCCAGCGCAGCCGCGGCCGTGTCGATCGTGCGGTCGAAATTGCCGTAACCGAACATCCGCTCACGCTCCGGTGTCGGCTCGAAGCCCGCCGCCTTGTTCGAGAATGCCTGTTCGATCGGTCCAGAAGCGAAGAACATCCAGCGATAGTAATCCGCCCGGTCGGTAGTCGCGGGAGCCAGACCCGCTTCCGGGAAGGCGTCGGCAAGATATGCGATGATCGCGGCGACTTCGGTGACGACCTTGCCGTTGTGCCGGATCGCGGGGATCTTGCCCATCGGGTTCACGGCCAGATAGTCGGCACCCTTGAGTGTGGTCGCGTAATCGAGAAGGTGCACGTCATACGGTGCGCCGACTTCTTCGAGCATCCAGCGGATGATCTGCCCGCGCGACTGCGGGTTGGTGTAGAAAGTCAGCTCGGACATGTTGCGCTCCCCAGTTTAGAATGAAGTCAGCTTCCCGCGCCGTCGCTGATCGGTGAGATGCGCGGCTACGTCAGCTTTATGCTGAGGAAGCTTGGCAGCGGGCCATTCCAATCGTCATCTTCAGCGACAGGCTGAGGCGCGGGCTTGGGAGGCTCCTCGCGTTGGCGTGGCTCTGGCGAGCGACGAGTTTCGGCTTGGCGAGCCGGAGCGCGGACAGGAGCTTTCGTTGCCGCTGGCAGTGGCGCCTCGGGGGTCGCAGCCGTCGCTTCGCTACGTGGAGCTTCGACCTTTGCTGCTGCTGCGCGGGGTGCTTCCTCGGGGCGGCGCTCACGCGGCGCACGCTCACGACGGGCGCGTGGCTTCCGCTCCGGTTTAACGGATGTCTCCGGAAGCCCATCAGGCTGCACCGCGGCAATCTTCTGAATCGCAGCAGGCTGAGCGCCGTCGCCAAAGCGCGGGATCTTGGTGTTGGTAAGCTTCTCGATTGCAGCGACGGCTTCGGCATCTTCCTTGGTTGCCAAGGTGATTGCAATGCCGGTCATGCCCGCGCGCCCGGTGCGGCCGATACGGTGGACATAGTCGTCGGGTTGCCACGGCACGTCGAAGTTGATGACGTGGCTGACGCCCTTCACGTCGAGGCCGCGGGCAGCGACGTCGGACGCAACCAGCACGTTGATCTCGTCACGTTTAAAGCGGTCGAACTCGGCGATGCGCTCGGCCTGCTCCATGTCGCCATGGATCTGCCCGACGTTGAAGCCGGACCGCTTGAGCGCGGTGGCCAGGTCCCGCACCGTGGTCTTGCGATTGGAGAAGATGATGGCGTTCTTCACCTCATCGGCCCGCAGCAATTCCTTGAGCACGTCGCGCTTCTTGTCGGCTCTAACCATCCAGATGCGTTGTTCGATCTGAAGGTTGGCGCTGGCCGGGCGTGCCACTTCGATCGTGCGCGGATCGGACAGGAACTTGGCCGCGAGCTTCTGGATGGGCGGCGGCATGGTGGCGGAGAACAACAGGGTCTGACGCTGCTTGGGCAGACGGGTGCAGATTTCCTCGATGTCCGGAATGAAGCCCATGTCGAGCATGCGGTCGGCTTCGTCGATGACCAGCAGGTCGCAACCGTTCAGAAGAATCTTGCCGCGCCCGAACAGGTCCATCAGTCGGCCTGGCGTGGCGATCAGAACGTCGACGCCTTTTTCCAGCGCCTTGACCTGATCGCCCATCTGAACGCCGCCAATCAGCAAGGCCATCGACAGCTTGTGATACTTGCCGTATTTCTCGAAGTTCTCTGCAACCTGCGCGGCGAGCTCGCGCGTTGGCTCCAGGATCAACGACCGCGGCATACGTGCGCGGCTTCGGCCATGGCCAAGAATGTCGATCATCGGCAGCACAAAGGCGGCAGTCTTGCCGGTACCGGTTTGGGCGATTCCGATCATGTCCTTGCCCATCAACACCGGCGGAATGGCACCGCGCTGGATGGGGGTAGGCTCGGTATAGCCGCTATCGGTGATAGCGCGCAGCAGTTCGTCGGAAAGGCCGAGGTCGGCAAAGCTCATTGGGGATCCGGTGATAAGAAGGTGGCGCGTTGCGTGTCACGGCCCCACTGCGCGCCTCTGTGCGCATGAGACTAGCTCCAAGTCAAGAAAAGCGCCTATTTTGCGAGTGTGGGCACCATCAGGCGGAACCGTTCGATGCGGCAGCTACCGCCCATTCGATTGCGGATCTCGTCGCGTCCCGCGCAGACCCGTTCATCGTCGCTCTGCAGGTAGAAGCCGCCGTAGAAATCCAGCGTAGGGCAATCGCTGTCCAGACTGGCGCGAAGCCGGGTTCGATTGCGAAGCAGGAAATCAACGCTGCTATCGTCGGCGATCGCTGCAGCGGCCAAACTTTTGGCAGCGATGCACTTGGGCCCCTTCCTCGTGTCCCAGTGGATCGTGGGTCCACGACGAACGGGAACGACCGGCACGCGCCAAATGATCTCATCGCGCACGATCAGCCGCGTCACCGTCCCGCCGCCGAATTGCGCAGCCACAGTCAGGCCAAGAAGCAGCGGCAACCAACTCAGGCGAAAGGAATTCAAGGTGCGGGGCTCTTCACGCCCGGAGAATAAGCCTGCTCGCCTTGAACAACGGGTGAACTTGATGTCGGCCGACGGTGTCAGACTTGCCAGCAGGGCTGCCACGGCATAGAGCGCGCGGCCATCAGATTATCGGCGGATCGAGGGGCTTGCCTCTCGACGCGTCTTCCCCGGGGAGTGACACATACCATGGCGACTGCAGCGCCAAACACCGGCTTGCCGATGTTGTACAACCAGCTTGAGCCGCTCAACAGCGGTCAGCATAGCAAGCTCAAGATCCGCCGCATGGCGGGCGTTCCGCAGCTTGCCAACACGCACGCCATTCCCCTGACCATCGACGAATTCGGGCTTGCGCAGCGCCATTACCCGATCATTTTTTCGGTCGGCGAGGACCCGGTGCCTTTGGCGCTGATGGGCCTCAACGAGGGCGTCAACACCTTCATCGGCGAAGATGGGCGTATGCTGGAGGACAATTATTACGTTCCGGCGTACCTCCGCCGTTACCCGTTCCTGCTGGCCCGGTTGAACCCGGATAGCGACGAGTTGTCCTTGTGCTTCGATCCCACATCGGGTGCGCTGGCCGAGGTCGAGGACGGCGAGGCCCTGTTCAATGGTGATCAGCCAAGCGAAGCGACGCAAGCCGTTCTCCAATTCTGCGAGCAGTTCGAGACGGCCGGTCAACGCACGAGCCTGTTCATGAGCGAATTGGTGAAGTCCGGTCTTCTGATGGACGGCGAGGTCGCGATCCAGCCGGAAGGTAGCGAGCAGCCGTTCATCTACCGTGGTTTTCAAATGATCGATGAAGACAAGCTGCGCGAGCTTCGCGGGGATGAGCTTCGCAAGATGAATCAGAACGGCATGCTGCCACTGGTCTTCGCGCATCTTTTCAGCCTGGGTCAGATCCGCGAAGTCTTCGGGCGCCAGGTGCAGCAGGGTAAAGGGCCGCAGGTCGGCATTAACTTGCCGCAACCCGCTAACGCTTGAGCCGTAACGCCGGGTCGTTGATCCCTTGCGGCAAGGCGACCCTTGCCTGCCTTTGGAAAGCGGCCGGGCAAGTCTAATCAATGGTGGACGCCGGCGACGTTCGTGCCCCCCTGCGGATCGTCGCCGGCCGACCTTTGAACCTATTCGGCTGCCATTGGCAGAACTGAATGGGCTAGTGCGTCACCAAGCTCCGCGGCCAGTCGCTCGAGAAGTCTTGCGACAGCGTCGAACCCAGGACCCGGCTCGCGTAATTTGGCGTCGAGATAGTAGCTGCGGTCGATTTCGATCTGCAGCGCATGACGGTCTTGGGCCGGTTTCCCGTGCGAGCTGGCGATCCATCCCCCCGCGTACGGCTCATTGAAAGCCACGGAAAAGCCCGCGTCTCGAACGATCCGGCCCGCCTTCGCCGAGAGGAAGGAGGCAGCACTTGTGCCATGCCGATCCCCAATGACGACGGCCGGAAGCCGCGCGCCCCGTGGCGGCATGGAATGGCAATCGAGCAGCAGGGCAGCCCCGTGGCGGTGGACCAAGGCGTCGAGCCCATCCCTGATGGCCGCGTGAAATGGCTGATGCACTTCCCACATCCGCCGGCCCAGTTCCGCTTGGCTGACCGGCCCACGCCATAGCTCGCCGTGGCGTCCCGTGCGGGTCGGGATCAGGCCAAGGCCGGCGCGAGCACGAGCCCCCGGGTCCTCAGCCTGCGGCGTGGCCACGGCGGCAGGGTTCACTTCATGTGGTCCCCGGTTGCAGTCGATCGCGGCCCTCGGCGTTCGGGCCACGACCGCTGGGACGCCAAGTGCCAGTGCCCGCCAGACCAAGCGATCGACCAACGGGTCCTCGAGTGGCTCCAGGCTTGCTCGCCCCCGGCGGCTTTGTGCCAGCAGCCAGTCGGGATAATCCCGCCCGGCATGCGCCACGGAGATCAGCACGGGCAAGGACGATCGCCCGGGAAGCAGCAGGAGAGGTGCAAGAGATGATCGATCCACGTTGCCCGCGCTTGTGCCGAAGGGAGACACACGCATCAACCCGTGTGCGAACGTCGTGTTGCGGCTGGAAAATCTTTAATGTTGTGCGCATAATAGGGGTCTGATGTATCGAATCCTCCTAGCCGAAGATGACACCTCCATGCGCGAGTATCTCGCGCGGGCTTTAACGCGCGTCGGCTATGAGGTGCAGGCTGTCGGCTGCGGCACCGAAGCCATGCCTCTGCTCCATTCGCAGCATTTCGATTTGTTGCTGACGGACATCGTCATGCCCGAAATGGACGGGATCGAACTTGCGCAAAAAGCGTCGGTGATCGATCCGGCGATGCGGGTCATGTTCATCACCGGCTTCGCCGCCGTCGCCCTGCAAAGCGGCCGTACGGCGCCGGAAGCCAAGATGCTGAGCAAGCCTTTCCACCTGAAGGACTTGGTCGCGGAAGTGGATCGCTTGTTCCAGAGCGAAGACCAGCACGGGCGGCTTTAAGGCGTCCGACTTCTCCGATCACCGAGCGACCGGAGATCCACAAGCCAAAGTCTAGCGGTCGCGCAGACTTTCAATCTGGCGGCTAAGCGTATCCTCCTTGTCGGTGGCGATGCGCTCCAGCACCTGCACGCGCTCTTTGAGTCCGCGAACCTCGTTGCGCAGCCGCTCGGCCTCCAACGGGTCTTCTCCTCGTTCCATCTCCGATGACCGACGACGGCTGCCGAAGGCCGGCAGCCCCATGCGTGCCCGAATGATCTGAAACACACCGGTGATGACGATGATGGCGAGAACGAACTCAAAGGGATTCATTGTACCTTGTCTCCAAGCGGAAGGTTTCGCGGCGGGCGAAGCGCCTCGATCTGTGCGGCGGTTTGAACGCCGGGGTCGGTGACAATCTGCTCCAGCACGCGAAGGCGCTGTTCCAGCTGTGCGGTGTGGGAGGCGTATTGCGCTGCTTTCTCGGCCGCCATGGTCGACTGCGTGTCGAGCTGCTTTTCCTTCAACCGCACCCAAGCCTTGAACGGAGCGATCGAGATCGCCGCTAATGGTATGAGCACCCAGATCCAGCTTGCGATGTCGTCCATGATTGTCCCCCCGCGATCTTAGTTCTGCGTCACTGCGAGCCGGTCGATCTCGTTCGACAAGCGAACCCCATCGTCGGTAACGATGCTCTCGACGGTCGCGAGCCGCTGCTTGATCCCCTGCAACTCGCTTCGCAACGCCGCATTGTCGCTGGTAAGTGCCTCGAGGCGACGCTCGCGTTCTGGATTGACCTTCGGATGCAGCGCCTGTCCCCATTGACCATCAAGCGGATAGCCGTGCTTGATCCGCAGCCAGGTCGTAATCACCCACCCGGCGACCGGTACGATCGAGAGGAGCGCAATCATGGGCAAGAGAACTCTCATCGATTCGATGGTATCTGGGTTCATGCGCTTTGCCTTAAACGAGGTGCAACTAGCGGTGGGCTTTAGCGAAGTTCGTCGATCTCTCGCGCCAGGCTGCGGTTGTTGCTGAGCGTGTAGCTCTCCACGTCCGCCAGACGGCGATCGATCGCGCGCAGGGTGGAGCGGATGTCACGCGCACTTCGGGACGGCGACTGGCGGACGCCCTGCCAGAAGAGTTGCTGTTCCGGATCGTTGTCGCGAAGCTCCATTGGGCGGTCTTTGGAGATCCAGCCGGCGATGAAGTAGATCGGCACCAGGGCGCCACCACCCAGCACCACGCCGAGCACCAGAAGGATGCGGATCAGCATGACGTCGAAGCCGGTATAGTCGGCAATCCCGGCGCAAACGCCCATGAACTTGCCGTTGCGCTTGTCCTTGTAGAAGCGCGTGCGGCTGGCGGGTTGAACGGCCATTTAGCGGTCCTCTCGTGAAAAGATGCGCTCGCGCCCGACGGTGTCCAGATCGTTGTCGTCCAAGCGGACCGACTGGTCCGGTAGGCACTGCTGGCGCCAGTTTGGATTGTCGGCGGTCATGATGCGCTCGATCGAGCACAAGCGGTCATCGAGGCGGCGCGCCATATCGTGAATGTCGTCGAGCAGTTTCTCATCGGGCACACTCAAAGTCGCAGCCTGCTTCCAACGTGTGATGTAGTGCAGGATCAACCACGGCAAGCCGATGATGACGAGCGCCACGACGATTGGGATGGCGATTGCTTCACCCGGACCCATATCAGTTCCCCCTCGCGGCCATGGCCGCTTTCATGATTTCAAGTTCGGCGTCGACCGAGTCTTCGGCCTTGAGGTCGGCAATCTCTTCTTCGAGGCTTTTGGGACCGGTCATCCCAAGTGCGTCGGCGCGACCCTCGGCGAAGTCGGCGCGGCGCTCAAGCAGCTCGAACCGGCTGAACGCATCTTCCGTGCGACTGCCATTTAGCAGCTCGCGTGCCTTGGCCCGGGTCACAGCGCTCTCGATCCGCGTTGAGACGGAGTTCTGTCGCGCCCGTGCTTCGCGCAATTTGCCCTGCAACTTGGCAATGTCGATCTCGTACGTCTTCAGCGTGTCCTCCACGACCGCAATCTCGGCACTGAGCCCGCCCGCCATATCGGCTGCTTTCTGGCGTTCGCCGAGCGCCGCCTTGGCCAGGTCCTCGCGGCCCTTGGACAGGGCCAGTTCGGCCTTCTCCGTCCAGCTATCCTTGATCCCGTCGAGCCGAACCATTGCCCGGCGCATCTCCTTCGCGTCCGCGATGGAACGGGCGGCAGAGGCGCGAACCTCGACCAGAGTCTCCTCCATCTCGAGAATGATCATGCGGATCATGCGCGAGGGGTCCTCGGCACGCTCGAGGAGGTCGGCGAAGTTTGCCGCCATGATGTCCCGCGTGCGGGAAAAGATGCTCATACGATATGTGACCTCGTCATAAACGTCCCTGTTGTGCCTTCCTATTCAAGCTCCGTGCCAAACAGCAGAGCGGCCCGGAAATCGTGCGCAATCGTGATTTCACTTCGTCGGCTCGTCCAAAACATCTTGCCAAGGCATGGGAAAAAGCACCAACCTTTTGTCCGTGCAACGAACCCATTCCTTTGTCGGGCAGAGCCTGGCCTTCCTCGACGCCGTAGAGCGTGCCAGCCGCGCCGCACCGCTTAATCGTCCGGTCCTGGTGATCGGCGAGCGCGGCACTGGCAAAGAGCTGATCGCTGAGCGTTTGCACCATCTTTCTTCGCGGTGGGCCGCCCCTCTGGTCACGATGAATTGCGCGGCGCTGCCGGAGACGCTGATCGAGGCCGAATTGTTCGGTCACGAAGCAGGTAGCTTCACAGGCGCGGCCAAGACGCGGCACGGACGCTTTGAGGAAGCCGATGGGGGGACGCTGTTCCTGGACGAGTTGGCCACCTTATCGTCACCAGCGCAGGACCGCCTCCTACGCGCGGTGGAGTATGGCGAGGTCACCCGGATCGGCGCATCCAAGCCGATAAAGGTCGACGTCCGTATCGTTGCCGCCACCAACGGCGATTTGCCCCAGCTTGTAGAAGCGGGCGAGTTTCGCGCCGACCTGCTCGATCGGCTCAGCTTCGAAGTCGTGACACTGCCGCCGCTCCGCCTTCGCCACGGTGACGTACCTTTGCTCGCTGAACATTTTGGCAGGCGCATGGCGGTGGAACTCGAATGGCCAGGCTGGCCAGGTTTTTCGAGCAGAGCCGTCGCGGCTCTTGAGGCCTATGCTTGGCCGGGCAACGTTCGCGAGCTTCGCAACGTGGTGGAGCGAGCGGTGTACCGGGCAGAAGATCCCGAGCGCGAGATCGATGCACTGCAGTTTGATCCGTTCGCCACGCCGTGGTCGCCCGGAGCTGCAAGCCCGGTCGTGACAACAGCGGAGCCGGCGGTGCTTTCTGCCGCTTTGCCCGAGATCGCTCCGCCAGCGCCTCAGCCGATCGCGACGACGAGCGACTTTCGCTCTGCCGTGTCGGCTTACGAACGTGCGTTGCTGGAAGATGCTCTATCCCGCAGTCGCTTCAATCAACGCGCCACCGCTTTGGCGCTTGGCCTCAGCTACGACCAGCTTCGCCATGCCTTGAAGCGTCACAAGCTGCTGGAGGGCGAGGGAGTATAGTGATCATTGTTACACGGTGATGACATCGCGTGACATTATCTGAAAACAGGCATAGCTTCGTTCCATAGAACCGAAGGAGCATGCTCATGATTGGACTAATTGTCGGTCTCGCTGCCGCTGTGGCGACCCCCGCTGTACCGGGTCCCTATGTTGCCTTCGGAAATAGCCCTGCAAGCGAATGCTCTTTGGCCGCGCAAAGCCGGAGCGAAGAGGCGAACGCGCGGGCGTCGTGCAATCTTGCACTGGCCGGCGGGCTGAGTGAGCGTGAGCGGGTCGCGACACTGGTCAACCGCGGTGCGCTGTCGCTCCTGGTTGGCGACACGCACGCTGCCGAGGCGGACTTCGATGCGGCGATCGCACAGGCGCCTGCGGAGCCCAAAGCTTGGCTCAACAAGGCACTGTCCCTGCAGTCCCGCGGCGCCAGTCAGGACGCGATCCTTAGCTTCAGTCGCTCCATTGCACTTGGCACGAGCCACCCCGAACTGGCCCTGCTGGGCCGCGGCTTGGCCTATGAAACGGTA
The DNA here is from genome assembly GCA_964243335.1 of uncultured Sphingomicrobium sp. Classification (GTDB taxonomy): domain Bacteria; phylum Pseudomonadota; class Alphaproteobacteria; order Sphingomonadales; family Sphingomonadaceae; genus Sphingomicrobium. The sequence continues at coordinate 730,536 of CAXTED010000001.1, read as the reverse complement.
GGCAATCTCCATGCTGCTTACGCCGATTTGAGCCAGGCGCGTGCGCTTGCGCCAAGTTGGCAGCCAGCGAAGGCGGAACTCGCGCGCTACCAGGTTAGGCGGTGACTTCTTCAAGACCCTCCTGCCGCAAGCGGGAGGGTCGTCGAAGCTTGCGTTGACAGGCTCCACACCCACGACCACATGCCCTCCGACCCCAACAGGAGGACTGACCCATGGCGTTCACCGTAGCTCCCTTGCCGTATGATTATGCCGCGCTCGCCCCGACGATCGACGAGCAAACGATGCGGCTCCACCATGACAAGCATCACCAGACCTACGTCGACAATCTCAACAAGGCCGTTGAGGGCGACCCGGCACTCGGTGGTAAGAGCCTCGAGGATCTGGTCGCGAGCGCCGGCAGCGCCTCCAAGGTCGTTCGCAACAATGGCGGCGGCCATTGGAACCACAGCTTCTTCTGGGAAACGATGACGCCAGGCGGCAGCCAGCCTCAGGGCGAGATCGCACAGGCGATCGACAGTGCGTTCGGCTCGCTGGATGGGCTAAAGGAAAAGTTCAACGCTGCCGGCGCCGGTCAGTTCGGTTCGGGCTGGGTTTGGCTGGTCGCCACGGCTGATGGTCTCGCCGTTTCAGCCACCCCTAATCAGGACAATCCGCTGATGGATGTGGCCGAGGTCAAGGGCACGCCGATCATCGGCAATGACGTCTGGGAGCACGCTTATTACCTCACCTACAACAATCGCCGGGTCGATTATCTGAAGGCTTGGTGGGACGTCGTCGACTGGAACAAGGCGTCCGAGCGGTTGAGCGGCGTTCGACGCTAATCCTTCGCCACGGTGAGCTAAGCGTGGCAGTCCGCCCCTTAGGTGGTGGACTGCCGCGTGTCGCTCGCGATGACGGCTAGGCCTTCAGCCGGTAACCGGTCCGGAAAATCCACCAGATACCGAGCATGCACAGCCCCGCGAACGCTGCCGTCGCAGCCAAGGCCGTGCCAAACGCGACGTCCGCGGTGCCGAAGAAGGTCCAGCGAAAGCCGTTGATCAGATAGACGACCGGGTTGAACAAGGTGATCGTGCGCCAAGGCTGCGCCAGCATGTCGATCGAATAGAATGCTCCACCCAAGAAGGTCAGAGGGGTGACCACCAGCAGGGGGATCACCTGCAACTGCTCGAAACCCTTGGCCCAGATCCCGATGATGAACCCGAACATGCAGAACGTTAGCGCGACGAGCGCGAGATAAAGCAGCGCATAGACCGGGTGCATGACGGTGACGGGTACGAACAGATGCGCGGTCGCAAATATCACGATCGCGACGCTCAGCGCCTTAGTCGCCGCTGCTCCGACATAGCCCAGCACCGTCTCGAACGCCGACATTGGCGCCGAGAGGATCTCATAGATGGTGCCGGTGAAGCGCGGCATGTGGATGCCGAAACTCGCATTGAAGATGCTTTCGGTGAACAGGCTGAGCATCATCAACCCGGGCACGATGAAGCTGCCATAAGGCACGCCGCCGATCTCGGTCATGCGGCTGCCGATCGCCGCGCCGAACACCACGAAGTAGAGGGAGGTGGTGATCACGGGCACGGCAAGGCCGGTCCACAGGGTGCGCCGGAAGCGGTGCATTTCGAAGCGATAGATCGCCCAGACGCCGCGCCAGTTCATACTTTTGTCTCCGCTACGCCGGCATGGATCAGGTCGACGAAGATGTCTTCCAGGCTGGATTGCTTGGTGTCGAGGTCGTTGAAGCTGATGCCAGCGTCGCGCATCGCCGCAAGCAGAGAAGGAACCCCCGTGCGATCCGCTTTGGCGTCAAACTGGTAGGTCAGAACCTTGCCGTCCGCGCTTAGCTGCGGCGACCAAGTCGCTAGTGACTCCGGCACGGCGCCCAGCGTCTCGGACAAGGTCAGGTGAAGCACCTTCTTGCCCAGCTTCTGCATCAAGGCGACCTTGTCCTCCACCAGGATCAGCTCACCCTTGCGGATTACGCCTACCCGGTCGGCCATTTCCTCGGCTTCCTCGATGTAGTGCGTGGTCAGGATGATGGTCGTGCCCGCGTCGCGCAGCCGCCGCACCATCTCCCACATGTCACGGCGAAGCTCCACGTCCACACCGGCGCTTGGCTCATCGAGAAACAGGATGTCGGGATCGTGCGCCAGCGCCTTGGCGATCATCACGCGGCGCTTCATGCCGCCCGACAGCTCTTTCATGATCGTCTTGCGCTTGTCCCATAAGGACAGCGTGCGGAGGATCTCCTCGATCCGCTTGGGGTCGGAGGGGCGCCCGAACAGCCCGCGGCTGAAGCTGACCGTGCTTTCGACCGGCTCGAACGCGTCGGTGGTCAGTTCCTGCGGAACCAGCCCGATGCGGGTGCGTGCATGGCGGAAGTTCGCTTGCCAATCCTGCCCGTCGACAAGCACCGTGCCCGACGTTGCCGTGACGATCCCGCAGATAATCGAGATCAGCGTGGTCTTGCCCGCGCCATTCGGGCCGAGCAGCGCAAAGATCTCGCCGCGGCGAATGTCCAGATCAACGCTCTTGAGCGCCTCGGTGCCGCCGGCATAGGCCTTACGCAGGCCGCGGATGGATAGGATTGCATCGCTCATTCGACTGGCCCCGGCTCGGCAGGCTCAGCATCGTCCCTGGCAAGCCCATGCTTCATCAGCATCGGAATGTTCAGCGCGGCGAACAGGAAGGTGAGGGGGATGGCACCCCACAGCTTGAAGCCGACCCAGAACTGGGTGCTGGTCGACCGCCACACCGCTTCATTGAGGATCGCCATGCAGAGGAAGAAGATGGCCCAATTGCGCGTCAACTTGGTCCAGCCAGCGCCATCCAGGCCGGGATAGGCCCCGCCGAGCACGCTTTTAAGCAGGGGCCGTCCGGACCACAGGCCGAAGCCAAGAAGGCCGGAGACCACGACGTAGTAGATGGTCGGCTTGATCTTGATGAAGGTCTCGTTGTGCAACCAAATGGTCAGCCCGCCGAGCACCACCACCATGAAGCCGCTGAACCACAGCAAGGGCGAGACGTGCCGATAGCGAGCAGCCGAGAAGATGATGGCGGCGATCATCGCGATCATGAAGGCGCCGGTCGCGACGAAAATGCGGGAGATGGCCGGCACCGGCGCCAAGGCGTTCACCAGAAAGAACACCAGCAACGGGCCAAGGTCGATCAGCAGCCGCGATCCCCCGGAGGGCTGAGCCGCAGTGGCTTTTGAAGCGCTCACAAGGGCAGCCCGGCAATGGCACGCGCCACCGCGCGAGGATCGAACGGGCGAAGGTCCTCGATACTCTCGCCCACGCCAATGGCATGAATCGGCAGGCCGAAGCGCTCCGCCGCCGCGACGAGGATGCCGCCGCGCGCGGTTCCGTCCAGTTTGGTCATTACCAGTCCGGTCACCCCGGCCATCTCCTTGAACACTTCGATCTGATTGAGCGCATTCTGGCCGGTCGTGGCGTCAAGCACCAGCACGACGTCGTGCGGCGCTTCGGGGTTGATGCGGCCAAGCACGCGACGAACCTTGGTCAGCTCGTCCATCAAATGCGCCTTGTTCTGTAAACGCCCCGCCGTGTCGACGATCAAGGCGTCGATCCCGGTACCGCTTGCCTGGCGGACGGCATCGAATACCAGTCCGGCCGCGTCGGCGCCTTCCTTGCCGCTGACCACCGGCGCACCGATGCGGTCGCCCCAGATCTGCAATTGCCCAATCGCCGCGGCGCGGAAAGTATCGCCCGCAGCCAGCATCACGCCATAGTCCTGCTCCTTGAGCAGATGCCCGAGCTTGCCGATGGTGGTGGTCTTGCCCGACCCGTTTACCCCGATGACGAGCACCACGTGCGGACGCGGAAAACCCCATATGTCGAGCGGCTTGGCGACGGGTGCTAAGATCGACTCGATCTCCTCGGCAAGCACGGTGCGCAGGCCGCGCTCGTCAAGTTGCTCAAAGCGACGCGCGGCGATGGCGTTGCGAATGCGCTTGCTCGCCTGAGGGCCAAGGTCGGACGCAATCAGTGCCTCCTCGATGTCGTCGAGGGTGGCGGTGTCGAGCGCTGCCGCAGTGGCCAGTGTGCCGATGCTATCGGCCAGACGGTCCGCCGTCGTCTTGAAGCCCGATGTGAGCTTATCAAGCCAAGCCATTGAGACGTCCGATCAAATGCTTCGGCGTGCGGTCATAGCGGCACCCCAAGTTAAAGGTCTCCGCGCTCATGCGAGCGCGTCGAGGTCGATGGTGCCGCTGAACACATGTTGCGCGTCGCCGGACATGGTGATCGGCTGGCTCGGTGCCCATCCGATCTCCAATGTCCCACCCGGCATGGTGACGGTCACTGGCGACGCGACGATCCTCGAGCGGACCGCTGCCACCGCCGTCGCACAGGCTCCGGTGCCGCAGGCCGATGTCAGGCCCGCGCCGCGCTCCCAGGTCCGCAGCGTCAGCGCATTGGGTCCGGTGACCTGCGCGACATTGACGTTGATGCGCTCGGGGAAAGCAGGATCATTCTCGATCTCCGGGCCAAGCTGTCCCAAGTCGATCGCGCCGACATCGTCGACGAAGAAGACCAGATGAGGATTTCCGACGTTCACCGCCATCGGCCGCTCGAGCGGCCCCCAGCCCATCGGCAACGGTCCCGTCTCGGTGGCGAAGCTCAGCGGGATCTCGTCCCAGCCGAAGCGTGGTTGCCCAAGCGTTACCTGAACCTTCCCGACCTCAGCCGAGCCAAGCACCAGACCGCCGGTCGTCTCAATCCTCGTGGCTCCGGTCAGCGCCACGACGCACCGTGACGCATTGCCGCAGCTCTCGACCTCTCCGCCGTCCGCGTTCCAGATGCGCATGCGAAGGTCTGCCGTGTCCGACTGCTCAAGCAAGATCAATTGGTCGCATCCCACGCCCGTGCGCCGATCACAGATTGCCTTTGCAAGCGCGGAGGTAACCGCCAGCCGTTCGGCGCGCGCGTCCACGATCACGAAATCGTTGCCCAAACCATGCATCTTGTCGAACGATCGTTTCACGAGGGCGATTTAGGGGGCGGGGCGGGGGCTGTCCACCGGAGCGGATTCTGCATCAAGCAGCTAATTGTCGCTGTGCTCGCAGCGAAGCGCAGGCTTGCTCGTTCAAAAGCAAACAATGGATTGCTTCGTCCGTGCACCTCTCGCAAAGACGGCCTGAACCTCGGAGTTACTAGAATGCCGCGCGCTGCCACCGACGTCATGCAGTCGATCATGTTCTCCGCCGTGCTCGACGCGATCGCCGCGCTGAAGTCCGCGTCCAAAGGGCTGCCGAACAATCTTCTTCGCGACATTCAGGCGATCCACAACAACGTCACGTTCGCGGACCTGCCGAAGGAATTGCAGGACGCGATTGCCAACAGCGTGCGCGGCGCGTTTACCGCCTTGCTGAAGGAAGGCTACAATGTAGCGCCGTCGAGCGGCGTCGCTCCCACGCGTGCGCCGATCCGCCGCGGTGAGGAAGTCAGCCGCGGGCAGACCCGCCCCGTGCGGCCGCCGCCATCCTCTACCCGTCGGCCCGATGGCGCCCCGCCGCGCGGCCCGCGTCCACCTCGCGGCCCGGGCGGTCCTCCGCGCAAGGGACCGGCGCGCGACTGACGAGGCTTGGCTTTCAGCCCTTGCTGGGCTAAGCATTCCCTCGCGTTTAGCTACGCAGCACTGATTCACGGCCCCGCGGGGCACGCTGGCCGGCGAGGTTTCGCCCGCCGGCGTTTCGTGCGTTGGCGCGGCTGTAGCCTGGGAGTTTGATGATGTTCGACAGTCTCAGCGACCGCCTCGGCGGTGTCTTCGAGAAGCTGCGCGGCCGCGGTGCGCTAAGCGAGGCCGACGTGCGCGGTGCGATGCGCGAAGTTCGCGTGGCCTTGCTTGAGGCGGACGTTGCCTTGCTGGTGGCCCGCGATTTCGTTGATCAGATTACCGAGCGTGCTGTTGGTCAGGACGTGCTGCGGTCGGTCACGCCGGGCCAGCAGGTCGTCAAGATCGTCCACGACGGATTGATCGAAATGCTCGGCGCGGACGAGAGCGAGTTGCGGCTCGACGTCAGCCCGCCTGCCGTGATCATGATGGTCGGCCTGCAAGGGTCGGGCAAGACTACGACCACCGCCAAGCTGGCCAAGCGGCTAACCACGCGTGAGCGCAAGAAGGTGCTTATGGCGTCGCTCGACGTGGCGCGGCCGGCTGCGCAGGAGCAGCTCGCGGTGCTTGGTCGTCAGGCGAACGTCGACACCTTGCCCATCGTGGCCGGTCAGTCGCCGGTCGAGATCGCCAAGCGCGCGCTGCAGTCGGCGCGATTGCAGGGTTATGACGTGCTGTTGCTCGACACGGCCGGACGGCTCCATGTCGACGACGCCCTGATGGGCGAGATGAAGGCGGTCGCGCAGGCGAGCTCGCCAAGCGAAACTTTGTTGGTCGTCGACAGTCTCACCGGTCAGGACGCGGTCAACGTCGCGCAAGGGTTCGCGGCCGAAGTAGACCTTACCGGCGTCGTGCTGACCCGCATGGATGGCGATGCACGTGGCGGTGCGGCCTTGTCGATGCGCGCGGTCACGGGCCGTCCGATCAAGTTCTCGGGCACCGGGGAAGGACTGGACGCCCTTGAAGCGTTCCACCCGAGCCGCGTCGCGGGCCGCATCCTGGGCATGGGCGACGTCGTCAGCCTGGTCGAGCGCGCTGCCGAAACCATCAAGGTCGAGGATGCGGAAAAGCTCGCGGCCAAGATGGCCAAGGGCAAGTTCGATCTCGACGATTTGCGCAGCCAGATCGGCCAGATGCAGCGCATGGGCGGCTTGGGCGCGCTCGCCGGCATGATGCCTGGAATGAAGGGCATGAAGGGCGCGATGGACAAGGCGCAGGACGGAAAGGCCCTGGTCCACCTGGAAGCGATCATGTCGTCTATGACCGCCAAGGAGCGCGCCAAGCCCGAGCTGATCAATGCCAAACGCAAGATCCGCATCGCCAAGGGCAGCGGCACCACCGTTCAGGAGGTCAACAAGCTGCTCAAAATGCACGGCGACATGGCCACCATGATGAAGAAATTGAAGAAGATGGGCGGGCTCAACAAGTTGGCGGCCATGTTCGGCAAGGGCGGCATCGAAGGCGCGCTGGGCGGCATGGGCGGAATGCCCGGCCTACCTGGCGGCGGCGGTGGGATGCCGGGGCTGCCAGGCAGCGGCGCACCCTTCGGAATGCCGCCGGGCTCCAACAAGTTCGGCAAGAAATAACCACAACAATCTAAACACAAGGAATATCTAGAACATGGCCATTTCCATTCGCCTTGCCCGCGGCGGCTCCAAGAAGCGTCCCTATTACCGCATCGTCGTGGCGGACGCCCGCGCGCCGCGCGATGGCCGCTTCATCGAGAAGATCGGCACCTATAATCCGTTGCTGGCCAAAGACAGCCCGGAGCGCGTCAAGCTCGACAACGAGCGTGCCACGCACTGGCTGAGCGTCGGCGCCCAGCCTTCGGACCGTGTTGCTCGCTTCCTGGATGCCGCCGGCGTTCGCGAGCGCACCGCCCGCAACAACCCCACCAAGGGTCTGCCGGGCGACAAGGCCAAGGAGCGCGTCGAGGAGCGTGAGAGCAAGGCGACTGCCGCGGCCGAAGCCGCTGCCGCTGCTGCCGCCGAAGCTGCCGCCGCACCGCCGCCAGCTCCCGAGCCAGAGCCGGCTCCGGTCGAAGAGCCTGCCGCTCCGCCTGAGCCTGAGGCCGTGGCCGAAGCTCCCGCGGCTGCTGAAGCGCCAGTTGCCGAGCCCGAGGCAGAAGCTGCGCCGTCCGTAGCCGACGAGCCTGCTGCCGACACGGTAGTCGCCGAGGAAGCCGCCGCTGAGGCGCCAGATGCTGACGCCGCTCCGGATGCTGACGCCACTCCGGCTGAAGCACCAGCTGCTGATGCGGACACCTCGGCGGCTGACGCGACCAACGAAGGCCAGTCGGCCTCCGCCCCGGTCGAAGGTGCCGAAGACGCCGCTCCCGCGGAAGGTGCCGAAAAGGCCGAATAAGCGGGATCGCTGTGGGGGACGGAGAGCTTGGGTGCCACGGCATCTATGCCCTCCGTCCCTTTTTCGCATCTACCTTGCCCGCAAGCACGGAGAGGAACTGCGCATGACCACTCGTGTCACACTGGCGGCGATCGTTGGTGCCCATGGCATCCAGGGCGAGCTGCGCCTCAAGCTGTTCGCGGACTCGGTTGCGAGCATTTCTATGCACAAGGTTCTGCTGGTCGGCGGCGTCGAGCGCGCCATCGAGTCGATCAAGGACACGCCCAAGGGCGCGATCGCGCGCATTGCGGGCGTTGACGACCGAACCGCGGCGGAAGCTTTGCGCGGCGTGCTGATCGAGGTCGATCGCGAAGCCTTGCCTCTCCTGGAGGAAGGCGAGTTCTACCACGCGGACTTGATCGGTTTACCTTGCGTGGATGCAGACGGAACGCCGCTCGGCGTTGTCGTCGCTGTCGAGAACTTCGGAGCCGGTGACCTGCTGGAGATCGCCAAGCCGGACGGCAAGAAGTCGCTAGTGCCTTTCGAGCCCGGGATCGCGGATCTTGGCGACGGGTCGGTGACGGTAGATCCCGACTTCTTGGCCTAGCTCCCCGTCTTCTGCCGAGAGCAATCAGTCTCCCGCTTCGGCGGTTTCCAGCCTCGTCTCGCTCATGATCGGCTCGCGCAAGATCGGGCTTGCCGCGGCCAGGTCGTTGCGGATCGTCGTTGCCGCCTGGCCGCCTTCGCCCATTGCGTGGCTGATCTGGTCCAGCCCGTGCACCACGTCTCCTGCCGCGTAGAGTCCGGGGACCGATGTGCGCATCTTCTCGTCGCACAGGAAACAGCCGTCCTCGGCCAAGGTTGCGCCCACCATTTCGCCCAATTGGGTGTGCGTGTCGCTGCCGAGCGCCGGGTAGACGCTGTCGAATGTCAGCAAGCCTTCCGCCGTATCGACCGTGATGCATTTGCCGGTGACGCCCACTGCTTCGGCTGGGCCATCGACGCACCGAACACCCGCCGCAGATAGGCGCTCCTGCTCCTCCGCGCTAAGGTCAAGCGTGCGGTCGGGCGCGATCAGCGTCACGTCGGCCGTGTAGCTTCGCAGAAAGATCGCCTCGCCGACGCCGTTCTTGCCAGATCCGATCACGCCCACCGTCTTGTCGGTTACTTCATACCCGTCACAGATGGGGCAATAGCGGATGAGCCCTGCCGCCATGGCGTCGTCGTGCAACTCAGGGTCCATGGGTGGACGGCGATTGGTAAGGCCGGTGGCGAGAAGCACGCTGCGTGCCTGCCGAGTGCCTTGGCCCCACTCGGCGCTGAACAATCCGTCCTCGCCAAGCTCCAGCCGGGACACTCGCCCGCTGTCGATCTTGGTACCATATTTCTGCGCCTGGTCGCGCATGAGTTGCAGCAGCTCCTTGCCGTTAATCCCTGCGGGATAGCCGGCATGATTATGGCTGCACGGAATCCAGCTGGCGCGGCTGTTGCCTGCGTCCACCACTCGGACGTCGAGCAGAAAGCGCGAAAGATAGATGGCGGCGGTCAGCCCAGCGGGGCCGCCGCCGATGATCAGGCAGTCATAGGGGGCATCGGTCATGGAGCGTCCAATGAGCGGCCAACAGGCGAGTTCCGTTTGTTTCCGTCGGCTACTATGAGTCGTTGACGGTCATCGTGTCGGCGGGCTGACCTTCAAGAGATGGACCTGATGACCTTTCGAGCTTCGGTATTGACGCTCTACCCGGAGATGTTCCCGGGGCCGCTTGGCGTTTCGCTAGCCGGGCGTGCGCTTGATGAGGGCCGATGGTCGCTGGAAACGTGCAACATCCGCGATTTCGCGATCGACAAGCATCGGAGCGTCGATGACACGCCGGCCGGCGGCGGAGCGGGGATGGTGCTCCGGGCCGACGTCCTCGCTGCCGCTCTCGATAGTGTCGCCGACGGTCGCCCGATGCTGGCCCTCAGCCCACGCGGGGCGCCGCTAACACAGGCCCTTGTGCGCGACCTGGCGATCGGTCCCGGCGCGATATTGTTGTGCGGCCGCTTCGAAGGCTTCGACGAGCGCATCTTCGAGGGTCGGGGGATCGTACCCGTAAGCCTGGGCGACTACATTCTATCCGGCGGTGAGTTAGGCGCGATGGTCCTGCTCGATGCTTGCATTCGCCTCCTCCCCGGCGTAATGGGCGCGGCCTGCAGTGGAGAGGATGAGAGCTTCGAAACGGGGCTTCTCGAGTATCCGCACTACACCCGACCGGCTTGCTGGGAAGGACGCACGATCCCCGAAGTGTTGCGATCGGGGGATCATGCGAAGATCGCGGCGTGGAGACACGCCCGCGCCTTGGAGGACACACGGCTACGGCGGCCTGACCTGTTCGATCGCCATGGGGGCGAATCGCAGGCACCGCCCTCTGGTGCGCGACGCGAAACGAAAGAGAACATACGTGAACCTGATCGAAATCCTTGAGCGCGAGCAGATGGCCGCCCTTACCGATATCCGCGCCATTCCCGAATTCCGTCCTGGCGACACGCTCCGCGTCGGCGTCAAGGTCACCGAAGGCGACCGCAGCCGCGTGCAAAACTTTGAAGGCGTGTGCATCGCGCGCGCCAACAAGACGATCAATTCGAACTTCACCGTTCGCAAGATCAGCTTTGGCGAGGGCGTGGAGCGCGTCTTCCCACTGTACTCGCCAAGCATCGATTCGATTGAAGTCGTTCGCCGTGGTGCCGTCCGCCGCGCCAAGCTGTATTATCTGCGTGGCCGGACCGGCAAGTCGGCCCGCATCGCCGAACGCCGCGATCCCCGCCGCGACGCGCCCAAGGCGCCCGCCGCGAGCTGAAGGCCTTCTTCGGAAGCAAGAACAAGGGGCGTCGCCGAGTGCGGCGCCCTTTTTCGTTCCGATCCGATCTACAGAGCGACCGGCCGCATTGAGACCATCGAGTCCGGCACATATTGCGGGCGCGCAAACGGTGGACGCGCCGCCAGCAACGTCTGGGCCGCCCTGGGCAAGCCGAAGCGGCGGCCGACCACCAGCACGGAAACCGGCTTTGCGCTGCGCATGACGACATCGATGATCGCTCCATCACACCCGCGTCCACCGCAGAACAAGCTGACCCTGCCGCCATCCTTGGATCGGATCGCTCGCAATCGCCCGGGCGGTCCCGCCGAGACAACGCCAGCCGAGCCGGGAAGGGACAGCGTCAACGTGTCCGCGCCGCGGCTTTGCAGAAGCAGGCGAACGCGTCGTTCACCTTTGGCGCTCTGCCGTTCGACCACCTGCACGGATGTCGTTGGACCCGGAGCCGATGGTGCGTCGGCCTGCCAGCGCATTCGCGGCGAGTAGGCCACCTTGGCGAAGCGCCACTTCGCGGGAGTCCCGAAAGCGGCGGGCAGAGGCGCGCGGTCGTTGACGATGCCCCACCTTGCACGGCCATTTGCCAGATTGGTAATGTGCTCGATCGTGAACTGCTGTTGCCGGTCTACCGAATAAGCGGGTTGTGCGGCGGCGAACGTCCAGCCCAGCAGGGGCAAGGCGCTTGCTGCGACCAGCAAGCTTCGTCGGGAAAGCGAGCGCATCAGCGGCACTGCCTCTACGAGCCATGGCAGGAGTACCAATGACCCGACGATCGCCAGGATCCACAGCGGACCCGAGTTGAACAGCTCGCCGAGCAGGCCCAGCATGGAGCCCATGGTCAGGAACAGGGCCAGCGCCGCCGCCAGCGCGCCTGCCACTTCAGCATGTCGCCACCAGCGCGCACAAAGCATCCCCGCAGCGGCAAGGAACGGCGGGATAAGGTAGTAGATCAGCCCGCCCGGTGCGGCAACGCCGACGGCCACTCCAAATAGCATGAACGATAGCCAGAACGCCGCGCGCCATTGTGCCACATCCAGCCGGCGTACCAATCCGAGAATGAGCAGCCCGGCGGCGATCACCCCGGCGTAAACCGCAACCTCGCTGACCACCTGGTGCGCGCGCCAGAACTGACCGTGCCGAAGCGCGCCAACGACCGACAGTCCGACCCACGCCAGGGCTGTGCCGCCAAGGACCACGGCGATGATGGCGGCCACTGCGGACAGTGCGCGCCGCCGCCACGCCGCAATCGTGAACATCGCGATCAGCGCCGCGACCAGCACCCAACCGAGCCACAATGGCAATGTGAGCATCGTGCGCCCGCCAAGGTCGGTGAATAGCATGTCGCCCTTCGCCTGGCGGGGCGTCGTCGCTGTCCCGAGCGCCACGGTCATGTCCAGCAACTGGTCGCCCATGTGTTGGAGCGTTGCAGGGCTAAGCGCCGCCAGATCATCCCCGGCGCTGTGGTAACGCGTCTCATTCGCGGTTGGCGCGAAGTTCAATGCCAGCCACTTTTTCTCGGCGAAAGTGGTCACGTCGGTCGAATTGGGGATCAGGCGATAGGCGCTGACCGCCAGGCTATTGGATGTCGGGTGCCGGACCGCCCCGGCATAAAGCGCGACCGCCGCAGCGTTGGGTGTGCTCGTCTCGAACATGGCGACCGGTCCACGCACGCCGCGGGCTTCCACGTTCAGCAGCGCGTCGACGTTGTCGCGCAGCGGGTCGCCATCCAGAAACGCGCGCGCTCCGAGCAGGCCAAGCTCCTCTCCCTCGTTGAACAGGAAGGTCACCGGCCGGGCGAGCGGGCGGGCTCTGACGAGGCCAGCGACCTCCAGCATCGACGCTACGCCGATGCCGTCATCACCTGCTCCAGGTCCCACGGGGACGCTGTCATAGTGCGACACGACAAGCAGATGCTTGCCGGCTGCTGGACCTACGGTGGCAAGCACGTTGCGCACGCGTCCGCATTCCAGGCTGCTGCCGGCCGGCTTGCTGTTGCAGGTGAAGCGGGTGTCGATGCGTGGGGTAAGCCCCATGCCGCGAAGTTCGGCCACTAGCCGCGCTTGCACCAGATCATTGGCTGCGCTGTCCGACGGGTGCGGCCGCTGATCGCCAAGCAGGCGAGCCAACCTCGCCTTCGCGCGCACCGCATCGAACTTGCCGGCCTGATTGGCGGTCCGCAGGGCAGGGGGCGCACTGAGCGCACGCAGGCTGGCCATGGCCGCAAGCAAAGCGAGGACGATCAACGCCAACCACCACGCGCGATGCTTCATGCTCTTATTCCCCTGCTGCCACAGGGTATGGAGGGTTCAATGCAGCTTTGGCAATCAGCGCCAAAGCTGGTGAAGCAAAGCTTGGCTGGACAACCCCGGCCTACCCACCATATCGCGCCAGCAACACACGCACTTGTCGGAGATACATCATGGGTTATCGGGTCGCCGTTGTTGGCGCCACCGGCAATGTCGGTCGCGAGATTTTGCAGATTCTGGCCGAGCGTCAGTTTCCCTATGACGAGGTCGTGGCCGTCGCCAGTTCCCGATCGCAGGGGTCGATCATCGACTTCGGCGACAGCGGCACCGAGCTGAAGGTCCAAAGCCTCGAGCACTTCGACTTCACGGGCTTCGACATGGCGTTGTTCGCCATCGGTTCGGAAGGAAGCCGTCTGCATGCGCCGCGGGCGGCCGCGGCAGGTTGCACCGTGATCGACAACAGCTCGTTGTTCCGGATGGACCCGGACGTTCCTTTGGTCGTGCCGGAAGTGAACCCGCAAGCGATCGCGGGCTACACGCGGCGCAACATCATCGCCAATCCGAACTGCTCGACTTCGCAGATGGTGGTCGCCCTCAAGCCCTTGCACGACGCGGCGGTGATCAAGCGCGTGGTCGTGTCGACCTACCAATCGGTGTCCGGCGCCGGCAAAGCGGGCATGGACGAACTGTTCGAGCAATCGCGAAACATCTTCGTCGGCGACGCCACGGCTCCGTCGAAGTTCACCAAGCAGATCGCCTTCAACGTCATCCCGCACATCGACGACTTCCTCGACGACGGGTCGACCAAGGAGGAGTGGAAGATGGTGGTCGAGACCAAAAAGATCCTCGATCCCAAGATCAAGGTGACGGCGACCTGCGTGCGGGTGCCGGTGTTCGTTGGTCATTCCGAGAGCATCAACATCGAGTTCGAACGGGAGATCGGCGCCGAAGAAGCCCGCAACATCCTGCGCGAGGCTCCTGGCATCATGCTGGTCGATAAGCAGGAGGACGGCGGCTATGTGACCCCGGTCGAGTGCGTCGGCGACTATGCCACCTTCGTCAGCCGCGTGCGCGAGGATCCCACTGTCGAGAACGGACTCAACATCTGGGTCGTCAGCGACAATCTACGTAAAGGCGCAGCCCTCAATGCGGTGCAGATTGCCGAGTTGCTCGGGCGGCGGCACCTTAAAAAGGCAGACTAATGGCTGATGCTCTCACCGGTGGCTGCGCTTGTGGGCGCATCCGCTTCACCGCTGAAGTCGATAACTTCGACGCTTATCTGTGTCACTGCCGGATGTGCCAGCGATCGAGCGGCAACATCAGCCTCGCGATGATCGGTCTGCCGCAAGCGGGAGTGCAATGGAACGTAGAGCCGGACTGGTACGACAGTTCTGCCATCGCGCAGCGACCGTTCTGCGCTACCTGTGGAACGTCCCTCGGTTTTCGCTACCGTACCAAAACCGACAAGATGGATCTTACCGTGGCGGCGTTCGATGATCCTTCCCGGTTCATCCCCACGCACCACTTCGGAGCCGAGCATATCCACGAAGCCTGGCTCGACACACGCCATTTGCCGCGTCAGCGCTCCGACGATTATGACCTTCTCGCCAAGCGCTGGGCGGATGCGGGCGAGTCCGTCCCGCAATGACGGCGCTCACCGTCCATCGCTGGACCGCGTCGGACGGCGTCGGCTTGGCCTATCATGAGCTCGGCACCGGGCGGCCGGTCGTGCTGCTCCACGGCCTGTTCTCCGATGCCATCATGAACTGGGTGAAGTTCGGCCATGCGGCGAAGCTCGCTGCTGCCGGACGCCGCGTGATCATGCCCGACCTGCGCGCGCATGGCGCTTCGGACAAGCCGCATGATCCCGCCGCTTACCCGTCGGGCGTGCTGGCGCGGGACCTGCGTGAGCTACTGGCACATTTGGCAATCACCGACTTTGACCTTGGCGGCTTCTCGCTTGGCGCGCGTACCACCGTTCAGGCGGTGGGCGAGGGACTGCGGCCGGGCAGTTCGATCCTGGGCGGTATGGGCGTTGAGGGCTTGGCCAATTGGGCGCGTCGGCGGACTTTCTTTCTCGATACTATCGCGCAGTTCGACACTGCACCCCGCGGCGACCCCCATTGGCTGGCAATCCAGTTCATGAAGAGCCAGAAGGTCGATCGCGAGGCTGCGCGGCTGTTGCTCGAAAGCTTCGAAGACGTGTTCATGAACTGGCTAGGCGCATTCACCATGCCGACGCTTGTGGTCTGCGGAGCGCAGGACGAGGACAATGGCTCCGCCCCCGACCTCGCTGCGCGGCTGCCAAGTGCCATCTACCGCGAAGTTCCCGGCACGCACATGACGTCTGTCACCGAGGGCGCGCTAGGCGACACGCTCGCCGCGTTTTTGACGCACTAGCTTTGCTTTCGGCGGGGGAGCGCCTTCACTCGGCGAAAGCGCCCGCAGCCATGATCCGGCGCTGTGCGTCGCGCGTGCCAATATCCTCATCGCGCCGGGTCAGCATCCAAGCCGCGCCGCCAACGAGCGCTGCTGCGCCGCCGACGATCGCCGCCGCCGCCACTGGATGCATCTGCGCTTCGAGGTAAAGCGAAGTCTGGCGGGTAAAGGGCTGCTGGTTGCTTTCGGTGCGGCCGTCCTCGCGCGCTTCGAACAGATTGTCGGACGTGCCCGCACCCGGCGGCACCGTCGTGGTCTGCGCCACTTCTCCGCCAAGCAGCTCCATGCCCTTGTCCGCCAGACGCGGCAGAGACGGCGCGAGCGTCGTCAGCGCGAGCCCACCGCCGCCTACGATCAACTGGCGTCGGCGATGCGCAGCCGCGAAGGCAATTGCCTTGGCCACCAACTCCACGTCGTACAACGGCTGCGGCAAGCGGGCCGGCGCGGACAACTTGTTCCGCGCGTGCTCGGGATAGGGCGTGTCGATCGCGGCCGGCTTGATCAGCGTCACCGACATGGGCGAGCCATCGCGCTCGAGTTCCATCCGCAGCGCGTCGGTGAACTGCATCACGGCGGCCTTCATCGCGCAATAAGGCCCTTGAAGCGGGATCGCGCGATTGGACAGGACCGAGCCCACGTTGATCAGCGCGCCGCCTTTCTGCTTGAGGTGCCGGGCAGCGACCATGCTGCCCTGCACCAAGCCGAAGTAACCGACGTCGAAGACGCGGCGGTGCTCGGCCAAGGAGACCTGCTCAAGCGGTGCGTAGAGCGCGGCAGCCGCATCGTTGATCCACGTGTCGAACCCACCGAACGCCTCGATGGCCTTCGCGGCAAGTTCTTCCGCCGCGCCCTCGTCGGCGACGTCCAGATCGAGCGAGGTGGCAATGCCGCCCTTGTTGCGGATCGCCACGACCGCGGCGTCCAGCGCCTCGCTGTTGCGGGCAGCGAGCACCACCTTTGCACCGCGTGAAGCCAAGCGGTTGGCAGTGGCCAGGCCGATGCCGCTCGATGCGCCGGTGATCACTACGTTTTGCTGGCTGATGGGCTTAAGTGCTGCGGCCATTTGACGGTCCTTCAAGGATATTAGCGAATGCAAAGAGGGGCGCCCGCAAGCGCCCCTCCCGAGTTCCTGTTCTTCAACGAGATCAGGCGCCGTAGGCGACCGAACCCGACTTCGTCTCAGACTTGCTGACTTCATCGAGGCCAGTGTTGCCGCGATCGCTGGTCTGGCTCCCCACGTCGCTGCTGGCGCTTCCGGAAGTGCTCCCGGCAAAACCGCTGCCGCCGCTGGTGCCGCCAAGGTCGCTACCGATGTTGCTGCCGCTTCCGGTGCCGCCGCCAAGGCTGCTGCTGCTGCCTGAGCCAAGGTCGCTGCTGCTTCCGCTACCGCTGCCAAAGTCGCCGCTTACGCCGCTGTTGATGGACGACTGCAAGTCGCTTGGGCTCGCGCCACCGGTACCTGCGCCAATGCCGGCGCTGCTGCTCGGACTTGCCGACGCGGTCTCGAGTTCAGGCGCATAAGCGCTGTCGAAGCTGGACGCCGCCTGCTTGTCGAATGTGGAAGCCGCCGTTGCGCTGTCATAGCCGGTCGCCTGGGAGTCGCTCTGGCCCCAACGCATCAGGGGTTGCGAACCTGCCGAAGACGAACGCTTGGACCAAAGGTACGCACCGGCAGCAGCAACGGCGGTCACCGCCGCTGCGGCGATCACCGGACGTGAGCGGGCGCCCTCGATGAAGCCGGTGCGATTGCCTTCATAACTTCCGCGTGTTTCGCGAAGTTCGCTCCGGCCATTGTCCCGGCCGCCATCGAAATCGGTGCGGGCCTCGTAGTTGTTGCTAGTGCCCGAAGTCGTGTTCTTGCTGTTCGCCACGCTGAAATCTCCTGAAATGCTTGGTAAGAAGCGTTCTGAGAGGTCCAACGTTCATGACGCACGGCTGTTGCGTCCCTCGCGGCGAAGGGACGCGGACAGTCGACGAAATTCTAGCTGATGTAAGTTACAGCTGCTCGAGCAGGGTCTCCGCACTCGAAGCTTTATACTCGCCGGGTGCTTCGACGTTGAGCTGTTCAACCACGCCATCATTGACGATCATCGCATAGCGCTGGCTGCGCGTGCCCATGCCGAACTTGGCGCCGTCCATGCTCAGCCCCAGCGCATCCGCCAACTGGCCATTGCCGTCGGCGAGCATGGTGATGTCCTCGCTTCCCTGGTCACGTCCCCAAGCAGCCATCACGAAGGCGTCATTGACCGAAGTGCAGGCAATAGTGTCGACGCCCTTGGCCTTGAGGTCCGAGGCTTTCTCAACGAACGAAGGCAAGTGCTTGGCAGAGCAGGTCGGAGTGTAGGCACCGGGGACCGCGAACAAGGCGACCTTCTTGCCGGCGAAGAACTCGCTCGTACTGGTCGGGCGGGGCCCTTCGATGGTGGCGAGCGTCAGGGGCACGTCGGGCAGGGTGTCGCCGATCTGAATGGTCACGAGATTCTCCTTTTGAGGCTTGGTTCGGGGCCATAAAGGCGCGAGCAGGGGCTCACAAGGCTTGCCGCGGGCTGCCTCCATGAGTCAAAGACGTCGCATGTCCCCGTCGCTTTTTCTTTCCGGCAAGCTTCTCCTGGCGATGCCTGGCATGGCCGACCCACGGTTCGAGCGAGCTGTCATAGCCGTATGCGTGCATGACGAGAACGGTGCAGTGGGCATCGGCATCAGCCACAAGCGGGCCGGCCTCCGCTTCCGCAGCTTGCTGAAACAACTCGAGATCGATCCCGGCGGCGCGCCGGACACGGCCATTCACCATGGCGGCCCCATGGAGCCCGGTCGCGGCTTCATTCTTCATTCCCCTGATTGGGGCGGGGAAGATACGGTGCAAGTCAACGGAATAGACGGCGTCCTCTGCGTCATGACCGGCACCATCGACGTGCTGCGTGCGATCGCCGAGGGCCGCGGACCGAGCCAATGGATTTCCGCGCTTGGCTATGCGGGCTGGGCGGGTGGTCAGTTGGAGGAAGAGATGACCCGTCACGGCTGGTTCGCCTGCGACGGCAAGCCTTCGATCCTGTTCGACACACCGGCGGACGAGCGCTGGGAAGCGGCCTTTCGCAGCGAAGGCGTAGATCCGCGCTTGCTCTCAAGTGAGAGCGGCGCCGCCTAGGGTTGCTCGCGAACAGTTTTCTCACCCACCAAATTCATCATATAAAGCTTTCCTTATATCCTGGATCGCGCTACTTGCGCCGGCGATCGGCCGCGGTGTTTCGCCTTGCGGCCCTTACTTCATCTTGGAGACTTCTTCGTGGCCACCCAGACGCTTGAGCGCGATTATCTCGTCAAGGACCTTGAGCTTGCCAACTTCGGCCGCAAGGAGATCGAGATTGCGGAAACCGAGATGCCCGGCCTTATGGCGCTGCGGCAGGAGTTCGGCACGACCAAGCCGCTGACCGGCGCGCGCATCGTCGGATCGCTGCACATGACCATCCAGACCGCGGTGTTGATCGAAACGCTGACCGCCTTGGGCGCCACCGTGCGTTGGGCATCGTGCAACATCTACTCGACGCAGGACCATGCCGCTGCCGCTATTGCCGCGACCGGCGTGCCGGTGTTCGCCGTGAAGGGCGAGACGCTGGAAGAATATTGGGACTATGTCGTCCGCATCTTCGATTGGGAAAAGAACGGCGACGGTCAGACCTGCAACCTGATCCTCGACGACGGCGGCGACGCCACCATGTTCGCACTATGGGGCGCGCGCGTGGAAGCGGGCGAGACGCTGTTCGATCCGAGCAACGAAGAAGAAGAAGTGTTCGCGGCCACACTGACGCGCTTCCTCAAGGAGCGTCCGGGTTATCTCACCAAGACGGTCGCCGCCATCAAGGGCGTCAGCGAAGAGACGACCACCGGCGTTCACCGTCTTTATGAGCTTAGCAAGAAGGGCAAGCTGCCGTTCCCGGCGATCAACGTCAACGACAGTGTGACCAAGTCCAAGTTCGACAATCTGTACGGCTGCAAGGAGTCGCTGGTCGACGCCATCCGCCGCGCCACCGACGTCATGCTGGCCGGCAAGGTCGCCGTGGTTGCCGGCTTCGGCGATGTCGGCAAGGGCTCGGCGGCGTCGCTGCGCAATGGCGGCGCCCGCGTGCTGGTGACCGAGGTCGATCCCATCTGCGCGCTTCAGGCGGCGATGGAAGGCTATGAGGTCGTCACCATGGAGGAGGCCACCACCCGCGCGGACATCTTCGTCACGGCCACCGGCAACATGGACGTCATCACGCTCGACCACATGCGCGCGATGAAGAACATGGCGATCGTCTGCAACATCGGTCACTTCGACAGCGAGATCCAGATCGCGGGCCTCAGCAACATGCAGTGGACCGAGATCAAGCCACAGGTCGATGAGGTCAAGTTCCCAGACGGCAAGAAGATCATCGTTCTGGCCAAGGGCCGCTTGGTCAATTTGGGTTGCGCCACCGGCCACCCAAGCTTCGTAATGTCGTCGAGCTTTACCAATCAGGTGTTGGCACAGATCGAGCTTTGGGAAGGCGGAGAGAAGTACGGCAAGGACGTCTATGTCCTTCCTAAGCACCTCGACGAAAAGGTTGCCGCGCTCCACCTCGAGAAGCTGGGCGTGAAGCTCACCACGTTGAGCGACAAGCAGGCCGCCTACATCGGAGTCAGCCAGCAAGGTCCGTTCAAGCCGGATCACTACCGCTACTGATCGACTAGATCGGACGCTTGACGAAGGGCCGTTGGGGCAACCCGGCGGCCCTTTTTCCTTGTGTGCCGTTCCGCAGATTAGCTGTTCGGGAACGTCGGGGTCCGAGGACTTTCGCTGAGGTCTACTTTGCTCCTTGGTTCGGGACCTGCTTGCAGCCTATGACTAGGCCATGCGGGGCAGCGTTTGATGATCGAAGGGATGGAGCGGGCTGGGATGGCGACCTTCGCCATAGCCGCCCTGTGGCTAGTGATCGCACTTGCCTTGTCCCTGTTCGCCGCTCGCCGCCTTGCGCGCGCTGCTGCTGTTCAAGAGGCGGCTCGGACGCTGGCCGGGCTGCTTGCTGCGGCGCCGGCGCGACCCTTGTTGGTCGAGGCGGACGGGCGGATCGAGGCGGACGATCGCCTGATGCGGGAACTTGGCCTGGAAGGCACTCCCGCTCGGATCGACGAACTTGCAGCGGACGGCCGAGGACTGGAAGTGGCCGACCTTCTCGCTCTGACGGAGGCAGTGCAGGCGAGTTCGCTCTCCGGCGAGCGGATTTCCCGTTCGGTTCGCATCGCCGGATCGGCACGGGTAATCGACGTGCGCGGTGGGCCGGCGCCGCCGCCCGCCAATCCGGGCACCATCCTGTTGTGGCTGTTCGACACCAGCGCTGTTGAAGCGGAGAAGGCCGCGGTCTCACGCCGACTTCGCCAGACCGAGGCCGCGCTTGATGCACTCACCCACCTGATCGAGGCGGCGCCGTTTCCCATGTGGTACCGCGGACCCGACCTTTCGCTTGGGCTGGTCAACAGCGCCTTCGTGTCCGCTGTGGAAGGTCGCAACGCCGCCGAGGTCATCGCACGCGGATCCGAACTGATCGATGCGACGGGCGATGATGCTGCCCGTGCCGGCGCGACGGCCGCGCTGCAGTCCGGCCAGTTGTACGAGCGTCATCAGCCCGCCACGATCAATGGCGAGCGTCGCATGCTCAAACTGGTCGATGTGCCGCTCGCCAGCGGGGCGGTGGCCGGCTTCGCGATCGATATTCAAGAACTCGAGGACGCCAAGATCGAACTTGCGCGGTTCATCGCTTCCCAGCGCGAGTTATCCGACCGAATGACCGCTGGCGCCGTCCAGTTCGAAGCCGATCGTCGCCTGTCCTTCTTCAATCAACCCTTCGCGATCATGGCGCAGCTTGACTCCGAATGGCTCCACGAGGAGCCCGAGTTCGACCGCGTGCTGGAACGCATGCGCGAAAACCACCGCCTCCCCGAAGTGCGGGACTTTCCTCAATGGAAAGCGGAGCGCCGGAACTGGTTCAACGCCGCCGACGAGGTGATCGAGGAGGAATGGATCCTCGCAAATGGTGATCACCTGCGCGTCGTTGGCCAGCCGCTTCCCGACGGAGGTCTTCGCCTGATCTTCGAAGATCGCACCGAACAGGTCCGCCTCGCCTCCGCGCGGGACACCTTGCTTCGCGTGCGCACCGCCACGTTCGACAATCTGTTCGAAGCCATCTCGGTGTTCGCCAGCGACGGGCGGCTCTACCTGTGGAACCGGCGTTTTTGCAGTTTCTGGGATCTGGACGAAAGCTGGCTTGGCGAGCACCCCCGGGTCGATGAACTGGTACCCGCGATGGCCAAGAGGTTGGTCAATCCAACCGCCGCCGCCCAGCTGCGCGAACTGATCCGCACCGCCACGACCGAGCGTCGACAGGGGAGCGGGCGCTTGTCGATGGTCGATGGCCGCCATTTCGAGTTCGCCGCCGTGCCTCTGCCGGACGGCAATGCGCTTTTCACCATGGTCGACGTGACCGACTCCACCCGCATCGAGGCAGCCCTGCGCGAGCGCACCACGGCGCTGGAAGAGGTCGACCGCGTGCGCACCGACTTCGTTGCCAACATGAGCTACGAACTGCGTACGCCGCTGACCAGCATCGGCGGGTTCGCGCAGATGCTGGCGGCTGGCTATGCCGGCAAGCTCGCTCCCGCAGCGGCCGATTACGTCGCCGCAATCCTGTCGGCGGTGGAGCGCTTGTCCAAGCTGATCGACGACGTGCTCGACCTCACCCAGAGCGAGAAACGCGGCGTGCCGATCGAGCACGAGCGCATCGACCTGGGAGGGCTCGTACGAAGCGTGATCGAGAGCATGGCCGACGCAGCAACGGCCAAGCAGCTTTCCCTGGACCGCGCCGTCGACCCCTCGGCTGGCGTGATCATGGGGGACGCTCGCAGGATACGTGAAAGCTTGGAACATGTGCTCCGCAACGCCATCGCCTACACCGACGCGGGCGGACGAGTGCAGGTCGGCGCGGACGGCGACGAATCAGCAGCGCGGATTGTGGTGATCGACAATGGAGCAGGCATCGCTTCGGAGGATGTGGAGCGCGCCTTCGACCGCTTTACGCGAATCGGTGCCAATCGCGGCGGCGAGGCGGCACTGGGCCTCGGTCTGCCGCTCACCCGCCAGTTCATCGAAGCGCATGGCGGCAGGGTGGAGCTGAGCTCTCGCCCGGGCGTGGGCACCCAAGTCACCATGACCATTCCGCGCCAGCCGTCATGATCCTGCTCGCCAATGAGGCTGCGACCGTTTCGATCGGCGCGGACCTGGCGCAAGCGCTTCGGCCCGGCGACGTCATTACCCTGTCCGGCGACCTTGGCGTGGGAAAGACCGCGCTTGCCCGCGCGATCCTGCACGCTTCCGGCCATGCTGGTGAGGTGCCCAGCCCGACGTTCGCGATCGTTCAGCCATATGACGACCTCCCGCTGCCCATCTGGCATGCCGATTTGTATCGCATCCAGAACCCGGCCGAGCTGGATGAAATTGGGCTCGAGACGGCCCTCGAAGGCGGGGCGCTACTCGTCGAATGGCCAGAGAGGGCGGGAGCTGGAGCATGGCCTGAGGCGCTCGCCCTGCGGCTTGATTTCGCTCCGGGTGGCGCACGAGAGTTGACAGTGCAGGTGCCGGCGGCATGGGAAGACCGATGGCCTCTCCGATGACCCCGCCCGCCGCTGCCGCTGAATTCTTGCAAAAGGCGGGCTGGGGCGGAGCAAGCATCGCCCCGCTCGCGGGAGACGCATCGTTTCGGCGATACTTCCGGGTGAACGATGGCGACACCCGGCAAGCGGTGCTGATGGACGCGCCGCCGCCGCACGAGGATCCCCGGCCGTTTATCGCGGTGGCCGAGTATCTGGGGGAGGTCGGATTGTCGGCCCCAGCCATATTGGCCCGCGATCTCGATCACGGGCTGTTGCTGCTCGACGATCTTGGTGACGACCGGCTGCGGGAGACGTTAGACGGTTCCCCGGACGCTGAGGATCGCATGTATGCGCTCGCCACCGACGTGCTGGTCCATCTTCATGCCCACGCCCCGATGGCCGGCCTCAAGCCACATGGGCTTGAGCAATGGCTCGACGAGATCATGCTTTTCCCTGATTGGTACGCGCCTGCGCTCGGCTTCGAGATCGATCGTGACGGCTTTCGAGCCGCCTGGGAGCAGGCGCTCGCGCCGGTTGCGTCCGACGGCTTTGGTCCGGTGACGGTGCTGCGCGACTACCATGCCGAAAATGTCATGCTGGTCGCTGGCCGGGAAGGCGTGGCCCACTTCGGCCTGCTCGACTTTCAGGACGCGGTCGCCGGCCACCCGGCTTACGACCTGTGCTCGGTGCTCGAAGACGCCCGCCGCGACGTCTCGCCTGCCGTGGAGCGGGCGATGCTCGACCGCTACATAGGCGCAACTAGTGCACCGGCTGCTTTCGAGCGAGCCTATTGGGTCCTCGCCGCACAGCGCAACACCCGCATTCTTGGGGTATTCTGCCGCCTCTGGAAACGTGACGGCAAGGCGCATTACACCGGCTTCCAGCCGCGCATGTGGGGCCTGCTCGAACGTGACTTGGCGCAACCCGGTCTGGAACCGGTTCGCGCATGGTTCGACAAACACGTGCCACCCGAACAGCGCGCCGCCGCCTGGAGCGACCCACGATGAGCGAAGTTCACCGCAGTCTACGGCTACGCCCGGCAATCAGCGCGGAGGTGCCCACCTGTGCGATGGTCATGGCCGCGGGTCTGGGGAAGCGTATGCGACCCCTGACCGCCACCCGGCCAAAGCCGCTGGTGGAAGTCGCTGGAAAGCCGCTCCTCGACCATGTGCTTGATCGCCTTCGCGCCGCTGGGGTCGCCAAGGTGGTGGTCAACGTTCATTACCTTGCGGACTCGCTTGAGGCCCATTTGCGCCGCAAGAATATCGGTCTTGAAGTTGCAATCTCCGATGAGCGCAACGAGCTGCTGGAAACTGGGGGCGGGTTGGTCAAGGCGCGTCCGCTGATCGATTGCGATCCGTTCCTGGCGGTCAACAGTGACAATTTGTGGATCGATGGCCCGAGTGACAGCTTGAAGCTGCTTGCCTCGCACTGGCAGGACGACAAGATGGATGCCTTGCTGCTGCTGGTGCCCCAGGACCGTGCTGGCAATCATGGCGGCATGGGCGACTTCCACATGGACACCGCTGGCCGCCTTCGCCGCAAAGCGCGGGGACGGGTTGCGCCCTTCGTCTACACCGGCATTCAGATGCTTCGGAAATCGATGCTCGACGATGCGCCGACAGGCCCATTCTCGACCAATATCCTGTGGGACCGCGCGATCAAGGCCGGACGCTGCTTTGGCGCCGTGCATCAAGGCTTGTGGTTCGATGTCGGCACGCCGCCCGCCATCGCCGCGACCGAGTTGGCGCTAAGCATTGCCTGACACCGGCTTGGCGGCCGGCCCGGCTAGGCCGGCTCTGTTCACCATTCCCGTGCATCGTAGTTTCGCCGATGCGCTCGCGGCGGGGCTGATCGCGGAACATGGCGGGGAGCCGCTCGGGCTGGCGCGAGGCCGCATCCTGCTGCCCAACAATCGCGCCGTGCGCACCGTCACTGAAGCGTTCGTTCGCCTGAGCGAAGGCGGGCTGGTGCTGCCGCGCCTGATTGCCATTGGCGACCCAGAACTTGACGATCGCATCGGTGGCGCCCTCGATCCGGCCGGGGAGGGCGATCCCGTGCCGCCGGCAATGGAGCCTTTGCCACGCCTGCTCGCGCTGATGCGGCTGGTTCGGCGACAGATGCCGGAGATTGGCGCTGCGGAAGCCATGCGCCTGGCCGCGGATCTGGCCCGAACCCGCGATGCATTGTTGATCGAAGAACTCGACCCAAGCGCGTTGACCGATGCGGTGGCAGACGCTCCGGAGCTAGCCGCGCACTGGCAGCGTTCGCTTGAACGGCTGCGCGCTTTGCTTGACGAATGGCCGCGCGAGCTTGCCGCGGCTGGCCAGATCGACCTTGCCGACCGCCGCAACCGGCTGCTCCGCGCTTGTGCCGAGCGCTGGGCACACAAACCTCCGGCTGGCTTCACCGTTGCAGCCGGAATCACCAGCGCCGCGCCGGCAATCGCTGCCTTGCTCGCCCGCGTGGCGCAAATGCCGGGGGGCAGCGTGGTCTTTCCCGGCCTGTCGCTTGCCAACGTCATGGACGAGGAGCAATGGGACGCGCTTGGTCCCGACGACAATGGCCGCGGCGAGGAGACCCATCCACAATTTCATCTCAAGCGTTTGCTCGATCGCATGGGGTTTTCGCGGGCCGAGGTTCGCCCTTGGCGCCGTTCCGGTCTTGGCGCTGCCTCGGCGGTGCGCGGCCGCGCGGTCGCGCACGCCATGGCGGCGGCCGCCTTCACCGATCGTTGGGCGACCCTCCCGCCGACCGAGCGGCGCTTGTCGGGCGTGCGAACC
This sequence comes from uncultured Sphingomicrobium sp., assembly GCA_964243335.1. Classification (GTDB taxonomy): domain Bacteria; phylum Pseudomonadota; class Alphaproteobacteria; order Sphingomonadales; family Sphingomonadaceae; genus Sphingomicrobium. The sequence continues at coordinate 704,580 of CAXTED010000001.1, read as the reverse complement.
ATCGAACTGGCGGACCCGGCCGCCGAAGCGCAAGCCATCGCTATCGCCCTTCGCGGAGCAACCGAGGTGCCGGGCAAGACGGCCGCGCTGGTGACACCCGATCGCATGCTGGCCGCCCGCGTGTCGGCTCTGCTCGCACGATGGGGCATCCAGGCCGACGACAGCGCCGGCAAGCCATTGGCTCAGACGCCTATCGGTACGCTGCTGCTTGCCATCGCCTCTGCCGGGGCCGAGCGCCTTGCTCCGGTCGCAACCCTAGCACTGGTCAAGCATCCCCTCGTTGGCGCAGGCGACCGCCAGACCTGGCTTGATGCCGCCCGAAATCTCGATCTCGCCTTGCGCGGACCACGGCCCGCTGGCGGTCTTGCCGGACTCGACGCGCATTGCGCCACCAAGGATGCCGACAAGCGTCATCGGAGCTGCGGCGCGGCATGGAGATTACTTCGGCCCGCACTCGCCGGCTTGGACGATGCGCTGTCCTACCCTTTACCTATCGCCGAGTTCGCCGCCGCGCTTCGACGCCTGGTGTCGGACATGGCCGGTGGGGGCGCGTGGAGCGGCACGGAAGGGCGCGCCGCCGCCGAGCTGTTGGAGGGCCTGGAAACCGCACCCGCGTCTGCCGAACCGATTACGCCCGAAGACAGCGTGCCCTTGCTGCGGCAGTTGCTGGACACGGTGGCCGTCAGGCCGGCCTATGGCGGTCACCCGCGTATCGCCATCTACGGCCTGCTCGAGGCCAGGCTGCAGCAAGCCGACCTGATGATCCTCGGCGGCCTCAACGAAGGTAGCTGGCCTGCTCTGCCGCAACCCGACCCCTGGCTGGCGCCGAAGATCCGCGCCAACCTCGGCCTCCCTGGCCTTGAGTTTCGGATCGGTCTTTCGGCGCATGATTTCGCCAGTGCGCTGGGCGCTCGCCGCGTGCTCGTGACCCGCGCCCGCCGGGACGGGCGATCGCCTACGGTAGCATCACGGCTTTTGTTGAGGCTGCAGGCGATGACGGGGGGCCTCGTCCGTGATGTGCCGCTGGAGCGCTGGGCGCTGGCGATCGACACCCCGGCCGAGCATCGCCCTGCCGCACGTCCGCAGCCGGTGCCCACCGCAGCGCAACGACCGCGCAAGATCTCCGTCACCAGCGTCGATCGACTCAAGGCCGATCCGTTTGCCTTCTACGCCAGCGCGATCCTGCGATTGCCGTCACTTGATGCGGTCGATGTTGACCATACCGCCGCGTGGAAGGGCACGGCGGTGCACAAGGTGCTCGAACAGTGGCTCGCCGACGACGACTGCAATCCCGACACCTTGCGACCGCGTGCCGAGGCGCTGCTGCGTGACGGTTCGCTCCATCCGATGCTCCGCACTTTGTGGCAACCGCGCCTGCTGGAAGCAATCGACTGGGTCGCCGAGCAGGTCCGCAAGGACGAAGTCGACGGCCGCAAGCCGCTCGCCGCCGAGCGTTGGGGCAAGGCCCAGGTGGCGGGCGTCGAGCTGGGCGGCCGCGTCGACCGCTTCGATCGCCTTTCCGATGGTGGACTTGCGGTGATCGACTACAAGACCGGCAAGGCACCGAGTAACAAGGCCGTCGAGTCCGGCTTTGCGCTGCAATTGGGACTACTGGGGCTGCTTGCCCAGGCAGGTGGTTTCGAAGGCATCTCCGGCAAGCCCGGCGCGCATGAATATTGGTCGCTGGCCAAGGACAAAGAAAAGTTCGGCAAGCGCACGTCGCTGGATGGCAAGATCGGCTCGCCCGACTTCCTCGCACGAACCGAGGCAGCCTTTGCGGAACTCGTCGCCAAATACCTGGCGGGAGCCGAACCGTTTACGGCCAAGCTCCACCCCGCCTTCGCCCCATATGGCGACTACGATCAGCTCATGCGCCTGGAGGAATGGTACGGGCGGGAATGAGAGAGCCGCCGCAAGGAGCGCCTATTTCTTCCTCGCGCGCCCCGACCGTGCATACATCAGCGCCGCCACGATCGCCGCCGATCCGATGCCGACCGCCAAACCTGTCTTGAAGCGAGGGCCGTCTGCCTCGGCCTTCTCCGCCGCATCACCCGTGCTCGCTGCGCTGTCCTTCTGCTCCGTCACTGCAAACTCCTCCTGAAAGCCAATCGTCCGCATAAACGTGCGAACCGCCCGTTGGGAAGCACGTCCAGACTTGCTAGGACGTTCCCATACCATGGCACGTTTCCACCAGCTCCACCCGCTTCAGCCCGATCAGGCCGCCGCCGCCAATCCGGAGATCCACGCGTCTTTGTCCGCCAGCGCGGGTACCGGCAAGACGCAGGTCCTTACCGCACGGGTGTTGAAGTTGCTGCTTGGCGGCGCGAGGCCAGAAAGCATCCTGTGCCTTACCTTCACCAAGGCCGGCGCGGCGGAAATGGCTAATCGCATCGGAGCGCGCCTCGCCGGGTGGGTGCGGCTCAAGGATAATCTGCTCAACCAGGAGTTGTTCAGTCTGGGCGAGGAGCAAACCCCGCCGATGCGCGAGCGAGCGCGGCGGCTGTTCGCACAGGTGCTCGATGCGCCAGGCGGCCTCCGCATCCAGACGATCCACAGCTTTGCGCAAACGCTGCTCGGCGCTTTTCCGGCTGAAGCGGGGATCACGCCCGGCTTCCGGGCGATCGAGGGGCGGGAACAGCAGATGCTGGCGCGGCGCACGCTGGCGGCGCTGGTCGCCGAGGCGGATGGGGAGCCGGGCAACCCGCAGCTGATCGCCGATCTGCAAGCGTTGTCACGCCGACTGGGTGAGCGCGAGGCCGAGCGCTACCTTGGCCGATGTGCGGGTGCGCCGGAGGCATTGGCCGAGCTCCATGCTCTCGGGGACATCGAGGGCAAGCTTCGCGACGTCATGAACTTGCCGGCTGGTGATGTGGACCAGCTGCTTGCGGATTATTGCTCGGACGACAGCTTTGATTGCGCCTTGCTCCACGCCATTGCTGCGGCGCATCGGAATTGGGGGGTGAAAAGCGCCCTGCCGGTCGCCGAGCGGATCGATGCCTGGCTAAGGCTGCCGCCATCCGAGCGCTGCCAGGGATTGGCCGAACTCGCCACGATCGTGTTCATCGGCTCCGGCGAGCGGCGCAAGGTGCCGGTTGGCCTGACCAAGGCCGACTCGCAAAGCCAGGAGCATTGCGACTCGCTGGCGGAGAACATCGATGCTTTGCTGATCATCCAGCGCGGCGCCGAGCTTGCCGCCATTCAGGCCGCCGGCCTGCGCGCCGGGGCCGCCTTTGCCGAGGCTTACTCCCGCGCCAAGCGGGCGGCTGGCGTGGCCGACTTCGACGACCTCATACGCTGGACCCGCCGCCTGTTCGCCACCCCGGGCATGGGCGATTGGGTGCGCTACAAGCTCGATCGACGGACCGACCATCTCCTGGTGGACGAGGCCCAGGACACCAACGCCGATCAATGGGCGATCGTCACCGCGCTGAGCGAGGAGTTCTTCACCGGCGTAGGCGCCGCCGGAGCACATCGCACCTTGTTCATGGTTGGCGACTTCAAGCAGGCGATCTTCGGCTTTCAAGGCACCGATCCGGGCGAGTTCGAGAAAGCTCGACGTGCTTTTGCCGCTCGTGCCGCAGATGCCCGGGCGATCGCTGAAGATGCCGCCGAGCAGTCCGGCTCGGTTATCGACCTGGCCCGTGCCCGCGAGTTCCGCGACCTATCGATCGACGCCAGCTTCCGTTCGGCACCGGCCATTCTGGAGGTCGTGGATGCGGTCATCGCCGAGGTCGGTCCCGAGCAGATGGGCTTGCCCGACGCACCCAACCTCCACCGGGCCTTTCACGCGACCCGGCCTGGCCTCGTCGAATTGTGGCCACCATTCGGCACCGAAGAGTCGGACGAGAGCGACCGCGACGAGGGCGGCGAAGAGGGTTGGATCGGCGAGCCGGCACGACGTTTCGCCACCCATCTGGCCAAGCGCATCCGTGCATGGCTCGACGATGCGCCGGTGCTGGCCACGACCGGGCATCCACTGTCGGCGGGCGACATCCTCATCCTGGTGCGCAGTCGCGGCGAGCTGGCGTCGCTGCTGGTGGCGCGACTGTTTGCCGAGAACGTGCCAGTGGCGGGCATCGACCGCTTGCATTTGGCCTCGCCGCTGGCCGTCAAGGATTTGCTGTCGGCCATCGGCTTTGCGGTTCAGCCCTTGGACGACCTCACGCTTGGCAATCTGTTGGTCTCGCCCTTGCTCGGCTGGACGCAGGAGCAGCTGCTCGACCTTGCCGAGCCGCGCGGCGACCAGCGGCTTTGGTCCGCCCTTCGAACGCGTGCCGATCAGGACGGCGGGCATTTCAATCATGCCCGCGATGCGCTCGTCGCGTTGCTGAACATGGCCGACTACACCACGCCGGCCCGCTTCCTCGAAACGATCCTATCCGGTCCCATGGATGGCCGACGCCGCCTGCTGGAGCGGCTTGGCGGCGCTGCTCGGGATCCGATCGACGAACTTGTCGCCTCCGCGCACGAGTTCGAGCGCGCCGAAACGCCGTCGCTCGACCGTTTCCTCGCCTGGTTCGCCACCGGTGATGTGGAGATCAAGCGGGATCCCTCCGCTCCCGCGAACGCCGTGCGGGTAATGACGGTGCACGGTGCCAAGGGCCTGGAGGCACCGGTGGTGATCTTGGCAGACGCCACAGCCGACCCCAACAATCTTGGCGAAAAGAACGGGCCAGTGGCGATGCCGCTTGCGCCGAGCGGCTCCGTGCCAGTGATCCGCCCGCGCAAACAGGAATTGGCCTCACCCTTCACCGAAGTCGTTGCAGGCGCCAAGCAGCGCGACCTGGAAGAGCATTGGCGCTTGTTATACGTCGGCCTTACCCGGGCTGCCGAGCATCTGGTCGTTTCCGGCGTGATGCCCAGTCGAGGTCTGCCCGAGGATAGCTGGTTCGCCCGCACGAGCGCGGCCATGACTTCGCTTGGCGCGGAGCCGGACGAGAGCGGCGCCCTGACATGGCGGGGTAGGGTGCCTGCCAAGACGCTCGCTCGCCGAGGGCCCAAATCCACCTTTTCGGCATCGCCTTTGCCCGACTGGCTACGTCTGCCGGCGCCGATCGAGAGCCGCCCGCCGCGCCCGCTTGCCCCATCGCAATTGGCCGAGGATCGCGAGCCCTCACCGCCGCCCGGTCCCGAACTGCGTGCTGCCGCCCGGCGCGGCGTCCTGCTCCACGCCTTGTTCGAACGGCTTCCCGGCGTTCCTGCCGCCGACCGCTACACCGCGGCGTCCTTGTGGCTCGAGCGTTCCGCGGCTGTCGAAGATCGCGCCGTGAGGGAGGGAATCGCCGCGTCGGCTATCGCTCTGCTGGATGACCCTCAATTTGCCGACCTGTGGGCCGAAGATGCGCTTGCCGAAGCTCCGATCGCGGCAACGCTGCCCGATGGCCGGGTGATTGCCGGTACGGTGGACCGGCTGCTGGTCACCCCCGACCGCGTTCGCGTAGTCGACTTCAAGACCGGGCGCCACGTGCCCGCCGATTGGAATACGGTGCCGCGCAGTCACCAGGCGCAGATGGAGGCGTACCGCGATGCCTTATCGGTGATCTTCCCCGGCCGAAGCATTGAAGTCGCTTTGCTTTATACGTCTGGACCGCGACTTATTGCATTGCCTGGTTGAGGCTCGCGTTTGCTCTCCCCATATTGCCGTCAACCCGAAACAGGAGCTTGCCACTTCCCATGGCCACCAAGATCGTCACCGACCAGAGCTTTGCCACTGACGTCCTGAACTCCGACAAGCCCGTACTGCTCGACTTCTGGGCCGAGTGGTGCGGACCGTGCCGGATGATCGCGCCCGCGCTGGAAGAGATCAGCAACACTCTCGGCGAACAGGTGACTGTGGCGAAGATCAATATCGACGAAAATCCGGAAACGCCTGGCAAGTACGGCGTTCGCGGTATTCCCACGATGCTGCTGTTCAAGAATGGTGAGGTTGCCGCGCAAAAGGTCGGCGCCGCGCCGCGCGGCCAGATCCAGGATTGGCTCGAAGCACAGCTTTAATCTTGGGGGCTATCGGCGGCTTGCAGTCAGCTTCTTCGTGGAGCTGGCGACGCAGGCGCGATGAGGGCTCTTAATTGACTAGCAACCCGCCCAACCCTACATCGCAGGTCTCGCGATAGCGTCCGTGCGCGGGCGCCTTTTCCTGCGCGACCAAGTGTTTGAGGAACCTCCATGTTCGCCGGTTTGGCCAAATCCATCTTCGGGTCGTCCAACGACCGTTACGTCGCCAAGCTGCGCAAAACGGTGGACGCCATCAATGGCTTTGAGCCGAACATGGCCGCGCTGACCGACGAGGAATTGCGCAACCAAACCGTGCTGTTCCGCAAGCGTCTGGCGGATGGTGCCACGCTCGACGACCTTCTTCCCGAAGCATTCGCGACGGTGCGGGAGACCGCCAAGCGCACCCTTGGCCAGCGCCACTACGACGTGCAGATGATCGGCGGCATGGTGCTTCATCGCGGCGAGATCGCCGAAATGCGGACCGGCGAGGGCAAGACCCTGGTGGCAACGCTTGCCACCTACCTCAACGCTTTGCCTCGCAAGGGCGTGCACGTGGTCACGGTCAACGACTATCTCGCCCGGCGCGATGCCGAGTGGATGGGGCAGGTCTATCGTTTTCTCGGGCTGACGGTCGGGGTCGTTGTGCCCAATCTCGTCGAGCATGAACGCCGGGAAGCTTATGACGCTGACATCACTTACGCGACCAACAACGAGCTCGGCTTCGACTATCTGCGCGACAATATGAAGTACACGCGCGCCGAGATGGTGCAGCGGCCGTTCGCCTACGCCATCGTCGACGAGGTCGACTCCATCCTGATCGACGAAGCGCGAACGCCGCTGATCATCTCGGGACCGACCGACGACAAGAGCGAGCTGTACACGTCGGTCGATGCGCTGGTGAAGAGCTTCGTGGCGAGTGACTATGAGCTGGACGAGAAGCAGAAGAGCGTCGTCCTGACGGAGGATGGCACCGAGAAGGCCGAGCGCATGCTCGAGAGCGCCGGCCTGATCGAAGGCGCGAACCTGTACGACGTAATGAACACTCAGGTCGTTCACCACCTTAATCAGGCGCTCAAGGCGAACACCATGTTCCGCCGCGACATCGACTATATCGTCAAGGACGAGAAGGTCATCATCATCGACGAGTTCACCGGCCGCATGATGGATGGACGGCGCTGGTCCGACGGGCTTCACCAGGCGGTAGAGGCCAAGGAAGGCGTGGCTATCGAGCCTGAGAACCAGACGCTCGCCTCGATCACCTTCCAGAACTATTTCCGTATGTACCCGAAGCTGTCGGGCATGACCGGAACCGCCGCGACCGAAGCGCCCGAATTCTTCGATATCTACAAGATGCACGTGGTCACGATCCCGACCCACGTCGACGTTCGTCGCCAGGATGATGACGACGAATTCTACAAGAACATCAACGACAAGTTCGGCGCGATCGCCAAGGAGATCAAGAAGCGGCAGGAGATCGGCCAGCCGGTTCTCGTCGGCACCGTCTCAATCGAGAAGTCGGAAATGCTGTCCGAGTTTTTGGACCGCGAGAACATTCAGCATTCGGTGCTGAACGCGCGCTTTCACGAGAATGAGGCGCACATCGTGGCGCAGGCCGGCCGCGTCGGCATGGTCACCATCGCCACGAACATGGCGGGCCGCGGCACCGACATTCAGCTTGGCGGAAACTACGAACTGCGCATGGAGGACGAAGCCGCCGGTCTGGAAGGGGCTGAGCGTGCTGCCGTATCCGAGCGCATCCGCGCAGAGATCGCGGTCGAGCGCCAGGCGGTGCTCGACTCCGGCGGACTCTACGTGCTCGGGACCGAGCGCCACGAAAGCCGCCGCATCGACAACCAGCTTCGCGGCCGCTCGGGTCGTCAGGGCGATCCCGGCCTGTCGCGTTTCTACTTGAGCCTCGACGACGACCTGCTGCGCATCTTCGGGCCGCAGACCGCTTTTGCGCGCCTGATGAACAAGAACCTCGAGGACGGCGAAGCGATCGTCAGCCCGTGGATATCAAAGGCGATCGAAACCGCTCAGCGCAAGGTCGAGGCGCGCAACTACGACATCCGCAAGCAGGTCGTGGAATTCGACGACGTTATGAACGACCAGCGCAAGGTCATCTATGAACAGCGCGGCGAGATCATGGACGCCGAGGACGTCAGTGACGTCGTGTCGGACATGCGCACCGAGACCATCGCTTCGCTTGTTGCGGTTCACTGTCCTCCGAACACCTATCCTGAGCAGTGGGACCTTCCGGGCCTGACCGAGAGCGTCGACGAGGTGCTCGGCCTCCAACCGCCGCTCGCCGACTGGCTGGCCGAGGAAGCCGTCGAGCAGGAGGTCATTGTCGAGCGCCTGCAGGCGATGGCCGAGGCCCACATGGTCGAGAAGACGTCCGAAGTTGAGCCGGAGCGCTGGCGCGAGATCGAGAAGAACTTCCTGATCCAGAATCTGGATCATCACTGGAAGGAGCATCTTGCGACGCTCGACGCGCTGCGCCAGGTCATTCACCTGCGCTCCTACGCCCAGAAGAAGCCGATCGACGAGTATAAGCAGGAGGCTTTCCTGCTCTTTGAGCGGCTGCTCGTGTCGATCCGCGAGGACGTCACGCGCATGTTGATGCGCTCGCAATTGCAGCTGGAAGCGCCGCCGCTGCCAGAACTGCCCGCGTTCCTCACGCAGCACCTCGATCCGTTTTCGGGTGACGACAACACCGACGATCTGGATTCTGCCGCACGCGGACTGATCCCGAACTACGGCGATGCCACAAGCATTCCGCGCCCCGACATGCCGCCTTTGCCGGAAGGCGCGCTTGCTGAACCGGTCAGTCGAAACGCGCCTTGCCCGTGCGGCTCTGGCCTGAAGTTCAAGCATTGTCACGGCCAGCTCGCCTGAACGACCTGTCGAACTCGCCCGTGGCCGCTCCGCGCATGATCATGATCGATCGTGCGGCGGTTCGGCGTGCCTATCGCCCGGACGAAGAGGCCTGCATCGCCGAGCGGCTTGAACAGGCGCGCTTGCCCATCGGCAAAGATGGCGAGGCACGTGCGATAGCAAGCACGCTGGTTGAGCGTCTGCGGGCACACAAGCCGGCTGGGCTGGATGCTTTCCTTCACGCCTATGATCTGGGTTCGGACGAAGGCGTGGCACTCATGTGCCTGGCCGAAGCGCTTCTCCGCATTCCCGATGCCGGCACGGCCGACGAACTGATCCGCGATAAACTGGCCGGCCCGGACTGGGCCGAGAAGTTGGGCGACAGCGCGTCGCCGTTCGTCAATGCGGCGACCTTCTCCCTGCTTCTGACGGGCAAGGTGCTCGACGGAGCCCATGACAGCTCGACCGGCTGGAAGGCCGCGATGTCCCGCGCAGTTGGCCGTCTCGGCGAGCCCGTAATCCGCACGGCGGTGGGTCAGGCGATGAAGATCCTGGGCTCGCAGTTCGTGTTCGGGCGGGACATCGATGAAGCATTGAAGAACGCTGCTCCCGAGCGGCGCCGAGGGCTCAGCCACAGCTTCGACATGCTTGGCGAGGCCGCGCGCACCCATGCCGATGCCGCGCGCTATGCGGACGCCTATCGCGGCGCTCTTGCCCGCATTGCCCGCGAGAACGAAGGCGGCATGGTTCGCGCGCCCGGTATCTCGGTCAAGCTTTCCGCTCTCCACCCGCGCTACGATTACCTCCGCGCCGACGAGGCGAAAGCGGCGATCCTGCCGATTCTGCGCGAGCTTGCCGCCACCGCCAGCGCCGCCGATATCCACCTGACCATCGACGCCGAAGAGTCCGACCGCCTCGAACTGCAGATGGACATGCTCGAAGCGCTGGTCGCCGACGACAGCTTGTTCGCCAAGGGCTGGAGCGGTCTCGGCATGGCGCTTCAGGCCTATGCCAAGCGTGCTGTGCCGGTCACCGACTGGGTCATCGACCTCGCCCGGGCGCACCGCCGCCGGCTGATGGTTCGCCTGGTCAAGGGCGCCTATTGGGACAGCGAAGTGAAGATGGCGCAGGTCGCCGGCTTCGATGACTATCCAGTCTTCACGCGCAAGGTCGCCACCGACGTCAGCTACCTCGCTTGTGCCGCGCGGCTGCTCAAGGCATCGGACTGCATCTACTCCGCCTTCGCCACGCATAACGCCGCCACGATCGGGGCGATCAAAGCGATAGCGGGCTCCACGCCGTTCGAGTTCCAGCGCCTGCACGGCATGGGGGAGGGGCTGTACGGCGGCCTCGCCGACCTGGAGCGCGAGCTTGGCGAGCCGCAAACGCCGGTGCGCATCTACGCGCCGGTCGGCAGCCACAAGGAATTGCTCGCTTATCTCGTCCGGCGCCTACTGGAGAACGGCGCTAACAGTTCGTTCGTGAACCGCATCGCCGACGAGAACGTCGGGGTAGACGACCTGACCCGTGATCCCGTCGCTCAGCTTGCCGCCCTGTCACCGCGGCGGAATCCGGCGATCCTGCTGCCTGGCGAGATGTTCGGCACGACCCGTCGCAATAGTTCTGGGGTGGACCTGTCCGACCCGTCCGTGCGCGAACCTCTGCTACGGCGCCTGGCGCAACTTGAGGCCAAGCAGTGGCGTGCCGCGCCGACCATCACTGCCGGCCCGAGCGGCGACACGCATATAGTGCTCGCTCCCTTTGACCACCGCGTGAGTGTGGGCGAGGTCGTCGAGGCGACTGCTGCGGACGTGGATGCCGGCATGACGGCCGCTGCCGCTGCGCAGCCCAGCTGGGACGCGCTTGGCGGGGCACAGCGCGCTCGCCTGCTCAACCGCGCCGCCGATCTGTTCGAGGCGCACAAGGACGACTTCTATTCGCTGTGCCTCCGCGAAGCCGGCAAGACCCTGCCGGATGCGATTTTGGAACTGCGCGAAGCCATCGACTTCCTGCGCTATTACGCCGCCGAAGGGCAGCGCCTGTGCACCGTGCCGATCGACCTTCCGGGACCTACCGGCGAGATCAACCAGCTGCGCATGCACGGTCGCGGCGTTTGGGCCTGTATCAGCCCGTGGAACTTCCCTCTGGCGATTTTCATCGGACCGGTCGCCGCGGCACTTGCGGCCGGCAATGCCGTCCTAGCCAAGCCGGCCGAACAGACTCCTCTGATCGGCGCCTTGGCAATCGACTTGCTTCACCAGGCCGGCATCCCGCGTGAGATCGCACAATTGGTCCCCGGCGACGGCCGTGCGGGCGCCGCCCTGACGGCTCACCGCCTGACCGCCGGTGTGGCCTTCACCGGCAGCACGGTCACGGCCAAGGCGATCAACCGCGCGCTTGCCGAACGTGACGGCCCGATCATTCCCCTGATCGCCGAGACCGGCGGCCAGAACGCGATGATCGTCGACAGTTCGGCTTTGCCCGAGCAGGTCACCCGGGACGTCGTCGCCTCCGCCTTCCAGTCGGCCGGCCAGCGCTGCTCCGCCCTGCGGGTGTTGTTTGTCGCGGACGAGGTGGCCGACACCATGCTCACCATGATTGCCGGCGCGATGCACACGCTGACCATCGGCGACCCCCGCGATCTCACCATCGATGTCGGCCCGGTCATCGATGATGAGGCGAAAGCTGCCCTCGACTCCCACGTCGCCGACCTTCGTCGCGATGCCAAGATCCTTGCCGAACTTCCACTGCCGCCTGGCACGGAACACGGAAGCTTCGTTGCACCATTGATTGCGCAGATTCCCAGCCTCGCTGCGCTGGACGCCGAGCATTTCGGTCCCATCCTGCACGTGATCCGCTACCCCGCAGGGGATCTCGATGGCGTCATAGACCAGATCAACGCGACCGGCTTTGGGCTCACCCTCGGCCTGCAAAGCCGCATCGACACCGTTCGCGACCACGTCAGCGCGCGTGCTCGCGTCGGCAATCTTTACGTCAATCGCAACCAGATCGGCGCCGTCGTGGAAAGTCAGCCCTTTGGCGGCGAAGGACTGTCGGGGACGGGTCCGAAGGCCGGTGGTCCCAATTACGTGGCACGGTTCGCCACGGAACGCGTCACCTGCATCGATACGACGGCAGCGGGCGGCAATGCGACGCTGATGGCGGCTGGAGAGGTCTGAGCCACCGCGAACTTCCGCGAATCCGCGGAGTGCCCCGAGTAGGGGTCGAACCAACGACCGAATAATCAACAGACGAGCGCTCCGGACAAGTTCGCTTGATGCCCCACCCCGGCATTCACGATCGCGTCGTGACATCGCTACGCTGATCCGCGGCATGCTTCCTCGCTGTCGTCCCATTGTCATCAAACCCCGCTAACCAATTGCCGGAGAACAGTATGACCCAAACGATCCTCATCACGGGCACGTCGAGCGGACTCGGCCGTGCGACTGCCAAGTTGTTTCACCACAAGGGCTGGAACGTCGTGGCAACCATGCGTTCGCCCGACAAGGAAACCGAACTCGGCACGCTCGATCGCGTTCTCGTCGCGCGTCTCGACGTCCAGGACTCGACTTCGATCAAGACCGCCATCGAGTCTGGAATAGACGCGTTCGGGCCGATCGACGTGTTGGTCAACAATGCGGGTTATGGCGCTTACGGCCCGCTCGAAGCGACTTCCGAGGAAAGCATAAGGCGTCAGTTCGATGTGAACGTGCTCGGCCTGCTCGCTACCACCAAGGCAGTCATTCCGCACTTTCGGACAAACCGGGCGGGCACCATCGTCAACATCGCGTCAGTCGGGGGCCGCTTGGCCTTCCCTCTGGGCGCGCTGTATCACGGGACAAAGTTCGCAATCGAGGGCATCTCCGAGGCGCTGCACTACGAGCTCGGAGCGCTTGGCATTCGGGTCAAAGTGATCGAACCCGGCGCGATAAAGACCGACTTCGCCGGACGATCTTTCGACTTTAGCAATGACGAGACGATTGAGGAATATCAGCCCCTCGTTCGGTCGGTCATGGCGGCGTTTGGCCCGTTCATGGCAAACGGCTCCTTGCCCGAAGAGGTCGCCGAACTCGTCCATAGTGCGGTGACCGACGGCAGCAACCGGTTGCGCTATGCTGCAGGCGACGCGGCCAGGCAGATCATCAGTCAGCGTGAGGCGACCAGCGACGACGTTTTCTTTCGCGGTATCAAGGCGCAGTTCGGCATCGCCTGAAACTCGCAGCAGCGCCGATACTTACCGCCCGACATAGGCGGCGAGTTCGTCGGGTGTTCCGTTCGGGAATGCCTCTCGCAGGTATTCGAGGAACGCCGACACGCGGGCGCTGAGCAGCCGGCGTGTCGGATAAAGCACCCATAGGGCCGTTTGGGGCCCTTCGACAACGCCCCACCGCACCAGGGTGCCCGCAGCCAGATCGTGGCTGACGAGCGATAGCGGCAGTTGCCCGACGCCCACGCCCATCCGCACTGCATCCCGGACCATGACGTGAGACGACAGACTGAGGACAGGAATAACCGCAAGGCTCCTTATTCCTTCGGGCGTCGTCATCTTCCAAGATACCGGCTGCTGGATCGATCCGCGAACGACCGCTGGAACAGGCGTACCATCTTCGGACGTCAGGTCCGGACTGGCTACCACGACCAGCCCATCGCGCAGGAAAGCACGGCCGACCAGAGCGGCGTCAGGCTCGGGATTGACGCGGATCACTAGGTCATAGGCTTCCTCGATCATGTCTACCGCCCGATCCTCGGTGGTGACCTCGAGCCGCACCTCCGGATATTTCAGCGCGAAATCGGCGGCCAGCTTGCCCATTGCAGTCTGCGAGAAGAGCAAGGGCGCACTGATCCGCAGCCTGCCCCGTGGGTTCTGCCCGCCTGATGCGATCGCGACGGCTGTCTCGTCGAGCTCGGTAAGTAATCGGCCTGTCCGCTCGTACAGCGCCCGCCCTTCCTCGGTCAGCTTCAGCGCACGAGCGCCGCGCTCGAACAAGCGTACATCGAGACTGGCCTCCAGTTCAGCGACACGGCGAGACAAGGTCGCTTTGGGCCGTCCCGCAGCACGCGAAGCTTTTCCGAAGCCTCCATGGTTCGCCACGAGGTTGAAATCGACGAGAGCAAGCAAGTCCATGTGTTTCACCAGTGAGACAGTGCGTCCAGATATAGCGGCTACCAGCACGAATGTGGATCGCTATCTAAGGCAGAGGCAAACGGCCTCACCAAGGAAGAAACACCATGACCATTCTTGTAACCGGCGCGACTGGCAATGTCGGGCGCAACGTTGTCGAACAACTGATCAGCCGCGGCGCCGACGTGCGCGCACTGGTTCGCGATCCGTCAAAGGCGAACCTTCCAGCCTCGGTCGAAGCTGTTCAGGGCGACCTGCTCGACGTGGACTCGCTACGCAGCGCCATGGCCGGCGTAACCACGCTATTTCTTCTGAACGGTGTCGTTGCAGATGAATTCACCCAGGCGCTGATCGCCCTCAACGTCGCTCGCGACGCCGGTATCGAGCGGATTGTGTATTTGTCGGTGATCCACAGCGACATTTACGTCAACGTGCCGCACTTTGCCGGCAAGTTCGGCGTCGAGCGCTTGATTGAGCAGATGGGCCTGAACGCCACCATCCTGCGCCCCGCGTACTTCATGGACAATGAGATCACGATCAAGGACGTGGTCACCGGCTATGGCATCTATCCGATGCCGATCGGCAACAAGGGTCTCGCGATGATCGACGCTCGCGACGTGGGCGAGATCGCAGCGATCGAGCTAGTCCGCCGCGAGCAATCCGCCAAGCCGCTGCCGCTCAACCGCATCAACATCGTCGGCCCAGACACACTGACCGGCGCCAGCGCAGCTGCCATCTGGGGAGAGGTCTTGGGCCGCCAGATCACTTTTCCGGGCGATGACATTGCCGGGTTCGAGCAGAACCTGCGCCAGTTCATGCCAAGCTGGATGGCCTTCGACATGCGCCTGATGGCCGAGCGCTTCATCAGCGACGGCATGCTCCCTAACGCCGGCGACGCCGACCGGCTCACTGCCATGCTCGGTCGTCCGCTGCATACCTATCGCGACTACGTCACGCAGATCGCCGGCTGACCGCATCCATTCCGATCCCGAAAGACAGCATCGCATGATCTATTCGATCGCAACCGTCCCGAAAGCTTGCATCAACATTCGCAAGTACTCCTGATGCGTGTCGTAGGCAGCAACTCACCGAGCGTCGATGTCCGCAACGAATCGTAATGAGACATCCTTCGAACCTGCTTCAGGGGCCGCATGTCCAAATTCCAGGGTAGCTCCAGCTGGCGCCGTCGGCGCGCTGGTAGCGCAAGATTGCCGGAACGGGCGGAGACTCGCCTCCGTCCTTCCGCGCAGCTCCGGAAGGGGTGATCCGGACCGTCTTGCCGCGACCTGCGAAGGTCGCGCCCTTGACCATGCCGTTGAAGCCGCCTGGAGCGCTGATCGTCTCGACCGAGTCGAGTACCTTCACTACCCCGAAGGCGCGCGCCGACGACCCGACGTTTCCGGCCGCGTGAAGAAGTGCCGATCCATCGAGGCGCGCGAAGCTGCAGGCCAGTTCGCCCTCAAGCTTCGCCCCATTGATGTCACTCCCTGTCAAAGCCGACAGTTGGATTACCGAGCCGTCACCGCCAACTGTCTCTGCGCCAGTAGATGTCTGCAGGGGCGCCGCGGAAGGCGGTGTTGATACCACTTTGGGTTTGGGTGTGACGGCCGCGCTGGACAGTGCTCCGTTGCCGCTGGCGACGGGTGCCGCAGCGATGAGGTTGTCAGCAATTCCATGGTCGGTGTTGCTCTCGGGCGACCGTGAGCAGGCGCCGAAAGAGACTGAGACACTCAGCACCGCCACGCCGATCGCAACCCGCTTCAAGCGCACGAAAGGGCCTAGACGAAAGCAATGGCACATTGACGTGTTCCTTGTTCCAGACCGCTTGAAAGCTGGCTTGGCGGTACCTTCCAAAGAGCGGGGACGGTCACGGTGTCGCGTCGTCCTTTGAAGCTTTGTACAGCCGGTGCGCCGAAGCTGGCGTGCTGTAGCCACTATGGCGGGGAAAAGCCGCCCTGGTTCGGGAGCTGTCCAGCCAGCGCCGCGGGATTGGCCTTCGGCAGAATGACTTCAACGCGTCGGTTGCGCTCACGGCCTGCCTCGTCGTCGCTGCCATCAGGCTTCGCATTCGGGGCAACTGCTCGCAGCTCACCCAGACCTATCGTCGTCAGACGACTTGCATCGACGCCCTTGCTGGCAAGATAGGCTTTGACGGACCCGGCTCGCTCCTCCGAGAGCCGCTTGTTGTATGCATCATCGCCTTTCGCATCGGTGTGGCCTTCGATCGTGATCGCGCCAGTTCCCCCGGCCTGGATCAGTTCGGCTAGCTTGTTGAGCGTACCCTTGGCGTTATCGCGAATGGTGGCCTTGTCGAAGTCGAATGTTACGTCGCCCGGCAGAGACACGACCGTTCCGCGGTCGGTCTGCACTGCGCCGAGCTCGCTCCTCAAGGCTTCCACCACCTTGAGATCGCTTGTGGCTTGCGCGCCGGACCCGAGACTGGACTGCGTCGCGTTGGCCGGTCGCAGCGAAGAGGCTGCATTCGGCCGCATGCCGGAAAGGGCTGAAGCTTCCGGAATACCGCTCGCGCCAAAGGCGCCCTCAAGCGGCATGGCCAGCTGGAAGCGTGGTGATGAAGTATAGAGGCTATCGACCGAGCCATTCTCGTTCAGCACCATGGTCGCACGATCGGAGCGCGCAAGCTTGCCGCTGAAAACCAGCGTGCCGTCCATTGTTTTACCGGAGGGAACGGCTAGCGTCGGATTCCCAGCCGGCGGCACCAGAAACAGTTTCTCGCCGCTCTCCGTCAAGATGTACGAATTCTCGCGACCCGAGTTCAACACGATCTCCCGAGCACGGGCGTTCATGGCACGCACGGTGACCAGCACACGGTCGTTGTCAGCCTCGATTGAGAGCAGCTGAAGAACCGTCCCGCCCGGATGTACGATCTGAGCGTTCAGCGGGGCTCCGTCCGATCCGCTTAGCAAGCTTCCGCCATCGCAGGCCGATAGCGACCATGCGCTAAGCACGAGCGCTACCCGGCCGAGTTTGCGGCCCATGTCGCTCACTGGCTGGACCCGGACACAGAGGCGAGCGGAAGATTGATCCGGAAGCCCGGCGTAGTTGTGTGCTCACTGTCGGTCTGGCTGTTTTCGTTCAAGATCAAAACCGCCGTCTGGGACGGTGGCAGGCGACCAAGAAAGACAAGCTCGCCTTCCAGCGTCTGCCCAGCCTCGATGTTCAGGCGCGCATTGCTGGCTGGCGGTGAGAGGTAGAGACGCTCACCGGTGTCCAAAGCCAAGTATCCGTCCCGATTGTTGTTGAAGCGATTGAGCTCAACTGCACGGTCGCGCCCGTTCAGGACTCGCACGCCGATCACCGTCTCCGTCGGGCGCGACTGGATGGAGGTGAGCTGCAGCACGACGCCGTTTGGATGGGCTGTCTGAACTTCAAGCAGTACCGGCTTTCCGCCAGCCCAGAGCGTTGGAGCACCCGCCGCCACTGCCGTTGTCGGGACTTCCGGAGTGCTTGCCCCATTGCCTTCCGGCACTGCAGCTTTCTCGCTGCAGGCGCCAAGGAGCATGGCGAGCATGAGTATGAAGACCTTAGCTGAATGCATTGCGAGTTCCCCGTAGAGCCTTGACCGGAATATCAGTCACTTACCGCCTGAGCGCCACAAGCCAAACTAAAGCATCACTCGCCTGCTGAGTTCAAACACATAATATGCAGTGGGCGCTCTCAGGTCGTTAGTCGCGCCGAACCCGCGGTCTCCTTGGGGTTTTCGCCAAAGCGGTTTGCTCCCTTCCTTCCAGGGAGCGCCATGACGATAATGTGCACAAGCGCAACAATCGTGTCGATCATCGGTATCGCCGCACCGATCACGACGGCGAGAAACCACCAGCCGCTTAGCCCAAGATCGTGCAACCGTCGTATCGTGACGGTGATTAGCGGAATCAGTAAGGGCAGGATCGCGAAGCCAGCCCAGATCGTGAACTTGGTCGCCATCTGATCCTGAGTTTGGAATGATCCCGCAACCGCGATCATCGCGATCCCGGCAGATGCGATCACGATCAGACACAAGACCATGAACATCCAGTATTCACGGCGTCGGGAACGACCTTTGAAGTCGAGGTAACGGCGAAGCGCCAACATCATCCAGCTCATCACGGTTCCTAATCAACGGGGTTCGTAAAACTGAGGCCCAGTAGCCGCCTTATGCAACAAGCTTGCAGGAATAGGAGCGATAGGGAACACTTCCCTCGGAATTATCGAATTCGGACAGCGGCTCCACGCTCTGCGTCATGTCCCGTGAAGTCCCAGAAGGACCACTTGAGCAGAGCCTCTTCGTTCAGCAGCCTGACCTCACATCCTTGATGTGACCTGCCATGTGCGTGACGTGATGCACCGCTGCACCGTGGGTGGGCTTAGCAAGCCAATATCCCTGACCAAACTCACAGCCCAAGCCGAGGAGCATCTCAAATTGCTCCTCACTTTCAACGTGCTCGGCAACGCAAGGTATCTGCATCGCTCGGCAGAAGCCCAGCAATGCCGCTAGAAGGCGCTGACGTTCAAGGGTATCCCGCGAAGATGCAATCAGGGAGCCATCCAGTTTGATCAGATCGAACTGTATTTCTTTCAGATATGAGATCGAGGCGTACCCAGCACCGAAGTCATCCAGTATGATGAGAACGCCTGCAAGCTTCAAAGCATGCAGGTTCTTCCGGGCTGTAGCGAAATCCCCCAGCAGCGCGGTTTCCGTGACCTCGACTTGTAAGCGCGTCGGATCAAAGCCTGAATCGCGCATTGCTTTAAGGATCAGTTGAGCGGAACTCGTTGAACATAGCTCGATGGCGCTTAGGTTGAAGGAGAGCTTGATCGGCTCAGGCCAGTGGATCGCCTCAAAGAGCGCCTTCTCGAAGAGATGGCCACTTAGAGGCCTGATAAGGTTCAATTGCTCAGCTACTGGGATGAAGTCGGCCGGCTCGATGCTTCCCAGCTGAGGTTCAGTCCACCTTGCGAGAGCTTCGTGCGCGCTAACCCGACCCGTGCGCAGTTCAACGATCGGCTGGAAAACCAGATCGATGTTCGCGAACGCTGAGGGAAGTTGCAGGGCTCTTTCGATTTGCGCTCTTCGCTTACGCGGGGCTTCCATCTCGGGCTTGAACACAGCGAGCTGACCCGAACCGCTTGTCTTCGCGTGATATAACGCGATGTCTGCGTGAGCAAGGACGCTTGAGGATGTTTGAGGGTTTTCAAAGCTTACGAGCGTCAGCCCGCAGCACGCCGAGATAATAAACTGACTACCGTCTATTTCGACTGGGCCGTTGAGCAACGCCATCACTCGGTCACCTGCCAGCTTTGCCGCATCGAGCTCATTCAAGTCAGGCAAGATGATCGCGAACTCGTCGCCGCCCAAGCGAGCCACTAAGACTTTCTCGGGCACTGCTTGCGTGAGGCGAGCCGCTACGGTTCGCAGCATTTGATCACCCGTCGAATGGCCAAATGAGTCGTTGGTGAACTTGAATCTATCAAGATCAACAAGAGCCAAAGCGAACCCCGACTTCGGTTTGGCACGTGCTTCGTCCAGCTTCGTGGCGAGTGCAGCGACAAAGGCTCGGCGATTCGGAAGGCTCGTCAGAAAATCGGTCGTTGCTGCGGTTGAAGCAGCGCTCAGCGCCAGCTCGGTTCGTTTCTGCTCGCGATTGATGATAACTCGCGAGGTGATTAGGCCGTCGAAGTTCCGGCTATTGATCTCCACCAAACGCAGAAGAAGTAAGGCGACCACGGCTAGGCTTACCGCAGCGGCAACGAACTGAAGATCTGAGGACAGCAAGGCGGCTGCAGACAGGGGTAGGGCAACGACCACAAGCGGGATTCGGGCTGCGGAAGGATGGCTGCTGAGCCCGAATGCGGCCCCAAGGGCAGTAAGGCCGGCAAAGAGTAAGATCGAAATGAGCGATCCTGTGTCTCGCTGTGCGGAGTACAGGCACCATAAACAGATGGAAAAGCAGATGACTAAGGTTAACCAAGTTGTCTGCTGCAAACGACGCCACATCGCATTGATCGACAGTTCACCGGCGGGTCGCCTCAACCATTGAAAAAGCCTGAACACTGCGCAGCCGGCCAGGACGGTCGGTGGGTTTAGTCCGACGGCCAGATAGCCTTCGATGGTGAATTGAAGACCGCAGACAGCCACGACGGCTAGAAGGTAGATGATTGGAATTTGGCGCTGAAGCGTTAAGTAACGTTCTCTGACCAGAGCGCTTTCAATGGTTGTCGTTGGTTCCTTTGCTTTCAGATAGTCACGCCGAATGACTTCTAACGCTTTCACGATATTGCTCACTATCAAAGGTCGGGTTACTTAACGCTCAAGCAGCGACTTAGGCAATGCGCTCAAGGACCGAGCGCTGCCTCGCGGGCGCAGCAAACGCTGATCTGCGCTTTGTGCAGCTAGTGGCTAACGGTGTTCACCTAATCGCAGTAATGCGCGACTGAACTCGGCTTTGCCGTGGACTTAGGTTGTCATAGAGCAATCTTGGACAGTCCGACTCTTCATCCAAGTGCTGGCACTTCTAAGGCAATGACTGCGTTGGTAGCCTTTAAGGAGTTCAGCATGACCGAGGCCGAAGCCGAAAAAGAAGCCGCAAGCGGGAAGGTGCCAATGCCTGCAAGTGGCCAGACGAGCCCGAAACTGCGTTCCGACGGCGTCAGCGATGTAGGTACGCATGGCCGAAGCGGCGGAGGTGAATCGGGCGGCGGTGCTTACCCCAATCCCCACGCGGGCAAGGAGGCTCGCGGAGAAAGCGGCGGCTTCGATGGCGGGCAGAGCGAGCAGGGCTATTATGGCGGCGGCAAGCTGGACGGCAAGGAGGCCGAGCACGAGGAGACGGTCCCTATCGACAAGGGCCGCGGGGCTAGTGGCTAAAGTCTGAAGTACCCAGCTGAGTAGCGTCTGCTTACTTGATACTCTGGCGGCTTATTCGTCAGGTCGATTGCTTCCCGACAGAACATAAACAAATCGTTGGTTAGTGAATAAGGTAACCCAGCGCCAAAAACTTCTTCAGACCCGGGAAAGGGCGAAGTCGAGCCGGGTCGAATAGCCCTTCTCATTGTGCGTTGCTGCCATCGTTCCCCCAAGCTGGCGAACCGACGCCTGAAGAATCTTGAGCCCGAGACCGACCCGTCCAGTCGGCACAACTGCTTCGACCTTGCGCTGACCCGCGTCATCGCTGCACGTGAGCCGATAGCCGGCGTCTCCCACCCGCTCGCCGACCAGATTGATCGTTCCCGAGGAGCGCTTCAGCGAATGCTTCGACGCATTCGCCGTAAGTTCGTTGATTATGGTGGCGACGATCGATGCCTCACGCGGGGTAGCGGCCACGTCTTCGAAGCTGCCCTGCACCGAGATCTGGCTGGCGAAGGTCGAACCAATGAGGCTGACGGTTTGATCAAGGTACGGCCCGAGTTGGACATGGTCGGTACTTCCAGCAACGCCGATGTGGTCGTGGAGAGCGCCAACGATCTTAATCTGTCGCTCCACCCGCTCAAGCGAGGCGCGGGCTTCATCGTTGCCCGAGGCCCTGCGCTCCAGGGAGACAAAGGCGCCGACCGCCTGAAGCGAGTTCTTCACCCGATGGTCGATTTCACTCCTGAGCACCTTCTCGTTGGCGATGATCGCTCGCAGGTCGAGCTGTGTCATGACCTGATCGGCAAGGATCCGAAGTGCATCACGCTGCAATGCATCGAGCGTCCGGGGATGATTGTCGAGCACGCACAACGTGCCGATGGGATAACCGCTCTTCGACTTGAGCAGCGCTCCAGCGTAGAAACGCAGCCCTGGATCGGCGAGGCACAATGGATTGTCCGCCATCCTGACGTCGGCGAGCGTATCCGGAATTTCGACGAACTCGTCCTGGAGGATGACATGTGCGCATAGGGAGGTGTCGAGCGGCGTTTCGCGCACACCGAGGCCAGTCTCGGCCTTGAACCACTGGCGCGTCTCATCGATGAAGTTGATGACCGAGATCGGAACGCGCAGATCCGTGAGGCGAGCATCACGATCTCGTCAAAGTCTGTTTCTCGCGGCGTGTCGAGGATATCATACGACCGCAGCGCTGCCAGACGCGAAGGTTCCGACGGATGCTGTGGAGCTTTCATGTTAAACACGGAGCGGATGCGTGCAGGAAACGCAAGGGCGCTTGCCAGCCTTGCTTCCCAAATCCGTCAAGCCTGGAGCAGGAACCTGCCGCGAGAGCGACGATGCCGCGGGGTGAGAGAGGGAACTGAAGATATGCTTTCAACCCCAGCAGCTTCCGCCGGACAGCCGAACATCAGCGCTGGATATTCAGAGGGATAGTTAGACCTTACCGGCTGCTTCACTATTCGGAGCAAACTGGCTAGCTCCCGCCAGTATTTGGCTCCCCGAGTTGGATTCGAACCAACGACCAAGTGATTAACAGTCACCTACTCTACCGCTGAGCTATCGGGGAGCGGTCCTCATCGGACGAATGGGCCTATGACAAAGCCGAGCCGCTTCCGCAAGCCTCAAGTCGCGAACTGCTCCATCGCGATGCGTTCATCCAGCGCATGTTCGGGATCGAACAACAGAGTCATGGCATTGACGCGGTCGAGCCCGATCTCGACGAACGAGACATCGCGCACCTCGAACTGGTCCGCCACGGCCGAGACCAGGCGGTTCTCGGGGTCGTGCACGCGAAAGCAGATGCGGGTGTCGTCGGGCAGGATGGCACCGGACCAGCGGCGCGGTCGAAACGGGGCGATGGGGGTGAGTGCCAGCATCTTGGCGGCCAGCGGCAGGATCGGCCCACGCGCGCTCAAATTGTAAGCGGTCGACCCGGCCGGAGTGGCTACCAGCACGCCGTCGCACACCAGTTCCGGCAGCACCACGCGTCCATTGACCAGCACTTCAATCTTGGCCGCTTGGCGGGTTTCCCGAAGCAAGGACACTTCGTTGATCGCGGCATGGCTCCACTCGTGCCCGTGGATCGTCTCG
This sequence comes from uncultured Sphingomicrobium sp., assembly GCA_964243335.1. Lineage (GTDB taxonomy): Bacteria > Pseudomonadota > Alphaproteobacteria > Sphingomonadales > Sphingomonadaceae > Sphingomicrobium. The sequence continues at coordinate 681,634 of CAXTED010000001.1, read as the reverse complement.
GCCCGCATGGTCAGCGGTGCGATCCGCACCGCTTTGGCGCCAGCAATGCGCTCGGCTAAACAGTCCAATCGCCATTCGTTCATCAGGAAGCCGACCGTGCCCCGGTTCATCCCGAACACCGGCCGAACCTCACCGCCGTCGAGCATCTGGTGCAACGTGTGGAGCATGAAGCCGTCGCCGCCGAGCGCCACCAACGTGGTCGCGTTGCGGTCGTCGGCCCATTTGTAGCGCCGCCGAAGCATGACCGCGGCGGCCTGCGCACTTTCGCTGTGGGAGGCAAGCAAGCCGATGCCTTGCGCGGCAAGATCACGGTCGGCCCGTACCCCCGGCTGCACTCCGCTCAAGCTCATCCCCTTACGAACAATGACGCAGAGCATAAGCACAGCCGCCGCGTGCCCGCCACTGTCCCGTTGCGGAGCAGGGCGGGCTCCAAGCTTTCCTCCACCTCCGGAAGCGCGCACATGGCGCTCATGAATATACGGGGCTGGTTCAAGGCAGGAAAACGCGCGTCCGATCACCAGGCGCCGGCACCGCCGCGTCCCGCCCCTGATCGCGCTCTCGCCCGTGCCATCTCGGGCGGCAAGATCAAGGTGCACTATCAGCCGCAGATTGCCGTCGCGACGGGCGAAGTCGTCGGGGTCGAGGCGCTCGCTCGTTGGGATGGCGCGGCCGGCCCGGAGGAACTGTTCCGCCGAGCCGCGTCGGCCGGGCTGGCCGAGCGTTTGTCCCGCCAGATACAGCGCGAGGCCTTGCAGCGTGTCGGCGCCTGGACGGGTGCGCTGGCCAACTTGCGACTCTCCATCAACCTCTTGGCTGCCGATCTTGAGCGGCCCGGCTACGAACGCTGGCTGCTCGATGAGATCGCCGCGGCGGGCCTGTCGCCGGAGCGAGTCACCGCTGAAATAACCGAATCTTCGCTGGTCGCCGACCGTCCGGCCGCCGCAGCTCGGCTGTCCCAATTGCGAGCCGCCGGCGTACGCATTGCCGTGGACGATTTCGGCACAGGCTTTTGCAGTCTCGCCTACCTCACCAGCCTGCCGCTGGACTCGCTAAAGATCGATCGCGGCCTGGTGGCCGACATCGTTGGCGGCTCACGCGACCGCATTGTCGTCAAAGCGATGATCCGCCTCGCGCGCGAACTTGGCTTGCAGGTGGTGATCGAAGGCGTCGAAACCGCCGCCCAGTTGAGCCTGCTCAACGGATGGGGATGCGATCTCTACCAGGGCTTCCTCGGCGCACGGGCGCTGGATGAAGCGGCCTTGCGCGCGTTCGTGGAGGGCAGGGTGGCCGCCTAGGCCAGCTCTCGCACCTTCGCTTCCGCCGCCACAACGACCCGCGCCAGCCCGCGCGAGATCTGCACCGCCCCGTTCAGGCGCGCAACCGGCGCCGGCCAATCGCGGCTGACCAGCAACTTGTTGTCCGGTCGCAGCTTGGCGTCGCCCTTCAGCCGCTCGACGTAGCCGAGCAAGCCGGGGATGTCGGGGAAGCCCCCCTCGGCAAAGGTCACCACCGCGCCGCGCGCGCCCACGTCGAGCTTGGAAATGCGGGCCTTGCGACAGTTGATCTTGGTCTCGACCACCTTGAGCAGATTGCCGGTTTCCTCGGGAATTGCGCCGAAGCGATCGATCATCTCGGCGGCAAACTCCTCCACTCCGCGGGTGTCCTCCAGTTCGCCGAGGCGCCGGTACAGGCCCATGCGCAGATCGAGGTCGGGGACATAGTACTCGGGAATCATGATCGGAGCCTCGACGTTGATTTGCGGGCTGAAGTCGCCGGTGCCGCTGGCTCCGGTGGCTGCGCTTCGACCGCTCTTCATCTCCATGATCGCCTCTTCGAGCATCGATTGATAAAGCTCGAAGCCGACTTCCTTGATGTGACCGGATTGCTCGTCGCCCAGCAGATTGCCGGCGCCGCGAATGTCCAAGTCATGGCTGGCGAGCTGAAAGCCAGCGCCCAGGCTGTCGAGATTGACGAGCACTTGCAGGCGCTTCTGCGCCGTCTCGGTGATCACCCGGTCGGCGGGCGTGGTCAGATAGGCGTAGGCACGTGTCTTGGAGCGGCCGACCCGCCCGCGCAGCTGGTACAATTGGGCTAGGCCAAAGCGGTCCGCGCGGTGCACGATCAGCGTGTTGGCACTGGGGATATCCAGCCCGCTTTCCACGATCGTTGTCGACAGCAACACGTCGTAGCGGCGGTCGTAGAAGGCACTCATGCGCTCCTCGACCTCGGTCGGCGACAATTGCCCGTGCGCGCTGATGGCCGTTACTTCGGGCACTTCCTCCCGGAGCCATTGCTCGATGTCCGGCAGATCAGCCACGCGGGGGACCACGAAATAGCTTTGCCCGCCGCGGTAATGCTCGCGCAGCAGGGCCTCGCGCACCACGACTGGATCCCAAGGCGTGACATAGGTCCGCACCGCCAGCCGGTCGACCGGCGGGGTCTGAATCACGGACAGTTCGCGAAGGCCCGACATCGCCATCTGCAGGGTGCGCGGGATTGGTGTCGCGGTCAGCGTCAGCACGTGCACGTCGGCGCGGAGGCCCTTTAGGCGTTCCTTATGGGTCACACCAAAGCGTTGCTCCTCGTCCACAATGACGAGCCCCAACTTTTTGAACTCGACCGATTTCGCCAGGATCGCGTGGGTTCCAACAATGATGTCCACCTGACCGGCCTGAAGCCGGTCGCGGGTCGTCTTGGCTTCCTTTGGCCCGACCAATCGCGACAAGCGCCCGACCTCGATCGGAAAGCCTTTCATGCGCTCGACTAAACCGGTGAAATGCTGTCGCGCCAGCAGGGTGGTCGGGCAAACCAATGCCACTTGATAGCCGGCCATCGCCGCCACGAATGCCGCGCGCATCGCGACTTCGGTCTTACCGAAGCCGACGTCGCCGCACACCAGCCGGTCCATCGGCCGTCCGGCATTCAGGTCGCCAAGCACGTCCTCGATCGCGCGTGCCTGGTCTTCGGTTTCCTCATAAGGGAAACGGTCGACCATCGCCGGATACGCGCTGTCCACCTCGGCGATCACGCCTTCGCGGGTGGCGCGAAGCGCGGCGGTGGCGATCAGGTCGCCGGCGATCTCGAGGATGCGGACCTTCATCCGCGCCTTGCGCCGCTGCCAGGCTTCCCCACCCAGGCGGTCGAGCGCGACGTGCTCGTTCTCGGCACCATAGCGGCTCAGCACGTCAATATTTTCGACCGGCACGTAGAGCTTGCTGCCGCCGGCATATTCCAGCGCCACGCAGTCGTGCGGCGCCTTGCCCACCGCCACCGAGGTCAGCCCCTGATAGCGGCCGATGCCGTGATCCAAATGGACGACCAGATCGCCGGGCGTCAGATTGGCCAGTTCGGACAAAAACGCGTCGGCGCTCTTCTTGCGCTTGCGCCGACGCACCAAGCGGTCGCCGAGCATGTCCTGTTCGGTCAGCACCGCCACTTCGGGCGTGGTGAAGCCATGGTCCAGCGGCAGCACCAGCAGCGCCGCATCCTGCTTTACGCCAAGCGCTTCCTGCCAAGTATCGACCGCCTTCAGGCTGGTCAGACCATGGTCCTTGAGGAGCCCCGACAAGCGCTCGCGAGCGCCGATCGTGTAACTCGCGAGGACGACTTTCTGCTTGGCTTTCCTCAGCTTGGCTACGTGCGCTGTGACGGCTTCGTAGACGTTCTCGTTGGCTGCACGCTCGGGTGCGAAGTCGCGGGCCGGAGTGACGCCGAAGTCGATCACGCGGTCGCTGGCCGGCTCGGGGAACGGCGAGGCCACGTGCACCGCGCGGGCGCTCAGGAAGCCCGTCCACTCCTTGCGGCCAAGATAAAGTGCGGTCGGCGGAAGCGGGCGGTAGCTGCCCGGTTCGGCCACCATCGCGCGCTCGCGATTGGTGAAATAGTCCTGGATGCTGTCGTAGCGCCCGTCCGCCGCGCCATCGACCCCACTTTCGCGCAGCAGCAGGTCGTCCGGTCCCAGATGGTCTGCCAGCGTGCCGAGCTTGTCCTCGAGCAGCGGCAGCCAATGCTCCATGCCCGCCAGCCGCCGACCATCGCTGATCGCCTGGTACAAGGGATCGCCGGTGGCGTTGGCCCCAAAGGCCTCGCGATAGCGTGCGCGGAAGCGCTTGATGCTTTCCTCGTCCAGCAGAGCTTCGGACGCCGGCATCAGCGTGAAAGCTTCCGCAGCGCCGGTTGTGCGCTGGTCGGCGGGATCGAACGCCCGCAACGTCTCGATCTCATCGCCGAAGAAGTCCAGCCGGATGGCGTCCTTGCGGCCGGCCGGGAACAGGTCGATCAGCCCGCCGCGTACCGCGAAATCGCCGGCGTCCGCAACGGCGTCGGTGCGCTGATAGCCATTGGCGCTCAGCAGGCTGACCAGCTTGTCGCGGTCGATCCGCTCGCCCGGTACCAGCTTTCGGGTCAGCTGCCGGATGCGGAATGGCGTCAGCACGCGTTGCGTGGCGGCATTGGCCGTCACCACCAGCAATTGCGGACCGGTGCGTGCCACTTGCAGCGCATTCAAGGCTGCGAGCCGCTCGGCCATCACCCGCAAACTGGGCGACGCGCGATCGTAGGGCAGGCAGTCCCACGCGGGCAAGGTGATCACCTCCAGCTCGGGCGCGAAGGTCGGTGCGGTGTCGGCCAGCGCTCGCATCTCGGCTTCATCCGGTACGATGACTACGGCCCGCCCGCCTTTGCCCGACGCATGGGCGGCGCGGGCCAGATCGGCAGCCAGCCACGGCAGGAACCCCGGCGGCGCTCCCGCCAGCGTCAGCGGCTCGCGCGAGCGTAGAATGCGATCGAGATCGCTCAACGGATCACCGGCAGATAATCGAGCTTCTGCATCGCCGTCATCTGCTCACCCGCGAAGCGTTCGGGCACCGGCTGAGCACCGATCGCCCAAGCCATGATGTCAACGTCCTGTTCCTCCAGCAGTTGCGTGTACCACTCGCGCTGCTCCTCGCCCCAGCCGTCGGCATGGGCATCGAAGAAACCGCCGATCATCATGTCGGCCTCGCGCGTGCCGCGATGATGCGCTCGCCAATACAGGCGCTTGTGACTGTCCGAAGCTGGCATGGGCGCGAGATAGGGTGGCAAAGGGCCGCTGTCACCTAGCCGCCTGCATTGCCTCCTCGCTCCCGCAATGACAGGACGGGCCCGATGCGCCCCGAACTGCTCAATCCTCTGTTTACCCAGGTCGAGGCCTTGAAGGGCGTGGGGCTGGGCATCGCCAAGGCGCTCGCCCGGTTGGACCTCACGCGGCTGGTCGACCTGCTTTTTTACCTTCCCACCGGCGCGATCGAGCGGGTGCGCGCACCGGCGGCCAGCGCTGCACTGCTAGGCCGGATCATCATGGTGCCGGTGACCCCGGTGGAAGTGCGTTCCTCCGCCGGGCGCGGCCCAACGCGCATCCAGGCGGTCGATGCGGACGGCAACACGCTGACTTTGGCGTTCTTCAACAATCCGGCTTGGGCACGGCGACAATTGCCGATCGGCGAGACCAAGGTAATCACCGGCCGCCTCGATGCGTATGGCGACGAGTGGCAGATGGTTCATCCGGAGGTGCTGGACGGCGAAAAGGCCGCCGACATGCCGCTCCGCGAGCCTGTCTATCCCCTGTCAGAAGGCCTCACCAATCGGCGCCTTCGCGAACTCGTGCTCCAGGCGATCGAACGTGCACCCGATCTGGCCGAGTGGGTCGAGCCGTCCCTGCTAGCGAAGGAAGCGTGGCGGCCGTGGCGGGCGGCTCTCACCGAGGCGCACGCCGATCCCGAAGAGGCCTCGGTTGCGCGGCGGCGGCTGGCCTATGACGAGATCTTCGCCAATCAGCTCGCCCTGCAGCTGCTCCGCGCGGCCTCCCGCCGAAAGCGCGGCACTCCGCTGGTCGGCGACGGACGGCTGATCGATCGGCTGCAACTTCCTTACGCCCTCACCGGTGCCCAGCGACGAGTGACCGATGAGATCCGCGGCGACCTAGCCCAGGCTGCGCCCATGCTCCGGCTGCTCCAGGGCGACGTCGGCTCCGGCAAGACGCTGGTCGCGCTACTCGCCATGCTCACCGCGGTGGAGGCGGGGGCGCAGGCCGCTATGCTTGCTCCGACCGAGATTCTGGCTCGCCAGCACCATGCCACCTTGCTCCGCCAGCTCGACCATGTCGGCGTCCGCGTCGCCATCCTGACCGGCCGCGACAAGGGCCGGGTGCGCGATTCGACCCTGATGGGGCTGGCCGACGGCTCGATCGACATCTTGGTCGGCACCCACGCCATTTTTCAGGAGGCGGTCACCTACAGGAATCTCGGCCTCGCCGTGATCGACGAGCAGCATCGCTTCGGTGTGTCACAGCGCCTGCTGCTATCGAGCAAGGCGGCCAGGCCGCCGCACCTGCTGGCCATGACCGCGACTCCGATCCCGCGGACGCTGACGCTCACCCAATATGGCGAGATGGATGTCAGCCAAATTGACGAGATGCCCCCCGGACGCTCGCCCGTGACCACCCGCGTGATCTCGGAGGAGCGACTGGTCGAGGTCATCGACGGCCTCGCCCGCCACCTCGCGACCGGCGCCCAGGCCTATTGGGTCTGCCCGCTTGTTGAGGAAAGCGAGACCAGTGACGCCACCGCCGCCGAGGAACGCGCCGCGGCGCTTCGCCTGCGGTTCGGACCCGAGAAGGTCGGGCTGGTGCACGGCCGCATGAAGGGGGCTGACAAGGATGCCGTCATGGCGGCATTTGCAGTCGGCGAACTGCTGCTGCTTGTCGCCACGACGGTAATCGAGGTCGGGGTGGACGTGCCCAACGCCACGCTGATGGTGGTCGAAGGAGCGGAGCGTTTCGGCCTGGCGCAGCTGCACCAGCTGCGCGGGCGGGTAGGGCGGGGCACCGGACAATCGACCTGCCTACTCATTCGCGGCGGCCAGCTCAGCGAGACGGGACACGCCCGCCTGGCCCTAATGCGCGAGACCAACGACGGCTTCCGCATCGCGGAAGAGGATTTGCGCCTGCGCGGCCCCGGCGAGATCCTCGGCGTTCGCCAAAGCGGGGAAGCGGCGTTCCGGCTGGCCGGGCCAGAGCTTGTGGCCGAACTCGCCCCGATCGCAACGGCGGACGCTCGCCTGCTGCTTGATCGCGATGGCGGACTGGCGGGGGAACGCGGCCAGGCAGCCCGGGTCTGCCTGTACCTGTTCGAGCGCGATCAGGCGGTGGACTTGCTGCGGAGCGGCTAAGGCCAGGGTACCACAAGAGAACCGCTCATCCTGAGGAAGGACTGAGCAGGCGAAGCCTGTCGAAGGCCTGTCTCGAAGGACCGTTCAGCCTCGCACCAACAAACCGTGCTTCTTCTTGCCGAGGCTCAACTTCACCTCAGAAGCCACGAATATCACAGAGGAAGCATCGCTTACAATCGCGTCATCCACCCGCACCGCACCCTCGGCCACCTTCCGCTTTGCCTCACCGTTGGAGGCACAAAAGCCCAGCCCGACCAGCGCCGCGAGGATCCCGATTTGGCCACCCTCGACGTGAAAAGTCGGCAACCCCGCCGAAGCGCCGCCAGCGAAGGTTGCAAGCGCTGTCTCAGCCGCAGCATCCGCCGCCTCGCGCCCATGCAACAGCGCGGTTGCCTCCGTTGCCAGCACCGCCTTGGCGGCGTTGATCTCCGCACCGCCGAGCGCCTCCAGCCTTGCGATCTCGTCCAGCGGCAGATCAGTGAACAGCTTGAGAAAGCGTGCCACGTCGCCATCCGCGCAATTGCGCCAGAACTGCCAATAGTCATACGCCGGCAGCCGGTCGGCATTGAGCCACACGGCGCCGCTCTCCGTCTTGCCCATCTTCTTGCCGTCGGCAGTGGTGAGCAGCGGCGTGGTGACCCCGAACACCTCGCCCCCGGCTACCCGCCGGGTCAGCTCGATACCGTTGACGATGTTGCCCCACTGGTCGGACCCGCCCAGCTGTAGCCGGCACCCGGCGCGCCGATACAGCTCCAGGAAGTCGTACCCCTGCAGGATCATGTAGTTGAATTCCAGGAAGGACAGCGACTGCTCGCGGTCCAGCCGCAGCCGCACGCTGTCGAAGCCAAGCATCCGGTTGACCGAAAAATGCTGGCCGATCTCGCGCAGGAACGGGATATACTCCAGACGGTCGAGCCATTCAGCGTTGTCGAGCAGGATGGCGTCAGTCGGCCCGTCGCCGAACCTAAGGAAACTCTCGAACACCCGCCGGATGGACGCGATGTTGGCCGAAATCTCGTCGTCCCCAAGCAGCTTGCGCGCTTCATCCTTGAAGCTCGGGTCGCCAATCTTGCTGGTGCCGCCGCCCATCAGCACGATCGGCCGGTGCCCGGCCTGTTGAAGCCGCCGCAACATCATGATCTGCACCAGGCTACCGACGTGAAGTGACGGAGCGGTGGCGTCGAACCCGATATAGCCGCTCACCACTTCCCGCTCTGCAAGGGCGTCCAGCGCTGCCGCATCGGTCAGTTGGTGAAGGTAGCCACGCTCATCGAGGGTGCGCAAAAGGGACGAGGAAAAAGTCTGGCTCATGCGGCCATCCTCTAGCGGCGAGCCGTCCCAAGGTCACGCACGCAGCCGCACCCCCTTCCCACACTCGCCTGCACCGTTATAAGCCGCCGACCTGATGGGGCGTCGCCAAGTGGTAAGGCACCGGTTTTTGGTACCGGCATTCGCAGGTTCGAATCCTGCCGCCCCAGCCAAGGTTTCAGCCTGATCCAGCATAGGCCAGTCGGTTAGCTGGACCGGAAGGTCGAATGCATGTGACAACCTGTTCCGGCGACTGGCTGCATCCTCCAAGAAGCACAGCCATCCCAGCACCGAACTTGCGATGTCTCCTTGAAGCATGTTCTTTGCAGGAAGGTGCGTCGGTTCACCGATGTCAGCGAGAAGTCGTCGGGCTTCCGCTCGGCAGAACTCGAAGCGGACTCAGTTGGCCAGTGCGGTCGAAAGTTGTGTGCTTAATCTTCTCCGCCGAAACGCATCCGGACGCCAGCATTGAGGATGAAGCCTTCGGTCGGTGCCCACACGTCGACCGTCCAGCGTCCGTCTGGCTGGCGTTGCCGCAGAAGGAGCGGATCGTAGCGTGTTTGGCGCACGCCGAGGATGTTTTCCGCATTGGCGAACAGGCGCATCTTGCCGAGCGTTACCTCGCCAAGCACGCCGAGGTGGAGGTAGGGGCGGCTTTTGGTGCGGTAAGGATTATCCTGCAGCGCTTGGGTGCCAGTGTAGTAGGCTTCCACACCGATCCTGCCGCGCCCGTGCTTTTCCCACACCGCCACGACGCCGGCGCTGTGACGAGGCACGAGGGGCGTGCGCCGGCGGTTGATGCCTGCATCATCCGGTTCGGTTGCATCCATGTAGACATGGCTGCCAGTGACCGTGAACGGCGCACGCCGGTAGCGGAGCAGCAGTTCCGAGCCGCGCACCTTGGTTGCGCCGGTGAGATTGATCAGTTGCACGCGGTCCCCTGCTACCGGCACAAGCCTCGTGGCGTTGTCGATGTTCGATGCGAACAGGGTGAGGCTCGTTTCGATCGGCCCGCGAGCATAGCCGACGTCGATCGACGCAGTCTGCGCCTTCTCAGCTTTCAGATTGCGCAGGGGCTCTAGCCGCGACAGACCAGCGTCCTCGATCTCCTCCACAAAAGGCGTCGGGGCGTAGAAACCGCGGCCGTAGGACGCTCTGACTGTCCACCCTCCCGGCCGCCACAACGCGGACAAACGCGGGCTGAACTGGGTGCCGTAATCACTGTGGAAATCGGTCCGAGCGCTGGCGGCAAGCGTCAGGTCGGGGCGAAGCTTATGCTCCAGCTGTGCGAAGATCCCCGGCACCTCGTAGCTGTAGTTGAAGGTCGCAAAGGTTTCGGAGCGGAAGCTGTCACGCTGAAATGCCACACCGCCGACCCACGAGGTCGCGCCCGACTGGCCAGCAAGGGAGGCTTCGGCAAAGAGCGTATCGTGGCGGTCGTCCTCGACGACAGTGCCGAACACGTGGCGGTGATCCTGTGTCATCCCTGAGGCGCGAAGGCCCAAGGTGCCCAAACCCTCCACCGGCATGCTGGCAACCAGCCCAGCATCGAGCCGCTCAGTGTTCTGCGCTTGCGGGAAGGGCCGTCCGTCCGGCGTCGTTCGTCCTGCCAGCGTGCCGCCGACCCTCTTCTCGGTGAGCGCACCGGCCGTGACAAGGACGGAGCCGCTGCGTGCGCCTTCCCAGAACAAGCGCGGACGCGCGATGAACCGTTTGTAGGCAGGAATGTCGATCCAGCCGTCACCGTCGAGGTCGTCCCGGCCTTGACGGTGGGCACCGCCGGTCAATGAGGCGCCCCAACCGCCGCCGAGCGGGCCTGAGACATAGGCCGTCAGGTCCTGCCCATCGCGCGTGGTGGCGTTCAGCAGTGTCTCGGCCTCGAGCGTATCCCCGGGTCGGCGTGAAATGAGGTTGATGACGCCGCCGAGGGCCGAAGGTCCGTAAAGAGCGGAAGCTGCGCCCTTGATAACCTCGACCTGACCAAGGTCGGTGGGCGGTATCTGCAGCAGGCCAAGGGAGGAAGACTGGCCGCCATAAAGTGGTAGGCCGTCTGCCAGCAGCTGTGTGTAGCGACCCTCCAGCCCTTGAATTCGAATGTTGGCGGCACCCAGCGCCGGCGATGTCACCTGGACACGGATCCCCGGTGTCTCGTTGACAAGCATGGCGATGTTGCCCGGCCGCATGAGCAGCTTCTCTTCAATCTCCTCCCGGACGATCACTTCGACGCGGATCGGCTCGTCCTGGATCCGGCGGCGCGTGCGCGTGCCTTGGACGATGATCTCTTCTTCCTCCTCCTCCTCCTCGCCGGCTTCAACTTGCCCCGCCTGCGCTTGCTCGGGTGCAGCGGCTTGCTCCTGAGCACGTGCCGGCGTTGGTGGCAGCAGCCCAGCGAGGCTCATGACAGGGCCGATGGTGAGCAAGGCGAGCTTCATGTTGTTCCGGTATGCAAGGAGGGGAGTTGAGCCCTAGCCGAACGCGATGGCGCCCGCCAAGGCGCCGATCGCCAGCACCACCGGGGTCGCTGCCTTGGTCTTCCAGTAATACATTACGATCAACGCGGTCGCAAAAATGAGAGCGCTGATGAGCACGCTGGGTGTCCGCTCCACGGCTGCGGTGCCCAGTTCCACCAAGGTCACGGCGATCAGCCCCACCACGCTCGCCGCGACGCCGGCAAGCGCGTTCTGCAGGGCCTTGTGCTCCGCGAGTGTTTCCAGTCGCTCATAGAAAAGAAGTGAAAATGCGAACGCCGGTAGAAACATGCCGGCAGTGATCGCGAGCGCACCAGCGGGCCCGCCACTGACCCAGCCGACAAAGGTCACGAAGATGACCAGCGGCGCTGGCAAAATGCCTGACAAAGCAACCCCATCCAGAAACTGCGCGTCCGTCATCCAGCCCCTGCCGACTGTGTCATTGCGGACGAAAGGTATGGCCGTATAGGCGCCGCCAAAGGTCAACAGCCCGCCCTTCAGCCCCGCCCAGAAGAGCGCGAGTACGGTTGGTGCCGCGTCGACGTTTGCGGCAGCGGCCGGACCAGCCCCACCGCCGAGTTGCGCGACCATCAGGGCGCCCGCTCCGGCGGTCAGAAGCACGAGGATCGCCGCCGGGTAAAGCCGGTTTGTCGCCAGCGCGTAAGTCGCACCGGCCGCGGGCAGCACGATCCAGAAGCTTACGCCGGCAAGGGCTGCACCGGCAGAAGCAGCAGCTGTAAGCCAGAGGCACCGGTCAAGGAGGATATGCTCGCCAATCCGGTGCACCGCACGAACGATCACCGCGAGCACGGCGGCCTGCACACCGAGGAACAGGGCGCCAAGCAACGTGCCTTCGATCCGCAAACGGCTATAGGCCCAAGCCAAGGCAAGCATCAGGCAAAGCCCGGGCAGCATGAAGCCTAGTCCAGCGAGAATGCCGCCGATGCGCCCTTTGGCGCGGATACCTAGGTGGACACACAGTTCATGCGCCTCCGGTCCAGGCAGCACCTGCATGACGGCGAGAAGCCGGTTGAAGCTTGGGCTGTCGATCCAGTGCTCTTCGTCTACCAGTTCCCGCCTGATCATCGCGATCTGGGCCACCGGGCCGCCGAACGCCATGGCGCCGAAGCGGAGGAAGCGCGCAAACAAGGCTGCGTGGCTTAGCTCCGGCGGACGGGCGACCGAGACAGCGTGTGACTGGGCTGGTTCCGGATTGCTCACGGCCCTTTGGTGACGAATGGCTCCGCAGATTGCTAGTCCGCTTTCTGCGTGAGTAGCGCAGGCCTGAGAGACTAGGTGGCGCAAAGCGGACATTAGGTGAGAACGGCTAGGCCTCCTGCCGACCCAGCTACCCTTTCCTTAGCTGCCGTTGCGCGCCTCGCCAGTGTCAGCTTGCGGATTGTGCGGCACGAGGATCAGCGTGCGCTCTTCCACCCGCCAGGATGCGAGCTTCGACAAGAAATTCATGCCGAGCACGTCGAGGTCTCCAAGTGCTGGCGACGTCACGACGTTGAGCTTCCGGGCTACCACGTTGCCGATCCGGATCTCGTCGACCGTCGCGGTCTGTGCCGCCGCCATGCCGTTCGCCGTTCGCAGAACGACGGGAGTCAGGCCGGAGCTGCCGCGGACGGACGCTTCGCTCGCCGTTTGGCTTGAGATCGCCGTGATCGTGGCGCCGCTGTCGATCAACATGCGGCGCGGAACGCCGTTCACGCTCGCCTGCGCCCAGAAGTGCCCGTCGGACGACATCCGGATCCTCACCTCGCGTCCCACCACCTGCTGCTGGTCGAGCCCGAGCCGGCTCGCGATTCGGGCGAGCGATGGCTGGTAAGGCGCCTGTTGCAGCAACACGAACATGCAAAAGGCGAGCAGCGCGAACGAGAAGACGAAGCGTACCAGCTTACCGATGACGGGTATCCGCATGATGAGCATGACTGCGGCCGCCGAGAGTAAGGCGTAAAGCGCAAGCTGCTGCCAATCCGGATTGGTGATCGGCATCTTCGCAACATTCCTTTTCTGAAATCATCAACTTGCCGGCCTTGCCTTCTCAACGGTTGGAAGTGGCCGACGGCTGCAAAGTACTTTTCAAGAAGCGTCCAAGCCCTCAGGTGCCGCAGAAAGTGGCAAGCACACGCTCGTGCGGCTGCGGAGGCTGCGTATAACGGGCAAACTCCTTCTGATCTTCAAAGGGTTGCGACAGCACATTGAGCAGTTTCTTAAACGGACCGAAGTCTCCGTCATCGACCGCCGCCCTGATCATGGCTTCGACGTGATGGTTCCGGGGAATGACGGCCGGGTTGGTGGCGTTCATTCGATCCCGGATCGCGGCGCCGTCCCCAGCCTCAAGTCCCAGACGCTCGAGCCAAGGTTCGGCCCATCTGTCGTAGTCGGCAGGATCAAGGAACAAGGACCGCGCCGGCTCATGGTTTCCCGCCGCCGCTTCGCCCAAGCGGCGGAACAACAAAGTGAAATCCACTTGGTTGGCCGTCATCATGTCCAACATCGCGCTTGCGATATCCACGTCGCCATCGCGCATCGTAGATAGTCCCAGCTTGCGGCCCAGACCCACGTGATAGGCCTGCTCGAAACTTGGCCCAAAAGCTGCCAGCGACTCCTGCGCTGCGGCTATCCCGGCATCCTGATCCTCGCTGAGCAGCGGCAGCATAGCTTCCGCCAGTCGCGTCAGGTTCCAATGCGCCATGCGCGGCTGGTTGCCATAGGCGTAGCGGCCCTGCCGATCGATCGAACTGAACACCGTTGCGGGATCATAGCTGTCCATGAAAGCGCAAGGGCCGTAGTCGATCGTCTCTCCCGCGACCGAACAATTGTCTGTGTTCATGACCCCGTGGACGAAGCCGACCAGGAGCCAGCGCGCGACGAGGTCGGCCTGAGCGGCGACAACGACGTCGAGTAAAGCGCGATATGGCTGATCTGCCATTGCGGCGGCGGGATAATGTCGTGCGATGACGTGGTCGGCGAGTAGCCGAAGCCCTTCGCTGTCGTCGCGCACGGCGAAGAACTGAAAGGTGCCGACGCGGATGTGGCTCGACGCAACCCGGACCAGCGAGGCACCGGGAAGCGCTTGCTCCCGAAAGACGCCGTCGCCGGTCATCACCGCGCTCAAGGCGCGCGTGGTGGGAATGCCAAGTGCCGCCATGCTCTCGCTCACAAGATATTCGCGCAGCACCGGCCCAAGCGCAGCGAACCCATCACCACCACGGGAGAATGGCGTGGGTCCAGATCCCTTGATCTGAAGATCTCGCCGACGCCCGGCTTTGTCGACGATCTCGCCGAGCAGGATCGCTCGGCCGTCGCCGAGTTGCGGCACGAAGTTGCCGAACTGGTGCCCGGCATAGGCCAAAGCGATCGGGTCGGAGCCATGCACCACTTGCCGCCCGGATAAGAATTCGAGCCCGTCGGGACCGGCCAGCCAGTCGGCATCCATGCCAAGATCGTCGGCAAGGCGTCGATTCAGTTGCACTAGGGTGGGAGCCGCCGGCCGCGTGGGCGCGACCCGCTGATAGAAGCGATCGGGGAGCCGCGCATAGCTGTTGTCGAAGGCAATCTGCATGCGGTCCTGACCTTGTTGCAAGTTTGTTCAGCCCACGAGGAAGCGTTGCTTCGTCCACGGCTCACGCTCAGGAGAAGTGACTAGCCGGACCGCTCTGTTCAAGGACCGCCGGAACTTTGGCGTGCGAAACAAGCCGCAGACGCGCGGTAGCCGAGTCGCCGAACTCTACGGCCGCAAGTACCTATGTCGTGCGGGTCAACTTGGGCATGGCCGTCAAGCTGCCTATCGGGTGGATAGGCCAGCGTATTGACGAACGGCTCATTTAGGGCGCAATCCTGCGGTTCGTGCAGAGGCGTAGCATGAAGCTCGACGATATTCTTGACCAGATCATAGGCAAATATGAGCGGCGGGCAGCATTGGACGATGCGGATCGCGACGCCCTGCGCCGGCTGCCTTTCCGAGTGCATACGCTGGAGCCAAGCAAGTATATCGTCAGAGAGGGTGTTACTGCTACCTCCATTACGCTGATACTGTGTGGGATCGCGTATCGGCATAAAACGACGCTGGACGGCTCGCGGCAGATACTCAGTATTCACTTCCCTGGTGATTTCGTTGATCTCGAGGGTTCGCTGCTGACCAAGGCCGATCATAATATCCAGGCGCTGACCCGCTGCGAGATCGCCTCCGTTGAGACAGCGGCAATCGTGAAGCTGTTTGATGACCATCCGCGCGTTGGCCGTGCGATGTGGATCGATACGCTCATCGAGGGGTCCATCTTCCGCGAATGGATTTTGAATGTCGGACGGCGTGACGCACGAACCCGTGTCGCGCACCTATTCTGCGAATTCGCCTTGCGCCTCGAGATGGTCGGGCTTGCTCAAAAGCAGGGCTATGAGTTCCCGATGACCCAGGAACAATTGGCGGATGCGACCGGCCTGACCCCTGTTCATATCAACCGCACCATCAAGAGTTTGGAGGCTGAAGGCCTGGTTCATCGCCAAAAGCGCTTCCTCCATATTCCCGATTGGCCGCTTCTACGAGACGCAGCGGGCTTTAGTGACGTGTATCTCCACCTGGACCAGGCTGCCAATCAACCGCCAGCTCTGCACGCCTGAGGCTCACGGTCCGGCATACCGAGCATCCTGTCCGTGTCCGGGCTTGCTCCCACCTTTCGCATGGGTCAGGAGCGCCCATGCCCCGCAATCCTTATTACAACGGCCCGCCGTCCGATCACTTCGACGGTTTGCGGTTTTTCAACCCCGGGCAGGCCGGCACCGATCGTTCGCTCGGCGACATGTGGCGGTGGCAGAGTGCTGGCCAGCGGGCGCGTTGGCCCGCCAGCGTACCAATCAAGCAAAGCATCCCGCCTTCAAGCAGCGAAGCCTTGCGTGTCGCCATGGTCGGTCATGCCACGACGCTGATCCAGATTGGCGGGATGAACATCCTGACCGATCCTGTCTGGTCGTCCCGCGCAAGTCCGGTGCAATGGGCAGGGCCGAGCCGTGTCACGGCGCCAGGCGTCGCTTTTGACGATTTGCCAGCCATCCACTTGGTCCTGCTCAGCCACAATCATTACGACCATCTCGACCTGCCAACGCTGCGACGCCTTGTGGCCCGCGACGCCCCACGCATCCTGACGCCGCTAGGAAATGACACGCTTCTTCGCCGAGCCGTGCCCGCAGCCAAGGTCGAAGCAGGCGACTGGGGTACCAGCTTTGCCCTCGCCCAAGGCGGCGAGGTCACGATCGTGCGCGCCAACCATTGGTCGTCGCGGACCGGTCGTGACCGGCGCATGGCACTGTGGGGTGGTTTCATGCTGAGGCTCGGCGGCAAGCTCATCTATTTCGCGGGCGACACCGGCTACGGCGACATCTTCCCCGGCTTGCGTGCGGAGTTCGGAGAACCGGACTTGGCCTTGCTCCCGATCGGCGCCTACGCGCCGCGATGGTTCATGGGCGCCCAGCATTGCGATCCAGTCCAAGCGGTGCGCATCTTCGAGGAGCTTGGCGTCAAGCAAGCGGTCGCCATCCACTGGGGCACGTGGCAGCTCACCGACGAACCCCGCGATGAACCGCCCCAGTTGCTTGCGCAAGCCCTGACCGACAGCGGCATCGACGCCGCACGCTTTGCCGTCCTCAACCCCGGCGAGTTCCTCCAGCCTTAGATCGACCGCGCGATCAGTTCCTTCATGATCTCGCTCGTGCCGCCATAGATCCGCGTTACCCGCGCATCCCGCCACAGCCGGGCGATCGGATATTCGTTCATGTAACCGGCCCCGCCGTGTAGCTGCAGCGCGATGTCGCAGAGCGCGAACTGCTCTTCCGAATGCCACAGCTTGGCCGCGCTCGCCTCCGCCGCGGTCAGTTTGCCGGCGAGATGCCGCGCTATCGCCCAGTCCAGATGCGCCCAGCCGACCTGCAGACGGGCCTTCATGTCGGCCAGCACGAAGCGCGTGTTCTGGAACTCGAATACCGTCTTACCGAACGCCCGCCGCTCCTTGGTGAACTCGGTCGCAAGGTCCAACGCACGCTGCGCGGAGGCCTGGCACTGCACCGCGATGGACAAGCGCTCCTGCGGCAATTGCGTCATCAGCATGCCGAAGCCGCCATTCTCCCGTCCGAGCAGGCGATCCGCGGGCAAGCCCACGTCATCGAAGAACAGCTCGCTGGTGTCGTTGCCATGAAGGCCAATCTTGTCGAGGTTGCGTCCGCGGTTAAAACCTTCATCCCCGCTTTCGACCAGGAACAGGCTGATCCCCTTGGCGCCGCCCTCCTCGGTCGAACGCGCACATACGATCACCAGGTCGGCGCTCTGGCCGTTGGTGATGTAGGTCTTGCTACCCGACAGGCTCCAGCCATTGCCGTCCCGCCGCGCGATCGTCTTCATGCCTTGAAGGTCGGACCCCGCGCCCGGCTCGGTCATCGCGATCGCCGTGACCACCTCGCCCGACACCATGCCCGGCAGCCAGCGGCGCTTCTGCTCCTCGCTGCCGTAGTGGAGGATGTAGTCGGCGACGATGTCGCTCTGCAGCGTCCATCCCGCCGCAGCGCCAGCGTAGCTGACTTCCTCGCCGACGATCGCGTTGAAGGTAAAGTCCAGCCCGGGCCCGCCATACTCCTCCGGCACTCCGGGGCATAGCAGACCGGCATCGCCGGCCGCTCGCCAGGATGCCCGATCGGCACCGCCCTCGCGTTCAAAGCGGTCATGGTCCAGCCCGCCGACGACGCGCCGGACGGTGTCGCGAAAGGCATCGTGGGTGTCGTCGAACAGCGAGCGGGCGGACGCATCGAGCATAAGGTCTCCTTGTCCGGCAAAGCGTAAGCGGTAGAGGGAAGGGGAGCAATCGCGCAAAAGGAAGCAGGCATGGCTGGGCCATTGGCGGGTCTGACGATCATCGAAATGGCGGGGCTCGGGCCCGGACCTTTCGCGGCGACCATGCTGGCGGACCATGGCGCGCGCGTGATCCGGGTCGAACGACCGGGCAATCTGTCGGTCCCCAACGATCCGCTGACCCGCAATCGCGAGAGTATCGCACTCGATCTCAAGGCAGAGGAGGGCCGCGAGATCGTTCGTCGGCTGGCGGCCAGGGCCGACGGTCTGGTCGAGGGTTATCGGCCGGGCGTGATGGAGAAACTCGGCCTTGGTCCGGACGTTCTCCAAGCGGCCAATCTACGCCTGGTTTACGGGCGCATAACAGGTTGGGGGCAGGAGGGGCCGCTTGCCGCCACGGCGGGGCACGACATCAACTATTTGGCGCTAACCGGCCTACTGTCCGCCATCGGAGAACCCGACCGGCCGCCACGTGCGCCGCTCAACCTGGTCGCCGACTACGCTGGTGGCGGCATGATGCTGGCGTTCGGCATGGTAGCGGCTTTGCTGGACGTTCAGCGAGGCGCGGTAAGGCGCATCGTCGACGCCGCCATGACCGACGGCGCGGCCATGACCGGAGCGATCATCTTCGGACTCCGCGCGGCAGGCATGTGGGAAGGCGGGCGAGGCGGCAACATGCTGGACGGCGGCGATCCACTCTATGGCTGCTACGCCTGCGGCGACGGCAAGGCCCTGGCACTTGGCGCAATCGAGCCGCAGTTCCGCGCGGCATTGCTGGCCGGCCTCGGTCTGTCCGGAACGCCCGATCACGCAACGATTGCGGCGGCCGTGAAGACGCGCAACCGGGACGAGTGGGTAGCCCTCTTCGAAGGCACCGATGCCTGTGTGGCGCCGGTGCTCGACCTCGCTGAGGCGCCAACCCACCCCCACAACGTCACGCGTGGCACCTTTGTCGATGTGGACGGAATCACGCAGCCTGCCCCGGCGCCGCGGTATGTCGACCAGCCGCTGCCAGCACCTCGTCCGCCGCGGCGACCTGGCGAGGACGGCCCTACAATTCTAGCTGAACTCGGCTTCATTCCGGCCGAGATCAGCCACCTGAGCGCTTCGGGAGTGCTACGATGAACCCGCTTTTTGAGACGATGCCAACCAGCATCTTCGAAACCATGAGCCTTGCCGCGGCCAAGCATGGCGCGGTGAACCTGGGCCAGGGCTTTCCCGATTTCGGCTGGCCCGAGCCACTGCTCGCCGAGGCCGCCCGTCTGCTCCGCGAAGGACCCAACCAATACGCTCCGTCGCGCGGCTTGCCCGTGCTCCGCCAGGCGATCGCCGACCATTATGGACGTCATCACGGCGCGGAATTGTCATTGGAGAACGTACTCGTAACCAGTGGCGCAACCGAGGCTATCGCCGCGATCATTCTGGCCGTGGTGTCGCCGGGCGATGAAGTGGTCATCATGACTCCGGCGTATGACGCCTACGCGCCGATGGTTCGCCGAGCGGGGGGCAGCGTCCGTGAGGTTGCGCTCCAGCCGCCAGAGTGGCGCATCGACGCACTCGCCTTGCAAGCGGCGATAAGCTCCCGAACCAAGCTGTTGATATTGAACAATCCGCACAATCCAACAGGTCGGCTTTTCAGTCGCGCTGAACTGCAGGTCGTCGCCGACGTGGCGGAACAGCATGATCTGCTGGTTCTGAGCGACGAGGTCTGGGAACATGTCCTGCTCGAGGGGCCTTCGCATGGTCGGGCGGCAAGCGAAGGCCGGCCAACCTTCATCCCCTTCGCGTCGCTCCCAAAGATGGCCGCTCGAACGCTCAAGACCGGCTCCGCGGGCAAGATCTTCGCCCTCACCGGTTGGAAAGTCGGTTGGCTGATCGCCCCGCCCGAACTTGCCTCCCTGGTCGCCAAAGCGCATCAGTTTCTCACCTTCGCCACCGCCACCGCGCTTCAGGCTGCGGTCGCCTGGGGGCTGAATGAGGGCGACGCTTGGTTGCCGCCGATGCAAGCCGCTTTCTCCCGTGGCCGTGACCGCTTGGCGGCAGGTCTTGCCAGCCACGGCTTCGTTCTCCTTCCCAGCGAAGCCACCTATTTCGCCTGCCTGGACCTTGAGGCATCGGGCATCGCTGAGGACGACATGACCTTTGCCATGCGTGCGGTTGAACATGCCGGCATCGCGGTGATCCCGCTGTCGCCTTTCGCCGAATCCGATCCACCGCGTCGCTACGTTCGCCTCTGCTTCGCCAAGCAGGACAGCACGCTCGATGCCGCGATCAGCGCCATGGCGAGGGCTCGCTAGCTCGGTGCCACCGTTACCCTTGCCGCGCCTCGACGCGACGGCGCACCACTGGGTCGGCCGGCGGCGAGATCAACATCTTCCAGCGGCGCGCATGCCGTTTGGACCAGGGGATCAGCTCGCCAGGCTCAAGGGGCGCGGCAAAAAGATAGCCTTGGGCGACGTCGCAGCCGAGTTCTCGCAGCAGGTTTAGTTGATCCACGGTTTCGACCCCTTCGGCCGTGACCGTCAACCCAAGTGCATGAGCAAGGTCGATCGTCGATTTGACGATGATCTGCAGGTCCTTGGCACGGCAAAGATCGGTAATGAACATGCGGTCGATCTTGAGCTCGGTAAATGGCAGCTGGCGCAACTGCATCAGGCTTGAATAGCCAGTCCCGAAGTCGTCGATCGCCAGACCGATACCCTTGATCCGGAAGCGCGTCAGCGTGTCCATCAGCTTGATCAGCGGCTGCGTCGCGCCCTCGGTCAGTTCCAGCACCAGTCGGTCGGTCGGCACCGCTAACCCGCGGCACATCCGCTCCACCAAATCCGGAAAGTCGAGATGCTCCAGGCTGAGGGCCGAGATATTGAAAGCGATGTTGGTGTCCAACCCATCCGCCGCCCAGCTGAGCCACTGGCGAAGCGTGGTTCGCAGACCCCATTGCGTAAGCGGGTCGATCAGCCCGTGGCGCTCGGCCAAGGGCACGAAGCGAGACGGGGCCACGGGGCCATGCTGGGGATCGTTCCAGCGGACCAGCGCTTCGACCCGCACCAGCCTTCCGTCGGTCAGCGAGACCTTGGGCTGGTAGACCATGTTCAACCGGTGATTGATCAGGGCCCGCTCGAAACCGTCAAGCAGCCCGAGCTCCATGTGGCTGGTCATCCCGACGCCAGCAGCGATGGCCTGACCCCGTTGAGCAGCGTTTCAATGTCTTCCAGGCGCGCTGGCTTCTCCAGAGGCCCCGCCATGTTCAAACCCAGCGCCTCGCCAAGCCGGAAAGCCGAGTCCAGCACCCGCCGATCGAAGCCGGAGATGATCAGAACCGGGCCGGTAAACCTCTCGTCGGCAAGGAAGCGCAAGAACTCGACCCCGTCCATCTTGGGCATGCCAAGGTCCAACGCCACCATGTCGGGCGCCGCATCGGCAAACTGCTGCTGGAAATCGTGCTCATTCTTGGCAATCGCAGGCTCGAAACCGCATTCCTTGGCCGCGGCGGCCAGGAAGTCGGCCAAGGCCGGTTCATCATCAATCAGGAGCAGCCTTGGCCGCGCCATCGTTGTCACCTTCTGAACGGCAAGCGTCGCGTCTTGCAATCGGACCCCTCGCTGAATTGTACCTTGGCGTCAAACGGCTTCGGATGGATCGCAACGGCTTCTTAACCCTCAACCCATTAAGAGGAACTTTGCGGTCGCTTTCCGGTGCGATCCCATGGAATTTGGAAGCTCTGACCATGTTTGGAACATTGATCCGCCGCAAACCCGCCCGAGCCGCTGGTCAGGGCGATCTTGCATTCGATTCGACGACTTTCTCGCTGACTACCGCCGTGCCTCGCCCGGCGGAGCGCCGCGAAGAACAACGGGTCATGCCGATCCTGCGTATCGCCAAGCTGACGGGAGCTTCGGGTGAGCAGCTCATCCGGGTCCGGAACGTGTCGGCCGGCGGACTAATGGCTGAAGCCGGCCGACCAGTCAGTGTTGGTGACGCGGTTACGCTGGAGCTGTCTAACCAACGCATCCCTTCATCGATCGTGTGGACCCGCGACGGCACCGTCGGTGTCAAATTCGACCAGAACCTCGACCTTGGCGAACTGCTTGCCGGTCGCAAGCCGCGTCACGGCTTCCGCGCTCGCCCGCCTCGGCTCGAAGTCCAGTGCCGCGCCTCCATCCGCATCGGCAAGCTGTATTACAATGTCGACGTTCACAACATCTCGCTTGCCGGCCTCAAGGTCGAGCCGATCGAAGAATATTGCGTCGGCAAGGACGTCGTGGTGATCGTGGAGAGCTTCCGCCCGGTGAAGGGCAATGTGCGTTGGTTTTCCGATCGCCAGGCCGGCATCGTGTTCGAGAAGCCTCTGAGCTTCGATGAACTCGCCGAATGGATTGGCAAGCGGCTCGAAATCGCCAGCCTCAAGGCGTCACATCGCCCTAGTTAAGTGATTGCCGCACCCTACATCTGCTGCAGACAGAAAGCGGAGATGGACGATGGCGGAACAGAGTGCAGTGCTCGCAGGCGGGTGTTTTTGGTGTACCGAAGCGGTGTTCCTCGACCTGGTCGGCGTGAATGGCGTGGAAAGCGGCTACACTGGCGGCGATACTGCCAATCCGACCTATCGCGAGGTTTGCGGCGGATCCACGGGCCATGCTGAGGCCATCCGTATCAGCTTCGATCCCGACCAGATCAGCTACACCGACCTGCTCGACATCTTTTTCGCGACGCATGATCCAAGCCAGCTCAACCGGCAGGGCAACGACGTCGGCACGCAATATCGCTCTGCCATCCTCCCTCAGGATGAAGAGCAGGAACGTCAGGCCCGCGCGAAGATCCAGGAGCTGGTGGATGCTGGCCAGAAGATCGTCACGACGATCGAGGCGCAGGGTGACTGGTACACCGCGGAGGACAACCACCAGGACTATTGGAACACCGAAGGTCAGCGCAATCCGTATTGCATGGCCGTCATCCCGCCGAAGCTAGCCAAGCTGCGCAAGAGCTTTCAAAATCGTCTGAAGAGCGAGGCCGCGGCTTAAGATGTTGCCCGGTTTCGGCCGGGCGACTCCTGCCGTTTCGTAGCCAGAGTGCCGTGCGCCTACCGCCGATGAGCGCGCCGATCCGCTGAGAAGTCCCAACAATCCGGCCTGAATGGCCAGCGGCAGCCGTCGCTACTCCCTCGTTGGCCGGCCAGCGGCGGCGCGGCGGATGCGGTCGTTGATCGCAAGACCAATGCCGTGGCTAGGCACGGGAGCAATGGCGATGGCATTGCCAGCCTGCATGTCGGCCTCGTGCAACTTGGCGAACAGGCTCGTGGCCGCTTCCACAAGGTCGCCTGATGCACTGAGTGTCGCCTGCCCGGTGACCGCGCCGAATCCGATCAACCATTCGCCGGGGTTCGCGCTCACGGCTCCAAGGCGCACCGGCTTGCTCGGGGCATAATGACTGGCGAGCATCCCGGGCGCTCGCACAGCTTGGTCACCGTCAGGGACGGCTCCCTCCACGACCATCCCATCGAGTATCTCGCTGGTAAGCGGCCCTGGACGAAGGATGGTCCATCGGCTCGCATCTACAATCGTCGACTCGATGCCGTCATCTGTGTCGCCGCCGTCCAGAATAAGCCCGATACGTCCGCCAAGCGTCTCCAGCACATGGGCGGCGCAGGTCGGGCTGATCCGGCCGCTGACGTTTGCCGAGGGCGCCGCTAGTGGCCTGCGGACCAACTTGAGGAGCGCTTGCATGATGGGGTGTCGGGGCACGCGAAGCGCAACGGTAGGCAGGCCGGCCATCACGTTCGCAGCGACCGCGGCGCCGGGCCTTGCGGGCACCACCAATGTAAGCGGCCCGGGCCAGTGCGCTTGCGCGAGTGCTCGCGCCTGATCGTTGAAGACCCCGATGGCCTCAGCAGCTGCAAGGTCGGCGACGTGCACGATCAACGGGTTGAAGCTTGGCCGCCCTTTTGCGGCGTAGATTGCGTCCACGGCCGCGCCGTTCGTCGCGTCGGCCGCAAGCCCGTAGACCGTCTCTGTCGGCACCGCGACTGGCTCGCCCGCCAGGATGCGCCGGGCCGCCTCGGCGATACCCGCCTGATCGGCACACAGCACAAGGGTATCTGGAACCGTCACAAAGCCGGCGCTATGGCACCGTCAAACGCCTGACAAGGGACTTCACATGCCGCTGCGCTGCCCCGTTGAAGAACAACGCTTCGTGCTCGACCACGTCGTTGGCATCGATGAACTGATCAACGACACCGATCTGGTCGATGCGGTGCTGGAAGGCGCGGCTCAGTTTGCGGAGGGTGAGGTCGCGCCCTTGGACCGCATAGGCGACACCGTCGGCGCCAAGTGGGCAGATGGCAAGGTGACGTTACCGCCGTGCTTTCACGAAGCCTACCGACACTTCGTCGAAGGCGGCTGGAGCACGATCGCCGCCCCGACCGATGCGGGCGGTCAGGGCTTGCCCCTCGCCCTTGGCGCCGCGGTGATGGAAGATTTGAACGCGGCCAATCTGGGCTTTGCCTTGTGCCCGATGCTGTCGATGGGCGCCATTGAAGCGCTCCAGGCGCATGGCTCGCCCGAGCAGAAGCGCGATTATCTGCCAAGGATCGTAACGGGCGAATGGCCTGCCACGATGAACCTGACCGAGCCGCAAGCCGGTTCCGACGTCGGCGCGCTACGCACCAAGGCGGAGCCCAATGGCGATGGCAGCTGGAAGATCAGCGGCACGAAGATCTACATTACCTATGGCGAGCACGATCTGGCTGACAACATCATCCACCTGGTACTGGCGCGGACACCCGACGCACCCGTTGGAACCCGCGGCATCTCGCTTTTCCTGGTGCCCAAGGTGCTGCCGGACGGAAGCGTGAACGACGTCCGCTGCGCCTCGATCGAGCACAAACTCGGCATCCACGCTTCTCCCACCTGCGTCATGGCGTTCGGAGATAATGGCGGCGCAACCGGATGGCTGATCGGGCCCGAGCACGGCGGCATGCGCTCCATGTTCACCATGATGAACAATGCGCGGCTCAACGTCGGCCTGCAGGGCGTCGGCATCGCCGAGCATGCCACACAGCGGGCCGTGGATTATGCGCTTGGCCGCGTTCAGTCGGCGAGAGCCGGGGGTGCGAGCAAGGATGCGGTGGCGATCCACGAACACCCCGACGTGCGCCGGATGCTGCTTCGGATGCGCAGCCTGACCATGGGTGCGCGTGCACTGGCATACTATGCTTTCGGGCAGATCGATCGTGCCCGCGCCGGCGACGCAGCGGCCGGTATGCGCGCCGACGTTCTGACGCCCCTCGTCAAGGCCTGGTGCACCGATGTCGGCTGCGAAGTTGCAAGCCTGGGCATCCAGGTCCACGGTGGCATGGGCTTCATCGAAGAGACCGGCGCGGCGCAGCATCTTCGCGATGCCCGCATCGCGCCCATCTACGAAGGCACCAACGGCATTCAGGCGGCCGATCTGGTTGGGCGTAAGCTCGGGCTGGACGGCGGTTTGGCCTTCGACGAACTGATCGCCGATATCCGGGCTGAAGCAGGGGACCCGGCGCTGGTCGCTTTGGCCGACGCCGTAGAGATCGCCGCAGTCACGTTGCGCGCTTCGGGCCATGACGATCGGCTTGCCGGAAGCTATCCGTTCCTCACGATGTGCTCGGTGCTAACCGCCGGCTGGCTCGTCGAGCGGCAGGCCCGCGCGGCGACCGGCGACACCCCGTTCCATGCTGTCAAACGAGCGGTTGCGGCGTACTTCACGACCGTGCTGGTGCCCGAGGCCTTGGGGCTGGCGGCCGGCGCGGAGGCCGGAGCCAAGATGCTATACGCGGTGCCGGCAGAAGCCTTGAGGTAAGTCCCGGGCGCGGAGAGGACTACTCAAACGCTTGCGAGCAACTCAGCCGGATCGATGCCGAGGCGCTTCATGCGGCTTTTGATCTCGGGCCATTCGCAGTCGACGAACTGCACCCGCTCGGTTTCCCGTAGCCGCGCTCGCGCGCCGTCGGCGACGAACATGCCCACGCCCCGACGAACGATCACCAGACCCTCGTCCTGAAATCCCTGATAGGCTTTCGCCACGGTAAGCGGATTGGCGCCTTGGTCCGCTGCAAAGGCGCGTACCGAGGGCAAAGGGTCACCGTCGCCGTAGCGACCAGACAGGATTGCGTCCGTGATGGTGTCCCGCAAGCGGACATAAACGGGTTTGTCGCGATGGGCGTTGAGCGTCATGCCGTGCTAATACAGCGCGGCACCTTTGCGGTCAATCTTCCGGCGGGTTCCATTGACGGACAACGGCCGACAGTTCGGGACGCGGCCGCTCGATCAAGGGCAGGCCCGGCGAGCCAAAGAAGAAGAAGCCGGCAATGCGCTCGTCGCCAAGGCAGAAGGCCGACCTGACGACCGGATCGTAAGCCGCCCAACCACTTATCCAACTGCCGACGAAGCCAAGTGCGTGCCCGGCGGCAAGAAGGTTCATGGCTGCAGCACCAACCGACAACTCCTGCTCCCAAATGGGGATCTTGTGTCCGGCAATCGGAGCGGAGAGAAGCACCACCAGTGCCTCGCCGTTATGGGCGAACGCGTCCGCCTTGGTATGATGACCCGTCAGCGCGTCGGGGTCGTTGATCTCGAGTGCGCGATGGAGGAGCTGTGCCAGTGCATCGCGCTGATCCTGCTCGACGACAACGAAGCGCCAGGGGGTCAGCTTGCCGTGGTCTGGCGTCCGCGACGCGACGCTGAGCATCTGCTGCAATTCGTCGGGGGTCGGTCCCGGCCCAACCATTTCGCGCGGGCGGCCCGAGCGGCGTGTTTGCAGAAGTGCGAGCGGCGAAGAAAGGTCGTTAAGCATGAGCAATCTGCTTAGACGGCCACGCTTGCCTGAACAATCGGCTTCACAAGCCGAAATTGCTCGTTACGGTGCCGCGCATTGCGGGGTGAACACCCCAACCTTGTGAGGAATATGCGCGTATGAAGCCGATCGGTCTGTGGCAGGAGGGCGAGTGGATCGCCGCGATATCGCTGCTGGTCCTTGCCGTGTTCCTCAGCATTGGCGCCAAGATCGCCGTGCAGAAAGAACCGGAGTTCGCAGGCCATCCGAAAGGCCTGTACATGCTGTTCTTCGCCGAGATGTGGGAGCGTTTCTCCTACTACGGCATGCGGGCGTTGCTGATTTTCTACCTCACGCAGCACTGGCTGTTCAACGACAGCAAATCGAACCTGATCTACGGTGCGTATACCAGCTTGGTCTACATCACCCCGGTGCTTGGTGGATATTTGGCAGACCGCTATTTGGGCCAGCGCAAGGCCGTGCTGTTCGGAGGCATATTGCTGGCGGTCGGGCACGGCCTAATGGCGGTCGAAGGTGTCGGCGGACAAAGCGACCCAACCATCAACGTGTTCTGGGCTGCACTCGCCTTCATCATCGTCGGGTCGGGCTTCCTCAAGGCCAATATTTCGGTGATGGTCGGCAACCTCTATCGCCTGACCGACATCCGCCGCGATGGCGCTTACACCGTCTTCTACATGGGAATTAACGTCGGTGCCGCGCTCGGCACCATCCTCGTCGGTTATCTCGGGCAGACGCTTGGCTGGGGTTACGGGTTTGGGCTCGCCGGCATCGGCATGCTCGCTGGACTTGTCGTCTTCGTGCTCGGCCGGAAGGCGCTTCTGGGCACCGGTGAGGCGCCTGCTCCGCTGAGCCGGCAAAAGGAAATTACTCTTTACGCAGTCGGCGTGGCCGCTGTGGCCGTGATCTGGGGACTGGTCCAGTATCAGGACGTCATCCAGAACCTCCTGATCGTCTCGGGTTTGCTGCTTCTGGGATATGTCGTGTTCCAAGCTTTCAAGCTCGACAAGCATCCCCGTGACCGCATCTTCGCGATCTTGTTCCTGATCGCGCTGAACCCGTTGTTCTGGGGTCTGTTCGAACAGGCGGGCGGCAGTTTCAATCTCTACACCGATCGATACGTCGACCGCGCCGGCGTGCCGGCGTCGATCTTCCAGTCGATCAATCCGATTTACATCATCCTTCTGGCTCCGCTGTTTGCCGGGCTCTGGGTGATGCTTGGCAAGCGTGGGCTCGAGCCGTCAGCACCGGCCAAATTCGGCCTGGCCCTGGCGCAAGTCGGGCTCGGCTTCCTGGTGTTCGTCTGGGGTGCCAGTTCCGTTGGGCCGGAAGCGATGACCCCGGTCATCTTCGTCTTCCTGCTCTACTTCCTCCACACCACTGCAGAACTTTGTCTCAGCCCGGTTGGGCTGTCCGCGATGAACCGGCTTGCGCCTAAGTTCATGGCATCGCTGATCATGGGCGCATGGTTCTACATGACCGCGGTCGGCAACTTCGTTGCTGGAAAGATCGGCGAAGCCACTGGGGGAGAGGGTGGCGAGATGACCAAGGAGGCCACGCTCGCCATTTACTCGAAGATCGGCTGGATCACGATCGGCGTGTCCGTCGCGGTTCTGCTCGTGGCTCCGTTGATCAAGAAACTGATGCACCTCGACACTCTCGAAGACGATCGCGATCTCGCCGGACGCGATCAATTGGCCGAGAACCAAGGGCCCGGCATCTTCACGCCTGCCGAGACCAATCCCTCCAGCCCGCGTCAGGCTTGATCGACATATGAAAGCTTCCTTGCTCTCGGGCCTTTCCGCCTGCGCCTTGCTGACTGGCTGTTCGACCATGAATGCCGGCTCCAAGTCGCCGGCTATCGTAGTCAACGAGGATCCGTACCCCTCGACGTATCAGGTCTATCCCTCGGCGCCCGTGGCGATACGAGGCGTGACCATTCTTGATGGGGCAGGCGGGCGGATCGACGGTGGCACGATCGTGCTGGCGGATGGCAAGGTCCAGTCCCTGGGCACAGGAGTCGCGGTGCCTGCTGGTACGACGGTCATCGACGGCGCTGGCAAGTATGTCACCGCCGGCATCATCGACGTGCACAGTCACCTCGGGGACTATCCGTCCCCGGGCGTTCAGGCCCATGACGACGGCAACGAGGCGACCAGTCCGGTGCGACCGGAAGTCTGGGCAGAACATAGCGTATGGCCGCAGGACCCGGGCTTCAGCCGTGCGCTGGCGAATGGCGGCATCACTTCGTTGCAGATCCTGCCCGGCTCAGCGAACCTGTTCGGCGGCCGTTCCGTGACGGTCAAAAACGTACCCGCTCGCACAATGCAGGGCATGAAGTTCCCCGGCGCGCCGTATGGCTTGAAGATGGCGTGCGGCGAAAACCCGAAGCGCGTCTACGGCAGCAAGAGCCAGATCCCATCGACGCGGATGGGCAACATCGCGCTTACACGGCAGACCTGGATCAACGCACAGGCTTATAAGCGCAAATGGGATGCCTACGCCAAGAACGGCGGCGACATGCCCGAGCGCGATCTGGCGATGGACACGCTCAAGGGTGTGCTCGAGGGCAAGATCCTGGTGCACAACCACTGCTATCGCGCCGATGAAATGGCGAACATGATCGATCTCAGCCGGGAGATGGGCTACAAGATCACTGCGTTCCACCATGCGGTCGAAAGCTACAAGATCGCCGACCTGCTACAGCAAAACGGCATCTGCTCGGCAATGTGGGCCGACTGGTTCGGCTTCAAGATGGAGGCCTATGACGGCATCCGCGAGAACGTTGCCTTTGTAGACCGCGCCGGCGCTTGCGCGATCGTTCACTCGGACGATCCCAACGGCATCCAACGCCTGAACCAAGAAGCCGCCAAGGCGATGGCAGCCGGACGCCGGTCGGGGATCGCGATCACCGAAGAACATGCGTGGACCTGGCTCAGTGCCAATCCGGCCAAGGCAATGGGCATCTTCGATCGCACCGGCAGTTTGGCGCCGGGCAAGATGGCCGACGTCGTGCTGTGGAACGGCAATCCCTTCAGCACCTACACGCGCCCTGAGCGCGTGTGGATCGATGGCGCTCTGATGTACGATGCGAACAATCCCAAGCTGCGCCCTGTCAGTGACTTCGAACTGGGCCAACCCGGTGAGGGAGACGTGAAATGATCGGCCGAAAGATCGTTCTTGCCGCTCTCCTGCTTGGAAGCGCCTTGCCCGCTGCGGCACAGACCTTTGCAATCACCGGCGGCACGGTGGCCATCGGTGACGGGTCCGAGCCCATTCCAGGCGGCACGGTTGTGATTCGCGACGGGCGCATCGTGGCGGCCGGCGCCAACGTCGCGGTTCCTGCCGGAGCCCAGATGGTCGATGCTCGCGGCAAGTGGGTTACTCCTGGCATCATCGCCGGCTTCTCCCGGCTTGGCCTGAGCGATGTCGACGCCGTTGATCCGGCCAGCGACGCTGGCGGAGAGGGGCCTTTCAGCGCCGCCATCGACATCGCTCCAGCGATCAACCCGAATGCGCAACCGATCGCCATCAACCGTGCTGACGGCGTCACCCGGGCAATCGTTGCGCCCGAGACCGGCAAGAGCATCTTCGCCGGCCAGGGCGCCCTGATCGACACGGGCGCCGACTTCGACGCTGTGTCGCGTGCGCGGCTGTTCCAGTTCGTCGAGCTGGGCGAAACCGGCGCCGAGCGCGCTGGCGGTTCACGAGCGTCCGCCCACGTGCTGCTCCGCAATGCCTTGCGCGAAGCCGGCGAACTTGGCCGCTTCCGAAGCAACGTGTCAGGCGGTGGCAGTAGCGGCGGCGGACAACAGCCTGCCGTTCCGGAGAATGCACGGGACGAGAAACTGCTCACCCCGGACGCGCGCCGCAGCCAGGACATCTTGCTGACGCGGTTCGATGCAGCTGCGCTGGTCCCGGTGCTTCGCGGTCAGCAGATCCTGATGATCCATGCCGAGCGCACTGCGGACCTGCTACAGGTTATTGCGCTGAGGCGTGAGTTTCCGGCGCTTCGGCTGGTCATCGTCGGTGCGGACGAGGGCTGGACCGTCGCCGACCGCTTGGCAGCTTCGGGCATTCCCGTGATTGCATCCGCCATGTCGGACCTTCCGGCCCAATTCGAGAGTCTTGCCGCGACGCAGAGCAACATAGGTCGGATGCGTGCGGCCGGCGTGAAGGTAGCGATCGGCACCATTGGCGACGACGAGACCCGCATGAGCTTCCGGCAGAGGTTCTACGCCGGCAATCTGGTGGGCCTGTCCAAGGTCCCGGGCGCTTCCGGACTGTCGTGGGGTGAAGCCTTGGCGACGATCACGTCCCGCCCGGCCGAGGCCCTTGGGCTCGGCGCTGAATATGGCAGTCTTGCGCCCGGTCGGCGAGGCGACGTCGTGCTGTGGTCCGGCGATCCGCTCGACAATGCGAGCACGCCGGAACTCGTGATGATCGACGGCATCCAACAGCCGCTAACCACCCGCCAGACGCGCCTGCGCGATCGATACCGGGACCTCACCCGGCGCGAACTTCCCGAGGCTTACCGGCATTGAGCCCGACCGGCGTTGTCGCGGCATGGGCGGCGGCGTTCGTGGGCACCCATCTGGCGATGAGCCATCCTTTGCACCGGGCCATGGTCGCCGGCTTAGGCGCGCGTGGGTTCACCCTGGTGTACTCGGCCGTGTCGCTTCTCACCTTCGTCATGATGGTCCGTGCCTACAAGGCGGTACCCGCTCAGGCGCCACTTTGGACGGCGCCGATTGCCGTATGGGCCATCGCGGCGATCGTGATGTGGCTCGCCTCGGTGCTGCTGGCCGGCTCGCTGCGCAAGAACCCCGCGATGCTTGGCATGAGTGGGGGTCATGAGCCGGTCGCGATCGGCGCGCCCTGCGGCGTTTTCCGCATCACGCGGCACCCGATGATGTGGGCCTTCGCGCTGTGGGCGATCGTGCACATCGTCGTGATCGCCCGGCTTGCGGATATCACGATTGCGGTCGCCATCCTCAGCCTGGCGCTGATCGGGGCCGCCGGACAGGACCGCAAGAAGGCGACGCAACTCGGCGATGCCTGGGTAGGCTGGCGCAAGGCGACCTCCTTTGTGCCATTCGGACGAGGTCTGGCCATGCCGGACATCTTCGCGCTGGTTGCGGGCACGATCATCTTTCTTCTCGCCACCTGGTTGCACCCGATCCCGGTCGGCGTGTGGCAGTGGCTTTGACGCTGCACGGCAGCTAGGGCGCTGTCATGACACGCAAGTTCTTCGGCACCGACGGCATCCGCGGCCTTACCAACACACCGCCAATGACGGCAGAGGTCGCGATCCGCGTCGGGCAGGCTGCCGGCGCGCACTTCCTGCGCGGCGATCACCGTCACCGCGTCGTTATCGGCAAGGACACCAGATTGTCCGGCTACATGATGGAATCAGCGCTGGTCGCCGGCTTTTGCAGCGTCGGCATGGACGTCGTCCTGCTCGGCCCCATGCCGACACCAGCCGTGGCGATGCTCACGCGATCGATGCGCGCCGACTTGGGGGTGATGATCTCCGCCAGCCACAATCCCTTTGCAGACAATGGCATAAAGCTGTTTGGTCCCGACGGTTTCAAGCTGTCGGACGCCGATGAACTTGCGATCGAGGAGCGGATCGGCGCCAAGCCCGAGTTGGTCGCTCCGGACAAAATCGGCCGGGCCAAGCGCATCGACGACGCCCGCGGCCGCTACGTTCATTTCGCCAAGTCGACCTTTCCCGACCGCTTGCGCCTGGACGGCATGAAGGTCGTCGTAGATTGCGCCAATGGCGCGGCCTATTCGGTGGCGCCCGAAGCTTTGTGGGAGCTTGGCGCCGATGTGATCGCGCTTGGCACCAGCCCCAATGGGCTCAACATCAATGACGATTGCGGATCGACCCACCCCAAGGCGCTTCAGGAGCGCGTGGTGGCGGAGGGCGCAGTGCTCGGCCTTGCGCTGGACGGCGATGCCGACCGGCTGATCGTTGTCGACGAGACCGGTCGCGTCGTGGATGGCGATCAGCTGATGGCGCTGATCGGGCTGGAACAGCAGCGCCGCGGCACCCTGACCGGCGGTGCGGTCGTGGCAACGGTGATGTCCAATCTTGGGCTCGAACGAAAGCTTCAAAGCGAGGGTCTGGAACTGCTCCGCACCCAGGTCGGCGATCGCTACGTACTTGAGACCATGCGCGCACGCGGTTGCAATGTCGGCGGCGAGCAGTCGGGGCATATCATCCTGACCGACTTCAGCACGACCGGCGACGGGCTGGTTGCGGGCCTGCACATCCTGGCGGCACTGGTCGACAGCGGGCGCCCAGCGAGTGAGTTGCTCCACCAATTCGACCCGGTGCCGCAACTGTTGCGCAACGTGCGCTATGCTTCTGGAGCGCCGCTGGACGATCCAGCGGTGAAGGCCTGTATCGCCGACGCCGAGCGCCAGTTGGAGGGCAGGGGACGCCTGGTGATCCGCAAGTCCGGCACCGAGCCTCTGATCCGGGTCATGGCCGAGGGTGACGACGAGACCGAAGTCGCAGAAGTCGTTGGCCGCATCTGTGCCGCCGTCGAGAAGGTTGCCGCCTGATGCTCGAGATGCGCCCAGACTGTCAACGCTGCGGGGTCGACTTGCCTGCCCAGGCACCGGGCGCGTTCATCTGCTCGTTCGAATGCACCTATTGCGCCGAATGTGCCGAAGCGCTCGATGAACGCTGCCCGGCGTGCGGGGGTGAGCTCACCGATCGGCCGACCCGCAACAAGGCGAACCTCGCCAAGCATCCCGCAGGATCGCAGCGACATTTTTCCGAGCCACGAGGCTAGGCGCAAATCTTAACCGAGGTCGTGAGAGGTAGGGCGCGAATGATACAGCACGCACGCATGCCCCGCATCCTGATCATCGCCGGATCCGACTCGGGCGGCGGCGCCGGTATTCAGGCGGACATCAAGACCGTCACCATGCTTGGCAGCCATGCCATGACGGCGATCACGGCTATCACCGCGCAGAATACGCTCGGCGTCAGCGCCGTGCACCCTGTTCCCGCCGAGATCGTGCTTGCGCAGATCGACTCCGTCATTGCCGACCTTGGCGTCGACGTGATCAAGATCGGCATGATCGGCAGCGCCTTTACGGCCAATTGCGTGGCGGACCGCCTGGAGCAGATGCCGGACATCCCCGTGGTGTTCGACCCGGTCATGATCTCCACCAGCGGTGCCGCTCTGGCGGACGAAGCAACGATCGCAGCTTTCGGACGGCTACTGGATCGCGCCACCATCGCGACGCCCAACCTGCCCGAACTCAAGCGCCTTACCGCGGAAGAGGACCCTGTTGCGGCGGCGCTGGCGCTGGTCGGTCGCCATCGCTGCGCGGTGCTGATCAAGGGCGGGCATGAAGAGGGCGACGCCCTCGCCGATGCGCTGATCGAGGAAGATAATCTCACCAGTTGGCAGGGCCAGCGAATTGCCACTCGGCATACGCATGGGACGGGCTGTACGCTGGCCAGCGCCATCGCCGTCGGCCTCGGCGAAGGCATGCGCTTGCCAGATGCCGTGGCTCGAGCCCGCGATTTCGTTCGACTTGCGCTGCACGAGGCACCGGGGCTCGGAGAAGGCGCGGGTCCCCTTGGACATGGCCGTGTGCGGCTCGACGTTGGCGGAGGCATGCCGCGCCTCAATCAGGTTACGGTCACCGGCACAGACTATGCCAAGCAGGTCGATTTCTACACGCGGCTCGGCCTCAAGCAGATAGTGGACAGCCCGGACAATGGCTATGCGCGCTTCGAAACAGGTGGCGGTGCTACTCTGTCGGTGCAGATCGACCCTGAAGAGACCGTCTCCGCAACCACGGCGATCTATCTCGAGATGGAAGGGCTGGACGAGCGCGTCGAGACCCTGGCGCGGTCCGGACTGGTGTTCGAACATGGCCCGCGCAACCAGCCATGGTTGTGGCGCGAAGCCCGGTTGCGCGATCCAGCCGGCAATATCGTCTTCCTGTACCAAGCGGGGGAAGCGCGCCGCTATCCCCCTTGGCGAATGAGTTGATCTAGGCAGAAGTTGCTGTTGCCAATCAAGCACTTCGCCTAGACGCAATCCATGGCTCGACCTTGCTTCAAACTCGAACGCGCCCATCCGCTGCCGCTGGCCGGGGTTGACGAGGCCGGCTGCGCGCCGCTGGCGGGGCCGGTCGTCGCCGCGGCTTGCGTGCTGGATCCAGACAAGTTTCCGCGCGGGATCGATGACAGCAAGAAGCTCGATCTTGCGGCCCGCGAGGCGCTGTATGCCAAGCTTGAGAAGACGGCCCGCTTCGGCGTCGGCATTTGCACCGTCGAGGAGATCGACGTGCTCAACATCTATTGGGCTCGCATGCTGGCGATGATCCGGGCTGTCGAGGCGCTCGGCTTCGATCCCGCTTTCGTCCTGGTGGACGGCAATCGCTGCCCCAAGTGGGAGCGCCCGAGCCTTCCGATCATTTCCGGCGACGCGCGCTGCCGATCAATTGCCGCCGCCTCGATCGTGGCGAAAGTCACCCGTGACCGAATCATGGCAGAGTATGCGCGCGAGCACCCGGGCTACGGCTGGGAGCACAACCGCGGCTATCCTACTCCTGATCACCGCCGCGCCTTGCGCGAGCTTGGGCCAACGCCCCTGCACCGGCGAACCTTCGGACTGGTTCGCGAAGTGCTTGCCGAACAAAGCCGCGAGGGGCTTGCGGCAGCCGGCTGAGCGAAAGCCGCCGACACGAGTCCTCACGGCCACACCACAACAGCTTGAGTCTTCTGGGCCAAGCGAGACTCAACATGTTGTGACCGGTCTCGTTGCGGACTCGTTCCGTTCTGTTCCGCTCGAACACCCCGTTAACCTCTTCCTTGTTGACCGCGAGTCCGGCCTGCGGGACCTTGAGCGTCGAGGCAGGGGACATGCATATATGAATATGATCATTCCGTTGGGGGAAGAGCTTGGCCGTGCGCGCACGAAGGCAAAGCCCACACCCAAAGTCCTTCCGCTCAACCAGATATTGATGGGCGACTGCGTGGCCGAAATGGCCAAGTTGCCGGACAAGTCGGTCGACATGATCTTCGCCGACCCGCCATATAATCTGCAGCTCGGCAAGGACCTCTTCCGCCCGGAAGGCGGCCGGGTCGACGCCGTAGATGACCATTGGGACAAGTTCGACAGCCTAGCGGTCTATGACGAGTTCACGCGTGAATGGCTGGCGGAAGCGCGCCGCATCCTGAAGGATGACGGGACCATCTGGGTGATCGGCAGCTACCACAATATCTTTCGCGTCGGGGCCTTGCTGCAGGACGCGGACTTCTGGATCCTCAACGACATCGTCTGGCGCAAGGCCAATCCAATGCCGAACTTCCGCGGAACACGCTTCACGAACGCGCATGAGACGCTGATCTGGTGCGCCAAGGATGAGAAGGCGCGCTACACGTTCAACTATCGCACCATGAAGGCGCTCAACGACGACCTACAAATGCGGTCCGACTGGATGCTGCCGATCTGCGGCGGCGGCGAGCGGCTGAAGGACGGGGAGGGGCACAAGGCCCATCCGACCCAGAAGCCGGAGAGCTTGCTCTACCGCGTGCTGCTGGCCTGCACCAAGCCGGGGGATGTCGTGCTCGACCCCTTCTTCGGCACAGGCACGACCGGAGCAGTCGCCCGTCGCTTGGGGCGCAACTGGATCGGTATCGAGCGCGAGCGTGCTTATGTCGATGTCGCCAGGGCCCGCATCGCCTCAACCTTGCCCCTGGACGAGAGCGCAATGACCACCGTCCCGGACAAGCGCAACGCTCCCAGGGTGGCGTTCGGTCTGCTGGTCGAGGGCGGCGTGGTCCCGCCGGGAAGCGTCCTCACTGATTCCAAGCGCCGCTGGACGGCAACGGTCGGCGCGGACGGGGCGCTCACCTGCGGCGCGCACCAGGGATCGATCCACAAGGTCGGCGCGGCGTTGCAGAACGCGCCGTCGTGCAACGGATGGGTGTTCTGGCACGTCGCCTGCGACAAGGAACTCAAGCCGATCGACGCGCTTCGGCAGGCGCATTTGGCGGGGCTCGGCTGAACTCGTGAATGGCCGCACGTTGCTTCGCCCGAC
The DNA here is from genome assembly GCA_964243335.1 of uncultured Sphingomicrobium sp. Lineage (GTDB taxonomy): Bacteria > Pseudomonadota > Alphaproteobacteria > Sphingomonadales > Sphingomonadaceae > Sphingomicrobium. Next base: position 644,908 of record CAXTED010000001.1, on the reverse strand, counting down.
CGGTTTTGTCGACGCACCGTTCGGCCACGACGGCAAGGTCGCGCGTCTGGCGGGCGGTCTCAACTGGTTCAGCCAAGTGGAACTTGTTGGCGTAGACGGCGGTGAGCGGGAGCTTGTGCCGGTGGCCGAGATTGCGACGCGGCTTGTCGAAGACACCGCCGAGCAATGGCGCCATCTGACGTCGCCGCGCTCAGCCCTGCAACTCGGACCGCGTACCGTGCGCCTCGACCAGCCGCAGGTCATGGGCATATTGAACGCCACTCCGGACAGCTTCTCGGACGGTGGCAAATACTCGGACGCTCAGGCAGCCATCAATGCCGGGGCGGCCATGGCAGAGCAGGGGGCCGCCATCCTCGACATCGGTGGTGAAAGCACGCGGCCGGGGTCGAAGCCGGTGTGGGAAGGCGATGAGATCGAGCGGGTCGTGCCCATCATCGGCCCACTCGCCAGCGGCGGCGCAGCGGTTAGCATCGACACACGCAAGGCGGTCGTCATGAAGGCTGCACTCGCGGCCGGCGCGACCTTGGTCAACGACGTGTCGGCTTTAACGTGGGACCATCAGGCCGCCGAGGTCATCGCGGCCGCCGGCGTGCCGGTCGTGCTCATGCACCATCAGGGCCGACCGGAAACCATGCAGGACGGGCCATCCTACCCGCGCGGCGTGCTGGTGGAGGTTTTCGAGTGGCTTGAGGACCGGATCGCGGCGTGCGTCACGGCTGGCATCTCACGCAAGCGCATACTGATCGACCCTGGCTTTGGCTTCGGCAAGACTGTCGCGCACAATCTTGAGTTGATGAACGGCCTGGCGCTGTTCCACGGGCTGGGCTGCGCCTTGGTTGTCGGGGCCAGCCGCAAGCGCACAATCGGCGCGCTGCACAACGAAGCTTCGCCCGATCACCGGCTGGCAGGGAGCCTGACCTTCGCCCTGAAGGCGTTTGAGCAAGGCGCTCAGATCGTTCGGGTGCACGACGTCTACGAAACGGTGCAAGCCCTCAAGGTGTGGCGCGGCCTGAGAGACCGGGCCCTCACTCCGCGCTTGGCTTGAGCGCCGGCCGGTCAGCCGTGGTTGTCGATGCCTAGCTCGCCCAGTTTGCGATACAGCGTCGAACGACCGATTCCCAAGCGTCGAGCGACCTCCGTCATCTTCCCCCGATAGTGGCCGATCGCCAAGCGGATCACGTCGGCTTCGATTTCCTCAAGCGGGCGAAGGTGCCCGTCGGCTCGAAACAGGGTCACTGCGGGTGCGCCGGACAAGGCCGCGGCCTCGCTGGCCTTGCTGATGTCCGCCGCATTGTCCGCCGTGCGATTGGTGAAGCGCGACTGCAGCGCGATGTGGGGGAAGTCCTCGGCCGTCAGTGCGGCGCCGTTGCATTGCAGGGCAGCACGGAACAGCACATTGCCAAGTTGGCGCACGTTGCCCGGCCAGCCGTAGCGCATCAGCACCGCCAGGGCGTCGTCACCAATGGACAGCGGGCGGATGCCGGGTCGCCCGGTGATCCGCGCCAGCAAGTGCCGGGCCAGCGCCGGTATGTCGCCGCTACGCTCGCGCAATGAGGGGACCTCCACGCGGGTGTTGTTGAGGCGCGCGGCAAGACCGGGATGGAAAGAAGAGGGAAGCGCTTGGCTGGCGGTCGCGATGAGGCGGACATCGATCGAATTGCTGCCGTTGCAGCCAACCGGGCGAACTTCTCCCGTGGCGAGCACGCGATCCACCGCAGCCTGCGTTTCGGGCGAAAGGTGATCGACGTCGTCGAGCAAAAGCGTGCCGCCATTGGCATCCACCAGCTTGCCGACGCGCTCGGCGAACGCCCCAGGGAAGGCACCTGCCGCATGGCCGAACAATTCGCTGTCGATGATGTTGGCCGCCACGGCTCGGCAGTCGACTTGCAGCAGCGGGCCTTTGGCTCGTGGCGATGCAGCGTGAATGCCACGCGCAATGGCCTCCTTGCCTGACCCTGCCTCGCCGATGATCAGCAAGGGCAGGCGATTGCGCGCACCTTTAGCGGCAATCGCCAAGGCGGATCGAAACTCGGGGGAGGAGCCGACCATTTCCTCAAGCGCCAGAACTGGTGCGAGCTTTTCCGATAATGGCGCGAGTTCGCCGGCGGCGCGGCGGCGATCGGCGTTGACGGCCAGTGCCTCCATCAGGCGCTCGGGCGCGACGGGCCTTGCGAGGAAGTCCGATGCACCCGCCCGCATGGCATCCACCGCCTGCGAAATGGATCCGCCCTCGGCAAGAACGAGGATCGGCAGGCCGGGACGATCGGCCCGAAGCGATCGTACCAGGCCGGGGCCACGATGGTTGTCCCACGCGCCGATCAGGACCGCGCGCACTTCATGCCCATTGGGTCCGCTGAGCAGTTCAACCGCTTCGGCCAGGCTTGGTGCGCCAAGTGTGCTCCACCCGGCGCGGGCGGCGGTAGCGGCGACCACGCGACGCTCATCGACATCGGCGTCGACCAGCAACAAGAACCGGACAATGTCAGCGCGCATGCAAAACTCCCTTGAGGATGCATGTTTAGACGCAAACGGATGAGGAATTTCTTAAGGGTAGAGGCGGGGCGAAAGCAAGGCTATGACGGCTGGCAGGAACATCAAGGAGCTTGCATCAATCATGGCCGATCACGTCCAGAACGAGGCACCACCGCAGGTCGACTTTCAAGTGCATGCGCGCGACTGGGGGCGCATGACCAAGATGCTGAAATACGGCGCGGTCATCACCTTCATCACCGCCATGCTCGTGCTTGTGATCATCTCGAGCTAGTTCGCGGCACGTGAAGATCGCGATCCTGGCCGAGACGGCCCCGGGGGAGACCCGCGTCGCGGCAACACCCGAAACGGTGAAGAAGCTTGTCGCTCTGGGTGCGACGCTCGCCATTGAGGCTGGGGCCGGGATGCACGCGTCGATCCCCGATGCAGCGTTCGCGGAGGCGGGTGCCATGGTCACGGATCGCTTGCAGGTGCTGGACGCGGCAAGCGCTATCCTATGCGTCAGCGGCCCGGAGCCCGCAGCTCTTGCCGGTGTTCGACCCGGCACAATTCTGATTGGTGCCCTTGATCCACTGAGCCGGCGCGGAGCCGTCGATGCTTATGCTGCGGCGGGTGTCGATGCACTGGCGATGGAATGGATGCCGCGGATCACCCGGGCTCAAAGCATGGACATCCTGTCATCGCAGTCGAATTTGGCTGGTTACAAGGCGGTGCTGGAAGCCACCACCGCGTACGGCCGGGCCTTTCCGATGATGATGACGGCGGCAGGCACCATCAGCGCTGCGCGTGTGTTCGTCATGGGTGTCGGCGTTGCCGGGCTTCAGGCCATCGCAACGGCGCGGCGTCTCGGTGCTCAGGTCAGCGCGACTGATGTCCGCTCGGCGACGCGGGAGCAGATCCAGTCGCTTGGCGCCAAGCCGATCTTTGTCGAAAATGTCGTCGGCATCGAAGGCGAGGGCACCGGTGGGTATGCGGGCGAGATGAGCCCCGAATATCAGGCGGCGCAGGCGGAGCTGGTGTCCGGGCACATCGCCAAGCAGGACATCGTCATCACTACCGCCTTGATCCCAGGCAGACCGGCGCCGCGGCTGATCTCCGACGCGCAATTGGCGAGCATGCGGCCGGGCAGTGTCGTCGTGGACCTTGCGGCCGATGCGGGCGGAAACGTCGAGGGCACGGTCGCGGGTGAGCGCACGCAGCGTCACGGCGTGACCTTGATCGGAGCGGGCAATCTGGCGCGCAGCTTGCCCGCCGATGCTTCGGCCTTGTTCGCCCGCAATCTGTTCAACTTCCTGTCCGCCTTCTGGGACAAGGAAGCGGGGGCGCTGCTGCTGCCGGATGACGATGAACTGGTGAAAGGCATCCGCCTTACGCACGGCGGAAAGATCGTAAACGAACGCCTGCTCGCTTAGCCATTCACCGGGTCGACCACGGCCGCCCGGCTGACCTCAAGCCTTCTGCTCGATTTCTGGCTCAAGCAGACGATGCAAATGCACCACTACGTAACGCATCTCGGCGTCATCTACTGTCCGCTGGGCATTCGATCGCCAGGCGTCTTCCGCGTCAGCGTAATTCTCGAATAGCCCAACGATATCGACCGATTTCAGGTCTACGAAGTCGAGGCCCTGCGGATCCTTGACCCGCCCTCCGAACACTAGGTGCAATTTGCTCATGGGTTGAGGGCACTAGCATAAGGGCGCCCGTGCTGGAACGGGTTGCATCGAGCCGTTCATGAAAAAGCCGGCTGGTGCAAAAGGCACCAACCGGCTTCTTTGAGTTTAGCTACTTGGTTCAGCTGTTGCTGGAACCGCCGCTAGTGACGCCGAAGAACTCACGAACCTTGTCGCCAGCCATTTCGTCGAACTTCTGACGGCTCATGTCACGGGCGCGATCAACCGCGCCGTTGCCGGCCGTGGTGATCTTGTTACCGATCGGCGCGAGCAACTCACGCTCACGCTGAGTCGATGGAAGCACCGCCGCGAGCACAGCCCCGACGGCCGCTCCGGCACCAAGCGCGATCAATGGGCTGTTGCTGACCGTGCTCGACGTGGTTGAGCTCAGGTCCGACAGCTTGTCGCGCGCTGTGTCGGTCACACCGCTCAACCGACTTCCATCGTTGCTCTTCGATCCATAGGTCGCATCGATACCGTTGTTCTTATTTTTCGCCATTGTCGAAATCCTCCATGCCGCGCGGGTGAGCGCGCCTCGATTTGCTTGTTGTTTTTGATTTATTCTTCCGGCTGAACAAGCGCCCGACCGCCCAGAACAGTGGCCGGCGGGCTAGGAACAAGGCCGTTCCCGCAGCGATGCCGGCGGACATCACGGGCTTGCCCTTCACCGCCGAAACCGTGTCGTCGGCAACCACGATGCTCTTGTCCTTGGCCGCTTGAACCGCATGACTCGCCAAGGTCTTCGGAGCCAGGCGAAACTTCAACTCATCCAGTGTCCCGGTAAGCCGTGCTTTTGCTGCCTCAGCGTCCGAGCGCGCCCGAGCTTCCTTGACCGATGCGGTCATGACGTCACCTTCTTGTCCTTATCGCCTTTGAGCTTTGAAACTCCAAGGTAGCCCGTGATTCCAGCCAGAACGACCAGGATCAGAACCGTGACCAGCCCGCCAAGCGTGTCGCTATCGAGCAAGGAGGCAAGCCCCACGAACAAGGTCGCGACCAGCGCCAGGAAGGCGGCGTGCGCCAGCAACACCGCCGTCACCAGCAGGATGACGGGGGTGACCAGCGACTTCACCTTCTCGGTACCGATGGTCTTGTACAGGCTGACCTCTGCCTGAGCATAAGCCTTGCCGTCCGCGACCAGGCGGTGGACGAGATCACCGATCCCGTCCTCCTCCGGCCTGATGGTGGGATCGCTGCGCATCAGCATGGCTTTAGATGTCCTGCTGCTTCCCGGTGCCCGTCAGACGGGTACCGATGGGGTCGGTGCTGGTGCTCGTGCTGGTAGTACGCGTGCCGATCGGGTCGGTGCCAGTGCCAGTGCTCCGGGTGCCGCTGCTGTCGCCGTCGATACCGGCCTTGATCAGGCGAATAAGCCCAAAACCGACGACCGCCGCGGCGCCAAGAGCGATACCCGGGCTCTTACGGACAACCGCGCGAGCGTCTTCGACCAGTTCGTCTGGATCCTTATTGGCCAGTGTGTCGGCATAGCGGGTCAGCGTGTCGCTCGCAGTGCGGGCATAGCCAGCATATTGCGGGCCAAGCTTCTCTTCGATCTGCTCGACCGTGTCTCCGACCAAGCTCGAAATGTTGGTCAGGGTGGTGCTTCCCGACTGCAAACCTTGCGTGACGAAACCGCGAGCACGCGTGCCGGCTTCATCCTTGATCTTGCCGGTGGCCGAACCAACCATGCCGCGGACGCCGCCCGACTTGCTGCTGGTGCCGCCGGTGCTGCTGCCCGACGTGCTGCCCGCTCCAGTGATCAGCGAGTCGGTGTTGTCGCTGCTCGAACCGGATGTGGCGAGATCCGTGCCGCCAATGCTTCCGGTGCCGCTGACGCCGGCGCCTGTGATGATCGTGTCGGTGCCTTCCGGCAGATTGTTGGTGTCGGCCATCAAGCCTCTCCCCTTTTCATGGTTCAAAATAGGTGCGTGTGTCGTAACAAACGGGGGAACGGTGCGCGCGTTCCCGGAAAAGCGAGGATGTTGCTCAGCGGCCCGCCCGGCGATACACGGCGCGGCACTTTCACCCCTCCGGCAAGGCCTAGCACATGACCGCAATCGTCGACATCCACGCCCGCCAGATCCTCGACAGCCGCGGCAATCCAACCGTTGAGGTCGATGTCACGTTGGAGGACGGCTCGCTTGGCCGCGCCGCAGTTCCTTCCGGCGCGTCGACCGGCGCGCATGAAGCTGTCGAGCTGCGGGACGGCGATAAGTCCCGCTGGGGCGGCAAGGGTGTCTCCAAGGCGGTCGACGCCGTCAATGAGGTCATCGCCGACACGATCATTGGCTTCGAAGCGGAAGATCAGTCCGATGTCGATTACGCCATGCTCGAACTCGATGGCACGGAGAACAAAGGGCACTTGGGCGCTAACGCCATCCTCGGAGTAAGCCTTGCAACCGCCCGCGCCGCGGCGGATGCCCGCGGTTTGCCTCTCTACCGCTACATCGGTGGACTATCCGCCGAACTGCTTCCCGTGCCGATGATGAACATCCTCAATGGCGGCGCGCATGCCGACAATCCGATCGACTTTCAGGAATTCATGGTCTTGCCGGTTGGCGCCGAGACCTTCTCCGAAGCGCTTCGCTGCGGCTCGGAGATCTTTCATGCACTCAAAAACAAGTTGCATGCGGCGGGCCTGTCCACCGCAGTTGGCGACGAAGGTGGCTTTGCGCCGAACATCGCGTCGGCCCGTGCCGCCCTCGATTTCATCGGGGAGGCGGTTCACTCTGCCGGCTACAATCTTGGAGACGACGTGCTGGTAGCCCTCGATTGCGCGGCAACCGAATTCTATCGGGACGGCAAGTATGAGATGGAAGGCGAGAAGCTTTCGCTAACCTCCGATGAGATGGCGGCGTGGCTTGCCAAGCTTGCGAGCGAATATCCGATTGCCTCCATCGAGGACGGCATGGGCGAGGATGATATGAGCGGCTGGAAGGCAATCACCGACCAATTGGGACATCGCTGCCAACTGGTTGGTGACGACCTGTTCGTCACCAATGTCGATCGGCTGGGAGAAGGCATCGAGGGGGGGATCGCCAACTCCATCCTGGTCAAGGTCAACCAGATCGGAACCTTGACCGAGACGATCGCTGCCGTGCGGATGGCGCAGACCCACGGCTACACCGCCGTCATGTCGCACCGCTCCGGCGAGACCGAAGACAGCACCATCGCGGATCTGGCCGTCGCGCTCGCCTGCGGACAGATCAAGACCGGCAGCTTGGCCCGCTCGGATCGCACGGCAAAATACAATCAATTGCTGCGCATCGAGGAAGAGCTTGGCGCCAATGCGACCTACCCGGGGCGAGAAGCACTTCGTTCCTATGTCCCTAATCTGCAAGGTAAGTAATTCCGCGGGAACCCTGATCTGGATCACGCTGTTCAGGCACCAGCAGGGGAGGACCGATTGCCACCGTTAGAAGCCACACATAGCGACCAAGCTCGGACCGGCGTCTTGGGGCTTGACGATGTCCTGCGCGGAGGATTGACGCGCAACCGCGTTTACCTCGTGGAGGGCACGCCGGGCGCCGGCAAGACTACCTTGGCAACGCAGTTCCTGCTCGACGGCGCGGCGCTTGGCGAGCGCGGCGTGTACATCACCCTGTCCGAGACCGAGGAGGAGTTGCGGGTCAGCGCGCGCTCGCACGGTTGGGAGTTCGCGGACCCCGTTCAGATCTTCGAACTGTTGCCACCAGAAGCCTTGCTCGACGAGGAACAGCAGCAAAGCCTGCTCTACTCGTCCGACCTGGAGCTCGGAGAAACCACCCGCCGGATCTTCCAGGCAATCGAAGAATATAAGCCCGAGCGTGTCGTGTTGGACAGTCTGTCGGAGATCCGGCTCTTGGCGCAGAGTTCGCTCCGCTATCGTCGGCAAATCCTCGCTTTGAAGCATTATTTGTCAAAGGCGGACGTGACCGTCTTGATGCTCGACGATCTGACGTCGGACGACACGGACAAGACCGTTCACTCGATCGCTCACGGCGTGATCCGCCTGGAAGAGCTTGCGCCCGACTTCGGGGGTGAGCGGCGCCGGCTCCGCATCCTGAAGTACCGCGGCCAGAAGTATCGTGGGGGGTATCACGACTTCATCATCGCGACGGGCGGAATTCAGGTGTTTCCGCGCCTTGTGTCGTCCGAACACCAATCCGACTTCCAGCGAGACGTCGTGCACAGCCAGTCTCGCGAGCTGGACTCGTTGCTTGGTGGCGGCATCGACCGAGGATCAAGCACCTTGATCCTTGGACCCGCGGGCACCGGCAAATCGCTGCTGGCGATGAATTACGTCACCGCGGCCATTGCGCGTGGCGAGAAGGCAGCGATGTTCATCTTCGATGAGGAACTTGGACTCCTCGTCGATCGCGCCAAGAAGCTCAACGTCGACCTGAGGGGCTTGGCAAACAGCGGCAAGCTGATCCTCGAGCAGGTGGATGCAGCGGAACTTTCGCCCGGCGAATTCACCCAGCGCGTGCGAAACAGCGTTGAGAAGGAAGGCGTGCAAACGGTCGTGGTCGATAGTCTGAATGGCTATCAACAAGCGATGCCGGAAGAGCGACAGCTTACCCTGCACATGCGCGAGCTTTTGCAGTTCCTCAATCGCAAGGGGGTTAGTACCTTCTTGACTGTCGCCCAGCATGGCATCGTGGGCGACATGTCCACGCCCGTCGACGTCACGTATTTGGCGGATACTGTGATCCTTCTGCGCTACTTCGAAGCCGCCGGGCGCGTTCGCCGCGCTGTTTCGGTGATTAAAAAGCGCATGGGCATTCACGAAAACACCATCCGTGAGTATCGGATCGACAAAGCCGGGCTTGAGGTCGGCCAGCCGCTCACAGGTTTTCAGGGCGTTCTTCGCGGCGTCCCCGAATTGATCGGAAACGGCAACATGGAGACGACCTGGACGCAAGCGCAGGCGGCGGAGCCGGCGTGAACCTGGAAGATGCTGCATCGACTGAAGGCGGTTTGATCCTCGCACCCTTGGGGCGGGATGCGGCCATCGCAGCAGGTATATTCGCTGAAGCCGGCTTGGAAACGCAGCGTTGCGGGACCATCGGCGAACTCGTTCTTGGCCTCGTTCGTGGAACTGGTTTCGTGGTTGCCACGGAAGAAGGTTTGCTGCGTGCGGACTTGGCTCCGCTGAAGGCCTGGATCGACGCGCAACCCGAATGGTCGGACTTGCCGTTCATCATATTGACGCACCGTGGCGGTGGCCTGGAGCGTAATCCGCAGGCCGCGCGGCTGCTTCAGCTTTTGGGCAACGTCAGTTTCGTGGAACGGCCGTTCCACCCTACAACGCTGGTCAGCATGGCGCAGTCAGCATTGCGCGCGCGCCGAAGGCAATATGAGGCGCGTAGCCGATTGCTGTCGCTTCAGCGCAGCGAAGACCAATTGCGTACCGCGAACCAGACCCTGGAAGAGCGGGTCGAGGAACGCACCCGTGAAAACGAGATTGCCGTCGCTCAACTTCATGAGGCTCAGAAACTCGAGACCCTTGGCCAATTGACCGGCGGCATCGCGCACGACTTCAATAATCTGCTCACGCCCGTCATCGGCAATCTCGATCTGCTTCGGCGGCGGCTGCCTGAGGATGATGCCAAGACGCAGCGACTGTTGGACAATGGACTTAAGGCCGCCAGCCGAGCGGCGACCTTGGTTCAGCGCCTGCTTGCCTTTGCCAGGCGCCAGGATCTCCAGGCGCGGCCAGTTTCCATCGGCGCCCTCCTGGACGGCATGGTGGACCTGTTGACCCGCTCTCTGGGGCCAGCCGTCGAAATCAGCATCCACAGCGCGCCAGGCTTGCCCGCGGCCCGCGTCGACCCAAACCAACTCGAACTGGCACTGTTGAACCTGGCCATTAATGCCCGGGACGCCATGCCGAGCGGCGGTCCCCTGACGATCGAAGCGGACCTTGCAAGTCCGGCACCGAGCGATGGACTGACCCCCGGCCAGTACATCCGCATCTCCGTGACGGATACCGGCACGGGCATGGATCGTGGCACGCTGGCGCGGTCCATCGAACCGTTCTTCTCCACCAAGGGCGTCGGGAAGGGCACGGGCTTGGGCCTGTCCATGGTTCACGGATTGGCGGCACAATTAGGCGGCCGCCTGACCCTCTCGAGCGAGCTTGGACAGGGCACCGTTGCAGCGATCTGGCTTCCTGCAACCGAAGAGGCGGTGATCGAGGTTCTCGCGGACGGCGGGGTTGTTGAGCCGGCTGCCGGACGCGCAACCCTGTTACTGGTCGACGACGAGGAGTTGGTTCGCAACGGCACGGCCGACCTGCTGCGAGACATCGGTTATGAGGTGCTGACGGCCGACAGCGGTTCTGACACCATGTCGCTCATTCGCTGCGGCGCGACATTCGACATGATCATCACCGATTATCTCATGCCGGGCATGAATGGTGCGGAGTTGATCCACCAGGTCCACGCGCTGTACCCGAGCATGCCGGCCCTGTTGGTAACAGGATATTCCACGATTGCTTCTGGTCAAGGCGCGAACTTGCCCCGTCTGAGCAAGCCCTTCCGACAAGCGGATCTTGCGGCCCGAGTGGCCGAACTGCTCCGGCCATCAAGCAGCGAAAGTTCGGTCCGCAGGAGAGAAGCAAGCTTCTCGTAAGACAGTGGACTCCGTGGCTCGCCGCGAAATATTTGCACCTTTTCGCACAAACACTTGCGCTGACACGTCCTTTCTGATTCAGTCTCAATATGGGGCGCGCGGCACATCAAAGCATCGGACTGATCCGGCGAGCGGCCTGGCCCGCGGTGGCACTCGTGATCATCGGCACCTTTGCCGGGCACGCGATTGCTGGTCCAAACGGCCTGCTCGCATGGGGCGGCTATCACCGCGACCTCCAGACCCGCCGGGTGGAATTGTCGCAACTCGAAAGCGAGCGGGATCGCCTGCGGCATCGATCGGCGTTGCTGGACCCGCGCAAGGCCGATCCCGACATCGCCGACGAACTTGTGCGTAAGGACCTTGGCTTGGTTCGTCCCGACGAAGTGATCGTTCCGCTCGAGGACTGACGAGTCCGGTGATTGCCCTTGGCCATCGCACTTTCGTATAGAGCCAATCAATCATCCTTCCGAAAGGTCGCTCCTTGGCGCGTTCGTCCAAATCTGCCCCTGCGCTTGTTGCGGGGCCTACTTCCAACCGCGAGCGGCCAGCCGAGCCGCAGCGCTTTGACGCGTCGCGGGAAGATCTCCTCGCCTTGTACCGGCAGATGCTGCTTATCCGCCGTTTCGAGGAGCGGGCAGGGCAGCTGTACGGCCTCGGTCTGATCGGCGGCTTCTGCCACCTCTACATCGGGCAGGAAGCGGTAGCGGTCGGGCTTCAATCCGCCATGACCGTGGGCAAGGACAGCGTCATTACCGGCTATCGCGACCATGGGCACATGCTTGCCTATGGCATCGATCCCAAAGTCATCATGGCCGAACTCACGGGCCGTGCCGCCGGCATCTCAAAGGGCAAAGGCGGTTCGATGCACATGTTCTCGGTCGAACACGGCTTCTACGGCGGACATGGCATTGTCGGGGCACAGGTGAGCCTGGGCACCGGTCTGGCCTTCAAGCATCAGTATCTTGCGGATGGCGGTGTGTGCTTGGCGTATTTCGGCGATGGCGCGGCAAACCAGGGGCAGGTCTATGAAAGCTTCAACATGGCCGAATTGTGGAAGCTGCCGATCATCTACGCGATCGAGAATAATCAGTACGCCATGGGCACCAGCGTAGAGCGCTCGTCGTCCGAGCCGGACTTCTACAAGCGCGGCGAGAGCCACCGCATTCCGGGCATTCAGGTCGACGGCATGGACGTGCTCGCCGTGCGCGGTGCGGCCGAGACCGCCCTTGAGTGGACCCGCGCCGGCAAGGGACCGATCATCCTGGAGCTAAAGACCTATCGTTATCGCGGTCACTCGATGAGCGACCCGGCCAAGTACCGCTCCCGCGAGGAAGTCCAAAGTTTCCGGGAGGGCAAGGACCCGATCGATCATCTCGCCCGCGATCTCGCCGCTGTTGGAATCGAAGAGCAGGAGCTCAAGGCTATCGACAAGGAGATCAAGGACATCGTCGTCGCTGCCGCGAAATATGCCGAAGAGGCTCCCGAGCCTGACTTGGCTGAATTGCATACCGACGTGCTGGTGGAGCGCTACTGATGGCAACCGAACTCAAGATGCCGGCGCTCTCCCCGACGATGGAGGAGGGCACGCTCGCAAAATGGCTGGTGAAGGTCGGCGACACCGTGAAATCCGGCGACATCCTGGCCGAGATCGAGACCGACAAGGCGACCATGGAATTCGAGGCCGTCGACGAGGGCACCGTTCAGGAGATCCTGGTTGCGGAAGGCACGGACGGCGTGAAGGTCGGGACGGCGATCGCCCTGATTGCCGCCGAGGGAGAAGCCGCGGCTCCGAAGACCATACCCTCCGGCGAGGAAAAGATGGCCGAGCCGGCGAGGGAAGCTTCCGCGCCGCAGCCGGCCGAGGTGTCGTCTTCCCCTCAAGGCAATGGCCCGGTCACGACCATGCCGTCAGACCAGAAGACCGAAATCGATGCGCCCGTGCAGAAGGCGGAGACTGGCACCGCTCAGCTCGTTGCCGCTCCAGCCGTGCCGACATCTGGCTCAGGCGTGCAAACGCATCTCCGCGATGCCCTGCGCGATGCCATGGCGGAGGAGATGCGCCGCGACGACCGGGTGTTCATCATCGGCGAGGAAGTCGCCCAATATCAGGGTGCTTATAAGGTCACGCAGGGCCTGCTCGAGGAGTTCGGGCCCAAGCGCGTGATCGATACGCCGATCACCGAATATGGCTTTGCCGGCCTGGCGAGCGGCGCGGCGATGGGCGGACTGCGCCCGATCTGTGAATTCATGACCTTCAACTTCGCCATGCAGGCGATCGATCACGTCATCAATTCGGCGGCCAAGACCAACTATATGTCCGGTGGGCAGATGCGTTGCCCGATCGTGTTCCGCGGTCCCAACGGTGCGGCCTCGCGCGTCGGTGCACAGCACAGCCAGAATTTCGCGCCGTGGTACGCCAGCGTTCCCGGCCTGATCGTGATTGCGCCGTATGACGCAGCCGATGCCAAGGGCCTGCTCAAGGCCGCCATCCGCTCGGAGGACCCCGTGGTCTTCTTAGAGAATGAACTGCTCTACGGCCACCAGTTCGCCGTGCCGGAAGGCGATGTGGTCGTACCGATCGGCAAGGCGCGAACCATGCGACAGGGCAAGGACGTCACGCTGGTCAGTTATTCGATCGGCGTGGGCGTTGCACTGGAAGCGGCCGAAACCTTGGCCGGGCAGGGCATCGACGCGGAAGTGATCGACCTTCGCACGCTTCGCCCGTTGGACACGGCCGCGGTGCTGGAAAGCCTCAAGAAGACCAATCGCATGGTGGTGGTCGAGGAAGGCTGGCCGACCTGCTCGATCGCATCGGAAATCATCGCCTTGTGCATGACCGAAGGGTTCGACGACCTCGATGCCCCGGTGCTTCGGGTCACCAACCAGGACGTGCCCATGCCCTATGCCGCGAACCTGGAGAAAGCGGCGCTGATCAACGCGGCACAGGTAGTCGAAGCCGCGAAAACGGTCTGTTATCGGTAGCTTGCGTTGAGCCAGACTGACCGCGATCTGGTCCGCCTGCACTGGCCGGTTGCACTTCGGTCGGCGTTCGACGCTTTGTTCGCCATCGACGATGCACTTGCGGACATCACGCTGACGGCATCGCAGCCGGCCCTTGCCGCGATCACTCTCGCTTGGTGGCGGGAGGCCTTGGAACGACTGGATACGACTATGCCCCCGGCCGAGCCACGCCTCCAGGCTGCGGCGGAACATCTACTTCCACGCGGTCTGTCCGGAGCAGCACTGTCAGGGCTGGAGGAAGTCTGGGCGGCGCTGCTCGATGATGGAGCCGGGCCAAGCGAAGCCGCAGCTCGAGGGGAGGCCTTGTTCGGGCTCGGCGCGATCTTGCTCGGTGCTGGCCCGATGGTTGGGGCTGGCGCAGCCTTCGGGCAGGCCGATCTTGCACGTCGGACCGGGTCCCGACGCTGGATCGGTCCCCTTCCACAGCTAGCCCGCGCGCCCAAGCGCTTGCGGCCACTCACCGGACTCGGGGCCCTGGCTGCACGCGACCTTTCGGGTGCCTGGCCTCCGGAGCCGGAAGCAAGCCCGGCACGTGCCTGGACCCTCCTGCGCCACCGCTGGACGGGCGCGATCGGTACGTAGCCGAATTGACTTCAGGGTCGGCTTACGGGAAGACAATCAAGCCGGGTCGCTCAAGTGCAGAAAGGATTGTGCGATGGCACGATTCCTCATCGGTGTCGCAGCGGCATTCCTTCTTCTCACCGGCGGTGTCTTGGTGTGGCAGAGCAAGGCGTCCAAGGCAGCACTTGCCCCGGTGCCTTCAGTCGCCGTGACCATGCCGCCGAATGCGCCTGAAGCATTCGCCACCCCAGCAGCTTTGCGGGTATTTGGTCGCCAAGCGCCCGAAGCGACCCCTGCATCGCGCGAACAGAAGCGTTTCTCACGCGCCGACAAGAATGACGACGGCCGTGTGGAAAAAGCCGAGCTGTTCGATCCGCGCCGCAAGGCCTTTGCCAAGCTCGACACCGACGCCAATAGCACGCTGAGCTTCGAGGAATGGGCAGCCAAGAGCGTCCAGAAGTTCGCCTCGGCCGATAAGGATCGCTCGGGTTGGCTGACCGCCGCGGAATATGCCACCACGGCACCACCCCCGCCGAAGCGACGCGCCAGCTGTGCTTGCTGAAGTCGAGCGGCGAAGCGGCGTTCGTCGAAAAAGACTATTCCACCAGCGCAGGTTGCGCCTTCGGCGGAGCAACCTCGACAGGTGTGTCGCCCAGCCATTCAGCAAGGCCCTGCCGCGCGCGATCGGTGTACATCTTCTTGCGCTCGGCTTTCCTCGACTTGGGTCCGGTCAACGGCGGCATCAACCCGAAGTTGACGTTCATCGGTTGGTAGGTAGCCGCGTCGGCACCGCCGGTGATGTGCGCAAGCAAGGCGCCCAAGGCCGTTTCGGGCGGCGGCGACGCAAGATCCTCACCCTTTGCTTCGGCCGCCGCAAAACGCGCCGCGATCAGGCCGATGGCCGCGCTCTCGACATAGCCTTCGCAGCCGGTGATCTGCCCCGCGAACCGGATGTTCGGGCGCGACCTCAAGCGAAGCTCACTGTCGAGCAGGTCGGGTGAACGGATGAAGCTGTTCCGGTGGATGCCCCCGAGCCGGGCGAACTCGGCGTTGGCGAGGCCGGGAATGGTGCGGAAGATGCGGACTTGGTCGGCGTGCTTGAGCTTGGTTTGGAACCCCACCATGTTCCACAGCGTGCCCAACGCATTGTCCTGGCGAAGCTGTACGACGGCATAGGGCCAGCGGCCGGTTCGCGGATCGTCCAAGCCGACGCCCTTCATCGGTCCGAACCGAAGAGTCTCGACGCCGCGTTCCGCCATGACCTCGATCGGCATGCAGCCTTCAAAGTAGGGCGTGTCCATCTCCCAATCCTTGAAATGGGTCTTCTCGCCGGCATTCAGAGCCGCGACGAAGGCGTGATATTCGTCCTTGGACATCGGACAGTTGATGTAATCCTTTCCGCCCTTGTCCCAGCGTGCGGCCATCCAGCACACGTCCATGTCGACGCTTTCGCGGTGGATAATCGGAGCGATCGCATCGAAGAAGGCGAGGGCGTCCGCGCCGGTTTCCGCGGCAATGGCGCCGGCCAGACCAGCACCAGTCAGCGGGCCCGTCGCAATGATCGTTGGGTGGTCAGGAAGTACGTCGATGCGCTCACGGACGACGTCGATGTTGGCGTGGCCATCGATGGCTCGCGTCACCTCGTGGCTGAACGCCTCGCGGTCCACCGCCAAAGCTGATCCGGCGGGCACGCGGTGAACATCCGCAGCGCGCATGATCAGCGACCCCATGCGCCGCATCTCCTGGTGCAACAGGCCTACCGCATTGTTCTCCGGATCGTCGGAGCGAAAGGAGTTGGAGCATACCATCTCCGCCAGGCGGTAACTCTCGTGGGCCGGGGTAGTATCCCCACCACCCCGCATTTCGGACAGGCGTACGCGAAGGCCAGCCTCCGCCAATTGCCAAGCAGCTTCGGAGCCCGCGAGCCCACCGCCGATGATCTGTATGTCGTACTGCATGCCTAAACCTACTTCGCGCCGAAGCCGCTGGCCATGGTCTTCACGGTCTTGAACAGGATCAACACGTCGAGCCAGGCCGAGAAATATTTGATGTAGTAGAAATCGTAATGGAGCTTCTCGTGCACGTCTTCCACTTCGGAAACGTGGCCCTGATTGACTTGGGCCCATCCGGAAATGCCGGGCTTCACGACGTGGCGGTAGCGATAGAAAGGCAGTTCGCCGACGTACCAATGGGACAGGACCTCAGCCTCCGGCCGCGGGCCGATCCAGCTCATCTCGTTCCTCAGGATGTTGAAGACCTGTGGCAGCTCGTCGATGCGGCTTCTACGCAGGAACGCGCCGACCCGCGTGATACGGGGATCGAGCGCGCCCGTCATGGCAGCCGCCCGAGCGTCAATCGGTGCGTCGGCCAGGCGCATGGTTCGGAACTTGTAGACCTGGAACGGACGCCCGCGGTGGCCGATGCGGGTTTGCCGAAAGAGCACAGGCCCCCGGTCGCCAAGCGCCACAGCGATCGCGGCGAGTGCCAGAACAGGACTGAGAAGCGGCAGCATGAACAATGCGAACAGCCAGTCGATCACGGCTTTCAGATAGAAATACCCGCGGGCCGGCACGAGAGAACCGAAGCTGTTTTCCGACAGATGGTCGATCTCGACCCGCCCCGTCAGCGACTCGAGCAGCGGCTTGACCTGATAGACGATGGTTCCCGCCAGCGCCGCGTCAGCCAGAAAAGCCTCCCATTCGGGCGGCAGGTCGGTCGCAAAGTCCGCCACCACGGCGTCGTAACTGGCAAGAAGGTCGGTGCGTGGACGCGGCAACGGCACCCAGCTGACACTTTCGATCCGCGCTAACCGCGACACCTCACCCAAAGGCACAACCGCGATGTGCAGGCGGACGCGTCGCTGAACAAGGAAGTAGATCACGTAGAACCATGCGACGTGGACGATGAAACCGACCAGAAAACCTAGACGGTCGTAGGGCAGTCGCGTGAAAAAGAAGAACGCCAGCACGACCGCGTGCGCGGCGGCTGCGGTCGGCAGGATAACATAGCTCGAGCGGATGCCTGGATAAGGCGCGAACGACAGGCGGAGCCAGAATGCGATAACCACGGCTGCGATGTTGCCGAGATAGGCGTTCCAGGTTGCATTGAACCAGAGGGTGCTTGGCGCCAGAATAGCACGCGCCAGGACGGGGATGCTTGAGGCGAGTATAAGGGCCGCCAGCAGTTGGAAGCGCCGCCGGACAAGCCACCCAACACGGTGGCTGGAACGGCTGGGAGAGTTCTGCAACATGCTAGCTGACCTTGGAACGCTTCACTCGGCTCACTGCGAACCATTCGATCAGCCTATAGAGACCAACGCTGGAACGGCAGGGCGCCGTCCGGGAAAGACCACAACCGTTTGAGATCCGCAACAATTCCCTCGGGCCGAACGAACGACGCCAGCTGGTCGATACTCAAGGCACGGTAGCTTTGGTGAGCAACTGCACCCACCACCGCATCGTAACCTGATCCTGGCTCGAGCAACTCAAGGCCATATTCGTGCATCGCTTCTGCAGGGTCGGCGAGCGGATCAGAGACGGCGACGTCATGGCCAAGCCAGCGGAGCCGGTTGATGATGTCGATCACCCGGCTGTTGCGAAGGTCGGGTACGTTCTCCTTGAAGGTCAGTCCCAGGATCAGCACCCTGCTGGGCGTAGCGCCGAGTCGCTCGTGGAGGCGGTCGGCGATCCACTCCCCCATGCCGTCGTTGATCGCCCGGCCCGAGAGTATCACGCGCGGCGAGTGGCCAAGTTCTTCGGCCCGGTGCGCGAGGTAATAAGGGTCGACACCGATGCAGTGCCCGCCCACGAGACCCGGTTCGAATGGCAGGAAATTCCACTTGGTTCGGGCCGCGTCGAGCACGTCCCAAACCGAAAGGTCCATGCGCGCGAAAATCTGCGTGATCTCGTTCATGAAAGCGATGTTGATGTCGCGCTGCGCGTTCTCGATGACCTTGGCGGCCTCCGCGGCCCTGATCGAGGCAGCACGAAAGATGTTGCCGTTGGTCACTGCGCCATACACGTCCGAAAGGGTCGCCAGTGTCGCCGCATCCTCACCCGCGACCACCTTGGTGATGACTTCGATACGATGCTCGCGGTCGCCCGGATTGATTCGCTCGGGGCTGTAACCGAGGAAGAAGTCGACTCCGCGCTTGCAGCCGGACAACTTCTCCAATTCGGGTCCGCAGAT
This sequence comes from uncultured Sphingomicrobium sp., assembly GCA_964243335.1. Classification (GTDB taxonomy): domain Bacteria; phylum Pseudomonadota; class Alphaproteobacteria; order Sphingomonadales; family Sphingomonadaceae; genus Sphingomicrobium. The sequence goes on along the minus strand of CAXTED010000001.1, from coordinate 626,363 downwards.
ATCCTCGGTCACGCCGGGATAGACGGTACTTTCGTAGACCACGATCGATCCGCGCCCGGCCTTCAGCAAGGCGGCAACGGTGCGTGTGGCGCTGAGCAAGGGGCGTAGATCGGGCCGGTTGGACCCGTCCACCGGGGTTGGCACAGTAACGATGAAGATATCCGCTTCACCGACCTCTTGCGGATCCGCCGTCACCTTCAATGTGGATGCCGCAAGCCGTTCCGGCTCGATCTCGCGGGTGCGGTCATGTCCCGCCTTGAGCTGGGCTATACGCTTGGCATCGATGTCCAGGCCGATGGTTGGCCCATGATCGGCCAATGCAATCGCAAGGGGCAGGCCGACATAGCCGAGACCGATCACGGCAACGGTTTGGGTTGTCATGAACCAATGTCTTTCGGATGAAACGGAACGGGCGCTTCTAATAGCCGGCGCCAATGCTGCAAGAGGCGGAACGTCGAGTGGGTATAATGGCCACAGTCGGAAAGTCTCTCGGCAACGGTTGCAACTACCACCATCATCAAGCATTTACCCGCTAAGGATTGTCCTCTTCGGGCAACCTTTGGCCCAATGTAAGGGGGAGTTGTCGCCATGAATTTGATCCGTTTCGCAAGTTTCGTCGGATCTGCGTGTCTTCTGGTTTGCGGCAGCGTTGCTGCGGCTCAGACGTGGACTCCAGGTTCCGAAATCGTTGGTCAGACCGTTCAGGTCGAATCCAACGGCACCGTTAATTCAATTATGTTCCAGCCCGGTGGAAACGCCACGATCATGACCCCGTCAGGTCGGTCGGTTCCGGCGACCTGGTCGGCTGCCAATGGTCAGATGTGCTTGAATTCGTCCGGCGCTCAAGAGTGCTGGCCGTATCAGCAGGCCTTCCAGGCCGGCCAGCCGATGAGCATGACGAGCAGCTGCAATGCGTCTTCGCGCTGGCTTGCCAACGCGACCAATGAGGCGCCGACGTCGCGCGCCGCTGGTGAGCGCGGCTAAGCTTACTGCCTCGGCTTCAATGATCTTCGAACGCCTCGCCTGAGCAATCAGGCGGGGCGTTTCGTTGTGTTCGCCGAGGCTGCGGCATTGCCTTATCGATCAAGCGGAAGATGTCGCGCAAGCTCGAGGGGAGCGCTACAAGGGGGCATGACGACACGCATCTGGACCGCTGCCCTGCTGGTGATCGGCGACGAAATCCTGTCCGGACGGACTCAGGACAAGAACGTCGCGCAACTAGGGTCCTGGCTGAATGTCCAGGGCATCCGCTTGAGCGAAGTGCGCATTGTGCCCGACGTCGAGGCGAAGATCGTCGAGGCGGTAAATGCGCTTCGCGCGGGCAACGATTATCTGTTCACAACCGGTGGGATCGGACCCACGCACGACGACATAACGGTCGATGCCATTGCGGTGGCGCTTGGCGTTCCGGTGGTCATCCACCCCGAAGCGCGGCGCATGCTCGAGCAATACTACGAGAGCCGTGGGGGCATCAACGAAGGACGCCTGCGCATGGCGCGCGTTCCGGAAGGTGCCGAACTGATCATCAACCGCGTCTCCGGTGCGCCGGGCATCAAAATCGACAATCTGTTCATCATGGCCGGCGTGCCGCACATCACCGCAGGGATGCTCGACGGACTGACCGGCACGCTGGAGGGCGGGCGGCCCCTGGTCTCAGTGACCTTGGGATCGATGGCTCCGGAAAGCGAAGTGGCTGACTTGCTGCGCGAGGCCGAGCGCGCCCACCCCGGCGTGAGCGTCGGGAGCTATCCCTTCTTCAAGGACGGCAAGGTCGGCGCGAACTTCGTCGTCCGTTCCGAGGATCTCGAGCTCGCCCAAGCCTGCGCCGATCTGGTTGCGGCAAGCCTGGAGAGTGCCGGCTATGTTTCGGTGCCAGGCGGTATCTGAAGGACGGCGAACCACTCGGCATAGGGTGAGTTCCGCGCGAGGTGCCGGTTCCAGTCCGGCTCTCCGTCCGTCCACCAAACGGGACCGCGTTCCCCCAGGGCCTGCTTGGCAGCATCAACCGACACCTTCGCGGCAGCACCCTTTTCGACATCTTCGTGCCGACGCGCCACGCCCATGGCGCTTCGGGCAGCCATCAACGCACGGACGGCTTGTTCACGCGTCGCGGGAGCAAGGCCGGGATTGCTCATCCGCCACAAGCGGCCACGCACCACGAAGTAGCGGCCATCCGGGGTGACCGGATGGCCCCCGCCGACTCTATGCGTTGTCAGAGGTCATGGTGCGAACGGGCGGCACCACCTGGCTGTGCTGGACCACGCGCCAAACGTCATGTTCGATCCGCCGCATCGTCGTGGTGCAATAAGCCACGTAGCGCTCCTCTCCGCGGCTTGCTTCGGCGCGGTAGGCAATGGCGATCAACCCTTCCTGCGGGCGAACGACCTGCTGCTCGGCGAAATCGACGCTGTCCCAGCGCGGAGTGTTGGTGACCGCCTTGATCGCGGCTTCGCGTGAATAGACGAATGGTTCGGCGGGCAGCGCCATCACCACATCGGTGTCGATCAGCGTCTCGTAGACCTCAGCACCGCCGTGCCACAATTGGCCTTCCATCTCCCAGATACGCGAGTCTTCCATGCCTGTTCTCCTTTGAGGGAAAGACGCCAGGCGAGAAGGTCGGTTCCGAGAGGCGGGACAAGGGCGAGGGTGAAGCACCCATTGAGCCGCTAATCTATGCTGGAAGTGGAGCGGGTAGCGGGAATCGGACCCGCGCGTACAGCTTGGGAAGCTGTCAGGCTACCATTACATCATACCCGCTCAAGGGCTTGGCCGCGCCCGCCGATTGCACGGGCTTCGCGCCGACGTCAACGGCCTTCTCCATTGCGAAACGGCGCCGCTCCGATGGGAGCGACGCCGTTAGGCTGTCAGGACAGAACGAAGATTCTACAGGCCGATCGACAGGGTCGCCTGAACGGTACGGGGCGAACCGACCGAGTAGCGCGGACTATTGGTCAGCGCGTTTTGCGTGTTGATGTTGGCGAAGTAATATTCGTCAAGCAGGTTGGTCACGGCGACTCGGATGCTGGTGTTCTGCAGCCGGCCGCTGTCCCCAAGGCGGAAAATCGCGTCCACGTCGAAGATGTTATAGTCGCGGGTGCGGCCACGACTATCGATCGGCAGGGTGCCCGTGTTGTTGAAGTTGGCGTTGGGCGTGCGACCATTGTCATCGGTCGAGAAACGACGGCCAACGAACTTGTACTGCCCGCCGAGCGACAGCGGACCGAACTCTTTCTGAAGACGTCCGCCCCAGCTCCACTTCGGAGTTTCGGCGAATTGAGCGCCGGCCGTGTTGACCACAACTACCTGACAACGTGTTCCGACGGGGGTGCCCGCGGGACATAGTGAGGTCGGAAGCGCCGTCGCAGTGGCAAGCCCGGTGATGTCGTTCTTGATGCGCGTGTCGGTGTAACTCAGATTGGCATAGATCGAGATGTCACGAGCGGGACGATACGACACCGAACCCTCAAAGCCGTAACCGCGGGCGTCGCCAACGTTGCGGTCGATGGTCGAACCGAAGGTTAGGCTCAAGGGGTCAAGGTCGGTCGCTGTGACGATCCGGTTGCGATAATCCACCCAGAAGCCTGAAAGCTGCGCTTGCACCTGATTGGAGCGGAACCGGTACCCGGCCTCGTAGCTGTTGGTGGTCTCCGGAAGTGGGTCGACCGTGACCGAGCGATACAAATTGTCCGTGGACGGTGACGAGAAGTTCTTACCGTAGGAAGCGTAAACCGAATTGCCTCCAGCGAAGTCGAAGCTGACGCCCGCCGACGGCAGGATCGGACTGTACTTCACCGTCCGCGAGAACGGATTGAAGTAGGTTACGCCAAGACCCGCTGTCGCATTGGTCGGGGTCGCACCGGGAAGGATCGGGTTGGCCTGCGTGGTGCAATATGGGTTACCCGCACCCGGCGAGACACCGCCTGCCGCAAGACTGGCTCCACCGAAGAAGCCGGTGCCGTTGGAGGTATAGCAGTATTGGTCCAGTTCACGCTTGAAGAACGGTGCGCGGACGCCCGCTGTCAGCGTCAGGCGATTGTCCAAAAAGCGCCCAAAGTACTCACCCGAGAATTGCTGCAGCGTCGCAATCGACCTGCGGTTGCGGTTCTGAAGGCCGCTGCCATCCGCCGTGAATACCCGTGACCGGATGTTATATTTGCCGCCGAACGGATCGATGGAGTCGCCGTTTGACAACAAGTAGCCGAAGTCACCCGTCTGGCGGTGATTGCCGCGATCGAAGGTGTAGGCTGCGCGGATGCGCTGATTGGGCAGGAACTCGTACACCAGGCTGCTCAGCAGAGTGTAGCGACGCGTCCGAGTGTTGGACGGCTGGTACAGGCGAACGATGTCGAGCAGGTCGCCGTCGCCGTTCATGTCAACGCCGCCAGCAGTTGCCGTGCCACGCAGACGCGCATCATTCTCGTTGATCGTGCCAGTGCCACCGCCGTTGGCGAGCGTGTGCTGATATCCGGGGTCGGCCGTGAACACGAGATTTGGCGCCAGCGTCAGCTTGATCGCGCCACGCAGGTTCCAGGTGTCCGAAGGATTAATTCGCAGGTTGTAATAGTTGGTGCAGGTAGACGGAGCCAAGCCTGCCACGGTTGTGTCGGTTGTCGTCGATGCGGCATCGCTGTCGACGGCGCCCGTGGTTGGCACAGCACGTGCGCACTGGGCGATATTATCGAAGTAGCGGTTGGCCGCGTAATCGCTGACCAGGCCATTATTGTAGCTGTTGTTCCGGTTCTTGTTGTAGTGACCGGCGAGCGACACGAAGTCCCCATTGCCGCCAAGCGGCTGGTATACCCGCGCGTTGAACTGGTCCTTCTTGAGCTTTCCCGGGCCGCGGAACTTGTCATAGCGCTGGGTCGAACCCGAGATGAAGGCGCGTGTGCCAAGGCTGGTCAGCGCGCCTGTGTCCACGATGCCGAACAGGCGGTAGAAATCGAAGGAGCCGAGGCTTCCCTTAACCTGCACACCCGGATCCACGAATGGCAGGCGTGTGCGGTAGCTGACCACGCCGCCCGCAGCAGAAGGGGTTGGCGAGTCGACGTCCGTGGTACCCAGGTTGACCGACACCTGGTCGATCAGTTCCTGGTCCATCTGCTGATTTCCGAAGATCGCGTAATTGCCGGTGTCATTGAGCGGAAGGCCGTCCCAAAGCAGAGCGACGCGGTTGCCGGGGAAGCCACGAATACGCAGGTTGCCGCCCGATGCACCGTAGGGATCGTTGTTGGTGTAGTTCACACCGGGAATGAGATTGATCGACTGAAGGATCGACTGACCTTCCGTCTGGCGGAGCAGGACCTCGCTCGTAAGAACTGAACGCGTCTTGGGAACGTCGGGAACAACAATGCCTGCCACGCCGCGCTGGCGGCTGCCGGTGACAACAATAGTTTCATTGGTCCCTTCGGTGGCGTCCGTACCAGTGGACTGGGCGTAGGCCGTTGTCGGCATCAGGCTGGCAGCGGTCGAGCAGAGCAGCAGCAGTTTCTTCACGAGGTACCCCTAAAGGAAAGACGCCCCCCACCGGGGCCTTAAGTCGAGGCGGCTGCTAGGCGAGCCGTATGACATTCGGGTGACTCCGCTTGGGCGCCACTCAATTGCCATCGGACCTGTTGCACAGGAACAACTTGCCGTCGCGCCCCCGCGACTCGTCTGGGCCTACAGCATGGTGGCGATTAGCTTTCAAGCCGACCGCTATCGAGACGGCGCCCGATCGCAACGAATAGATAAATGAGTGGCGGAACGAGCACTATCGAGAGCACCACCTTGGCCAGCATCTGTCCCATTATAAGCTCTGCAATGGGGAAGACGCCGTAGAAGCTCACGGTGATGAAGATCAGCGTGTCGACGATCTGCGACAGCGTGCTGGCCACGGCCGAGCGCAACCACAAAAGGTTTCCGCCCTCTCGCTTCAGCCGCGAGAAGATGGTGACGTTGAGGAAACTGGAGACGCCGTAAGCCACGATCCCACCCAGCCAGATGCGGGCGGTCGCGCCCATCATCGTGTTGAACGCAGCCAGACGATCGGCCGGCATGTCGGTGGCTGCCGGTATCTGAAGCACGAGCCAACTAAGCCCCATGCTCACAATGAGCGGTACGAAGCCGAACAGCACCAGGCGGTTGGCGTGTGTCCGACCGTGCAGCTCGGCCACGGCACTGGATGTTACCACAAGCAAAAGGAACGCGAAGATCCCGGCCTCCACAGCGAGCGGCCCAAGCGCAACTTGCTTATTGCCCAGGACGCCAGCGATGCACACCATTCCCCCGTAGAAGATCGCGAAAGCGAACAAGGATCGCGGGATCGAGAGAGCGGAGGCTGCGGAGGTATCCGCCGTGTTGCTGTTGTTCATGGGACCGGGTGGGTAACGCCTTGACGTGCGGATGCAACAACGCCGGGATGAACTCGCTTCGAAGAAGGGAGCCGGCCTCATGGCTGACCGGCCACTTCCTTGACCGCTGGCTTGGCTCATCCTACCCGGCGCGACCGTGACCTCCCGGCAACTCGACATATTGGCCATCGGCGACGCCATCGTCGATGTTATCGCCACCTGCGACGATGCGTTTCTGACCGAACACGGCTTGCCCAAAGGCTCCATGCAGCTGCTTTCCCCGCCGGAAGCCGACACCTTGTATCATGCCATGGGCTCCGCTCGCGAAACCAGCGGCGGTTCGGCCGCGAATTCCATGTCCGGGATCGCCGCGATGGGCGGGCAGGCCGGTTTCATCGGGCAGGTGGCGCGCGATCAACTCGGGATGATCTTCCAGCACGACATGCGCGCCTTGGGCGTGCATTTCGACACCCCGCCGATCGATGTCGGCCTGCCGACTGGTCGCTGCCTCATCTTGGTGACGCCCGACGCGCAACGGACCATGAATACCTGCCCCGGCGCCAGTCACGAGCTCAAGGCCGAGACGCTGGACGAAGCCCTGATTCGGGATGCCAGGATCCTGTACCTGGAAGGCTATCTGTTCGGCCCCGAGCAGCCGCGCCAGGCAATGATGCGGGCCATCGACATCGCCCATGCGGCGGGAAACCAGGTGGCCTTCACCTTGTCGGAAAGCGTCGTGATCGCCGGCCGCAAGGACGCCTTTACGCAGATGATCGACGGGGGTGGGATCGACTTGTTGTTCGCCAATGAGGACGAGGTTCGCCAACTCACCGGAGCGGCCGACCTTGACGGGGCGATCGCCGCCTTGTCGCCCAAGATCCCGGCTTTGGTCGTAACGCGCGGCGCTGCTGGAGCCTTGGCGGTCGAAGGCGGCAAGCGGACGGACGTGCCCGCCATCTCCGTTCAAGAAGTAGTGGATACGACCGGGGCTGGGGACCTGTTCGCTGCCGGTTTCCTGGCCGCCCGGGCTAAGGGACATGGCATTGACCGGCAACTGATCACGGGCGGGATTGCCGCGGCCGAGATCATCTCGCACTTCGGTGCGCGACCCGTGGCCGATCTGAGCAAGCGAGTGATGCTATGAGCATCGGGCGCGTCGCCGTTTATTGCGGCAGTGCTATGGGGGCTGACCCTGCTTACGCGGACATGGCACGCGCGCTCGCCACCGAAATGCTCGAGCGGAACATCGACCTTGTTTATGGCGGTGGACGGCTTGGCCTCATGGGCGTGGTGGCCGACGCGATCCTGGCGGGTGGGGGCAAGGTCTTCGGCGTGATTCCCGGCGCCCTGATTGACCAGGAAGTTGCCCATACGGGCTGCACCGAGCTGTTTCGCGTGTCTGGCATGCACGAGCGCAAAGCCAAGATGACCGAACTGTGCGATGCGTTTGTCGCGCTACCCGGCGGCATCGGCACGCTCGACGAACTTTTCGAAGCCTGGACCTGGAACGCGCTCGGCTATCACGCCAAGCCATTCTGCCTGCTCGATGTTGGCGGCTTCTGGGACGGGCTGGAGCAATTCATGGACGGTGTCTCCGCTGCGGGCTTCCTCTCCGGACCGCGGCGGGCGCAATTGCTCAGTGCGCGCACGCCGGCAGAAGCGCTCGACAGGCTGGACGCCGCCGCAGGTGCCGCTACGCAAGGGCTGGTCTGGTAAGGGCGGGGAACCCACAAGCATGAATCATCTGTTCGGACTGATCGGCGTCGGCGCGATCTTGTTGCTCGCTTTTGCGCTGTCGACCGATCGGCGCGCGATCCGCCTTCGTGTCGTCGGAGCGGCCTTCGCGCTGCAGGCCGCGATCGCTTTCCTGGTGCTCTATACCCCGTGGGGCCGCGCCGGCATCGAGGGCATGAGCCGCGGCGTCGCCAACCTCCTGGGCTATGCCAACAAGGGCACCGAATTCCTGTTCGGTCCTTCGGCCACCAACCCGCTGGCGCAGACCTTTGCCTTGGGTGCGCTGCCGGTGATCATCTTCTTCGCCGCCCTGGTCTCCATCCTCTACTACCTCGGCATCATGCAGCGCATCGTGCGTTGGGTCGGCGGCGCGCTTGGCTGGCTGACCGGGATCGGCCGCGTCGAGGCGCTTGGATCGGCGGCGAACATCTTCGTCGGGCAGAGCGAAGCGCCCCTGGTCGTCCGCCCCTACCTCGCCAGCCTGACCCCGCCGCAATTGTTCACGCTGATGACCGTCGGCATGGCCGGCGTCGCGGGCACGATCCTCGCCGCTTATGCGAGCCTGCTTGGACCCCAATACCTGCCGTTTCTCCTCGCCGCCGCCTTCATGTCCGCGCCGGGAGGAATATTGATGGCCAAGATGCTGATGCCCGACGGCACACGCATCCGCGGCGTAGGGGAGCAAGACGAACTTCCGCTGGACGGCGCCGCAGCAGGCGTTCCGGCCGAGTCCATCACCATCGCTGAGACCTTTGAGGAAGGCGAGCGCCCGGCCAACATCATCATGGCCGCGGCTCAGGGCGCACAAACGGGTGTGCGATTGGCAGTGGCCGTCGGCGCGATGGTTTTGGCGTTCGTTGCGCTAGTGGCGCTTGCCAACGGATTGCTTGGCGGTCTGGGCAACATGCTCGGCCAGCCGGGCTGGAGCTTCCAGGGCTTTGTCGGGATGGTGTTCAAGCCCTTCATGTACCTCATCGGCGTTCCCTGGAACGAAGCCGGAGTGGCGGGCGGATTGTTCGGGACCAAGATCGTCCTGAACGAGTTCGTCGCGTTCATTGACCTTGGCAATGCCACCGGGCCCGCCGCTACGCTCTCCGAACGAAGCCGCGCCATCGTGACCTTCGCCCTTTGCGGCTTTGCGAACTTCAGCTCGATCGCCATCCAAATGGCGGTCACCGGCGGGCTTGCACCCAACCAACGGCCGGTCATCGCTCGGCTTGGTCTAAGGGCCTTGCTGGCCGGAAGTCTCGCCAATCTGATGAGCGCGGCGCTGGCCGGAATCATGATGCCGGGTTGATTTTCGGCCTTGCTGGCGTAGCGGAGACGGCATGACCGACACGCTTACAGACTCGATCGCCTCCGTTTCCCTCAACGACGCCGCCGGCGACCCGGACGCCTTCGCCCTCAAGCTCGGGCGGAGCTTCGAGGAATATGGCTTCGCCGTGCTGGCCGACCACGGCATCCCGGACGATCTCATCGCCCGTGCCGAGGCGCAGGCCCGCGCCTTCTTCGCGCTGCCCGACGACGTGAAGCGCCGCTATGCGCGCTCGCAGGGCGGTGCGCGGGGCTATACGCCCTTCGGCATCGAGACCGCCAAAGGCCACAAGGCGCACGACCTCAAGGAGTTCTGGCACGTCGGGCGGGAGCTGATCGCCGGTCATCCCTTCCGAGAGGTCATGGACGACAACATCTGGCCCTCGGAGCTGCCCGAGTTCAAGCCGACGTTCCTGGAGCTCTACGACACCTTCGACCGCACAGGGGTCACGGTGCTGTCGGCAATCGCCCGCTACCTCGGCGTCGATGAGCAATATTTCACCGATACCGTGCGGGACGGCAATTCGGTGCTTCGCCTGTTGCACTACCCGCCCCAGGCCGAAGCCGCTGGTGAGCACATCCGCGCCGGCGCCCATGAGGACATCAACACCATCACGCTGCTGATCGGTGCGGAAGAGGCGGGGCTTGAGCTTCAGACCCGCGACGGCCGCTGGATCCCGGTGTCACCGAAGGCTGGCGAGCTGGTGATCAACATCGGCGACATGCTCCAGCGCCTGACCAATGGCCGGCTCCGCTCGACCCCGCACCGGGTCGTCAACCCGGCGCCCGACCGCGCCAGTCATGCGCGCTACTCGATGCCCTTCTTTCTCCACTTCCGCCCCGACTTTGTGATCGAAGCCTTGCCGGGCACCGTGCCCGCCGGCGAGGAGCCGAAGTGGCCTCCCATCAGCAGCCACGATTACCTTCTGGAGCGCCTGCGCGAGATCAAGCTGGCTTAGCCAAGCGGTCAGGCACCGTCCGCCAAGCTGTCCGGCCCGAAGCCATGCGGGATCAGAGCGGCAATCGTGTGCCGGTCGAAGCTTGCGCCGTCGCCGCTGGCGCAGATGATCGCGATGTCGCGACCGCCAACGTGCGATGCCTCGAGGATGGCCTGGCGACATCCGCCGCACGGGGTAACGGCGCCGACGCCTGTCAGGGCGCCGCTCGAAGCGTCTCCGCCCGCGACCGCAATTCGGGCGACCTTCACCAGCCCGAACGCATGTTGTGCGGCGGTAAGCGCGCTCTGCTCGGCGCACATGCCCAACCGGTAGCAGGCGTTCTCCAGATTGGCTCCAGTGACGACCTCGCCGTCCACGCTTTCGATGGCGCAGCCCACCGAGAAGTTGGAATAAGGCGCATAGGCCTTGAGAGCGGCGGCGCGTGCAGCCGCGATCAGTTCTTGTTCCGTCATACTGGCAGTGCATAAGCGCGGCGCACCCCACAGGAAAGATTTCGATGCGCCGATTGCTTCCCCTTGCCATTCTCCCCGCGATCGCCGCTTGCGCCACCGTTCCGAACTCCGCCCGAACCGACCAGCCGATCGAGGTGCAGATCCTCGGTTTGAACGACATCCACGGTAATCTGCAGCCTTCGGGGCCGGTGACGTTCGACGTTGCGGGCGTGAAGGAGACCGCGCCTCTGCAGGGAGGTGCCGCTCAGCTTGGAGGGCTGCTGCGGAGCCTTCGCACACCGCGGTCTATCACAGTGGCGGCGGGCGATTTGATCGGCGCGACCCCGCTGGAAAGCGCCTACTTCCTTGATGAGCCAACGGTCACCGCGCTCAATTTGGTCGGGCTGGAGCTTGCCGCTGTTGGCAACCATGAGTTCGACAAGGGCAGTGCCGAGCTTTTGCGGATGCAGAATGGCGGCTGTCAGAAGCTGACCACAATCGTCAGCCGAGTGCCGTGCAGGCTCGAACCTTTCAAAGGTGCTCGCTTCCAATATCTGGCGGCAAACGTCCACACCGTGGATGGACCGACGCTGCTTCCAGCGACCGCAATCAAGAAGTTCGGCAAGGTGACGATCGGCTTCATCGGAATGACTCTGCGGGAAACGGCAACCTTGGTGACCCCGGGGGGCGTCGCCGGATTGAGCTTTGCCGATGAAGCAGCCACCGCCAACGCGCTGGTGCCGCAATTGCAAGCGCAAGGTGCCAAGACCGTGGTGCTCTTGATCCATCAAGGCGGCAGGGTACCCGAGACTTACCGGGAGGCTGGCTGTGACGGTCTTTCGGGCGCAATCCTGCCGATCCTTGATGCACTCGATCCGGCAATCCGCACCGTGGTCTCAGGCCATACCCACAATGCTTACACCTGCACCGTGAACCGCGGCGGCGCGACCCGGCTGCTGACCAGTGCCGGCAAAAACGGCTACTTCGCGACGGACCTGCGGTTGCTGTTCGCTCCTGGAAGCGGACTGCTGGTGGCACAAAGCGCCCGCAACGTGCCGGTCGGCGTAAGTACGCCGGTGCAGGCGGACGTAGCGCAGCTAGTGGCTCGCTATGTCGCCGCAGCGAAGCCCGAAGCCGAGCGCGTCGTCGGTCGCATCTCAGGCCCAATCGCCTCTCGTGAGGGCAGCAGCGAGACGCCGGTGGCCAGCTTCATCGCCGATGCGCAATTGGCGGCTACGCGGGAGTCGAACCGCGGCGGTGCACAGCTTAGTTTCATGAACGCGAGTGGTGCGCGGAGCAGCGTCGTTCCGTGGGCCGACGGGACCGTTACTTTCGGTCAGATCTTCGCGCTGCAGCCCTTTGGTAACAGCCTTGTGGTGAAAACCTTCACCGGCGCGCAGGTAAAGGCCATCCTCGAAGAGCAGTTTCGAGACGCAGGCGGGGACGCGTCCATTGGAAGTCTTCTGGTCCCTTCCAGCAACATGCGCATAACGCTCGATCGCGCGGCACCGCGCGGTTCGCGAGTGCGCTCGGTGACGATCAACGGCCGAGCGCTCGACCCAGCCGCTCGCTACCGCGTCGTTGTGAACAACTTCCTCGCCAGTGGCGGCGACGGTTTCACGACTTTGACCGCGGGTACCGATCCGTTCGATGCTGGGCTGGACCTCGACGCGACGGAGGCTTGGTTGGCGACGGGGCCCGCTGTACCTGCTGGCGCGCGCGTTACGGTGCTCAACGCCAAGTAACTCTGACGCGAACGCTTCAGCCGCCGAGTTACCGGAAGGGCGGCTCGTCGAAGCTGCGCAGCTTGCGGCTGTGCAGCGCGTCCCCTTCGTCACGCAGCAAGGTCAAGGCTTCAATGCCGATCCGCAGATGTTGGCTGATCGCGCGCTCGTAGAAGGCATTGGCCTGACCCGGCAGCTTGAGCTCGCCATGGAGCGGCTTGTCCGAGACGCACAGCAGCGTCCCGTACGGCACGCGGAAACGATACCCCTGCGCCGCGACGGTGGCCGATTCCATGTCGATGCCCACCGCACGGCTCTGATTGAAACGAAGTGCCGACTGAGTGTAGCGAAGCTCCCAATTGCGATCGTCGGTGGTAACCACCGTGCCGGTTCGAAGCCGCCGCTTGAGCGTATCCTCATCTTCCCCGGTGACCTTCGCGGCGGCGTTGAACAAAGCGGTTTGCACCTCCGCGATGGCCGGGATCGGGATCTCGATCGGCAGCACGTCGTCCAGCACGTGGTCGTCACGGAGGTAAGCGTGGGCGAGCACATAATCGCCAATGCTCTGGCTTGGCCGAAGCCCGCCGCAATGCCCGATCATTAGCCAGGCCTCGGGCCGGAGCACCGCGATATGGTCGCAGATCGTCTTTGCGTTCGACGGGCCGACGCCGATGTTCACCAGAGTGATGCCGTCGTCGCCGTTGGGGCCGATCAGATGATAGGCCGGCATCTGGAAACGCCGCCACGACCCGGCCGCGATTTCCGCTTCGGCATTCTCCAGCACGCCGCGTTCGAAGTGGCCTCCAGGGACCGACAACGCGCTGTATGGGCTGTCTTCCACCCGCAGCGCATCTGCCGCAAAGCGAACGAATTCATCCACATAACGGACGTAGTTGGTGAACAGGACAAAGCGCTGGAAGTGCGCGGCCGGCGTGCCCGTGTAATGGCGTAGCCGGGCGAGCGAGAAGTCCGTGCGAGGGGCATCGAACAAAGCCAGAGGGCGGCTGGAATGATGCGAGAAGTCCCACATGCCGTCGGCGATCTCGTCACCGATGTGCACGAGCTCGGTCGTCGGGAACCAGCGACCGAGTTCAGCCGAAGCCACTCCGCCGAGCTTCAGGTCCTCGCTGCCGTCGAGCACATAAGGGTATGGGATCTCGCTTGACGAGCGGCCGACGCTGATCTCGACGTCATAGTCGCGCAGCAGATGCTCGAGCTGGCCCGTGAGGTACTCGCGGAACAGAGCCGGCCGGGCGATGCTGGCGGTATACACGCCCGGTTGGTTCATTCGCGCAAAGGCCCGTGCGGGCACCGGCGGCGGCGTGGCCGGATCATAGGCGATCCGCAACTCGGGATAGGCGAAGGCACCTTCTGAGCGAAAGGCAGCATCCGGCCGCTTGCCGTCCCGAACATAGTCCAGCAACGCCGCCCGAAGCGTGGCGACGGACTCGTCGTAAATGGATTGAAGCTGGTCGAGGATCTGCGGAATGGCGTTTGCGTCTGTCATTCCCGATGTGCTTGCGCGAGCGGGACAAGGCTGACAAGCCCTAGCGAGCCGAGGGCGTTGCCGTGAGCGCCGGCCTGCGGCACAATGCCAAAGGGCAGGGGACACGAGCGAATCATGAGCAAAGCCACTAACGGCGTTGAACGCGCTCGGCGGCGCTGGCGGCCTCGCGGCGACGCGGCGAACAACAAAAGCCGACTTCCAACGATCGCTATGGTGCTGGTGCTGCTTGCCATATTTGGTGCCCTGCTGGCCGGCTTTGGCACCGGAGAGGGCTGGTGGTCCTATGGCCGCGGTTTGGCCGCACTGACGCCAGTGTTCGTCATGGCTGTGGTTGGCACGCTGATCGGCCTTTACGCGCGCTTCTCAAGGAAGGGCGGCAAGGGCCTTTCGATGGTTGCCGTGCTGCTTGGGCTGGCGTTTGCCGCCTACCTCGGTAACTTCGCCCGCGTCGCCTCGTCGGTGCCGGCGATCCACGACATCACCACCGACCTTGCCGATCCACCGGCTTTTCGCCGACTGCCACTCCGGGCCGACGATTTTGCAAGCATTCCGAAGACCAAGCGTCCGGGTTGGGCGGCGCTGGCACCCTATGATCGCTGGAGGGCGATTCATGCCGACGCCTATCCTGACCTCCGGCCGCTCATCTTGCCGATCCCTCCGGCCGAGGCGCTTTCCAATGCCGTTGATCTGGCACGCTCCAAGGGTTGGCGCATTGTCTCGGTAGACGCGGCCTCCGGGCGGATGGAGGCAATCGCCACCACGCGCTTCTTCCGGTTCAAGGACAATGTCGTGGTGCGCGTCCGTCCAGCCGGCACCAATAGCATCGTCGACATGCGCTCAGTGAGCCAGGTCGGCATCAGCGATCTCGGCGCAAACGCCCGGCGCATTCGGGCCTTCATGACAGACCTACGCACTTAATCCGCCCTGGAAGAGGGCGGAAGACCCGACGGACCGAAGGGTTCACGGCAAAGGTGCTCATCCTTGTGCCTTGCATCCATAAGCCTGCTTACTATATGCAGGCGCATGGAGAGCTTACCTTGGGATATCGCTGAAACGGCATTGGCTTTGCGCCGAGCGTTCGACCGGCGTGCAGCCGAACTCGGCGTAACGCGCGCGCAGTGGCGGGTTCTTGGACGCCTCGCCCGGCAAGGTGGTCAGCGCCAGGTCGACCTGGCCGACGCCATGGATATCGAGCCGATTACCTTGTGCCGGATTGTCGACCGACTCGAGGAGGCCGGTCTGGTCGAGCGTCGCCGCGATCCCGCTGACCGACGCGCCTGGCAGTTGTTCAACACGCCAACCGCCGAGCCGCTCGTCACCAAGTTGCAGGCGCTCGCCCAGAGCATGGAGTCGAGCGCGTTCAGCGGCTTGAACGCTCAAGACCTCGCAAGGCTCACGGACAGCCTGGCAATCATCAGAACAAATGTTTCCGCATTCGAAAAGACGAGGGTGCAGGCATGAACAAGATGACTGAGACGATGACCGGCGAGCCGGTGACCGTTGAAGATAAGACGGTGCGCCGGAATTGGCTTCGGCTGGCGCTGATGCTGGTCGTGCCGCTCGCGCTGCTGGCGGCGGGCGCATATTATTGGGTGATCAGCGGCAAGTCCGTCTCCACCGACAATGCGTCCGTAAAGCAGGACATCGTTGCGATCAGCGCACAGGTGAGCGGGCCGGTAGCGGAAGTCTTCGTCAAGGAAGGCGACGTGGTCAAACCAGGGCAATTGCTCTTCCGCATCGATCCTGCTCCCTTCCGGGTCGCCCTCCTGCAGGCGCAGGCGCAACTTGCGGCCGCGCAACTCGAGGAGCGCAAGCTGGAAAGCACGGCAGCGGGCACCGGCGGAGACATCACCGGAGCGGCCGCCAGCTTGGCGATCGCCGAGCGCGGATTGCAGCGCCAGTCGCAGCTGCTTGCGCAAGGGTTCACCACGCGGCCTAATTACGACGATGCTTTGTCACAGGTCACCGTTGCCCGGACGCAATTGGCCGATGCACGTGCCCGTGCCGCCAACGCGCAGTCGGCGCTAGTTGGCAGCGGTGAGCAGCCGGGCGAAGCTTCGGCGCGTGCCGCCATCGCGCGTGCCCGTTTGGACCTGCGAAATACGGAAGTGCGAGCGCCCTCGGGCGGAGTGGTCTCCAGTGCCGAGCGCTTGCTCCGCGGGCAGTCCGTTGTTCCCGGCGTTTCCATGCTGTCGATCGTGCGCGGTCAGGACGCGTGGATCGAAGCGAACTTCAAGGAGAAGGATCTTGAGCGCATGGTGCCGGGTCAACCGGTCACGATCGAGCTGGACGCCTATCCCGATCAGGATCTTAAGGGCCATGTCGCCAGCATCGGCGCGGGCACCGGCAGCGAGTTCGCCATTCTCCCGGCTCAGAATGCCAATGGCAATTGGGTCAAGGTGACGCAGCGCGTGCCCGTGCGGATCGCCTTTGATACCAAGCCCACGCGGCCGCTGATCGCCGGTCTCTCGGCCAACGTCAGTGTTGCCCTGCAGGATTGAGCGCAGACGTGGCCGCACCCATCGACCTTGACGTCGCGTCTCATCCGCTCGAGCCGGGACAGCGCTTGGTCCTGACCATCGGCATCATGCTGGCGGTGCTCATGCAGGTGCTCGACACGACCATCGCCAATGTCGCTCTGCCCCACATGCAGGCGAGCCTCGGCGCCACTCAGGACAGCATCAACTGGGTCCTGACGAGCTATATCGTTGCGTCCGCCATAGCGATCCCGATCAGCGGATGGTTGGCGGATCGTGTCGGGCGCAAGCGGCTGATGATCATCGCGGTGATCGGTTTCACCATCGCCAGCCTGCTTTGCGCCGCCGCGACGAGCCTGCCCGAAATGGTGCTCTTCCGGCTTCTTCAGGGAGTCAGCGGCGCGTTCCTGGTGCCCTTGGCACAGGCCACCATGTTCGACATCAATCCGCCGAGCCGGCACGCTCAGGCCATGGCTTTGTTCGGCGGCGGGATCATGATCGGCCCGATTCTGGGTCCGGTCGTCGGCGGGTGGCTGACCGACAGCTTCAACTGGCGCTGGGTGTTCATTGTCAATCTGCCGGTTGGCGCGCTCGCTCTGTTTCTGCTGGTTCGCTTCATGCCCAAGGCGGAGCCGGTTCGGCGGCCGTTCGACCTGTTCGGCTTCGCTCTCCTGGCTTTGGCACTTGGCGGACTGCAGATGTTCCTGGACCGCGGTGAGCAGCTGGACTGGTTCGAAAGCTGGGAGGTGCGGATCGAAGCCGGTGTGGCTCTTGCCGCCGCCTGGATGTTCGTAGTCCACACGATTACGGCCAAAGCGCCACTGTTCCCCAAGTCGATGTTTACCGACCGCAACTTCGCCACCGGGCTGATGTTCATGGCGGTGACCGGCGTCTTGCTGCTCGCGGGGCTCGCGCTGCTGCCGCCACTCCTGCAAAGGCTCTACGGCTATTCGGTGCTGCAATCGGGGTTCCTGACGGCGCCGCGCGGAATCGGCACGTTGGTTTCCATGCTGTTGGCGGGCAAGCTGATCGGCCGCATCGACGCCCGCGTTTTCGTTGCGGCCGGCATTATCCTGATGGGCGTGTCGCTGTACATGATGACCGGCTTTGCGCTTGAGCAATCGAGCAGCCCGGTCATCTGGAGCGGCTTCGTTCAGGGCCTTGGCCTGGGCTGCATCTTCGTGCCGGTGCAGGCGCTCGGCTTTGCCACGCTGGCGCCGGCCGTTCGCACGCACGCGGCGAGCTTGCTCAATCTGGCGCGAAACGTCGGCGGGTCTGCGGGCATCGCGCTTGTCGGCGCTCAGCTGGTCCGCAACGTTCAGATCTCCCATGCGGACATGGCCGCGAGCGTGACCGGAAGCACGCTCCCGGTGGCCGATCCCAACATGCTGATGCGCATGGGCCTGCAAGGACAGACCGCCCTTGCGGTGATCAATGCGGAGATCAACCGGCAGGCGCTGTTCATCGCCTACCTTAACGACTTCAAGCTGATGATGATCATCACTTTCGCCGCGCTTCCCCTGATCCTGCTTGTGCGCAAGGCGAGTCCGCCGGCGCCCGGAGGTCCGCCGGTCCACGCCGATTGATGGGCACCGTTACGGGCGGGTCATCTCCTCGCGCCGCACGATCACGCCACCTTTCATGACCAGCCTGATCGCTTTCACCGCGCCGATGTCCCGCGTCGGGTCGCCCGCGACCACGACGAGATCGGCCAGCAGCCCGGGCTTCACCGAGCCGCGGTCGGCAAGGTGGAACAGCCGTGCATTGACCGAGGTTGCGGCAGCAAGCACCTCGGTCGGGGCCATGCCCCACGACACCATCGACGCCATCTCGCGTGCATTGTCGCCGTGGGGAAATACACCGACGTCGCCGCCCATGCACAGCGTCACGCCTGCCGCCCTCGCCGCAGCGAAACTGCGGCGTTTCTCGGCGATAGGTTCGGGCTCAGGCGCAAGCCCGTTCCAACCACGATAACGTGCCACGGCGTCACTAGCCGCGAGTGTGGGGCACAGCGCCACGCCGCGCGCCTTCATTGCCCGGAACACCTCGATCGTGCCGCCATTGCCGTGCTCGATCGTGTCGGCGCCGGCATTGATGGCGATCCGCATGCCTTCGGGCGTGGAAGCGTGCACCGCCACGGTGCGACCTGCGGCATGCGCAGTCTCTGTGGCGGAACGAACCTCTTCGGCCGAAAAGGTGGCGCGTGATGGTTCGCCGGGACCCCAGCGGTAATCGCCGTAGAGCTTCACCACATCGGCGCCGGCACCCATCTGGCGGCGCACGGCGGTAATCAGCGCCGGGCCGTCGGCCTCCTCCGCTCCCTGCGTTGGTTGGTCCTCGGGATCGGTGCCCTTGGGGCCATAGCTTCCGCTTGCCACCAACGCTCGAGTCGCGACCAGCAGGCGCGGGCCTGGCACGATGCCTTGGTCGATGGCCTGTTTGAGCCCGACATCGGCATAGCCAGCCCCCTCGGTGCCAAGGTCCCGAACCGTGGTGAAGCCCGCCATCAGGGTTGTTTCCGCTTGCCGCACCGCGCGAGCTGTCCGCAGCGCTAACGGCTCCTTGAGGACCTGATCGTCCCAGCTTGCTTCGTTGTACGGATGCAGGAACAGGTGAGCGTGCCCCTCGATCATGCCGGGCATCAGCGTCGTGCCCGGCAGCACGATGACCTCGGCATTCGCCGGCACGGGCAGGCTCGGCCCTGCCGCCTTGATGCGGTCGCCCTCAACCAGAACTGACCAGCCTTCGTGCATGGCCGTGCCGTCGAACACTCGATCGGGTCGAAGGAGAGTCGGGGCGGTTGCTTGAGCGAGAAGTGCGGCGAGGATGAACATGCTTGGAGCCTATGGACCTCACCAAGATACGCAAGCGGCTCGACCGTCAGATTTCCACTTGGCTACCCAGCTCCACCACACGGTTGGTTGGAAGCTTGAAGAAGTCCATCGCCGTCGCGGAATTCCGCACCATCCAGGCGAAGATCCGCTCTCGCCACAGGGCCATGCCGGGAGTTCTGCTGGGGATCACCGTCTGCCGCGACAGAAAGTAGCTGGTGGTCATGGCGGGGAGAACGCCGATCAGGTCCTTCGCAGCTTCCAGTGAGGCCGGGACGTCCGGATCTTCGCTGAAGCCATAGCGGATCACGACCCGGCTAAGGCCGCAGCCGAGCAACTCGGCAGTGACCCGCCGATCCTCGTCCACGTGGGGAACGTCGACCACACGCACGGTGACCAGCAGCAATCGTTCGTGCAGCACCTGGTTGTGCTTCAAATTGTGCAGGAGCGCGGGCGGAATGCCATCGGCCGCCGAGGTGAGGTAGATCGCCGTGCCGCGGACCCGGTGGATGCCGTGGCCGATCGACTTGACGAACACCTCGACCGGCATGGCACTCTCGGACAGCCGATCATGGACAAGCCGGCGACCGCGGGACCAGGTGGTCAGCATGGTGAAGCTGACGGCAGCAATCGCCAAGGGGAACCAGCCGCCATCAAGCACCTTGGTGAGGCTGGACGCGAAGTAGGCGGCGTCCACGAGTGCCAGAAGGGCAATCAGCGGAACCGCAATCCACTTCGGCCACTTCCACAGCTTCAGGAGCAAGACGGCGGCCATGATCGTGGTAATCAGCATGGTGCCGGTCACCGCGACGCCATAAGCTGAGGCCAGGTTGGACGAGGTGCGGAAAGTCAGCACCAGTGCGATCACGGCTGCCAGCAAAGCCCAGTTGACCAAGGGCAAATAGATTTGCCCCTCCGCTTTCTTCGAGGTGTGAAGCACCTGGACGCGCGGGAACAGGCCAAGCTGCACCGCCTGGCGAACGACTGAGAAGGCACCAGTAATGACAGCCTGGCTGGCGATTACCGTCGCGAACGTGGCAAGGATGATCAGCGGCAACCGCCATGTCTCACTGGCGAGCAGATAGAAGGGCGATTGGATCGCCGAGCCATCACGCAACAACAGCGCCCCCTGGCCAAGATAGTTGAGCATGAGGGCAGGGAAGGTCACCGCGAACCACGCCATGGTGATCGGGCGTCGGCCGAAGTGACCCATGTCGGCGTACAGGGTCTCCGCGCCGGTAACCGCCAAGACGATGGAGCCAAGTGCGAGGAAAGCCGTGCGCGGATCGCTGAACAGGAACTGCAGCGCGTGAGTCGGCAGCAAAGCCGACAGGATGACAGGTGTCTGCGCGATAGAGACGACGCCAAGCACGGTTAAAACGACAAAATAGACCAGCATCATGGGTCCAAAGACCAGCCCCATTCGGGCAGTGCCGAAGCGCTGTACGGCGAACAATCCGACGATGATGGCGATCGAAAGTGGCACCGCCAGGGTGATGAGGGACGCATTGAGCGTCTGAATGCCCTCCACGGCGGACAGCACCGACACCGCTGGCGTGATCATCGCATCGCCGAAGAACAAAGCCGTGGCGAAGATCCCGAGCATCGCCAAGCCGGTGCTCCACCGCCCCGGAGCGCTGTTGCGGGAGATCAGGGCAAGCAGGGACAGGCTCCCGCCTTCGCCCTTATTGTCGGCGCGCATCATCAACAGCACGTACTTGACCGTCACCACGATGATCATCGTCCAGAAGATGATCGAGATGACGCCGAGCACCCGGTCCGGCTGAACGGCCATGCCGTGGTGCCCGGCGAACGTCACGTTCAACGCATAAAGCGGGCTGGTGCCGATATCCCCGAAGACGACACCAAGCGCGCCCAAGGCAAGCGCGCTCTGGCTGCCGTGGTGGACTGGTGCGTCCTCAGGCGATGAAACGGCTATAGCGGTGGTATCGGCGGTGACCATGAACGAACCTCGGCGGCGAAGTCGAATGGTCGTCGGAATGGCGGCCAAGAAGCGCCGAGCGCCTCAACGCCTTTCTGTGTGCAACTGCAACATAAATCGTATTGCAGGTGCTCAGACCGCTTCGATGGGCTCCGCCAAAAGGCTCATGCACGTGAGCCCCGCTTCGGCTTTCTCCAGTTCGCTGACGTCGATCTCATCAAGCTTGAAGCCGCGCTCTCGCAAGCGTTCGCTTGTTTCCGGATACGCACTCGGGAAGATCAATGTCTTGCCGATGCGCAGCGCATTGGCGGCAAAAGGCTCTCTTTGAGACACAGGAAGAATGGCGACATCGCCAAACACAGTCGGATCGATCCAATGTTCGTTGACCAGCACCGTAGGCTGACCGGCGGCATCGTGCCCGATCCAGGTCGCGCCGGTCTTCAGGTGGAGGCAACGCTCATGTGGAACGGACACCACCTCGAAACCGAGCGGCGCTGCGACATTGGCGAGCGCCACGAGGCCGGCGCAATCGGTGCGCTGGGACAGGCCGACATAGATCGTTCGGCCGATCCGCAGCACGTCGCCGCCGTCGATGGTGCCGCGGGTGAGACGGTGAACCTTGAAGCGATCGGCCAAGGCCGCGGCCGTGTTTTCGGCTTCGGCGCGACGGCTTGCGGCGCCCGGGCGGGTGATCACGGCATGCTCGCCAAGCAGGATTGCCGTGTCCTCGACGAACACGGCGTCGGGATGCTCGTCCAAAGCCGGAAGCTGGACCACGTCGAAACCGGCAGCCTTGATGGCGGCTTCATAGCCACGGTGCTGGACGGCAGCCAATTCCGCATCGATCGGCGAGCGATCGAGGTGGGTGAGTTCGCAAGCACCAAGGCGCGAGCTGACGGGGCGGGTGAAAGCAAGGGACATGGAGGCACTCGGATAGTTGGTTTGGATGGTAAACGCGCGGCAAGGCTCCGGTTCCTCACGGGCTTTGAACGAGGTAGCGGCCCGATCCAGGCACAACAAAAAAGCGGCCCCCCGAAGGAGACCGCCTTTTCGACGATCCAATCTGTTGCGCGTATTAGCGCTTCGAGAACTGGAAGCTCTTGCGGGCCTTTGCCTTGCCGTACTTCTTGCGCTCGACGACGCGCGGATCGCGGGTCAGGAACCCGGCCCGCTTGACGGTCGTGCGGAGCACCGGCTCGTAGCGGGTCAGAGCCTGCGCGATACCATGCAGAACCGCGCCGGCCTGACCGGACAATCCGCCGCCCTTGACGGTGCAGATGATGTCGTACTGGCTGCTGCGATCGGTGATGCCGAACGGCTGGTTGATCACCAGGCGCAGGGTTGGGCGAGCGAAATAGACTTCCTGGTCGCGGCCGTTCACCGTGATCTTGCCCGAACCTGGCTTGAGCCAGACACGTGCCACGGCATCCTTACGACGACCGGTCGCATAAGCGCGGCCGAACTTGTCTAGCTGCTGCTCGCGAAGCGGAGCCTCGGGCTGCGGCGGCTGAACGGGGGCAGGAGCCTCACCTTCGCCGTCGCTCGCGCCGGCATCGCCGTCGCTGGCGACAGGGGCAGGAGCCGGAGCAGCTTCGGGTGCCGGCTGGCCGGTCAGCGCAGCCAGATCGCTAAGGGACTGACGATTGTCCTGTGCCATGTTTAAGCGCCCACCTTGTTTTTGCGGTTCATGCCCGCGACGTCCAGCGCTTCCGGCGCCTGGCCAGCATGCGGATGATCGGTGCCATTGTAGAGGTGCAAGGCACGCATCTGGTCACGGCCAAGCGGGCCGCGCGGAACCATGCGCTCCACGGCCTTCTCGAGCACGCGCTCCGGGAAGCGACCTTCAAGCACCTTGGCTGCAGTGACTTCCTTGAGCCCGCCGACGTAGCCGGTGTGCTTGTAGTAGATCTTCTGCTGCGCCTTGCGGCCGGTGAACTTCACCTTGCCGGCGTTGATCACGACCACATGGTCGCCGCAATCGACGTGAGGCGTGTAGCTCGGCTTATGCTTGCCGCGCAGGATATTGGCGATCAGCGTGGCAACACGGCCAACAACCAGACCGTCGGCATCGATCAGATGCCACTTCTTTTCGACCTCAGCCGGTTTAATCGACTTGGTGGTCTTCAACAGCGCCTTCATGGGGCTTTGACCTTTTCAAACAAACGATGAGGCGCCGCCAAGCCCGATGGGCAAGGCAGCGCCTGTTTCATCGCTCTCGCTGGAGGGGGTCAAAAAGTCAAGGCAAACCGGCACTTTGCTGGCGGGTAAAATCATACCCTGCTTGTCTGGGCGTCGCTCAGCCGGTGCGCTGCCATGACGAAAGCGGCTATCAGGATTACGGCCACCGCCTGATGCATGACTGCGAGTTCCAACTGAACACCGCTCATCAAGGTGGCGATCCCGAGCAGAATCTGGGTGCCCACTGCCGCGTGGAGCAATATCGATTCCCGGCGTCCACCAACGCGCTTCGTCGCGCGCGCCAAGACGATCGCCGCCGCCAGTACGCCAAAAGCAAGCCAGCGATGGATGAACTGCACGGTGATCGGATTGTCGACCAAGTTTCGCAGCGCCGGCTCCAGCCACGGCGCAGCCTCCGGATACAGCGCATCCCCCATCAGTGGCCAGCTGCTGAAAGCATAGCCTGCGTTAAGGCCAGCCACATAGGCACCAAACATGAGCTGCAGGCCGAGTATGGCCAAGCCCCAGATTGCCACCGTCGGCAGCTTAAGCCGTCGGGCCCCAGACCCAAGCAAATCCAGCGCAGTCCACAAGATCACGCCAAACAGGAACAATGCGGTCAGTAGATGAATCGCGAGCCGTACGTGGCTCACGTCGGTTCGATTGGCGAGACCGCTGACGACCATCCACCATCCGATGACGCCCTGCATGCCGCCGAGAAACAGCAGGAGCACAAGCCGGGGACCGTAGCCCCGGGGGATCGCGCGCTTGAAGGCGAACCAGAGCAGAGGGAGGACAAACGCCAGTCCGATCACCCTGCCGAACAACCGATGCAGATACTCCCAGAAGAAGATCGTCTTAAAGCTGTCGAGGGTCATGCCCCGATTGACCTGCTGATATTCCGACGTGGCTTTGTACAGGTCGAAGGCCCGCGCCCAATCGGCTTGCGTAAGCGGGGGGATGGCGCCGCTCACTGGACGCCATTCGGTGATGGAAAGCCCGCTCTCTGTGAGGCGGGTTATGCCTCCGATCACTACCATGAGGAACACTAAAGCAGCCATCCCAAGCAGCCACCGCCCGACGGCTTGGGGGCGCGCCGTTGATCGCTCAGCGCTCGCGATGGTTGTGTCTGGCACTACGGTACTTGTCATTGCCGGCATATGGACGTCGTCATGCGCGCCCTCAACCGGGCAAAATGTCCATGCCCGCAACGCCGATGAGATATTGTATCTGCGTCCAAGTACTAGTATATCGTTGCCAGCATGACCGCCGAAACGCACCCAACCAACCGGCTGGACCGGATGGCCATCGGCCTGTCCGGTCTATGTTTGGTGCATTGCGTGGCCACCACCGTGTTGGTGGCGATGGTGTCCGCGGTTGGTGGGTTCCTCGGCGCCGAGTGGATACACGAGGTTGGATTGGCGATCGCCATGGTCCTTGGTGCGGTTGCGCTCGGCCGGGGCATCGTTGACCATGGTTTCATGATGCCTTCCGCCGTTGGCGGACTTGGACTTGGCGTGATGGGTGGGGCGCTCAGCATGCCTCACGGCGGAGCAGAAGCTGCTTGCACGATCGTCGGCGTTCTCATCCTGGCACTTGGACATGACCTCAACCGGCGCGGCACGCATCACCCATTCGGCCTTGCCCGCGCCTGATCGCGTCCGCCGAGTTCTTCCGCAAGCGGAGAACTAAGGGTTCATCGTCTCCCAAGCCTCTGCCATGCTGCTTGTTCATCGGGGGCTCCGAGCCTATCTCTGTTGCATGGCTGGACACCCGCACAAGCTGCATCATGGCGACTCGCTCCGCGACGCGGCCAAAGTGCAATTGCAGGAGCGCGGCGAGCAGTGGACCGACATGCGGCAGGCCGTGTTCGATGCCCTGGCCAGCTTCGATCGGCCCGCATCCGCCTATGACATCGCTGAAGCGGTTTCCAAGTCGCAGGAACGTCGTGTTGCCGCCAATAGCGTATACCGGATCCTTGACCTGTTCGTGACGTCGAACCTGGCGATGCGTGTCGAAAGCGCGAATGCTTACGTTGCCAACGCCCATCCGGGCTGCCTTCACGACTGTATCTTCCTAATCTGTGATACATGCGGCAACACCACCCACCTCGACAATGATCCGATCTCGAAAGGCGTTCGTGAGGCTGCTGCCGGAGCAGGATTCGCTGCCAGCCGGCCGGTAATCGAGGTGCGCGGCACCTGCGGCGAGTGCACATAGGTTCAAGAAGCACTAAGCTGACCTCAATACCCTATTCGACTTCGTTGATCCGTGGCGCTACGGCAGACTGATGTCCGTGCCACCAGAAACCCCGCTTCTCGACACGATCCAGTCGCCTGCCGACATCCGTGCACTCGACAAAGAACAGCTTGTGCAGCTGTGCGACGAGCTACGGCAGGAGATGATCTCGGCCGTATCCGTCACCGGCGGACACTTGGGCGCCGGGCTTGGCGTCGTCGAATTGACCGTTGCCGTGCACTACGTGTTCGACACCCCCAACGATAAGCTCATCTGGGACGTCGGGCACCAAGCCTATCCGCACAAGATTGTCACCGGGCGACGCGACCGCATCCGGACGCTGCGCATGGGTGGCGGCCTGTCGGGTTTCACGAAGCGGTCCGAGAGCGAGTATGACCCGTTCGGCGCGGCGCATAGCTCGACCTCCATCTCAGCCGCACTCGGCTTTGCCATCGGCAGCAAACTTGACAATTCGCCGGGTCGCGCAATCGCCGTCATTGGTGACGGCGCCATGACGGCCGGCATGGCCTATGAGGCGATGAACAATGCGGAGGCTGCCGGCAATCGGCTGGTGGTCATCCTCAACGACAATGACATGTCGATCGCGCCGCCCGTGGGCTCGCTCCGCAACAGCCTTGCTCGACTGGTGTCGTCAGGAAAATACCTCACTCCGCGGCGGCTGGCGCAGAGGCTCGCCCGCGCGATGCCCGCTCCGCTCCATCGCACCGCACGCAAGGTTGAGGAATATGCCCGCGGACTGATGACCGGCGGGACGTTGTTCGAGGAATTGGGATTTTACTATGTCGGCCCGGTCGATGGGCACGATATCGTCAGCCTCGTCGAAATCCTCGAGAACGTCCGGGATGCCGAGGAAGGCCCGATGCTGATCCATGCCGTGACGCAGAAGGGCAAGGGCTACGGTCCCGCCGAAGCGTCGGCCGACAAGTATCACGGTGTGGTCAAGTTCGACATCGTTTCCGGCCAGCAGGACAAAGGGCCGTCCGGTCCGCCAAGCTACACGCAGGTGTTCGCGGATGCGCTTACGGCAGAGGGCGAGCGCGACCCCAAGATCGTGGCGATCACCGCCGCCATGCCTTCGGGAACCGGCCTTGATCGCTTTCAGAAGCGCTTCCCGGATCGCACCTTCGATGTCGGTATCGCCGAACAGCATGCGGTGACCTTTGCCGCTGGGCTTGCTGCGCAGGGCTATCGGCCATTCTGTGCGATCTATTCGACGTTCTTGCAGCGTGCCTACGACCAATTGGTGCACGACGTCGCGATCCAGAATCTGCCGGTACGTTTTGCCATGGACCGCGCCGGCTTGGTTGGAGCCGATGGCGCCACGCATGCCGGCAGCTTCGATCTCGCTTATCTGTGCACCTTGCCTAACCTCACCGTCATGGCGGCGGCCGATGAGGTCGAATTGGCCAACATGGTGCATACGATGGCGCTCCACGACAGCGGACCAAGCGCCGTACGCTACCCGCGCGGCAACGGCCGTGGGCTCGCCATGCCGGCCACGCCCGAGCGTCTGGAGATCGGCAAGGGGCGGGTCACTCGTGAAGGTCGCCAAGTAGCGATCCTGTCGCTCGGCACCCGCTTGGAAGAAGCAGAGAAGGCCGCTGACCAGTTGGAAGCGATGGGTCTGTCGACCACCGTCGCTGACCTTCGTTTCGCCAAGCCGCTGGACGAAACCCTGATCCGCCGCCTGCTGACCACCCATGAAGTCGCCGTGACCATTGAGGAGGCCGCGATTGGCGGCTTTGGCGCACACGTGCTGACACTCGCCAGTGACGAGGGCCTGCTCGACGGCGGCCTGAAGCTGCGCACCATGCGCTTGCCCGACCGCTTCCAGGATCAGGACAAGCCCGAGAAGCAGCACGAAGAAGCCGGCCTGACCGCGCCGCACATCGTCGACACCGTGCTTAAGGCTCTGAGGCGTAACTCCGTCGGCATCTCCGCCGATCTAGGCGTGCGCGCCTGACCATTTCTGAGCGCTGGGCCAAGGGTGCGGCTGGATTATGAAGACCCGCGTGGACCAGATGCTTGTTGCTCGCGGACTCGTCGAAAGTCGGGCGCGAGCGCAGGCCTTGATATTGGCCGGGATCGTGTTCTCGGGTGAGCGCAAGGTGCTCAAGGCAGGCGAAACGCTGGCGGAGGACGCTCCCTTGGCGGTCCGGGGCAAGGATCACCCATGGGTGTCGCGCGGCGGGCTCAAGCTCGACCACGGCCTGACGCACTTCGGCTTCGATGTCGCGGGTGCGGTCGCCCTCGATGTCGGCAGCTCCACCGGCGGCTTCACCGACGTGTTGCTGAGCCGAGGCGCCACAAAGGTCTTCGCCGTGGACGTGGGCACCAACCAACTGGCGTGGAAGCTTCGCCAGGACGCCCGCGTGGTGGTGCTCGAACAAACCAACGCCCGCACCCTCGATCGGGCCCTGATTCCCGATCCGATCACCGTGGTCGTGTGCGACGCCAGCTTCATCGGTCTCGCCAAGGTGCTGGACGCCGCGCTTGATCTGGCGGTGCCCGAAGGGGTGCTTCTTGCCTTGGTCAAACCGCAGTTCGAGGCCGGGCGCGGCGAGGTCGGCAAGGGCGGCGTGGTGCGCGATGCCGCCGTTCACGAGCGTGTCTGTGCGGATGCTGCAAGCTGGGTCGCCGGCAAGGGATGGCGGGTGCTGGGCGTGACCCCGAGCCCAATCACCGGCCCCGAAGGCAATGTCGAGTTTCTCCTGGGTGCAATCAAAGGCGATGATGATGCCAGCAAACCCGATTGATCCTTCGCGAGCGCGTGATTGGAAGCAATATGCTCTGATCACCGTTCCCGTCGTGCTCGTGCTTGGCCTGCTCAGCGGCTGGCTGAGCAACTCCGGCTTCTCGAACAACTGGTTCGTGGCCTTGCGCAAACCGTCCTTCATGCCGCCCGGCTGGGCCTTCGGGCTAGTTTGGACGACCCTCTACATCATGATGGGACTTGCTCTTGCTCTGGTGCTCGCTAGTTCGCGATCGCCGGCCCGGCGATCCGGCCTGGCGCTGTTTGCGACACAGATAATGCTCAACTTCGCCTGGTCACCGATATTTTTCGGAGCGGGCATGATCGAGGTGGGCATGCTGGTGATCGTCGCCTTGGACATATTGGTAACCGCGACCATTCTCACCTTCTGGCGCGTGCGGCCACTGGCGGGGGCGCTGCTGCTGCCCTATCTGGCGTGGCTATGCCTGGCGAGCGCCCTCAATTGGGAGATCGGCAGGCTCAATCCAGGTGCCGACAAGGCGCCCTTGGCGATGATGGGAGCCTGACGATGCAATCCGAAAACCGCATGTTCGACGACGTGGTGAAGATGGTGAACGGCGCCGCGGGCACCTTCGCTGGAATGACGCGCGAGGCTCAGGAGTCCATGCGCGAGCGGATGCGCGACTTCGTTGGCGGCACGGATGCCGTGTCGCGCGATGAGTTCGAGGCGATCAAGGCAATCGCGGTCGCGGCCGCCGATCGGGTCGATGCGCTCGAAGCCCGCTTGGCATTGTTGGAAGGCGCGGCAGCCACCGGAACACGGGCTTCGGCCGCGGAGTGATCTTGGCTGAAGAAGAACAAGGCGAGGAGCGCGAGGACGGCGCTCCCATTGAGGTGCTCGAGGCGTATTTCGAAGCGCATGGCTGGGTGTGCGAGCGCTCGGGCGAAGGAGAGATCGTCGCTTCCGCCCCGGGAAGCTGGGCTCAATATGAGCTTCGTGGCGTGTGGCGGCCCGACGACCAAGTACTGCAATTTCTCGCCTTTCCCGACATCAAGGTTGGGCCCGAGAAGATGTCGGCCATCTATGAAACGCTGGGGCTGATCAACGAGCAGCTTTGGCTTGGACACTTTGAACTCTGGTCCGCATCGGGGCTGATCGTGTTTCGCCATGCTGCCTTGATCGAAGGCGGAGAAGGGGATGGCTTGAGCTTCGAACAAGCAGAAAGCATCGTGGAAGCCGGGATCGAGGAGTGCGAGCGCTTCTATCCGGTGTTCCAGTTCGTGTTGTGGGGCGGCAAGTCTCCGAGCGAGGCGATTGCCGCCGCGCTGATCGACACGGTGGGCGAGGCATGAGCGCGGTTCTGCCTTCCGAGCCAACCTGGATCGTGGGTTGCGGCAACATGGCCGGCGCCATGGTCGAGGGCTGGCGCAGCGCCGGCGTCGACCTTTCGCGCGCCGTTGTGATCCGCCCTAGCGGAACGCCGATCGAGGGTGTCCGCACCGTCCGCACGCTGGGTGAGGCGGGACGTCAGCCGGGGCTGGTTATGCTCGGATTCAAGCCGCAGCAACTGGACGACGTCGCTCCCGGACTCGCTCCGTGGATCACCAAGCGAACAACGATCGTGTCCATCCTGGCCGGCGTCGAGGGTGCGAGTTTGCGCGCTCGCTTTCCGAACGCCGAAGCAATCGTACGCGCCATGCCCAATCTGCCCGTATCGGTTCGCCGCGGCATCGTGCCCTTGTTCAGTGACGATGCGAGCCAAACAACGCGCGACACGCTTGGCGAGCTATTCAGGGCGCTTGGAATGGCGATCTGGTGCGCCACCATGGAGGCTTTCGCAGCAACGGGTAGCGTGTCCGGACCCGGACCCGCTTACGTGGCCCGCTTCATCGCCGCCCTGACGGACGCCGGCACATCCCGGGGGCTCGATCCAGAGCTTGCGCTGACCGTTGCCCGCGAAACGGTCTTTGGATCCGCCTGGCTCGCTGCGACGACCGGGGAGACCATGGACGCAATCGTGGCGCGGGTGCGATCTCCTAATGGAACGACACAGGCGGGACTGGAAGTGCTCGACGCCGAGCTTCCCGATCTGGTCGATCGCACACTGTCGGCATCGAGCCGACGGAGCGTGGAATTGGCAGCCGCTGCCCGCCAAAGTTAAACTCACTGCAGGCGCCGCTTAGTCGGCCCCCTTGCATCATCAAAGGACGTAATGCGTGGGCGACATGCCAAGCTTCGACGATCGTGACGGCTGGATCTGGATGGATGGCAAGCTCGTGCCTTGGCGCGATGCCCAAGTGCACGTGCTCACCCACGCTCTCCATTATGCCTCGAGCGTGTTCGAAGGCCAGCGCGCCTATGGCGGTACCATCTTCAAGCTCAGCGAGCACAGCCAGCGGCTGCGCAACAGCGCGCAGATGCTCGGCTTCGATCTACCGTGGAGCGTTGCCGAGATCGACGCCGCCTGCAACGAGGTGCTGCGGGCCAACGACTTGACCGACGCCTACCTCCGCCCGGTCGCATGGCGCGGGTCGGAGCAGATGGGGGTCTCGGCGCAGGCCACCAAGCCGCACCTGGCCATCGCCGCCTGGACCTGGGGCAAGTATTTCGATCCAGCCTTGACGGCCAAGGGCATCAAGCTCGACATCGCTCCGTGGCGGCGTCCCGCGCCTTATACGGCGCCGGTCCATGCCAAGGCGGCCGGCCTGTACATGATCTGCACGATGAGCAAGCACCATGCGGAGAATCGCGGCTTCCAAGATGCATTGATGTTCGACTGGCGCGGCCAGGTGGCTGAGGCAACCGGCGCCAACGCCTTCTTCGTCAAGGATGGCGCCTTGCATACGCCGACGCCGGATTGCTTCCTCGACGGCATCACCCGGCGAACGGTCATCGATCTCGCCCGGCGACGCGGGATCGAGGTTGTCGAGCGCACCATCTGGCCCGAGGAGTTGGAAAGCTTCGAGCAGTTCTTCCTCACGGGGAGCGCAGCCGAGGTGACCTTTGTCGGCTCGGCCGGCCCCTGGTCGTTCGAGGTGGGCGACCTGTCACGCCAACTGGCCAGCGATTACGACAATCTGGTCAACGGGCGCGCCCCCGCTTAGCCCGCCTTCCGCGATCGCATCCGTTCCGGTTTGAAACCTCACGATTGCTTGAACAACCAAGACTACGTCCGTCCGGATGGATGGTCCGACTTCACTTAAGCGCGATCCGTTCGACGAAGAGGTGATCGGGCTGGGGCATTTGTTTGCTCTGGGGAACTCATCGGTTCCCGCGAGCAAGGACCTGCGGCGGGCTCAAACTCTGGAGCTAGTGCGGCTTCTTCCGATCAGTGCGGGAAGTGCCCTCGTAAGCGGCCTGCTGACGGTGATTGCCATGATCGGGCGGCTTCCAGCCACAGAGTTATTGGCCTGGTTGATGGTGTTGCTGCTCCATTGCTGGTGGCGTTTTCGCCGTGCGCACTTTCTACTTGGGCATGCCGAAAACTTGGCGAGGCTTGCAGCCGCTCCTTGGAGAATGGCTGTTGCTTCGTTCTTCTCGGCGGCAATCTATGTGGTGCCCGAACTGTACTGGGCTGCTCACGCCGACGAAACCACAACGTTGATCTTCTGCCTTCTCCTAACCGGCATGATGAGCGGCGGCGGCCACACCCTGTCCAGCGTGCCGGTGGCAGCTTTCACTTTCGTGTGGGTCGCTACGGCGGGCGTAGTGATGATGTACTTCATGGAGGGTCAGCCCGCCCTGGCCGTTTACGCGCTCATCTTTGGACTGATGATCTCTGCCTCGGCTCTTGGCGCGTCGCGGAAGTTCAATAGTCATTACCGCGCCATTGCTGCCTCTCGAGAGAAAGGCCGGATCATCGAATTGCTTCGCGAACTGGGTGCCAGCGGAAGCAATTGGTTCTGGGAGCTGGACGCGGATAATCGGATCGTCACCATGTCGGACGGAATGGTGAATGCCATTGGGACGGAGCATGGATCTCCGATCGGGCGCAGGGCAAGGGACGTGCTCGACCCGGAGGGCCAGGCTTCGTCGATGTCTTCCGGCATGCAGAGTCTGCTCGAACATGCGGCAGCCGGAACCGCATTTCGGGACGTCGCAATCCCCGTACTTGGCGGAACGCGTTGGTGGTCTCTTTCAGCTTTGCCGCTGATCGAGGATGGCCAACTGATCGGTTGGCGCGGTGTCGGCTCCGACATAACGGAAACGCGCCTGACCGGGCAGGACGCGGTCGGATCGGCGCGCCGCGACCCGTTGACGGGGCTCGCCAACCGATTGCTGATCCGCGAAATCATCGAAGAAGCACTGATGCGGCAGGTCTCGGTTGAGGGCGGCAGCAGCATCCTTCTTTTGCTCGATCTTGATCGCTTCAAACCGGTCAACGATACGCTTGGGCACGCCATCGGCGATCAGTTGTTGGTGCAGGTCGCTCGGCGCCTTGAACGGGCCGTTGCTCATTGGGGACGAGTCGGTCGCCTTGGGGGCGATGAGTTTGCCATCGTCATTTCCGGCGGTCGGGAACAGGCTGACGTTGCCAATTTTGCCGACCGGCTCATCGATGTTCTTTCCTCCCCATTCTACGTCGGCGAAGCCAAGATCATCATCGGTGCGTCGGTCGGCATTGCGCACGGCCCCGACGATGGATGCGATGACCTTGCCTTGCTGCGCAGCGCCGATCTCGCCTTGTACCGCGCGAAGCAGGCCGGGCGGGGGACCCACTGCTTCTACGAACCGTGGCTGCTCGAAAACGCCCAAGCGACGCGGCTGCTCGAATCCGACGTCCGGTCTGCTCTCACCGAAGGGCAATTGTCGCTCGTCTACCAGCCGATCGTGGCGTCGGATGACGGACGGATCCTGGCGCGGGAGGCTCTGCTGCGCTGGCATCACCCCGAACGTGGAGCCATCGCTCCGGACGAGTTCATTCCTATCGTGGAGGACCTCGGTCTTATCGGGCAGATCGGCAGCTGGGTTATCCATCAGGCCTGTGCCGAAGCGGCCAGTTGGCCCTTCCACATCCGCGTCGCGGTGAACGTGTCCGCGGCGCAGCTGAAGGGGTCCAGTCTGTCCGGCATCGTCATCTCAGCTTTGGCGGCTAGCGGCCTTTCGCCGGCGCAGCTTGAGCTGGAAGTGACCGAAAGCATATTCCTGGGGGACGACCCAAGCACGCTCAAATCGCTCAGCAGCTTGCAAACGCTCGGCGTGCGTCTGGTGCTTGATGACTTCGGCAAGGGATACTCTTCCTTCGGCTATCTCACCCGGGCGCGATTCTCCAAGATCAAGATCGACCAGAGTTTCGTCCGGGCGGCAGCGAGCGGAGAACGGGAAAGCGGGGCCATCGTTCATGCAATCCTGGCCTTGGCGAAGAGCCTTGGCGTGGAAACAACGGCCGAGGGCGTCGAGACTAACGCCCAGGCCGAGGCGATGCGTGCGATGGGCTGCAGCCAGCTTCAGGGCTTCCTGTTTGGCCGACCCGCCAAGCTGGAGCCGTCGTCGGTGGTAAGTGCGCCTTTGTTCACCGGACCCTCGAGGCGCGTCGGCGGGAGGCGCTGACTTTGCGCCACGGCGATCGCATCGGCTAAGCCTTGCCGCATGCAACTCTTGCCCCATCCTGAGAGCCACTGGTCACCCTGGCAGGTCACCTTCGACGC
Organism: uncultured Sphingomicrobium sp.; assembly: GCA_964243335.1. Classification (GTDB taxonomy): domain Bacteria; phylum Pseudomonadota; class Alphaproteobacteria; order Sphingomonadales; family Sphingomonadaceae; genus Sphingomicrobium. The sequence continues at coordinate 592,316 of CAXTED010000001.1, read as the reverse complement.
CGTTGCTGCAAACAGCACCGTACATCTGACGTTCGTGACGCACGGCGATCTAGCGTCTTTGGTCGTCCCGGCACCTGCGTCGCCCGCCAGGAAGGACGAACTGTGGCGGCACATGTGCTTCGAATGGTTCGTCGCGGATCCGGACGGGCCAGCTTACTCCGAGTGGAATTTCGCTTTCTCGGGTGGATGGGCCGCCTACGACTTCGACGATCATCGTCAAGGAATGCGCCAGCGGCCAATGGAGTCCGCACCTTCGATCGCAACTAGACGAGAAGACCTTGCTCTCGTCGTGACCGTCGCACTTCCATGGTCCGGGACCGATCCCGCACTATTTGGTGCAAGCGCGGTACTGGAGCATCTGGACGGTCGCCGGGCCTATCACGCCCTTGCGCATCAGCCTGGCCCTCCGAATTTTCACGCACGCGCTTGCTTCACTGGGGTGCTTGGCGGCAGGGAAGGGGCATGACGAAATTCGGTATCGACCGCCTGCTTTCCGACCCCGCCTTGAGGGCACCGCTTGAGGGCAAGCGCGTGGCCTTGCTCGCCCATCCCGCAAGCGTCACCGCAGACCTAACACACAGCCTTGATGCGCTTGCCACTTGTCCGGGCATTGAGCTGTCCGCGGCCTTCGGTCCCCAGCACGGGCTGAAGGGCGACAAGCAGGACAATATGGTGGAGACGTCCGACGAGACCGATCCGCGGCTCGGCATCCCGGTGTTCAGCCTGTACGGAGAGGTGCGCCGCCCAAGCGGGCAGTCGATGTCCACCTTCGACGTCCTGCTGGTCGACCTGCAGGACCTTGGCTGCCGCATCTACACCTTCGTGACGACCTTGCTCTACGTGCTTGAGGCCGCCGCTGCCGAGGGCAAGGCGGTGTGGGTGCTCGACCGCCCCAACCCCGCGGGGCGACCGGTGGAGGGCACGCTGCTGGAGCCCGGCTGGGAGAGCTTCGTCGGGGCAGGGCCCATGCCAATGCGCCACGGCCTGACCATGGGTGAGATGGGCCACTGGTTCATCCGCCACTTCGGCCTGAACGTCGAATATCGCGTGATCGAGATGGAGGGCTGGCAGCCCGACGCGGCGCCCGGCTTTGGCTGGCCGGCGGACCGCCTGTGGATCAATCCGTCGCCCAACGCCGCCAACCTCAACATGGCCCGCGCTTACGCGGGCACCGTTATGCTGGAGGGCACCACCCTTAGCGAAGGGCGGGGCACCACCCGGCCCTTGGAGATGTTCGGCGCGCCGGACGTGGATGCACGCGCGCTACTCGGCGAGATGGAGCGCATCGCCCCGCAATGGCTGACAGGATGCAAGCTGCGCGAGGTCTGGTTCGAACCGACCTTCCACAAGCATGTTCACCAGCTATGCGCCGGCCTGCACATCCATGCGGAAGGCGGGTTCTACGACCACCAAGCCTTCCGCCCGTGGCGATTGCAGGCGCTCGCATTCAAGGCGCTCCGCCACCTCCAGCCCGACTACGAGCTGTGGCGCGATTTCCCGTACGAGTACGCGTTCGGCAAGCTGGCGATTGACGTGATTAATGGTGGCTCGGGCTTGCGCGATTGGGTCGATGATCAAGGGGCCGAAGCAAGCGATCTTGAACGCTTAGCCAGCTTTGATGAGGCTAAGTGGCATGAGGATACCGCTGACCTCTTGCTCTACAAGTGACTGAGGACGACTGTCCGCTTTGACCCAAGGTGGACGGTCTGAAGATGCACTGACAACGATCATTGCGAGCCCTCGAAGGAATGCTAGTTCTCCAGCATGCCTAGCTTGATCCTCAATATTGACGTGCCCGACATCGACGCCGGGATTGCCTTCTACAGCGAAGCGTTTGGCCTAACCGTCGGGCGGCGTTTCGACTCCGCATTCGTTGAGTTGCTCGGGGCCGAGGTTAAGCTCTATTTGCTTCAGAAGGCATCTGGCACCAGCATCGGTCCGGCGGGGGCCGACGTCAGACGATACGAACGGCACTGGTCCCCTATCCATCCAGATTTCGTCGTCGAAGATATCCGTGCGGCGACGGAACGCGTGCTGGCTGCCGGAGCTAAACAGGAAGCCGAGATCAACGAAACTCCGTATGGGCAGATAGCTATGTTCGCCGACCCATTCGGTCATGGTTTCTGCCTGCTCCAGTTCAACTCGCAAGGCTACGATGCCCTACTTGCATCGGATCGAGGCGGCGTGTCGGCAGAGAGTGAAGGCTGACCGCTCCCCACCCAAAGCAGACACTCGTCTTACCGCTTCCGGCTCAATTCACGCGTCGCCTCATCCAGACCCTCCAGCGTCATGCCATACATCCGCTGATCCATCAGCGTTTTGATCATGCTCGTCGACGACGAGTGGCCCCAATAGGCTTCGGGGGTGGGGTTGATCCAGGCGGCGGCGGGGTAGGTTTCGGTTAGCCGCCGGAGCCACGTTGCGCCCGACTCTTCGTTCATGTGCTCTATCGAGCCGCCCGGATGGCTGATCTCATAGGGGCTCATTGCCGCATCACCGACTATCACGAGCTTATGGTCGCGGCCGAACTTGTGGAGGATGTCCGCCGTTGGAGTTCGCTCCGTGTGGCGGCGGCGGTTTTCCTTCCACACGCCCTCGTAGATGCAATTGTGAAAGTAGAAGTGCTCGAGGTGTTTGAACTCGGAACGAACCGCAGAGAATAGTTCTTCGGCCTGGCGAACGTGCCCGTCCATCGACCCGCCGACGTCCAGGAAAAGCAGCAGCTTGACCGCATTGTGCCGCTCGGGACGGAAGCGGACGTCGAGCCACCCCTGGCGCGCGGTGCCGTCGATCGTGCCGTCTATATCCAACTCGTCCGCGGCGCCTTCGCGCGCGAAACGCCGTAGGCGGCGTAGCGCCACCTTGATGTTGCGCGTGCCAAGCTCGCGGGTGTCGTCGAGATCCTTGAATTCGCGGCGTTCCCACACCTTGATCGCGCGTCCATGCTTGCCTTCGCCGCCGATGCGCACGCCCTCGGGATTGAAGCCGCCGTGCCCGAACGGGGATGTGCCGCCGGTCCCGATCCACTTGCTGCCGCCCTGGTGGCGCTCCTTCTGCTCTTCCAGCCGCTTCTTGAGCGTCTCCATGATCTCATCCCAGGACCCTAAGGCCTTTACCTCGGCCATTTGCTCGGGTGTGAGGTACTGCTCAGCGATTTTGCGAAGCCACTCCTCCGGGATGGCCGCGGCTGGGTCATCCGAGGTCGCAAGCACGCCCTTGAACACCTGAGCGAAAACACGGTCGAAGCGGTCGATCTGGTTCTCGTCGTGCACGAACACCGCGCGCGCCAGATAGTAGAACTCTTCGGGCTCCTGCGCGATCACGTCGGCATCAAGCGCTTCGAGCAGCAGCAGATGCTCCTTGAGGCTGGCCTGAATGCCATGCGCGCGCAGGGCGTCGACGAAGGAAATGAACATGGCTTCGGGCTTAGCAGCCGGAACTCCGCTGCGAAACTGCTCGTGCGGTGCTCGGCCAGGGGAGGACGGTTAACGATCCGGTAGCACCCTGCGACTAGACGAAGATCCGAACAGTTGTGGGGACACGCATGGCCACCGCCGGCATCGAACAAATCACCGAGAATGCCATCCGTACGGTAGCTCGCCACTGCGGGTCGCTTTCGATCGAATGCTCAGACGTGGCCGGCTATGTCGAAGATGTGTCGGGTCGCATCGGGGAGCACCTCAAGACCCTGGACTCGCTGGAGGATGTCACCACGCGGCTGCTGACCGATCAGGCGCGGGTCAGCGACTCCACCGACGAAGCCCGCCTGCTTTCCGAACAGGCGAAAGCCAAGCTGGACGCCGGTCGCGCCGCGATCGAAGACACGATTGCCGGGTTCAAAGGGCTGACTGAATTGGTGGTGCAGCTGGGCGAGCGCATGGCCGGCTTCGCGACCGCGATGAACCAGGTTCAGACGGTTTCGTCGACCATCGAGGCGATCGCCCGCAAGACCAACATGCTCGCGCTCAACGCCACCATCGAGGCGGCGCGGGCAGGGGACGCCGGACGAAGCTTCGCCGTCGTCGCCGCAGAAGTGAAGAAACTCGCGCACGACACCCGCTCCGCGACAAGCCAGATTGCCATGACCATTGGCGAACTGACCCGCGAAGCCGGCGCCGTCACGACCGAGATCAAGGTCGGCGTCGACCGCAGCCGGGCCGCGCAGGCCGGCTTTGGCCAGATCAGCGAAACGGTTCGCGAGGTCAGCGACATTGTCAGCATGGTCGACCGCCAGACCGAAGGCATCGCTCATTCCACCAGCCTCATCCAGACCAGCGTCGACCGGGTCAAGGCCGGGCTGACCAGCTTCGCCGAGGACGCGCGCGAGAATGGCGGAGCGCTCGTCGAAGCGCACAAGCGCTTGAGCCACCTCGAAATGCTGTCCGCGACCATGCTCGACACGCTCGCCAACTCAGGCGCGGAAATCGACGACACCCCCATGATCATCATGGCCCAGGACGCAATGCGCGCCATCGTCGACGCGGTGGAGAAAGGCGTGCGCGACGGCGCCATTGGCCTCAACGCCGTGTTCGACCGCCAATATGTGCCCATCCCCGGACGCAACCCGGTGCAATATGACAATGGCTTCTGCGATTTCGCCGACGAGCACATTCGCCCGATCCTGGACCGCTTCAAGCTGAAGGAGGCGCGCGTGATTGGTTCGGCGATCACCAATGTGGATGGCTATCTGCCCACCCACCTTAGCGAACGCTGCCAGGCACCTGGGCCCGACCCGGTGTGGAACGATGCCAATTGCCGCAACCGCCGCATCTTCATGGACGAACAAACCCGCGCCGCCATCGCCAGCGATCGAGCGGCCATGCTGATGACCTATTCGATGGAATTGGGCGACAAGCGCATTCCGGTGAAGAACGTATTCGTGCCCTTGTTCGTCAACGGTCGCCGCTGGGGCAATTTCGAACTCGCCTACCGCGACGATTGAGTCTTGAGGACTAGCCCTTGCGGCGCGCCATGAAGGCCAGCCGCTCGAACAGCATCACGTCCTGCTCGTTCTTCAGCAGCGCCCCGTGCAATGGCGGGATGGCTTTGGTCGGATCACGGCTGGTCAGCACGTCCAGCGGCATGTCCTCGTGCAGGAGCAGCTTGAGCCAGTCGATCAGTTCGCTGGTGGACGGCTTTTTCTTGATTCCGGGCACGTCGCGCACGTCGTAGAACAGGTCCAGCGCGCGGCTCACCAGGATCTTCTGGATACCGGGGAAGTGCACCTCGACGATGCGCTCCATCGTGTCACGCTCCGGAAAGCGGATGTAGTGGAAAAAGCAGCGGCGCAGGAACGCGTCGGGCAGTTCTTTCTCATTGTTGGACGTGATCACCACCACAGGGCGCTCGACGGCCTTCACCGTCTCCCCGGTCTCATAGACATGGAACTCCATCCGATCGAGCTCCTGCAGGAGGTCGTTGGGAAACTCGATGTCGGCCTTGTCGATCTCGTCAATCAGCAGCACCGGCAATTGGGGCGCGGTGAACGCTTCCCACAACTTGCCCTTGCGAATGTAATTGCCAATGTCGTGCACGCGCTCGTCGCCAAGCTGGCCATCGCGAAGCCGGGCCACGGCGTCATACTCGTAGAGCCCTTGGACCGCCCGCGTCGTCGACTTCACGTGCCACTCGATCAGGGGTGCGTGGAGCGCCCCGGCAATCTCGTGCGCCAGGACCGTCTTGCCGGTGCCAGGCTCTCCCTTGACGAGCAGCGGTCGGCGGAGCGCGACGGCGGCATTGACCGCGACCTTGAGGTCGTCGGTGGCGACATAGTTCTCGGTGCCATGGAAACGCATGGGCGCGCGTTAGCAGGGGTCGGCGTACGATCCTAGATGAGTTCCCGAGCTTCGGCGCGGGCTTCCAGCAGGTCGAACATGGCGCGATGTTGCAAAAGCATCTGCTCGGCGCCGAAGCGAATGGCCCGGTCGGCACCGGCCGTCACCGCGCAATCGTCCAGCACGTTCGAAATGGAATGTTCATCAGGCAGCCCGAAGGCGGGGGCTTCGATGCCTACGCGCGATGCGGCGCGGTCCAGCAAGGGCCGGATCGAGCGCCAGTCGCCGATCAGGGCCGTGGCGGCGCCAAGGGCGCAACCGCTGCGCTCGGAGCGCGCCAAGGTTTCCAATGCATGGCGCTGTGCCACCAGCGCCGCTTCGGTCTGCGCATTTCCCGGCGTGCTTGGCGGAGGGCCAACTGCGGCGGTCAGGCGAACCAGATACAAACGCTCCCGCTCGAAAGCATTGGCAGCAAGCGCGAGCCATTCCTGTACCGGGCCTGCCGGACAGAGCGTCAGGGCAAGGTCCAGAAAGGCCGGATGGCGGCCGTAGAGATTGCACAACAGATGCACCAGATCGTCGAAGTCGCGCGGCAGGATACCGTTCGCTACCATTTGCAGATCCTGCGCATGGAGATGGCCGTGAGTGCCCGCGGCTGCCATTCGCGCCGCGTGCGCTGCGGCAGGGGCAAAGCCGGACCGTTCCTTCAATCCCATTGCTGCCACCATCAGACCCTCCTGTACCGATCCTGTTCGAACCGGCGATAAGCCACAGGCCTATACCGAAGCGCGTAAAGACGGAGTTTATGCGGTCTTCACCCTTCCTTTGGATTGATTGAGATCTGTGCCGTCACGGGACGGATGATTTTGCCTAGCGCTCGTTGTAATCGATGCGGATTCGGACCCATTCGCCGACCATCGGCCGACCGCCTTTGCGCGGCGGACGAACCAGGAACTGCCATGCCGCCTGGCGCACCGAACCGGCAAGATGGCTGCCAGCCGGCGAATTGCCGAGTTCGACGCAGCCCTCGACACGGTTGCGGGCTGCAGTCTTGCACGCCACCAGCCCCCAGCCGCCGCCCTCGGGCATCCTGCTTGGCAGATAACCGGCTAACTCTGCATTCGTCGGTTCGCGAACCCATTCGGCCTGGTACAGCGGCTGGCCGTTCGGGCCCGTGCCAACGACTTCGCTGTCGCCCTCCGTGCTGGCAACCTGTTCGCCTTCGCCAGAGCCACTCTTGCCGGGCACTCCGCGCGTCCCGAGCTTTGAGATATCCGCCGCGGCGAGGTCCTCTTTGCTGAGCACCAGGATCGGCAGGGGGCGGGAGTCGGGCGGTGTGGGAATCCTGACGACTGGCTCGGGCGGAGCAGGCGGTGCCTTTACCACCACTGCTGCGGGTGCCTCCGCTGCCTCGGCTTCCGGGCGACGCGCCGCTTCCGGCGTTGGTTCTTCGGAAACGTTCGGGACAAACGATATGGTGATCGCAGTCTTTGGCGGCGTTGGCCTCGGACGACCCGCACCTAAGCCAAGGAGCACCGCGATCAGCAGCAGCTCCAGCACGATGGCCACTGCCAGGGCCACGCCCCGCCGGGAAGGCGAGGAGCGCATGAAGTTGAACCGGGCGACCCGGATCGGTTCCGCAGGAGCGGTCATGACACCTCGCCGGGCAGCGAGACCTTACTGATCCAGGAAGGACCGCATCTTGCGGCTACGACTCGGGTGCTTGAGCTTGCGCAGCGCCTTCGCTTCGATCTGACGAATACGCTCGCGGGTAACCGAGAACTGCTGCCCGACCTCCTCGAGCGTGTGATCGGTGTTCATGCCGATCCCGAACCGCATCCGCAGCACGCGCTCCTCGCGCGGCGTAAGCGACGCCAGCACGCGAGTCACCGTTTCCTTGAGATTCGCCTGAATCGCCGCGTCCACCGGAATGACCGCGTTCTTGTCCTCGATGAAGTCGCCCAGATGGCTGTCTTCCTCGTCGCCGATCGGCGTTTCGAGGGAGATCGGCTCCTTGGCGATCTTCATCACCTTGCGGACCTTCTCGAGCGGCATGGACAGCCGCTCGGCAAGCTCCTCGGGCGTCGGTTCGCGGCCGGTCTCGTGCAAGAACTGCCGGCTGGTGCGCACCAGCTTGTTGATCGTCTCGATCATGTGCACCGGGATGCGGATGGTCCGCGCCTGGTCGGCAATCGATCGCGTGATCGCCTGGCGGATCCACCAGGTCGCATACGTGCTGAACTTGTAGCCGCGGCGGTATTCGAACTTATCGACAGCCTTCATCAGGCCGATATTGCCTTCCTGGATCAGGTCCAGGAACTGCAGGCCGCGGTTGGTGTATTTCTTGGCGATCGAGATCACCAGGCGCAGATTGGCCTCGACCATTTCCTTCTTGGCGATGCGCGCCTCGCGCTCGCCTTTCTGGACCATGTTGACGATACGGCGGAACTCGGGAAGCGCCATGCCGGTCGCTTGGGATATCTCGCCGATTTCCACCCGCACGCGCTCGACGCTGTCGTGCTCGGCAATCGCAAATGCCGCGAACTTCTTGTCGATCTTGGACGCTCGCGCCAGCCAGCTATCGTCGAGCTCGGAGCCCATGTAGCTGTCCAGGAATGCCTTGCGCGGTACGCGGTGACGCTCGGCCAAGCGCAGCATCTGCCCGCCCAAAGCCGTCAATCGGCGATTGTAGCTGTACAGTTGCTCGACCAGGAATTCGATCTTGGACGCGTGAAACTGCACGCTCTCAACTTCAGCCGTGAGCTGCTCGGACAGTTTGACGTACTTCTTCTCGTCGGATGCCGGATAATCGATCCCGGCACCAAGCGACTCGAGGCGCGCCTGCTGCAGCTTGGCGAATTTCTTGTAGATGCCGGTGATGCTGGCGAACTTCTCCAAAGCGATCGGCTTTAGCTGTTCCTCCATCTGCGCGAGGCTGAGGGTGTTGTCCTCTTCCTCTTCTTCGGCCGGCTTGGCATGGCTGCGGTCGACCATGTCCTCGTCTTCATCGGCGTCGGCAGGAGCCTCCTCGGGCTCGGCTTCTTCCTTGAAGGCGGGGCCAGCAACCTTTTCGCTGATCTCGCCGCTGCCATCGTCCGCTTCGCTCTCGTTGATCTGCTCGGCGCTTGGGCCCTTGGACAGCATCGCCTCGAGATCCAGGATCTCGCGCAACTGCATGCGACCTTCGTTAAGCGCGGTCGACCAACCGATGATGGCGTTAAAGGTGATCGGGCTCTCGCACAGGCCCCAGATCATGATGTCGCGGCCAGCTTCGATGCGCTTGGCGATGGCGATTTCGCCTTCGCGGCTGAGCAGTTCCACCGCACCCATTTCGCGCAGGTACATGCGGACCGGATCGTCGGTACGATCGACCGCTTCCTTCTTGACCGCGGCAGCCGGGCGAGGGCCACCATCGTCGAGAGGATCGACCTCGTCTTCCTCGTCTTCTTCGCGCTCGGGCTTCTTCTCGGCGCCCTCTTCCTCGTCGCTGTCCTCGGCGGCCTCGACCACGTTGACGCCCATTTCGGACAGAGCGGACATCACGTCCTCAATCTGTTCGGAAGACATCTGGTCCTGAGGCAGCGCCTCATTCAGTTCCTCATAGGTAATCACGCCGCGCTTTTTGGCGCGAGCGATCAACTTCTTGAGAGAAGCATCGTTGAGATCGATCAGCGGCGCATCGCCGTTTTCACTGGTCTCGGTGTCGATTTCGGTTGTGTCGTTTTTCGCCATGTTGCCGCGCCGCTTAGTCGCTGGCCACAAGATTGGCCAGTCGCTCGTTAAGTTCCTGACGTACCGCGTACAGCCGCAACTGCTCCGCAAGTGCCGTCTCGTCGCCGTTCTTCAACCGCTCAAGTGCGTTCGCAAGCGCTTCGGCGATCTCGCCTTGTGCTGCTAGCGCGTCGATTGCATCTCCCAGGTCGCGCTGGGCACGAACCGGGTCACTCTCGCCGCGGGTGAAGGAAAAACCCATATCGATGCCGCGCCCACTCCCCGAGGGAACCACCACGCCACCGATACCTTGCAATATGGTAACAAGACCATCCCGATCAAGCGTCTGGCCCGAGTAAGCAGCATCTACCATCAAGTCGCGCCACTTTCGGTCCGCTTGATCGTTAAACGGCAGGCGCGCCAAAGTCTCGGCGTGCCCGGCAATAACTTCCGGAAACAAGGACAGGCCGGTCAGGATAGCGCGCGCCAGCGGCGGCGAGATCCCGCCGCTTGCAATCGCTCGAGCGGCGGCGCTTGCGGGCGCTTCGGGCGGGACGAAGCCCTTGCCCTTGACCCACTGGCCACGGCGTTGCGCGCCGGCGTTGACTTGACCGGCACGTGCCTGCTGCGCGGGGCGGGTGAGGGCGGAAAAGCGCTCCAGCCACTCGTCCCGGTACAAGCCGGCGAGCGCACGGTCGCCGATCGCTGCCACGTGATCGAGCAAGCGCTTGCGCAGCCCGGCTCGCGCCTCCGGGGTGGTCAGCGCCTCAGCGTCTCGCTCATGCGCCCACAGGCGCTCCACCAGCGGCACGGGGGCACCGAGCAGCGCTTCAACCGCGTCACGCCCACCGCTGGTCGCGAGATCGTCGGGGTCCTGACCCTCGGGTAGCGCCACGAACCGCAACGTCCGGTCATGCGCCAGGTGGGGCAGGGCGCGCATCGCGGCTCGGATCGCTGCCTTTTGGCCGGCGCGGTCACCGTCGAAGCACAGGATCGGTTGCGGATCGAGCCGCCACAGGCGCTCAAGCTGTCCCTCGGTCAGCGCCGTACCAAGTGGCGCCACCACTTCCGCGATGCCCACCCGGTCGAGCCCGATCACGTCGAGGTAACCTTCGACCACGATGACGCGCCCGGCCTGCCGGCTCGCCGGTGCGGCACGGTCCAGATTGTAGAGCGTGCGTCCTTTGTCGAACAGCACGGTCTCCGGCGAGTTCAGATATTTCGGCTCGCCGTCGCCCAATATACGTCCGCCAAACGCGATCACCCGGCCGCGCGCATCCCGGATCGGAATGGTGAGGCGGCCGCGGAAGCGATCGTAGGTTTCGCCTTTTTCCTCCGGACGGATCAGCAGGCCGGTGTCGACCAGTTTGTCCTCGCCATGCTCCGCCAGCGCCTGCTTGAGGCGGGTGCGGGCATTGGGTGCGAGTCCCAGGCCGAACCGCTGAGCCGTTGCCGCGCCGATCCCGCGGCTTTTGATATACTCCCTCGCGGCGGCGCCCTCCGGCCCGGCGAGCTGCTCCTGGAACCAGGCCTGCGCCGCGGTCATCACGTCGATCAGGGTGGTCGACCGCTCGGCCTGCACCTGCGCCCGCGGATCGGGCGCGGGCACTTCCAGCCCGGCTTTGTCGGCCAGTTCCTTGACCGCCTCCATGAACGGGAGCCCGCGTGCGTCGGTCAGAAAGCGAATGGCGTCCCCGTGCGCCCCACAGCCGAAGCAATGATAGAACGCCTTGTCGTCGTTGATCGTGAAGCTGGGCGTCTTCTCCTGATGAAACGGACAACAAGCCTTCCACTCGCGACCGGCACGGGTGAGCTTCACCGTGGGGGCGATGACCGAGGACAGCAGGGTCCGCGCGCGCAGTTCGTCAAGAAAGGCCGGAGAAAGCGTCACGCGAGCTTCTTCATCGCCTCCGGAATTCGGACCGACCAGGAGCCACTAAGCCAGGGCCGCCCGGACCAGCGCGCTCGCCCGTGCCGGCTCGATCGCCGTCGGAAAGCGCTCCTTCACCAGCGCCATGACCCGGCCCATGTCCTTCATGCTCGCCGCGCCGGTCTCCGTGACGATCGCCGCCACAGCCGCCTTGGCTTCCGCCTCTTCCATCTGCTTGGGCAGGAAGCGTTCGATCACCACGATCTCGGCTTCCTCGACCGCGGCCAGCTCCTCGCGTCCGCCCTTGCGGTAGAGCTCGACCGATTCGCGGCGCTGCTTGATCATCTTCTGCATGACTTCGGTGACCAGGGCATCGTCGTCGTCGGGCGCCTTGCCGGTGCGCGCTTCGATGTCGCGGTTCTTGATCGACGACTGGATCAGCCGGATCGTGCCCGTGCCGGCCTTGTCGCCGCCTTTCATGGCGGTCACGAGGGCGGTCTTGATGTCGTCTCTGATCATGGGTTCGTTGCTCACGGGAGGAAAGCACCAGCCCTAATCGGGCACGCCCCGGCTGACCAGCGTTGACGTGGCAAGGCGCGGTGCCTAGTGGCGGAGCCTTAGCAACATCGCTGTTCTCTCGCTGCACGGAAGGGCTCTCCTCGCCATGGCCGACGCTCGATCCACGCCCGCGCCGCAACCGGCCGGAGCCACCGGCGCTCTGGTCTTTGCCAACGGTCGCGTCGCCTGGGGCCAGGGCTTCGGCGCGGAAGGCGCAAGCGTCGGCGAACTGTGCTTCAACACCGCCATGACCGGCTATCAGGAGGTTATGACCGACCCCAGCTATGCGCGTCAGGTGGTCGCCTTCACCTTTCCGCACATCGGCAACGTCGGCGCCAATGACCAGGACGTGGAGGCGAGCGACCCGCATGCCTTGGGCTGCATCGTGCGCGAGGCGGTCACGGCCCCCAGCAACTACCGCTCCACCAGCGATTTTCCGACCTGGATGGCAAACAACGGCCGAATCGGGCTCGCCGGGCTGGACACAAGAGCACTGACCCAGCTGGTGCGCCGCGAGGGACCACCCACCGTGGTCATCGCCCATGCGGCGGACGGGCGCTTCGACTTGCCGGAACTGCAGCGCATGGCGACGGAGTGGCCCGGGCTAGAAGGCATGGACCTGGCCAGGGAAGTCAGCCGCCAGCAGATCGAGAATTGGAGCGGGGGCAAGGCATCGCTCGACTTGCCCAAGGATGTCGGGGCAGCGTCGACGATGGCCGGGCAGGGGATACCCCATGTCGTCGCCATCGACTACGGCTCCAAGCGCAACATCTTCCGCTCCCTCGTGGAAGCAGGCGCCCGCGTCACCATCCTCCCGGCGACCGCGAGCTTCGCCGAGATCATGGCGCAGCAGCCCGACGGTTTCTTCCTGTCGAACGGCCCCGGCGACCCCGCCGCGACGGGCGAATATGCCATTCCGGTGATCCAGCAGATGCTCGCCACTGGAAAGCCGTTGTTCGGCATCTGCCTCGGTCACCAGCTCCTCGCCCTGGCGCTGGGCGGCAAGACCAGCAAGATGTTCCAGGGTCACCGCGGCGCCAACCACCCGGTCAAGCGCCTGGCCGACGGCGCGGTCGAGATCACCAGCATGAACCACGGCTTCGCGGTCGAACGCGAAGGCATGCCCGAAGGCGTCCGCGAGACCCACGTCAGCCTGTTCGACGGCAGCAATTGCGGGTTGGAGCTGGAAGGCCGCCCGGTGTTCAGCGTGCAATACCATCCGGAGGCGAGCCCAGGGCCGCAGGATAGCTTCTATCTGTTCGAGCGCTTCGTCGGGATGATGCGGTGAGAGCCGTAGGAGTCCAGCACATCCTCATCACCGGCGCTGGGCTTGCCTCGCTGTCCGCCTGCGCGACCCCCCGGATGCACAGCCAGGATGAGCTGAACAGCGCGAGCCTGTCGTGTGGGTTGGCATTCGGCGAGCTGATCCAAGATGCGCAGGAGAAGAAGTTGCTTATTTTGTTTCGTGAAGCACCCAGCCCGGACAAGCGCACATGCGTTTACCGGTGGGCGCGCGAACGACATCTGAAGCTCGTCATTGTCGAGTCCATTAAGTTCCCCGAGGAATAATGCCCAAACGCACAGACATCTCCTCGATCCTCATCATCGGCGCCGGCCCGATCGTCATCGGTCAGGCGGCCGAGTTCGATTACTCCGGCTCACAGGCGGTCAAGGCCCTCAAGGCCGAGGGTTTTCGCGTGGTGGTGGTCAACTCCAACCCGGCGACGATCATGACCGATCCCGAGATCGCCGACGCCACCTACATCGAGCCGGTCACGCCCGAGGTCGTCGCGCGGATCCTGGAGGTGGAAACACAGGAGCACCCGGGCGGCTGGGCCCTGTTGCCGACGATGGGCGGACAGACCGCGCTTAACACCGCACTGGCGCTCGCGCATGACGGCACGCTGGACCGGCTCGCGGTGGAGCTGATCGGGGCCAATGCGGCCGCCATCGAGAAGGCCGAGGACCGGCAGAAATTCCGCGACGCCATGGACCGCATCGGGCTGGAATCGCCCAAGTCGGCCGTCGTCCACTCGGTCGAGGAAGCGCTCGCCGCCATCGACTCGGTCGGCCTCCCCGCCGTGATCCGCCCCAGCTTCACGCTTGGCGGCACCGGCGGCGGCATCGCCTACAACCGCGAGGAGTTCGTCGCCATCGTCCGCTCGGGACTGGAGGCGAGCCCGACCACCGAAGTGCTCATCGACGAAAGCGTCGTCGGGTGGAAGGAATATGAGATGGAGGTCGTGCGCGATCGCGCCGACAATTGCATCATCATCTGCTCCATCGAGAACATCGACCCGATGGGCGTGCACACCGGCGATTCGATCACCGTCGCACCCGCATTGACGCTGACCGACAAGGAGTATCAGCGCATGCGCTCCGCCTCGATCGCGGTGCTGCGGGAGATCGGCGTCGAGACCGGCGGTTCCAACGTCCAATTCGCGGTCGATCCCAAGACCGGGCGCATGCTGGTGATCGAGATGAACCCACGGGTGTCGCGATCGTCGGCGCTTGCGTCCAAGGCGACCGGCTTCCCCATCGCCAAGGTCGCGGCGCGTCTGGCGGTCGGCTACACGCTCGATGAGATCGCCAACGATATCACCGGGGGCGCCACGCCGGCTGCCTTCGAGCCGACGATCGACTATGTCGTCACCAAGGTGCCGCGCTTCACCTTCGAGAAGTTCGCCGGCTCGCCCAACACCTTGTCCACGGCGATGAAGTCCGTCGGCGAGGTGATGGCCATCGGCCGATCCTTTGCGGAGAGCTTGCAGAAGGCATTGCGAGGCCTCGAAACGGGCCTCACCGGCCTCGATCGCGTGCGGCACCTCGAAGACGCCTCCGAGGACGAAATCGAAAGCGCTCTCGCCACTGCCACGCCTGACCGGCTGCTGGTCGCCGCCGAGGCACTGCGTCACGGCATCACGATCGCGCGCATCCATGCCATTGCCGGGTTCGACCCCTGGTTTCTGGAGCGCCTGGCCGAGATCGTCCGTGCCGAGGGCGAGGTTCGGGCACTCGGACTGCCGGCGGACGCGGCAGCGATGCGGCGCCTCAAGGCGATGGGCTTCTCCGACGCACGGCTAGCCGAATTGGCCCTGCGCTCGGCCCGCATGCCGCGTGAGATCAGCCTCCAGAAAGCAGCGGGCGGCGGCATCGTCCACGACGCCATGCGCGCCATGACCGGCGGGGTGACCGAAGCCGAAGTGCGCCGCCATCGCCAGAAGCTGGGCGTGCACCCGGTGTTCAAGCGCATCGATAGCTGCGCCGCCGAGTTCGACGCCTCCACGCCATATCTTTACTCGACCTACGAAGCGCCCTTGTTCGGCGAGCCGGAGGATGAGGCGCACGTTTCCGACAAGACCAAGATCGTCATCCTGGGTGGCGGACCAAACCGGATCGGGCAGGGGATCGAGTTCGATTATTGCTGCTGCCACGCCGCCTTTGCGCTTGGCCGCGATGGCGCCGGCTACGAAACCGTTATGATCAACTGCAATCCGGAGACCGTTTCCACGGATCCGGAAACCTCTGACCGGCTGTACTTCGAGCCGCTCACCGCCGAGGACGTGCTGGAAATCCTCCGCCGCGAGGGTGAGCGCGGCAAGCTGTTGGGGGTGATCGTTCAGCTTGGCGGCCAGACCCCGCTTAAGCTGGCGGCCGAGTTGCAGGCGTCGGGCGTTCCGATCCTGGGTACAAGTCCCGACAGCATCGATCTGGCCGAAGACCGCGAACGTTTCGCCAAGCTGGTCGCCCGGCTCGGGCTCAAGCAGCCGGAAAACGGCATGGCGCGAAGCCGGGAGGAAGCTCTCCATGTGGCAGAGCGCATCGGCTATCCGGTGCTTCTCCGTCCATCCTACGTCCTTGGCGGGCGGGCCATGGAGATCGTCGACGCACCGGCGCAGCTCGAACATTACATCGCGACCGCCGTACAGGTATCGGGCTCGAGCCCGGTGTTGGTTGATCGGTATCTGCGCGACGCCGTTGAGGTCGACGTCGACGCGATTTGCGACGGCACGGATGTCGTCATCGCCGGCGTGCTCGAACATATTGAGGAAGCCGGCGTCCATTCCGGCGACAGCGCCTGCTCGATCCCGCCTTACTCGCTCCCGGCCGACATCATCGCCGAGATCGAGCGTCAGACCCGCGAACTGGCTTTGGCCCTCAAGGTCCGCGGGCTGATGAACGTGCAGTTCGCGGTCAAGGATCGCGACATCTACCTCATCGAGGTTAATCCCCGGGCCAGTCGCACCGTGCCGTTCGTCGCCAAGGCCGTGGGCGTTCCTGTCGCGAAGATCGCCGCACGGGTCATGGCCGGTGAGAAATTGGCCGACCTTCCGAAGATCCGCCGCGAGCTGCCCTATGTGGCGGTGAAGGAAAGCGTGTTCCCGTTTGCCCGCTTCCCCGGCACCGATCCGGTCCTCGGACCCGAGATGAAGAGCACCGGCGAAGTCATGGGAATCGCGGATGATTTCGAAATGGCCTTCGCCAAGTCGCAGCTGGGGGCAGGGGTGTTGCTGCCAGACAGTGGCACTTTGTTCGTGTCGGTGCGCAACAGCGACAAGGAACTGGTCGTGCCGGCCATCGCCAGCATGCTGGAGCTTGGCTTCAAAGTGATCGCCACGGACGGAACCGCGGATCACCTGGCAAAGCGTGGGCTCCACGTTGATCGCGTCAACAAGGTGGCACAGGGGCGACCGCATATCGTCGACCGGATCGTCGATGGGGCGGTGCAGATCGTGTTCAACACCACGGAAGGCGCACAGTCGCTCAAGGACAGCCAGTCGATCCGCGCCACCGCGCTGAATCGCAAGGTTCCCTACTTCACCACGGTGGCCGCGAGCGTTGCCGTGGCGAGGGCAATCCGGGCTGCTAGGGGCCGCGCGCTTGAAGTCCGCTCGTTGCAGGCTTATTATTCCGCCTTCGACACGTAAGTCTTCTTCATCGATGAACGCGCCAGTGGAGCGTGCCCGCTCTTCGGCGGCAGCGCGGGCAATCGGTGTGGCAAGAGAATAGGGAAAGAATTCAGATCATGGCGAGCGATAAGGTGCCGATGTTGGCGGAAGGCCACCGTCATCTCGAGGCGGAGCTCAAGCGGCTCAAGCTGGAACGGCCTTCCATCGTGGATTCGATCGAGGAAGCGCGCGCGCACGGCGATCTGTCGGAAAATGCTGAATACCATGCCGCGAAGGAGCGCCAGGGTCAGGTTGAAGCCAACATCGCCGACATTGAGGACCGGCTGAGCCGCGCCTTGGTGATCGATCCGACAACACTTTCGGGCGACCGGGTTGTGTTCGGCGCCACGGTTAGCCTGGTCGATGAAGACAGCACCAAGGTTCGCTATCAACTGGTCGGGCAGACCGAGGCAGACGCCAAGGTTGGCCGCATCAGCTACAATTCACCGCTCGGCCGGGCGCTGATCGGACGCAACGTCGGGGAGGAAGTGGAAGTGACCACTCCGTCGGGCGACCGTTATTACGAGATCGAGCGCATCGAATTCATCTGATGGCCGATCGGGCATTTGGCGGCATTCCGCGAACGGCCACGGTTGCGATCGCGGCTGTGACGACGTTGGTGTCCCTGGTGATTACCGTTGGCAGTCTGACCGAGCCAGCTTCTTTGGCGCTTGGCTTCATTCCGGCGCGGCTGTCCGGCGTCTTGCTAATATCGGGCGCGGTGCCCGCCTTTCTCACGCCGCTTACATCCACACTGGTCCATGGCGGCTTCCTCCATCTCGCCTTCAATCTGCTCATGCTGCTGTGGTGCGGCAAGGAGATCGAACGGGTGTTGGGCACGGGTGCGACGGTCGCGCTCTACGTGATTTCCGCTTTTGTTGCGGCGGCCGCGCAGTGGATTGCGGCGCCGCTCGGATTGAACCCGGTGATTGGCGCCAGCGGTGCCATCAGCGGCCTGGTAGGAGCCTATGCACTGAGCTTCGGCCGGCCGAAGCGAATCGTGAACTCACCGCGAATCAATCGCTGGCTCAACGTCGCCTGGCTCGCGGCGGCATGGGCCGTGTTGCAGTGGGCGGTCGGCTTCAGTTCGCAGCAGAGCATCGCCACGCCCGCGCATGTCGGCGGTTTTCTCGCCGGACTGCTGCTGCAGCGTCCGTTGCTTTTGTGGCGCTACCGCCAAGCCTAAGCCGTCTGCCAGGCACTTCTAAACAAAAGAAAATGCGTGCCGACCGCAAGGCCGACACGCATTGAATTCTACTTGCCCGGCTCAGCCGAGCATGTTGGAAATCGCTTAAGCGCGGCTGCCCGTGCTGCCGCGGCCACTTCCGATTACCCAGTTCCAGAAATTGAACATGTTGCGTCCCCTGTTGACGGCAGCGACTCACTGCTCATCGGGGCGTTAACCTTAATCGATATGGTTAGCAAACGATTAACTATTCATGCCACCTTCTGCGTCCGCACGTTCAAGCGCTGCACCAACTCACGAACACCCAGGGGCCGACCGATGGCGAAACCTTGCGCGACGTCGCACCCCATGACCCGCAGGTCTTCCAAGCTGGCAGGGTCCTCGACACCCTCCGCCACGACGGTTCGGCCAAGAGAATGGGCCAGTTCAATCGTCGACTGCACCATCAACAGGTCGCCGCGGTTAACGCGCATCGCCTTGATGAAACTCTGATCGAGCTTGATTTCCTGCGCTGGGATCTTTTTGAGATACTCCAAGGTCGACAGGCCCGTCCCATAGTCGTCAATGGCGATACGCACGCCGATGCCGCGCAAAGCGTCGAGTAGCGCCAAACCGCTTTCACCATCGTCCAGGGAAGCACTTTCCGTCAGCTCGAGGGTCAAGCGTTCCGGAGGCAGGCCGTGACCAGCAAGCAGGGTTTGCACGCGGCTTAGCCAGCTTGGATCGGACAAGAGGCGGGCTGACAGATTGACCGCCACCGTGAACGGCACCCCCCGCCGGTTGATGGCCGCCGCCGTCGCAATTGCCCGGTCGAGCACGAAGTCGGTCAGCTTTCCGATGCGTCCATTCGCTTCGGCCGCCGCAACAAACTCTGCTGGTCCGATCGGGCCTTTGACGGGGTGCGTCCAACGGGCAAGCGCTTCGGCTCCGATGATCCCTCCGTGCTGGAGATCCAATTGGGGCTGATAGGCCAACCAGACCTCGCCATTGTCGATCGCGGTGTCGAGTTCACCAAGAAGCGACAAGCGCCACTTGACCTCTTCTAGGCGGGCTGGATCATGGTACTTCCACTTCAGCCCATCGCTCCAGGCCTCGTCTGCCGCGGCCAAGGCACTTGCAAGGCGATTGGTAAGCGAGCGCGCGCTACCCAGTTCCGCACCGAAGCTTACGGCAAGATCCATAGCTCGTCCGCCGACCGTGACGGGCGAGCGGAACAGCAAGTGTAGCGCCTCGAGGTGATCACCAACCGTTGCGCCAGGCTCGACAAACCAGGCGAAGATGCCCTCATCACCCTGAAAGATGCGATGATCGGCGTTGGCGACCCTCAGCCGATCGATAATCTGCCGGGTTAGGTCCTGCTCTTCGCTTTGCCCGATGGTGGACGCGATGGCGGCATAGTTCTGGATCCGTGTCGCGATCAGGACGTGGTTTCGATTGGCGCGATCACCTCGCAACGCGGTGAGATTGGGAAGTCCCGAGTGCACATTCACCAAGCCACGGCTTCTCCAGCGTAGCCATCCGAGTTGTATGCTGACAATGCTCAGGGCCGACAGCGCCGGCACGACGTCAACGAAAATCAGGTGCCGCTCGAGAGGAAGCGGACCGATTAGTAGTATTGCACCCACGGCGATCAGGATGGGCCCTCGCGCAGACCTAAGGCGAGGCTCGAGTACGGCTGCGCAGACGGCCAAGGTCGCCAGCAACAACCCGAGGAAGCCAAGGTCCAGCGGTGTGCCGCGCTTCAACGTTTCCGCGCCTAGAACCTGAACATAGGCACCCGGCATACGGCCGCTTCCGGGGATCCAGAAATCGTCGTTTAGATGGTCTGATGTCGCGGCTATGATCACTTGCTTGCCGCGGATCACGCCGGGATCAACCTCTCCGTTCAGGAAAGCATGTGCACTGTACATCGGGATTGTTTGCGGATCGATCGCATACGAGATCCGAAAATTCTCGTCTTGCTCCTTCGAGAAGTTCCGAATCCCTGCAAATGATGCCGCGAAAGATGGAAACTGACCATTTCGGTACGGAAGCCGCCAAACTGCGTGACGGTAGTCGTAATCGACACTTATGCTGGCCGTATCGGCGTGGGCTCGGAACAGGGCCAGTGGCTGGTTAGTGTCGTTTCTGTCATCCTTCGGAGTGACGCCCGTTCCGTCACGAACTGGCAGCACGACATGCCCGTTACGGGCTAATGATCGAGCCAGCGCTTGATCTTCCGTAGCGGTTGTAGGGGCATCAAGGACGATATCGACGTAAAGGCGGCGAACGCCAGCCTCACTTGCTCGATCAACCATCTTGGCGAGGGTGCTACGCTTCCAGGGCCATTCCCCCACCTTCGCCAAACTTTTCTCGTCGATGCCGATCATGACGATGTCGCCACTGGCCGGGACGGGCGCGACCGCGTTGCGCATCATGCGCAAAGCGTCGTCCGCCGGGACACCAAGCATCAAGCCGCCAATAAGCATTGAAAGCCCGGCAGCCCACGCCAGCAGGCGCCAGCGTTTCAGCTCCGGCTTCGGCGACTTGGTCGCTGATGAAGAACGTTGGACCATGGTCCGGCCTTCTTGCCCGCTAAAGGTTAGGAAAGAGGAAACCGGTCCTTTGTGACCACTTGTTTACAGCAGTCTCATTCCCGCGCCTCGATCGCGTGCTTTCCCCCTTGCCCCACGTGCCACCTATGCCACACAGTTCACGCGAACCCTGGGGACCATGCCGATGGACTTTGTTGCAATCTTGTCGATCTTCGTTCTGGCCTGCTTTGTCGGCTATTACGTGGTCTGGTCCGTCACGCCCGCGCTGCATACGCCGCTGATGGCCGTGACGAATGCGATCTCCTCGGTGATCATCGTTGGCGCGCTGATCGCCGCCGCGGCAGCCGGCAGTTTCAGTTCCAAGTGGCTCGGCCTACTCGCGGTGGTGCTGGCCTCGATCAATATTTTCGGCGGCTTTGCAGTGACCGCCCGCATGCTGGCGATGTACAAGAAAAAGGAACGCCGCGATGCATGAGGTCGCGGCAACCCCCGCCTGGGTGATGATTGCCTATCTGTTCGCAGGCGTCTGCTTCATCCTGGCCCTTCGCGGCCTGTCGAGCCCGTCCACCAGCCAGCGCGGCAACCGGCTGGGCATGATCGGCATGGCCGTCGCCGTGCTCACCACGCTGATCACGCACATTCCCACGATGAAGGCGGGTACCGTTCCCATTGCTTGCATGGGCCCCGGCGACCCGTCGTGCCAGTTCATCCTCAAGCCCGACCTTACGACCCTGATGCAAATTCTCGCCGCTATCGCGCTCGGCGCGGTGATCGGCATCGTCACGGCGCGCCGCATCCAGATGACCGCCATGCCGCAGCTCGTGGCCGCCTTTCACAGCCTGGTTGGTCTCGCCGCCGTCCTGGTCGGCCTCGCGGCGTTCCTTAACCCGGAAGCGTTCGGTATCGTGGGCGCTGACGGTATTCATCGCGTCAGCCGCATCGAACTCGGCCTTGGCGTGGCCATCGGTGCGATCACCTTCTCGGGCTCGGTCATCGCCTTTCTGAAGCTCAACGGCTCCATGTCTGGATCGCCGATCCTGCTGCCCGCCCGACACGTCATCAACCTTGCCGCACTGGCCGCCATCCTCGGCCTCATCGGCTATTTCCTCATCGACCAGAGCCCGTGGGTTTTCTTCACCATTGCGGCCTTGTCGTTCCTGATCGGCTTCCTCCTGATCATTCCGATCGGCGGCGCGGACATGCCGGTCGTCGTCTCCATGCTGAACAGCTATTCGGGCTGGGCCGCCGCCGCGATGGGCTTCACACTCCAGAACAGCGCCATGATCATCACCGGAGCGCTGGTCGGCTCGTCGGGCGCGATCCTCAGCTACATCATGTGCCGGGCAATGAACCGCAGCTTCTTGAGCGTGATCGCCGGCGGCTTCGGTGCCGTCGCCGGCGGGGCAGGGGGCGAAGTCATCGACCGACCCTATCGCCGCGGCTCGGCGGAGGATGCCGCCTTCCTGATGAAGGAAGCGGATCAGGTCATCATCGTGCCCGGCTACGGCATGGCCGTGGCGCAGGCCCAGCATGTGCTGCGCGAGATGGGCGAGCTACTCAAAAAAGAAGGGGTGCGGGTCAAATACGCCATTCACCCCGTTGCCGGACGAATGCCCGGGCACATGAACGTGCTGCTGGCCGAGGCCAATGTGCCTTATGAGGACGTGTTCGAGCTGGAGGATATCAACTCCGACTTCGCCCAGACCGACGTTGCGTTCGTGATTGGCGCCAATGACGTCACCAATCCGGCGGCCAAGACCGACAAGACATCGCCGATCTACGGCATGCCGGTGCTGGACGTGGAAAAGGCCCGCACCGTCCTGTTCATCAAGCGCTCCATGGGCGGAGCGGGCTACGCCGGGGTCGACAATGAACTGTTCTACCGCGACAACACCATGATGCTGCTTGCGGATGCCAAGAAGATGGTCGAGGAAATCGTCAAGGCGCTCAACAGCTAGCGGCCTTCTCGACATGCGTTTCTGGGTTCAAGCCCCCAGCCCGAGAACGGGTTGTGGGCGTTTTCGGGTTAGGACATTGTTCGTTGCGCAAGCTTGGCATCATTGGCGGGATGAGCTGGTCCTCGACTGCGCTCTATTACGAGGCGATCAACAAGGCGGTGGTGGGTCGTCTAGGCGGGCTCCACAGCGCGCCGCTTCTGATCGAAAGTCACGACTTCGCGCCGTTGGCGGCGCTCCAGCAGCGCCAGGATTGGTCGGCGGTCGCAGAAAGGATGGTGGGGAGCGCCAGGCGCTTGCAGGCGGCAGGCGCCGACGGATTGTTGATCGCGTCCAACACCATGCACCGGGTTTACGATGAAGTTGCCGCTGCCCTTTCCATTCCCGTGTTGCACATCGCCGATGCCGCGGCAGATCGGCTTGCCCGCGACGGTATCAGTCGCGCGGCCCTGCTTGGTACTCGCTTCACCATGTCCGAAGGGTTCGTGCGCAACCGCATAGAATCGCGTGGTGTCACGCTGGCGCCGTTGGACGCGCAGTGGATGGGGGAGGTCGACCGCATCATCTATCAGGAACTCGCCGCAGGGCAGGTGGTCCGGGATAGCCAGCGCAAGCTCAAGACCCTGATCACCGAATTGGGCAAGAAGAAGGTGCAGGCAGTGGTCCTTGGCTGCACCGAGCTGGTGCTTGCCGTCGACACACGCGCGAACGTGCTGCCGGTCTATGACACGACCGCCTTGCACGCCCGGGCGGCCGCCGAATGGATGCTGGCACCTCCGGAAGCTTTCCGGGTCGCCGCCTGAAGCGAGTCCGACACCAGGTTCTTAACTTGCATTACGTACGCCGAGCGTGTTGGGTTGCCGGGCTCGGCCACCCCGACGCTTGGAGTGTCCATCTTGTCTGCCCTTCTTTGCCGCATTTTTGATCACCGTCGAAGCAAGCGGCATGTGCGCTTCTCGTCGCTCGGCTGGCGTACTCGTTGCACGCGTTGCGGCACCACGCTTGTGCGTTCCGGCAAGGGCTGGAGTGTGCCTCAGCTGTTCGATCAGGATGCTGCCTGAGCAGCGGCCGATCGCGATCGCACGAGAGCCCGTTGAGACAAGGCTTCACATCGTCGTTCATTCCCCTCGCAAGGCGGGCCGGTGATCCCTAAGTCGTCTTCGTGAGCAAAGCCGACCGTCCCGATCATCCCCGCGCCGCTGAGCGCTTCAACGAGGATCAGGCAACCTACACCGTCCAGGGCGGCGGCGAGGTGCCGGACCTTGAGGCCGGTGTCGCGGCAATCCGCAACGTCGTCCGAACCTTGCCCGCACGCCCAGGCGTATACCGCATGCTCGATGCCAAGGGCGACGTGCTCTACGTCGGCAAGGCGCGGGCACTCAAGCAGCGCGTGATCAACTATGTGCAGGTAACGCGGCTCTCCCGGCGGCTTCAGCGGATGGTCTCGCAAACCCGCTCGATGACCATCGTGACGACCGGCACTGAGGCCGAGGCGCTGCTGCTAGAGGCGCAGCTGATCAAGCGCTTTCGTCCGCCCTACAACGTGCTCTTGCGCGACGATAAGAGCTTTCCGTTCATCCTGCTGCGGGAGGACCATGCCTTTCCGCGGGTGCAGAAGCATCGCGGCGCGCGACGGGCCAAGGGGCAGTATTTCGGACCGTTCGCCAGCGCGGGTTCGGTGACGCGCACCCTTAACGCCCTGCAGAAGCTGTTCCTGCTGCGCTCCTGCTCCGACAGCTTCTTCGCCAATCGATCGCGGCCGTGCCTGTTGTACCAGATCCGGCGCTGCTCGGCCCCTTGCGTGGGACGCATCGAACCGCCCGCCTATGACGAGCTGGTCGAAGACGCCAAGGCGTTCCTGTCCGGCAAGTCGACCGGTGTGCAGGCGCGGCTCGGCAAGGCCATGGCCGAAGCCGCCGACGCGCATGACTTTGAGCTTGCTGCGATCTACCGCGACCGGCTGCGCGCGCTGACCTACATTCAGGGCAGCCAGACGGTGCATGCCGAAGGCCTTGGCGATGCCGACATCTTTGCGCTCGCCTGCAAGGGCGGGGCAGTGTGCATCCAGGCGTTCTTCATTCGTGGCGGGCAGAATTGGGGACACCGCGCGTTCTTTCCGGCGCACACCAATGACGTGCCCGAAACCGAAGTGCTCGCTGCCTTCCTGCTGCAGTTCTACGAAGACATGCCGCCGCCCAAGCGCATCCTGGTCGACCGCGACCTGCCCGACAGCGACGTCATTGCCGAAGCTCTCGGCGAACAGGCCAAGGGCAAGGTGTTGATCGAGCGACCGCAGCGCGGCGATCGCAAGAAGCTGATGGATCATGCCACCCGCAACGCGGAGGAAGCGTTGGACCGCCGGGTGGCCGAGAGCAGCACTCAGACCAAGCTGCTTCGCGAACTAACCGAAGCTTTTGCTCTGACCGACGTGCCGAAGCGCATCGAAGTCTATGACAACAGTCACATCATGGGCACCAATGCCACCGGCGCGATGATCGTTGCCGGCCCGGAGGGCTTTCGCAAGAACAGTTATCGCAAGTTCAACATCAAGTCGGAGATCACGCCGGGCGACGACTTCGGCATGATGAAGGAAGTGCTCCAGCGCCGGTTTGCGCGGCTGGAAAAGGACGACCCGGACCGCTCCAGCGGCGAATGGCCCGACCTGCTGCTGATCGACGGCGGCAAGGGTCAGCTATCTGCGGTGATGGAGATCATGGAAGATGCCGGCGTGCACGACGTGCCGGTGGTTGGCGTCGCCAAGGGACCGGACCGCAACGCGGGACGGGAGGTGTTCCACTTGCCGGGTGGGCAGGAAATCAGCTTTCCGCCCAATGCGCCTTTGCTATTCTATCTGCAGCGACTGCGCGACGAAGCCCACCGTTTCGCGATTGGCACTCACCGGGCCAAGCGCGCCAAGAGCCTGACCACCTCCACCCTGGACGAGGTGCCAGGCATCGGTCCGACCCGCAAACGCGCTCTGCTGATGCATTTCGGCACGGCCAAAGCGGTCAAGTCCGCAGCCCTCGACGACCTCGAGCGCGCGCCGGGGATCAGCAAGGCCACCGCCCGGCAATTGTACGACTATTTTCATGCCAGTGGCTAAGGTTGCCGCCATCACATGCGCCTGACCACGCCCGCCATCGTCCTGTCGCTGCACCTGCATGGCGAACATGGGGCGGTGGTGCGCCTGCTGACGCCGGAACACGGCCTGCAGGCCGCCTATGTCCGCGGCGCTTGCGGACGTCGGCTTCGACCGGTGCTGATCGCCGGCAATCTGGTCGAAGCTTCTCTTTCCACGCGTACCGAGGGACAATTGCCGCAGGCGACGGTTGAACTGACCCGCAGTCGCGCACCCTTGATGGAGGAGCCGATTGCCGCCGCGGCGATCGCCTGGCTGGCTGCCCTGACCGCCACCGCTTTGCCCGAAGAGCAACCCTTTGGCCGCTTGTTCAGTGCTTTGGACGCGGTGCTGGGGGCAATCGAAGCTGCGCCGACGGCACGCGTGTGGGGCTCGGCGCTGGTCCGCTACGAACTCCTGCTTCTCGCCGAGCTCGGCTTCGGGATCGACCTTTCCCAATGTGCGGTCACCGGGTCGGAGGACGACCTCGTCGCCGTCAGCCCCCGCTCGGGCCGGGCGGTGAGCAGCTCGGCCGCCGCGCCATACCAGGCACAACTGCTTGCGTTGCCAGCATTCGTGCGGGCAGGCGGCTCTGGCGACTGGCCGGCCATTATCGACGGACTGACCCTTTCGCGACACTTCCTTGCCCGCGATGTCCTTACCGACCGGGCCGAACCGTTGCTTGCGGGCCGCGACCGGCTGCTTGAACGCTTGCGCCGCGCCGCTGGCCTGTCATAGCCGCACCATGGCCGACGCGCCCTCCTTTGACACCATGTCGATCCTGTTTCCGTATGTCGCCACGACCGGCGACATCAAGGTGCGGGTGGCGGTGAGCTTTCTCGCCGACCAGTCGGCGCCGGCAAGCGGACGCTGGTTCTGGTCCTACCATATCCGGATCGAGAACCACTCCGACAGCAGCGTGCGCCTGCTTTCCCGCCACTGGCGCATCCAGGATGGCTATGGCTCGATCCATGACGTTCGCGGCGAGGGCGTTGTTGGCGAAACCCCGTTGATCGAACCGGGCGCCAGCTTCGATTATGTCTCCGGCTGCCCTCTGCCTACCGAAACCGGTAGCATGGAGGGAAGCTTCGGCATGGTGCGCGAGGACGGAACCGCAATTACGGTAGCCATCCCGCATTTCCGCTTGGTTGGTCCTTCCTGAAGCATCCACTCTGGACCGAACGTTTACACGTGCTTCAGCCCGCGCTGTCATAGCCCTGCTACCGAGGCAAAAGCGGGAACGACAGGTGACGGACGCGACGCTTAATGATGAGGCTGGTCGGCTGCTTGCCTTGCAGCGCTACGGCGTTCTCGACACCGGCCGGGATCGCAACTTCGATGCGATCACCGGCTTGGTCCGGGAAGTCCTCGGGGTGAACATCTGCGGCATTTCGCTAATCGATGCCGATCGGCAGTGGTTCAAGTCCGTGGCTGGCGACGAGGCACTTCGCGAGACCCCGCGCGAGGACGCCTTCTGCCACTTCGCCATTCAGTCGCGCGACGCCTTCGTGGTCAAGGATGCCCGAAGCGACGAACGCTTCCGCAACAATCCGTTGGTGACCGGCGACCCATTCATCTCCAGCTATGCCGGCGTGCCGCTGCGCTCGCCGGAAGGCTATAACCTTGGTGCCTTGTGCGTCATCGATTCTGAGCCTCGCGTCTTCATTCCCTCCGAGTTGGCACTGCTTGCCCGCTTCTCGCGCCTGGTCGTCGATCAGCTCGAACTCAGGACATTGGCTCATCGCGACTCTCTAACGGATGCATTGACCCGGCGCGCCTTTAGCGAAGCCGGACGGGACGCCTTTTCGCAGTTCGAGCAAGATGGGCAGCCAAGCGCATTGATCTTGCTCGACATCGACCACTTCAAGGGGGTCAATGACACGTTCGGCCATGCCGTTGGTGACCAGGTGCTCAGGGCGGTCAGCGCCTTGTGCCGCGATCTGCTGCGGCCCGGTGACCTCTTCGGCAGACTTGGCGGCGAGGAGTTTGCAATCATAGCGCCAGGCAGCAGCAACGGCGACGCTTTCATGTGCGCGGAGAGGCTTCGGCGTGCCATCGAGGCACTTCGGGAACCCGGTTGTCCGCCGGTCACCGCCAGTTTCGGCGTGGCGCCATGGCGGCGCGGGGCGGATCTCGATCTTGCCATGGCCGAGGCCGACGCGGCGCTCTACGCTGCCAAGCGACGCGGTCGTAACCGGACCCTGCTGAGCAGCGGCACTTTCGAGCTTGCCGCCTGAGGCGAGGTGCTCGACCAGCCGGCCGAGCACCGATTGCTCAAACGTCGGCGGGTTCGCTCGCCTTGGTCTCGTTGACGATCAATTGTTCAATGTCGGGAATGGGCCGGCCGCTCATTTCCTTGTTGATCGAACAGACGACGCGCTTCTCGACCTCCTTGTGCAAGGCCTTGCGAAGCACGCCCAGCGCCTTGGGCGGCGCAATGATGCACAGATGCGCGAAGTTGTTGCGAAGAACGCGCTTGCGAAGGTCCTCGGCGGCGTCCTTTACCCAGCGGTCTTCTTCCTGCTGGTGGTAATCCGTTTCCTCCATCGCCGGGCGATGGGTGTCGCCGCCAGAGCTTCCGCCTGCTGCAGTGCCCGGGCCGTCGGTGGTGATGTCGGTATTCTTGCGGTCTTCGCGTTCGTCATGCGCTTCGGTGCGCAGATCGATCTGGTTCTCGTCGCCATGATTGCGAAAGAACAGCATCTTTCGGCCGTCGACGACAAGAACAAGCGCTTGGTTGGGAATAGGCATTCGGTTCTCCTTCAAGGCATCTTCGTCAACGCAGCACCAGCAGCAAAGTCTCTGCGATCTTGGTGACAGGCTTACGAAGATGCGGCCTCAAACAGGTCTCAGTTCGAGAACGTCCGCAAGACAAGTGCGCCAACCTGTTATGATCATTCGGTGATCGGCCCAGGATCGACGATCTTGTCCAATTCGTGCTCACCCGTCGTTGCGCCGTCATCCGGCGCGATCTCGTCCGTAAGCGCTTCCACCTCAACCGCATCGCTTTCATCGATTCGCGCAACGGCAACCACATGTTCGTTCTTGTCGACGCGAAAGATCATCACGCCTTGGGTGTTGCGCCCGGCGATCCGGATCGAACCCACCGTGGTGCGAATGATCTTGGCCTGATCGGTCACCAGCATCAATTGCTCGCCCGGTTTGACCGGGAAGCTCGCCACTACGCGACCATTGCGCTCCGACGTATCGATGTTGGTGATGCCCTGGCCGCCTCGGTTGGTGTGGCGATACTCGAAGGTCGAGGTGCGCTTGCCGAAGCCGTTCTCCGTCACGGTGAGCAGGAACTGCTCGCGTTCCGCAAGTTCGGCGACCCGCTCGGCGGAGAGCGTGCATTCCTGCCCTTCGCGCTCGCGCCACGGCGGACACCTGAGATAGGCCTCGCGCTCCTCCGGACTCGCACCGGCGCGCCGCAGGATCGACATGGAAATCACCTGGTCATCGCCAAGCAGGCGAATGCCGCGCACGCCGGTCGCGGTTCGGCTCTGGAACTCTCGCACGTCCGTGCCCTGGAAGCGGATCGCCTTGCCGTTGCGCGTGGCCAGCAGCACATCGGAGTCGCCGGCGAGCAGCTCCACTGCGATCAGGCGGTCAGACGGATCACCAGCCTCGCCCGGCCCGTCTTCATCCTGCACCCCAAAGCGCATGGCGATCTTGCCCGCAGTCGGGATGTTGGTGAACGCGTCCATGCTGTTGCGCCTGACCGTGCCATGCGCCGTCGCAAACATGATGTGGAGGTCGGCCCAGCTCGCCTCGTCCTCTGGCAGCGCAAGCACGGTGGAGATCACCTCTCCTTCGGCCAGCGGCAACAGATTGACCATCGGACGGCCCCGCGCGGCGGGCCCACCTTCGGGCAGGCGCCAAACCTTCATGCGATAGACGCGGCCCATGTTGGAGAAGAACAGCACCGGATTGTGCGTCGAGGTGACGAACAGATTGGTGATCGCATCCTCGTCCTTGGTGCTCATCCCCGAACGGCCCTTGCCGCCGCGCTTCTGCTCGCGGAAGATCGAGAGCGGCGTACGCTTGATGTAGCCGGTGAGGGTGACGGTCACGACCATCTCCTCGCGCTCGATCAGGTCTTCATCGTCGATCCCTTCGAACGACGCGGCAAGTTCGGTCAGGCGAGGGGTTGAGAATTCGCGATCGATCTCGTCCAGTTCGTCGCGCATGACCTGGTACAGGCGAACGCGGTTTCCAAGGATTTCAAGCAGTTCGCCGATCGTCTTGGCAAGACCTTCGAGCTCGTTGCCAATCTCGTCGCGACCCAGAGCGGTCAGGCGAACGAGGCGCAGTTCGAGGATTGCTCGCGCCTGTGCTTCGCTGAGGCGATAGGTGTTGCCGGCGGCTTGCGGCTCTACTGCCTCGACCAGCTTGATGTAGGGGCGAATCTGATCGCCTTCCCACTCGCGCTCGAGCAACTTGTCGCGCGCTTCGGCAGGGGAGCGGGACCCCCGGATCATGCGCACCACTTCGTCGAGGTTGGTGACCGCGACGACCAGTCCGAGCAAGATGTGCGCACGCTCGCGGGCCTTGAACAGCTCGAACTTGGTCCGCCGGGTGATTACCTCTTCACGGAATTTGATGAACGCTTCGATGATGTCGCGCAGGGTCAGCGTTTCAGGCCGACCGCCGCGGATCGCCAGCATGTTGGCCGGGAAAGACCCTTGCGCCGGTGTGTGACGCCACAATTGGTTCAACACCACCTCGGGCGTGGCGTCGCGCTTGAGCTCGATGACGATCCGCACGCCATGGCGATTGCTCTCGTCACGGATGTCGCTGACACCCTCGATGCGCTTGTCCTTGGCGGCATCGGCGATCTTTTCCACCAGCGCGTTCTTGCCCTGCTGGAATGGGATCTCGGTCAGCACGATCGACTTCTTGTCGCCGCGTCCTTCCTCGATCTTGTAGCGTGAGCGAAGCGGGATGGATCCGCGTCCGCTGGTATAAGCGCTACGGATGCCCGCCGTGCCAAGGATGATCGCGCCGGTCGGGAAATCCGGTCCCTTGACGTGCTCCATCAATTGCTCGGTGGTGACCGCCGGATCGTCGATGTAGGCGCGGCACGCGGCGATCACTTCGCCAAGGTTGTGAGGCGGGATGTTGGTCGCCATGCCGACCGCGATCCCGCCGGCACCATTGACCAGAAGGTTGGGAAAGCGCGCGGGAAGAACCTGCGGCTCTCGCTCGGACGCGTCATAGTTCGGCTGGAAGTTGACCGTGTCCTTGTCGAGGTCGCCAAGCAGGAAACCGGCGACCTTGGCCAACCGGGCTTCGGTGTAGCGCATGGCGGCTGGCGGGTCGGGATCCATCGATCCGAAATTGCCCTGGCCGTCGATCAACGGCACGCGCATCGACCAGTCTTGAGTCATCCGTGCGAGGGCGTCGTAGATCGCCGTGTCGCCATGCGGGTGGTATTTACCGATGACGTCGCCGACGATGCGCGCAGACTTGCGATACGGCTTGTTGAAGACGAAACCGTTTTCGCTGGCGGAGAACAGGATGCGGCGATGCACCGGCTTCAAGCCGTCGCGAACGTCCGGAAGCGCCCGGCTCACGATCACCGACATCGCATAATCGAGATAAGATGTTTTCATCTCCTCGACGATGGAGATGGGAAAGATTTCGCTAAGGATCGGAAGCTCTGCCGGCGGTTTGGTGGCCAAGGGTATTCCTGTTCGTTGAAGTGCGTCGATCAGCGGCGGAGCGCGGCGCAAATGCGCGGCTTTTGCCTTCCGGCAAGCCTAGCAGCCCTCGCGTAGGCGCGCGAGGTAATTCGTTACGGCTTTGGGTGTCTCGCGGCAGCTTCGCGGCCGTAGCCCAAGGGATCAGCCGCGGACGAACAACGGTGCTTGCGGCATTGAGCCTTCCGCCTCGTACCGCCAGCCGTCGACGTCGAAGCTCGCCAGTGCGTCCGGCTCGGAAACCCGCTCCTGACACACCCACCTGGCCATGGCGCCGCGAGCGACCTTCGCAACAAAGCTCTGGAACTGCAGACCTTTAACCGTCCGCACGCGGAAGTTCGGCGCGAACACGCTCACGCCCCGCTTCGGCAGATGCGGGCCAACCGCCGCGTAATATTCATTGCTGGCGAGGTTGAGCAGTGTCCTGGACCCTTCCTCCCTAAGGTCGCTCAGCACCGCTTTGGCAACTTTGGCGCCCCAATGATCAGTGAGCTTGTCCGTCGCGGGTCCCCAGCGCGTGCCCATTTCCAAGCGGTACGGCTTGATCGCGTCGAGCGGACGAAGGACGCCGTACAGTCCGGACAGGATGCGTAGATGATCCTGCGTGTACGCAATGGTGTCCGCGTCGGCGCTGCCTGCATCGAAGCCTCGGTATACGTCGCCGGCGAAGGCGCGAATGGCCGGGCGCTCCTCGGCGCGCCCGAAGCTCTTGAACCGCGCATGGTTCAGCGCGGCAAGGGTAGGGGATATGTGCATCAGACCGGCAAGGCGTTCTGGCCCCAACTTACCCGCGGCCCGCGCGATCCGACTTGCCTCCGCCGCAAACCGTGGACGGGTAGCAATGTCCAGCACCGGCGTTTCGAAATCCAGCGTCTTCGCAGGGGACAGCAGAATGATCATGAGCAACTTTGGCGCTAGCCGGGCTTCAACGGCTCGTCTAGCGCCCGGCATGAAGGGCCGTCCGTCGCGCGATGTTCAAAGCCCGTTCATGGCCGCGCAACGAAGGAATCGGCCTTGCGCGACGGAACGAAGCAGAAGCTCCGGCGTCACCCTCAAACATCAATTCAGGCCGCGCAATCCAGCGGTCGCCGACAGGAGATTGCAATGTTGCTTACTCGTTCAGCGCTTGGCGTTGTGCTTGCGCTTGGCGCGGTTTCCGCGTCGCCGGCAATTGCCCAGACTGCGCCTGCCGCCGCTGCGGCCACCCCGCAGCCCAAGATCTCGAAGCAGGCCACCAAGCCGATCCTGGATTTGCAAACAGCGGTCAATGCCAATGACGTAGCCAACATCCCGGCACGATTGGCTGCCGCCAACGCTGCCGCGCAAACACCCGAAGACCGCTTCTTCATCTCGCAGTTGCAAATGAAAGCGGCTTTCGCGGCCAAGGACGAGCGTGCTCAGGCGGCCGCGATCCAGGCGCAGCTCGCATCCGGTGGAGCAAGCCCAGAGCGAGTGCTCGATCTGCGGGTGGCGCTTGGCAACAGCCAGCTCAAGGCAAAGGATTACGCCGGGGCACTGTCGACCCTTCAGCCATTGGCGCAGCTGGCTCCGACCAACACGGATGTGATGCTTCTGACGGCCGAAGCACTCCATGGGAGCGGCCGCACCGCCGAGGCCGTTCCTTTGCTGCAGAAGGTCATCGCGACCATGAAGGCTCAGGGCAAGCCGGCGTCCGAGAGCATTTACCGTCGCGCTGTTGCTCTATCGAGTTCAAAAAAGCTGCCGGCAACGAACCAATTGGCTCTGGACTGGGTCAAGGCTTACCCCACCCCGGCTAATTGGAGCGATACGATCCGCCTCTACATGCAGGGAAGCGGTATGTCCGACGCCGACTTGATCGACGTCTTTCGCCTTCAACGCGCCGCCGGCGCCCTGAAGGACGAGAACGACTATTATCGCTACGCCGCAACGGCGGCGCTGCGTGGACTTCCGGGTGAAGCCAAGGCCGTGCTGGACGAGAGCTATGCCAGCAATGCGGCTCTTCGCACGCGGCCCAACTTTCGCGATGTCTATACCTTATCGAGCTCGCGCATTGCAGCCGACCGGGCATCCCTTCCCGCCGGTGAGAGGCAGGCTTTGGCCGGCACCACCGCAAGGGCTGCGATGGGCACTGGTGACGCCTATCTGGGCTATGGCGACCATGCCAAGGCGGCAACCATGTATCGCGCCGCTTTGGGCAAGAGCGGTGTGGACACGAACCTCGCCAACCTGCGTCTGGGTGTCGCTTTGGCGCGGGCGGGTGACAAGGCAGGCGCGACGACGGCGTTCAATGCCGTCAGTGGACCGCGCGCCGGTATCGCAAGGCTTTGGCTGACGTGGCTGGAAACCCGCGCCTGATTGTTCGACGCAATTATCGGCAGAAAGGGGCGTCAGCGCAGGCTGGCGCCCTTTTCTTCGTGCTGTGCCGTTATGGGATAGTTAACGCTTCTGCTCTTTCTCCAGTTTCAATGCGCCCCATAGACGCTTGAGCCAATTGGTCTTTTCGCGTGTGAGGCACTTCTTTGCGGTTCGACGATCGCCTGCAGACGGTTCTGGAGCTGGCGACGCCGGCACCGCGAGACCGTGCCATCCAGTGGCGGCAGTTGGTCGAACTCGTTGCGAGGGGAGCGGCCGGTTACGATGAAACGCTAAGACGTCGGGCGCTTGCCCGGCTGGCCGAACTTGCCGGGGAAGTGCCGGATCCCGTACGCGCCGCGGCGGCTCGCGCCGTGGCCGGACCCGCCGTACCGCCAGCGCTCATAATCTTCTTTGCAGCCGACAATGCCGATGTCGCCGCTCCCTTGTTGACCGCGGCGGACCTTGGCGAGGATGCGTGGGCGCAGGTGCGCGCAGCCGCTTCGCCGAGCGTGCAGGCTTTGTTGTCGGCGATCCGGCCCGACCCCTCAAAACCCAAGGCGCCAGCGCCTGACCTCGTCGAGACGCCGACGCGTGATCCGCAGCCGACTCCCGCACGAGATCCTGCTCCATTTCCGGCGCCAGAGCGCGCACACCCTCCAACGGTGGCCCCGTCGGAGCCTGGGCTGTTCCGCTGGGAATGCGGCCCAAATGGCGAGATCGACTGGGTGCAAGGGGCACCCCGTGCCGCGCTCATCGGCCGAAGCATCGCGGACGAGCTCGACGGTCGCTTCTTGGAACGCCTCCCTTTCAGCGACGAAGCATTGGCCAGCGCCGAAGAAGGGCCGCTCGCGGGGGAGTGGCGTTGGAGCGGAACGCCGGCCTTCTTCTCGGATAGCGGGCGGTTCGCCGGCTATCGCGGGGTCGCTCGGCGCGCTGGTGCCGCTGCAACCCGACCAACTGCCGACCAGTCTGGAATTGCCGGGCTCGACAACGATGCCATCCGTGAGCTGGTCCACGAACTGCGCACCCCGCTCAATGCCATCCTCGGCTTCGGCGAGATCATTGATGGTCAGTTCCTCGGCCCCGCGCACCACGCGTACCGGGAGCGCGCCGGTGAGATCGTGCGCCAGGCCCGCCGCCTGCTTGGTGCCGTGGACGATCTCGACTTTGCGGCCATGCTCCATTCCGGCCGAGTGAAGCCGGGCCCTGGCACCGCCATCGAGGACATACTGCCAAGGCTCCGCGAGCAACTTGGGCGCCAGGCTACTGGGCGGGGGGTCACCCTGAGCATCACCATGCGCGCTTATGAGGGTCGCTGCGCGCTCGACCGCCAACTTGCCGAGCGCCTAATCGGCCGCTTCGGCGAAGCGGTGATCGATGCCGCCGCGACGCACGAGCATCTGGAGATCGTCATCGACCGGCTCGGCGGGCAGTTCGCGATATCCATCGACCGCCCCGATGCGACTCGCGGAACTGTCGAGGAAGCGTTGCTCGACCCGGCGTTCGTCGTAGGTGGCGGATCCGGGCTGGGCTTGGGCTTCGCCCTTCGTCTGGTGCGCGGACTGGCGAGTATGGCGGGGGGCGGCCTGGACGTTGCGGCAGACCGCTTGGTGCTGCTGATCCCGCTCGCCGAGAAGTAAGTGGGCCCGGAGGGACTCGAACCCCCAACCTGGCCGTTATGAGCGGCTGGCTCTACCATTGAGCTACAGGCCCCACGGCGCGAATAGCGCGAGACTGGCGGGGCGTCATCCCCGGTCGCACCATCTTTCGAACGATGCACGGCAGCGCCGATCAACGCGATCTTGAGCGATCAAAGACGCCAAGCTGGATAGACCCGCGGCTGCATGACAGCCTCAAGCGGGATCGGAAAAGGCCGGCGGACCGGAGTTTCCGAAATGATGGTCGGGGAGACAGGATTCGAACCTGCGACCCCCTGGTCCCAAACCAGGTGCGCTACCAGCCTGCGCCACTCCCCGACCGAAAGCGCCGCCTAGCAGCGACGCGCGCGCTTTCCTAGCGCTTAGAGTCGTTCGAACTGTTCGAATTGTTGATGTTGACGTCGATGTCCGTGTTTTCGACCGCATTTTCGGCCTTGTTGCCGACGCGTTCGGCACGCTCGCCGATGGTGCTGGCGGTGTTCTCCAGGATCGGACCGGCGTTCTGGACGGCATTGCCGGCATCCTCGGCTAGTGCGCCCGCGGTGTTGCCGACGTCATCGGCGACATTGCCGATCTTGTCATGGTCGACCGAGATCAAGGTCTGATCGTTGCCCGCGTCCTTTTGAACGCTGCACGCAGACAAACTCAGCAAAGCGGCGGCGGCGAGAAGGTACTTAGAGTTCACTTGGTTTCTCCTTGAGTGTTCGTCGAACTTTGAACTTGCGGCATCGGGCCAGAGCGCGCCTGGGCATCGGCAGCAGCACGCTCGGCCTCGCCCATCAGCGCCTTAGCCGTCTGGGCGGTCGGCGGCGGCACAGGAGCGACGGTCTCGTCCGGCTGGCGATTGCACGCCGCCACCAACACAAGCGCCGAAATCAGAACAGGCACAGCCGCGCGCATCAGCGCCGGCGGCGCGGACGCGATTCGGCGCGCGCCGGTTCGATCGGACCCACCAGCACGGCCAGCATCGCGGTCCATGCGGCAACATTCTGGCGCATCTGGGCCGGATCGACCTTGTCCAGCGTGTCGTCCGGCGTGTGGTGCACATCGAAGTAACGGGTTCCGTCCTGGCTCAAGCCAACGCCGGGCTGGCCCGCCTGCAACATGGGACCGATGTCCGATCCCTCCGCTTCCTCGAACGAGCCCGTGACGATGCCGAGCGGAGCGAGCGCTGCGCTGATCAGCCGGGCTTCGCCGCGTCGGGCTTCACCAAGCTTGCTGGTCACCCGCCAGATGCGGTCGGCGCCAAAGTCGCTTTCGGCCATCGCATAATGCGGTTGCTTGCCCAGCGTTGCGGCATAGGCTCGGCCACCGATCAGGCCCGGCTCCTCCGCGCCGAACCAGACCACGCGGATGGTGCGCAACGGCCGGCCCGCATCCATGATGCGCTTGGCCGCGGCCGTGGCGATGCCCACGCCCGACGCGTCGTCGATCGCACCTGGCGAGAGATCCCAGCTATCGAGGTGGCCGGCGACCAGCACCGGTGCCAGCGACGGATCCCGTCCGGGCACTTCGGCGATGACATTGCCGGATTGTCCGTCCGAGCGCGCTTCGCTGACCAACGTCAAATGGAGCGTGACCGGCTTCCCGCGCGACAGGATGCGCATCATCTGTTCGGCATCGGGGATGGACAGGGCACCCGCCGGGATCGGTTTGGCCCCTTCGGCAAAAGTCTGCGCGCCGGTGTGCGGATTGCGGTGGTGATCGGTGCCCGCCGAGCGCACGACGATGCCGATCGCACCTTTCTTGCTGGCGATCGTCGGACCTTGGCGCCGCGGCGCGCCGAACTGACCATAGCTTGATCCGTCCTGAGTCGCCGTCATGCGGTGGTCGATGAAGACGATCTTGCCTCGCACGGCGCTGTCCGGTGCCAGGCGAAGCGCGTCCACGCTGTCGAAAGCGACGATCTGGCCGGTGATGCCGGCCGGACCGGTCGATGCACTGTTGCCAAGCGCGGCGACCACCATCTTCTGGGGGAATGGCGCCAGTATTTCGGCGCTTTCGGCACCGCGCGTCCAGGTCGGCATGGCGAATGGCACCACGCGCACGTTGCTGAAGCCCATGGCGGTCAGTCGCTTGACCGCCCATGTCCGTGCGCGAGCCTCCGCTTCGGTTCCAGCCAGACGCTGGCCAACTTCCGTGGTGAGCCCTTCGGTGATGTCATAGGCGTAACGGTCATTGGCCAAGGCATCGTCGCGCAGTTGCGCGATGAGCGGCGGAACGGCCACCGGCGCTGGCGGGCTTGGAGATGTTTGGGCGAGCAAGGGAGTTGCTACCGAAGCAGCAAGCAGGGTGAGCAGGGCGGCGCGTTTCATGCGGCCTTGCTAGCGTCGGCTGCGGGCGCTGTCATGGAGATAGTGCGCGCACCCTAGAGCAAGCGCATCTGGGCTCCGTCCGGTGGGCGAAACAGGTCGCGGCGCAGGACATTGCGCGTCTGGGGCAGGCCGTAGCGAGCGCAAGCCTTGTCGAACCGTGATCGCAGCAGGTTGGCCCAAGGGCCTTGCCCACGCATGCGGCTGAAGAAGTCAGGGTCGTTGTCGCGGCCGCCGCGAAGCGACTGGATCGTGGCCATGACCTTGGCCGCGCGATCGGGAAAGTGGGTATCGAGCCAGGCCCGGAACAAGGGCGCAACCTCATGCGGCAAACGCACCGGAAGATAGAAGCCGCCCCGCGCACCCGCCGCCGCCCCAGCCTCGATAATCGATTCCATCTCATTATCGGTGATCTGCGGAATGACGGGGGCCAGAGCGAGCAGTGTGGGAACGCCGGCGTGGTTTAGCTGGCGAATGGCCTCGATGCGCTTCCGGCCGGCCGGCGCCCGTGGCTCCAGAGCGCGACTGATTGCGGGATCAAGCGAGGTGACGGACATCGCAACCGCCGCAAGTCCCTCATGTGCCGCCGGAGCAATCAGGTCCAAGTCTCTCAAAACGCGGTCGGACTTGGTCGTGATCGTAAACGGGTGCTTGGTCTCGACGAGCAGTTCCAGGATCGAGCGCGTGACACGCCAGCGCTCCTCGATCGGCTGGTAGGGATCGGTGTTGGTGCCAAGCGCGATGGGCGCGCACTCGTATCCGGGCCGGGACAGGGCGGCATGAAGCAGCTTGGCCGCGTCGGGTTTGACGAACAATCGGCTCTCGAAATCCGCGCCGGGTGACAAGTCGTGATAGGCATGGGTCGGTCTGGCGAAGCAATAGATGCAGCCGTGCTCGCATCCCCGATACGGATTGATCGACCGATCGAAGCCGATGTCCGGCGACGTGTTGCGGGTCAGGATCGTGCGCGGCTTTTCGATCGTGACCGTGGTTCGCCGAGGCGCAACGCCGTCCAGCGCCTCGACTTGGTCGAGCCAGTCGCCATCGGCCACCCGTTCCGCCAGGTTGAAGCGGGTAGGGACCGTGTTGCGCGGGGCTCCGCGACCGTTGAGCGACTCGACCGGCATCCGAGCAGTGTAGCAAAACGCAAGAACGAAACAAGAACGTTTTCCCGCCCGCCCAGTTAGCCCAGCCTCATCTCTTCTCCGGAAAAGTCGGCCATTTGTGCTGCGCCATCTGCGTCAGTGTCGGCGTCGGTGCGCCCGCCAATCCCTGGTAGACCCACATGTTGCGCAGCACGATCGGGACGTAGAAGCGCGTCTCCCAATAGGGAATGCTCTCCATCCACAGCAGGGGATCGCCGCGGTCGTTGGCGGCCCAGCGCGCCACGGGCAGCGGCCCGGCATTATAGCTGGCAATGACCTTGGGCAGTTGCCCGCCGGTCGCGGGGCTGCGGCGCATCCACTCGATCCAGCTCTGGCCCCATTCCATGTTGGTGCCGACATCCAGCAGATTGCCGGCAACCGTGCCCTTGTTGCGCGCAATCAGCTGCGCCGTCGTGGGGAGCACCTGCATCAGCCCGACCGCGCCCGCGGGACTGACCACCTCCGCCCGGAAAGAGCTTTCCTGAAGCGCGTGGGCCAGGCCGAGCGCGGGATCGATCCGCCAGCCCGTCGTCGGCGACCAATTGGGACGGGGATAACGCGCGGCGGGCGGCACCTGACTTCCGGGCTGTCCGAAGTGGGCGAGCCAATGCTGCGTAGCGGGCAGGCCGAGCCGCCGGGCGACACCGATTAGCGCCAGCTGATCGGCCGACCGACCCACGCGTGCCTGCTGGCGGAGATACTGACCCGCCAGGTCCCGTTCGCCGACACCCTGCAGCAGGATCGCGCGGCGCACATTGGGCAAGCCGTCGACGCGCGCGTCGGATGTCGTCGGCATCGGCGCCAACCCTGTCCGAAGGCCAAGCGAGCGGCGCGCGAGCATTCCATAGAAGGTCTCCCCATTTCGCGCGGCTGCGCTCATGAGTCCGGCGACCGCGGCAGGGTTGCGAGCCGCCATCTCAGCCCGGGCGGCCCAGTAGAAAGCGGCCGCCGAATTCGATGGATCCGGCGAGCGCGAAGCCGTCTCGCGGAACAGCCGCGCCGCGGTCGGAAAATCATTCTGACGCCATGCCGCCAGCCCGTCCACCCACGCCGCCTGGCCACCCCAAACGCCGATGGCGCCGGAACGCCCGGCCTCCGCGACGCGGCGGGCATCGAGATCGTAACCGCTGGCGTAATAGGTCCAGGCGACCCGCTGCGCCGCCTCGGCGCGTGCTTCGCCTGATAGGAACAGCTGTCGTTCGTTGAACAGCATCTCGGCGCCGCGACCATCGTTCGCCTTAATGAATGGCTCCAAGTCGATCCGCAGGCGATCCGCTTCCGCTTCCCCGGTCACCGGTCGTGCCCGGGTGCGGCGCGGCGCGGCGCCGATCTGCACGATTGGGTAGCGAGGCGTGGTGCTCGGCGTATTGATCGCGCCGCGTGCTACCGCCATGGCTTGCAACTGCTCGGCTTCCAGCAAGTCGGGCGCTTCGGCGATCAAGGCAAGCAAGGGCGCAAGCTCGACCCGGGGCGAACCCTTGGCCGTGAAAAGCTGCGCCTTGGCGACAGCTGTCAACGGCGAGGGCGGCAGCATGGCGATGCCCGCGGAGGCAGAAGCCCATTGCCCGGCGCGCACGGCATCGAACACGCCCCGCCAGTCGCGCGGAATGAAGATCGGAGCGGGCGGCGTCGCGATCGGAACCGGTATGGAAGTGATCGGCACCGGTGCCGGCGTGATCGGAACGGTAAAGGGCGGCGGCACGGGAACGATCACTTGAGCGGGAGCGGTCGGGCCAACGATCGGTGCCAAAGGATCGGCCGCTTGGGACGTTGCAGCAGAAGCGGTGGCCAACAACAGGAAAAGGCTCATGAAACAGCTTGGTCCATCAATAATAAGAGATCGCGCCAGGCATGGGCCTTGTCCGATGGACGGCCAAGCAGGTGACGCGGGTTGAACGTAGCCACGCACGGGGTGCCGTCAATCCGGTGTACGCGCCCCCGGGCCCGACCCATCGGCTCGCCGGTGACCGCCAGCGACGCCGCGTCGCCCATCAGCAAAAGTCGCTTGGGGGCGGCAAGGGCGATGTGGCGGCGCATGCCCTGCGCGCAATTGTCTGCATCCGCAGCGCCAAGGCGCGACAAAGGCGACGGGAAGCAGGTCAGCGCCGCGACATAGGCCTGCTCCGGCGACAGGCCGATAGCCGCCAGCATTCTAGTGGCGAGGGTCCATGCATCACCCCCCAGAGGACGTCCCGCGTCGGCATCGTCCGAAGAGGGTGGACCGAGAACCAGCATGATTTCGGCCTCGGCGGACCCGTGCGGCAAAGCGCGTGCAGCGCCGGCGCGGAACAGCGGCAGATCGCTACTCTGGCGGAGCCAGGCGTGAAAGGCCTCCAACGTGTCGGGGAGAGCTGCGTCAACACTTGCAGCTGGGTTACTTGCGAGTGGTGCCTCGGGATTAGCACTCGTCCGCGTGCCAGCAGCCAGCGGCACGGACGACGCCGGAGTACTCCTCACCAACCAATTGCGCGGCTCCTCGCTGATCGCCACATCCACGCCCGCCTCCAGCCACCAGCCGAGCAGGCTGGCCGCTTGTGCGTCGTCGATCGGCGGAAAACGGTCGGGCATCGGCGCGCACCATAGCCTCCTGGCCGGTTGACGCCACCGCCTTGTCGAGGGCAGTGCGGATCACGATCTTGCCATCACGAACCAGGCCCGCCGCAACGCCGGCCCCCAACAGGATGAAGCCGAGCATGAGCGAGCGGGAGTCGATGGAATATGACGTCGTGATCGTTGGCGCGGGGCCCGCCGGGCTCAGCGCCGCGATCCGGCTCAAGCAATTGGCGAACGAGGCAGGGCGCGAGCTTGGCGTCTGCGTCCTGGAGAAAGGCTCCGAAGTCGGCGCGCACATCATGTCCGGCGCGGTGATCGACCCCAAGGCGCTCGACGAACTGCTGCCGGAGTGGCGCGAGGACACGTCCTGCCTGCTCAACGAAGTGCCGGTCACGTCCAACCACCATTGGGTCCTGACCGCCGGCAAGAAGTTCAACATGCCGCATCTGATGATGCCGTCGTTCCTGGAGAACAAAGGCAATTTCACCGGCAGCCTCGCTAATATGTGCCGCTGGTTGGCGGGCAAGGCGGAAGAGCTTGGTGTCGAGATCTTTCCCGGCTTCCCCGCGGCCGAGATCCTCTATGGGGAGGATGGCGCGGTGAAGGGGGTTGCCACCGGCGACATGGGGGTGGCGCGCGATGGCAGCCACAAGGCTGACTATCAGCCCGGGATGGAGATCCATGCCCGCTACACCTTTTTCGCGGAGGGCGCCCGCGGGCACCTCACCAAGCAGGTCAAGCGCCAGTACGACCTCGAAGCGAACTGCCAGCCGCAGGTCTACGGCCTGGGCATCAAGGAATTGTGGGACATCGATCCTGCCAAGCACGTGCCGGGCACCGTGATCCACACCCAGGGCTGGCCGCTCGATCAAAGCTGGGGCGGGGGCTGGATCTATCACCAGGCCAATAATCAGGTGTCGATCGGCTTCGTCGTCGCGCTCGATTACAAGAACCCGCATCTGTCGCCATTCGACGAGATGCAGCGCTGGAAGCACCATCCAGCAATCAAGCCGCTCCTCGAAGGCGGCCGCCGCGTGAGCTACGGCGCGCGAGTCATCAACGAGGGCGGTTGGCAGTCCGTCCCGACATTGGCCTTCCCAGGCGGCGCGCTGATCGGTTGCTCGGCCGGCTTCGTCAACGTGCCGCGCATCAAGGGCACTCATACCGCCATGAAGTCGGGCATGCTGGCGGCGGAGAGCGCCTTCGCCGCGGTCACCGCCGACCGGCGCGCGGATGTGCTGGCCGACTACGAGCCGACACTGCGGTCCAGCTGGATCGCCAAGGAACTCATTAAGGTGAAGAACGCCGAGCCGGCGGTGGCCAAGTTCGGCGCCACCATCGGCACCATCCTGGCGGGCACCGACATGTGGATGCGCCAGCTCAGGATCGGGCTGCCGGTGACGATGAAGCATCATCCGGACCACAGCACATTGTGGCGCCGCGACATTGCCCCGAAGATCAACTACCCGCGGCCGGACGGGGTGATCAGCTTCGACAAGCTGTCTTCGGTGTTCCTGTCGAACACCAACCATGAGGAAGATCAGCCGGTCCACCTCCAGTTGAAGGATCCGACGATCCCGACCCGGGTCAATCTGCCGCAATATGACGGACCGGAGCAGCGCTACTGCCCCGCCGGCGTCTACGAATATGTCACTGAGGGCGGGGCGCCCAAGCTGCAAATCAACGCGCAGAACTGCGTCCACTGCAAGACCTGCGACATCAAGGATCCGTTGCAGAACATCGAGTGGGTCACCCCGGAGGGCGGCGGTGGCCCTAATTACCCCAATATGTAAGGGATTGCTGGCCGGTTCGGCAGCGGTGCTCCTTGCGCTGGGCCCTGCCCAAGCCGCTCGGGTGCAGCAGCCTTACCGTCCAGGCCCCTTGTCGACGTACGTCGGTGCCCGCGCGGCGGCGCTGAGCGGCGATGTGCGACGTGCCGCTATGCTTTACGCGGCGCTTGCAGCGGCCGAGCCGGGCAACCGCCTCGCGGCCGATCGCGCCATCAGCAATGCGCTTGCGGGGAGCGACTTTCCGCTCGCACTTCGATTGGCCAAAGCACGCCCCATCCAACAATCCGGCTCGGATGCGCGTTTGCTGCTTGCGGCCGACGCCCTACGATCCGGCGACGGTGCGCGGGCGGTTGCGGCACTGACGGCAGGAGGCGGCGCCGACCTGAACTTTCTGCAGCCGCTGGCGATCGCCTGGAGTATGGCAGCGCAAGGCGACGCTAGAGCCGCCAATGTGCTTGGCACCATCCCGGCAGAAAGCGCGCTCCGGCCCTATCTCGACGAACACCGTGCGTTGCTGCTGCTCCACTTGAAGCAGCCGGCGGCCGCCCAGCCCTTCATGGCCAAGGCCTTGGCCAGTGCGGGCGAGCGTGATGTTGGGCTGCGACTGACCTTCGCCGACGCCATGGCGTCGCTCGGCGATCGTCCCGGTGCCTTGGCGTTGATCGCAGGAGAGGATACCGCTTTTTTCCTCGCTCGCGCCAAGCTTGGCAAAGGTGAAATGCTTGGCACCCGCGTGGACTCGCCGGCGAAGGCCTTCGCTCATCTGTTGACCGCCATCTCGATCGACCTGAGGCGAAGCAATGATCAGGCACTTCCCACCGCTCTGATCCAGGTGGCACGTTTTGCCGCCCCGGATCGCGCGGAGACGGCGATCGTGGCTGGCTTGTTGCACAACGCGGCTGCCCGTCTGGACGATGGGTTGGCAGCGCTCCGGCAGATTCCGATCGGATCTCCCCTCATCGGCCTGGCGCGGGATGCCGAGATCCGCGCTCTGGTGGGGGCGGATCGCAAGA
This sequence comes from uncultured Sphingomicrobium sp., assembly GCA_964243335.1. GTDB lineage: Bacteria > Pseudomonadota > Alphaproteobacteria > Sphingomonadales > Sphingomonadaceae > Sphingomicrobium. The sequence continues at coordinate 548,151 of CAXTED010000001.1, read as the reverse complement.
GTGAGGCGCTCGCTCGGGCCCGCATTTTTGCCGCCACTGCAAAGCCTTTGGCCGACGATCACGCGCGTGTCGGCGATGTGCTGTCCGCATTGGACCGCGAAGCCGACGCGGCGGACAGCTATGGTCGGGCGGTCGCACTCGTCGAAGCGGGTGGACCGGGCAGCCCCGCCTGGACGCTGCATCTGCTCCGCGGCGGCGCGCTGGAGCGGGCCGACCGCTGGGCCGAGGCGGAGCCAGTCCTAGAACGCGCGCTGGCGCTCGCGCCGGGCAATCCGGTGGTGCTCAACTATTTGGGCTACGCCCGGCTGGAGCGCGGCCAAGACCTGGCCGGTGCCGAGGCGCTAATCGCACGCGCCAGTGCACTGAGGCCGAACGATCCGTCGATCACCGACTCCCTCGGGTGGGCACAATATCGCCTCGGCCGCTTTGACGATGCCATCCGAACGCTCAGTCGCGCGGCAGCCGCCGACCCCGCCCAAGCAGAGATCCACGAGCATCTGGGCGACGCCTTGTTTGCCGCCGGACGCCGCTTCGAGGCCCGTTTCGCGTGGGAGGCGGCCCGGATCGTCGCGGAGGATGACGCCGTGACGGCTCGGATCACGGGCAAGCTGGCCAATGGTGCTTCCCCAGCCACCAACACCCCTCGCTGATGGCCGATCAGGCGCCACCCTCACGCGAGATCGCCGCGGCCAAGATCAATTTGGCGCTGCATGTGCGTGGCAAACTTCCGGACGGGCGACATCGGCTGGAGACCCTGTTCGCCTTCTGCACCGATGGAGACCTGCTCGAAGCCCGCTTCGCTCCCGAGCCGGGCGGGGCGGCAACTATGTCCCTTGAGGTGCGCGGGCCGTTCGCGGCCGACCTGCAGGGCGTCAATCTCATCGAAAGCGCTTTCGACCTGCTTCGGGATCGCACCGCGGAGGCGAGCAGTGGCAGCACCGCATTCACGCTCACCAAGAATTTACCGGTGGCGTCCGGTATCGGCGGTGGCTCGGCGGACGCTGCCGCGGCGCTTCGGCTGATGACGTCGCTGTGGCGCGTCGATCCGGTTCATGCGAGCGCGGCCGCGCCCCAGCTTGGCGCCGACGTGCCGGCCTGCCTCCTCAGCCTCACGGCACGCGGGGACGGGGCAGGGGACGACCTGCGAGCGATTGATGCGCCCGACGTGTCAGGGCTGCCGATCTTGCTGATAAATCCGCGTGCGCCTTTGTCCACCGGGGCTGTGTTCGCGGCTTGGGATGGACAGGATCGCGGGCCACTGTCTGATGACTGGCGCAGTGGCCGCAACGACCTGGAGACACCAGCCTCCGCTCTGGTGCCCGCCATTGGCGATGTTCTCGCTTGGCTTCGGCAAAGGCCCGACGTCACTTTGGCGCGGATGTCGGGATCGGGCGCCACATGCTTTGGCCTGTTTACCGACGACGTATCTCGCGACCACGCTGCGGCGACCTGTCCCCGCGAATGGTGGCACCTCGCCACCACCTTGCGCTAGGGCGCGCCCATGCGCCCCATCCTGACAGCTGCCGCCATGCGTGCCGCGGAAGCGCGCGCCATCGCCGCTGGCACGCCCGAAACACTGCTGATGGAACGGGCAGGGGCGGCGCTCGCCCAAGCGGCGTGGAGCCTGGCCGGTCCGGTCGAGACCCTGATCCTCTGCGGACCCGGCAACAATGGCGGTGACGGCTATGTCGCCGCCAGCCACATGGCGAAGCGCGGAATGAGCGTCCGTATCGCATCGCTGGGAGAGCCGACGACGGAGGTTGCCCGGTGGGCACGCCAGGGCTGGGATGGCGCCATGGAAACTCTGGACGACGCCCAACCCGCGCCACTGCTGATCGATTGTATCTTCGGAACAGGTCTCAAGCGCGGCCTTGAAGCCACTGCCTGCGAGCGGCTTTCGACGCTTCGGAGCAAGGCGCACCTGGCGATAGCCTGCGACCTGCCGAGCGGCGTCCAGAGCGACACAGGGGCATCGCTGTCACCCGTTCCTAGTTTCGATGCGACGGTGACTTTTGGTGCTTTGAAGCCCGCGCATCGCCTCATGCCGGCCATGCCGCTGATGGGTCGAATGATCCTGGCGGACATCGGCGTCGATGCGCACAGCTTATGGTTCGAGATCGGCGCTCCCGAGCTGCCGCCGCTTGATCCTGCCGGTCACAAGTTCACTCGAGGGCTGGTAGCGGTTCTGGCAGGAGCAATGCCCGGCGCGGCAGCCCTAGCGGCAAGCGGTGCAGCGCGCGGCGGGGCAGGGTACGTTCGGCTAATCGCTGACGCCATGGTTGCCAACGTACCCGCAGCCGTGCCGCAGGGGCAGAACGGTCGCCTCGACGATCCGCGCATCGGAGCATTGTTGGTCGGCCCCGGCCTCGGGCGCGGCGGCAAAGACTTGCTTGAGCAGGCACTGGCGAGCGGACGACCGCTGGTCCTGGATGCCGACGCGCTGCACCTGCTCGGCGATCCAGCGCGACTGCGCGGTCTCGACGCCATCACCACCCCGCACGCGGGCGAGTTCGCGGCCTTGTTCGGCGACTTGCCCGGCAGCAAGGCGGGGCAGGCGCTCGCGGCCGCGAGGGTGTCCGGCGCGGTAGTCGTCTTCAAAGGCCCCGACACTCTGGTCGCGTCGCCAGACGGCCGGGTCGGCTTTGCGCCGCCAGCACCCGCATGGCTGGCGAGCGCGGGCACAGGCGACGTGCTCGCCGGTCTTACCTCGGCATGCCGAGCACAGGGCTTGCCGGCGTTCGAAGCGGCGTGCGCCGCCGTTTGGCTCCACGGACGCGCGGCGGAGCGTGCCGGACCAGGCATGATCGCGGACGATCTGGTGCTGGCGTTGGGAGACCTTCATTGATCGACGATCCCATCGTGCGCATCGCGGCGCGCGGCGACGGCGTGACGGCAGCCGGGCGCCACTTCGCCCTTGCCGCTCCGGGCGATCTCGTGAGCGATGATGGCACCGTCGTCCCTGGTCCGCATCACCAGGTGCCGCCATGCCGTCACTTCCCCGAGTGCGGCGGATGTCAGCTGCAGCATGTCGACGACGACGCCTACGCCGCCTTCGTCGCCGACCGGATCACTGGCGCACTTGCCCAGCACGACCTCGAAACGCACGTTCGCTCGGCGCATCTGTCGCCTCCGCGAAGTCGCCGCCGGGCGAGCCTTCGCGCCATGCGGGTCGGCCGCGGCGTGGCCATCGGTTTCAGTGCGCAGTCTTCCCACCAGATCATCGATATGCGCGAGTGCCACATCTTGCGGCCCGAACTGTTCGCCTTGGTTGCGCCGCTTCGCGACCTGCTCGGCGTACTGCTCGGCAAGCGCGGTGTCGGCGAAGTGCAGATGAGCCTGTGCGATCAGGGCGTCGACGTGGCGCTAAAAGGCGTTGCCGCGGAAGGGCTCGCCGCTGCCGAAGCCCTGCCAGCGTTCGCAGAGAAGTACCGTTTGGCTAGGCTTGCGGTGGACGAAGGCTATGGACTCGAAAGCCGGTTCGAGCCGCAGCCGGCGACGATCACCCTGAGCGGCACGCCAGTCGGCTTTCCCATGGGCGCCTTCCTGCAGGCCACGGCCGACGGCGAAGCAGCGCTGGTCGCAGCGGTTCGGGAAGCCACCGCCGGCGCTGTCCGGCCTTTCGACCTGTTCGCGGGCCTTGGAACTTTCACGCTGGCGCTGGACGGAGCGGTGATCGCCGCCGAGGCGTCGCGTGACACGGTGCTCGCCCTCAGCCTTGCCGCCAGACGGACCGGGCGCTTGATCACCGTCCAGCACCGCGACCTCTACCGGCGTCCCTTCCAACCCGAGGAGCTTGCTGCCGGAGACGGCGCCGTGCTCGACCCGCCACGGGCCGGCGCACACGAGCAGGTGCGCGCCTTGGCGGCCTCGACCGTTCCGCGCATCGCCTACGTCAGCTGCAATCCAGCCACCTTCGCGCGCGATGCAAAGGTGCTGGTGGACGGCGGCTATCGACTGAACTGGGTGCAGCCGGTCGGCCAGTTCCGCTGGTCCACCCATGTGGAGCTTGCCGCGGCGTTCAGCCGTTATGGTGGCTGAGGTACAGGCCGGCGTGAATGGTCAGTGAGATCAGGCACAGGCTCGACAGGAAGAACAAGGCAAAGCGCACCGCGATGACGTTGCTGGTCGCCTGAACGATGCTGTGCGCGATCCGCAGCGCCACATAGCCCCACGCCAGCCAGACGTTGATCTGGTGATCGAAGCCCATCAGCACCAGCGCGATCACGATCGCGTAGAACAGCGTCGGCTGCTCCATCAGATGCGCGTAATTGTGTGCCTTCCATTGGGTGGCGTCGGGCACCACCCCGTCAAGCGGCGTTCGGCTGCTGCCGCCGACCCGGCCCTTGAGGCTGATGCCAAGCTTTTTCATAGCCGGAAATCGCGTGACCATCATCCACAGCAGCATGATGCAGGACCAGCCCACCAGGGCAACCAACGGGGCAAGGAGCGGGCTTGGCTGCATCATGGTAGCTCCCAAATGGAATCTTCAAACATCGAAATCGATCAGCGTTCTTAGGACCGCCGAGTACTCATGGTGCATTCTGCCGAAAGGTCCAACTGGTGCGATCTACAAGCCAGCACACATGAACCAAGAAGGAAGGTCTCGCCTCGAGCAGACCGCATCAGCATCCGCTCCTTGGTCGATGCCGAACTAGCGACCGATCCGGGCTGCGCCTCACGCCAGCAACGCTTGGGGCAGACTCGCAATCTTGCGCGTTGTAGATCTTGTTAGCGAAATCACGTGATCGTATCGAGACACAGATGGCAGAGGGTGACAATCAGCAGGTCGGCCGTTTGGGAACCTTGCGGACGGTTGAGCTTACCGCTCAGGACGTCGACGACGTGCTTCGGCTTGCTCACGTATTGGTGGGAGCTGAGCTTAAGCCTGAGCCCGCCGCGTTCCTGAACCATGTTGATTTATCACTCGACCATGCAGAACTTGTTCGATGTGCTCGAAATTACACGCGCGTGCGGCATCTTCGGCAGTCACAATTCCCAAGATCGATGTTTGGCGAACCACCTTGGGAGATCTTGGTGTGCCTGTACACCAGCGAGGACTTCACCGACCTCTCTACAATCAGCAAAATCGCCGAGGAATGCCAGGTACCTCTGACCAGTGCCACGAGGTGGATAGAATACCTTGAAAAGGAGAAGTCCGTTGAGCGACGTGCTGATCCAGATGATGCCAGGCGAGTAATCATTCAGCTGACGCAGAAAGGCAGAATGGCTCTGAACGCCTTCTTCTCTGAGGCGTGCTCCTTGCGGGGGTCTGGGCTCTAGCCATTTTTCACTCCGGATCTGCCGGACGGATCAGGAACGTTGCTCTGACTGTTCACTTTCCGGCGTGAGCCGCCCGGGTGATCTTGCAAGCATGATCTGCTTGTCGTTCGCTTAGGTCCTCCTCAGCATCGCTAGCATGGCGAGAAAACCAGCCATCACATAAAGGCAAGCAGCCTTTGACTCGCTGCAGCCATCCGCAATTCGGCCGTAACGGTTGTATTCTCAACCACTCGGCAGGAACCGGAGTGTAGCAGCGCTGCAGAGCTCTGATGCGTCGGTGCCTCTAGCGCCACCGAGTGAAAACCCACACACTCGGTGGCGCTCATATCTCATTGGCTCGCATGCTTTGCGAGATCGGTCGCGAGAGCCACTCCTCAGATCACCTAGCTCATCTTTTCAGCGCCTGGAGCGGCTCCTGGACTGCCCTGGATTTAGCAGCCATCGCGAACGGAGGTCCTGCGCGATGAAACCAAATACGCGCCTTGTTGTTTCCATATCGGTGAGATCAGCAGCATAGACTTACATATGTCACTTGTTAGGTTGGCGGAGGATTTTGTTCGAGGGAGAGGTTGTATTGGGCGCTCACAGGGCAAGTTCCTTCGCCGATGCTCTTGTTCCCCGTTCAGGCATATAGGTCTTGGTGCACTGCTTAGGCCACGCAGTTAGGATCGCTTCCGACGGGCCGGACGCTTCGAACGGAATACATTATCTCCTCCGATAGGCTCACAGATGATTCACGAACCCGCAGAAACAACGGATGAGAGCAAGAGACTGGTAGCTCTTACCGAGAAGGACGTTCTGGATGCCACGAGGATCCTTTCTCTTATTCTTGGCGAAAGGCCCCGCGTCTCGGAAGATTTCGTCGCGAACTCAGGTGATCAGTCAAGCGAAGTGGCAGTCCCGCAGCGCTCTAGACTGGTCGCGCACGCTAAACGGGAGTTCGTCGCTAGGCGGATGCGTCATAACTTCCTCCCTAAGTCCATGTTTGGCGAGGCTGCATGGGATATTCTGATCGGTCTGTACGTGACCGAGCACTCACATGGGCGGCACTCGGTTAGTAGGATCGCCGAACTCTGCGGAGCCCCCCTTACTAGTTCAGTCAGGTGGCTTGAGTATCTTGAGCGCGAAAAGTTCATCGAGCGATCGAGCCACCCAACGGATGGCCGAACCATACTCGTGCAACTAACGGATATAGGTCGTGCTGTACTAGACAGGTACTACTCCGCCGTAGTTTTCACATCCAAGCAGACGGACTGAAGAAGCGCAAACGTGCTGTGCTTCGAAGCAACCGTTTCGGTCTAATGATCAACCGTTGCTTACTGAACTAAAACTTACAGCAATCGCATTGGGCGAGGGCTGTGATGACAAGACTCCGAAGAACACGAAGCGACAGAGTAAGCGATCAGGCTTGTAGCGCGATCTGATGGCTCGCCTCTTGATCCCGCCGCGCGTGGTCAGCTCCACGTTCCTAGCTTTGCTCCTGACGCTCCGTTCCGTTCCGGAGGCCAAGCACGCAGCAATAGCACAGGTCCGTGTTCTTGATTCTGCATCCGCGTCGAAGGCTGAGTGGCTCCGAGCCAAAAGTTTACAGAAGCGAGTCGTCACTGTGAGGGAAGCCGACGGTTCGCGTACCGTTGTTCGTTTGATCGAATTCGAATGACCGCAATGGATGTGGCTGCTGCCTAACACCGGCGGCATACAATAGATCACAAAGCTTTCTTGGCAGGGCAGGGCAGGGCCGGTCGTGCTTCGACCTTGATTTCGCCGCGTACAAAGGCGCGCACTGCCCAATCCGGACCAACGCTCGCGCTCACTTCTTGCGCTCGCGCACGGATCGACGGCTATCCAAGCACTGTAGCTGACATAGCCAGTTCGAAGACGCGCAGGCTATAGATCCTGGCGGTCGATCGCCATTAATTGGATGCAGAAGAGCAGCTGATTGTAGTTAACGGCGGGGCTACTCGCTGCGTAACATGTCTCGCTGGGTACTTCGCGATCATAATCCATCTTCGAGATTGTATTCTAAGAGTCACGTCATTGCAGTCAGCTTACGTGTACGCCCATCTCGGTTAGAACAATTTCTTTCCTTGGCTCACAATAGTTCTAGGTTTTTAAGATGAACAAGTGGCCTCAACCCGAAGTGCCCTTCGTGATTGCTACGGATCCTGCCAGTGCGATCCTGATACGCAGAGGCACCTTCGCGTTGCCGAATTCTGGTCGATTCGAGGATCTGATACGCGCGATCGATCAGGTAAGTCTTCGCCCGGTCGATAATTGAAGATTGATTGCGGGTGACGGTGCCGGGTGCCAGGGGCCGGGCGGCCTGCAATGCATGGCTCACGCTGGAGCAATTGAGCGTCCTTCCAGCGCCACTATGCATGAAGCCCAACCAGAGTGGTTGTAAGCTTCAGCGGCGTTAAGTGTATTCGATCCATAAGGCTTGGATGGTTAACGCTGAACTTGTTGATGCACCTGCGCTCAGTCCTCGCCGCCAGATGAGGTCCAGCATGTTTCTGGCGGCGGTCTTGCGAACCGAGACTGAGCAAGCTCCGGTTCGCGTGAGGAACATGTCCTCCTTGGGTGCCATGGTCGATTCACCCTTGAGCCCTCCCGCTGGTACTCAAATACACCTTCTCCGCGGACCGCTACTCGCCCGGGGCACGGTCATGTGGAGTTCTGCCAAACGTTGCGGACTTCGGTTCACGTCGGAGTTGTCAGTCAAGGACTGGCTTGCTGCCCCCGCGAGCGTTGAGCAAAGCCGAGTTGACGAATTAGTTGCCCTCATAAGGGCCGGCGGGACTTCTGATCGCGTGGCCGGGGCAGACGACCCGTGCACGCTTGCCCACCGGAAGGCTGAAGAGCAGACAGTGGCCGACCTCGGTTCTGTGATCGGCTTGATCGAAGCTCTCGAGGATGATCTTGCGTCTTGCCAAGCGACGGTGGCGCGTCACGGACTTAAGCTCCAGAACCTCGACATAGCCATGCAAATGATCCGAGCGATCGCGCACGACTTATCACCTGCCGAAGTGGGCAAGCCTCAAAGCCTGGCGAAGCTAGAAGATCTTAGAGTGGCATGCTCGCAGGCACTCGGCGTGCGGTAGAACCATCACTTCCAAAGCGGGAGTAAGCGTAAGTGCACAGTCATCTCGACGAACTAGTCAGAATGGCGCGTCCAATGGACCTGGCGCATCAACGAGAGTGGCCTGCCAAGACTTCAGCAATGGGCTTTCTCGCTAACTCGCCTCGAGGTCTTGAAGAGACATGCTTTGATCCACCGCAGCGTTGACGATTTCAGCATCGGCACTCGTCTGCCGTCGCATGAGCAGGATGGGCACGCTTTGCGTGACGAACTTGTTGAGGTCCGCCGACGCTTCGAGAGCGTATTAGGCAATCTGCCCGGCGTTTTTTACCGGTCTGAGCTAACGGCGCCTTGGCGGATGTCATTCGTGAGCGAAGGTATCGAGACGCTTACGGGCTATGGCAGGGCAGAGCTTGAGCTGCAAAGCGGCTGGGCTGACATCATGCTCTTGGAAAGCAGATGCGAGGTTGAAAGTGCCGTCGCACAAGCGATTCTCGAAAGTCGTAGCTTCGACTTGTCTTATGGAATCACGCGAAGGACGGGTGAAGTCCGATGGGTTTCGGAGCGCGGCCATCCAGTTTTTGACGAAAATGGTAAGGCAATCTTCCTTGAGGGCGTCATCACCGACGTCACTGGCTGTAAGGAAGCCGACGAACTTCAGCATACGATGCTTGAGCACTGGAGGCGGACACTCGATGCCATTCCGCAGATGGTATGGACCATGGCAGGCGATGGGTCGGATGAATTCTACAATGCACAGTGGCTGCGTTTTACGGGTTGCCACATCGGCTCAACAGAAGAACTGAGCCGTGCCGATCTGATCCACCCTGACGATCGCTTGCAGGCGATCGCTGCTTGGACGGAAAAATTCGCCAATGGGAAGCCGTACGAGGCCCAGTACCGCCTGAAGCATGCCGACGGCGGCTACCGTTGGATACTGAGTCGAGGAGAGCCGGAGAAGAACTCCGACGGCAACACGGTCCGCTGGTATGGTACCTGCACCGACATCCATGAAGAGGTTCTCGGCCGACAGGCGTTGCAAGCCAGTGAAGCTGTCCAGCGCAGCATGATAGAAGCAAGTCCGGACTGCATCTCCTTGCTTGATGTCGAGGGAAATACGAAGTTTCTCAATCGTGCGGCGATCTCCAAGATGGGCCTTGGAAGTTCGGTTCCGCTCCTGGATCGTCCTTGGGCCGCTGCTTTTCCGACGTCTTTTCGAGGGCCCGCTGCGAGAGCTATCTCACAAGCGGCGGCGGGGCGGACGGGACGATTTTCGTCCACCGAGACAACACCCGGTGGCCAAAGATGGTGGGATATCGTTGTCGCGCCGATCAGCGAGGACAGCGCGAAACTTAGTGGCTTCATTTGCATCGCGCGCGACATCACGAACCAGAAAACCTCGGAGGAGCAAATTCGTTGGACAGCGAACCATGATCCTCTGACCCGGCTGCCAAATAGAGCACTGTTCCAGCGCACTCTGGATCGATCGATCGATGCTGCTCAGGAGAGCGGTGCCTCGATAACCGTCCTCATGATGGACCTCGATGATTTTAAGCGCACTAATGACGCGCTAGGCCACGATGCGGGCGACGCGCTGCTGACCGAATTCGCTGTCCGCTTGCGACAAACCATCCGTGCCGACGACATGGTTGCCCGTTTGGGAGGCGATGAATTTGCGGTGATTCTGCAAGGCATTGGCGGAGACTTTGAGGTCCAATCGGCCGTGCAATCCATTGTCGACCGCCTCAAGGCTCCCTGTGAGTTCGACGGTAACTTCTTGGACATCAGGACCAGCATCGGGGCGAGCACCTTCCCGAATCATGGGCGAACCCGAACGGAGTTACTGAAGCACGCGGACATCGCTTTGTACGCAGCGAAGAGCGCCGGAAGGGGAGTCCTGAAGATCTTCGAACCCGCCATGCGGGCTTATACGCAGAAGCGATTGTCGATGCTGGCCTTGGCTCGTGAAGCAATTCGCGAGAACAGGGTTGTTGCGAACTACCAACCTAAGGTCGATCTTCGTACGGGATGCCTTGATGGATTCGAAGCACTGCTTCGCTGGGAGCACCCCGCCAGAGGCATGCAAACTCCCGATACAATAGCTGCTGCATTCAAGGATCGAGTGCTAGCAGCGCAGATCAGCGATCGAATGCTGCATTCGGTTATAGCCGACATCCGTCGCTGGACTGACGCCGGAATCAATTTCGGGCATGTGGCTGTGAATGCTGGCGCGGCAGAGTTTAAGGATGGCACTTTCGCGGACAAACTGCTGGACCGACTTCATCGCGCCAACCTGCCGACATCCTGTCTGCAGCTTGAGGTTACTGAAACGGTGTTCCTGGGCCGTGGCGCCGAGCACGTCGAGCAAACCCTGCGAGAGCTTTCCGCTGTGGGCATACAGATTGCCCTTGATGATTTCGGAACAGGCTACGCCTCGCTCTCTCACCTGAACAGGTTTCCCGTTCACGTTATCAAGATCGATCGTTCGTTCATCGGCAAACTCGAGACGAGCGATCATGACGCGACAATCGTTCGGACAGTGATCAAGCTTGGCCGCAGCCTAGGTATAAAGATCGTAGCGGAAGGGATTGAAACGCAGGGCCAAGTGGATTTCCTAAGAAAGCACCGATGCCATGCTGGCCAAGGCTACCTCTTCGGCAAAGCTGTGCCCGCGCTCCTTGTTCCAACCTTGATCACGAACTGGAATGAAGCTCGTGTGGCCGCCTGAGACTTGGTCGCCCGGCCGGGTGTCAATGACGAGCTGAAACCTGCCTTCATTCCTCAGCAAGGGAAAGCAGCTGAACGCTTACGTTGCCGGGCTTACGTGACCTCAAACAACGTCACGCCTTGTCGTCCCTCATGAAATTGCTGAGTTGATGGATCACATCGTCAAGCTTTGCTCCGAGAAACGGAGGAGCGCCAACAGCGTCCAACAGGGCAAGTGCGGATTGCAGGTGACCGAGTGCAGTTGCGAGCTGGTCTTCGCCACCATTTCCTGACTTTGTCGTCATTGATCGTACAGCAGTCGGACGGAGTCCTTTGAGTTCCTGCCAGGAGAAGGATGGTCTGTCGCATGGACATCTTGTTGAGAATCCGGATGCCTGCTGCCGAGGTACGCTAGATGCGCCTCATCTCGTGCACCGGCGTGTTCCAAACGGGCTTGTTGGCGTGAGGGTTGAACCTCAAGCCACTTGCCGTTTCCCGATCGCACCAGTGCGGTTCCGCACCTTGTGCACTCCGAGCGCAAGGCACCCAGAATAGGTCGAGCAGCCCACTTGTTTCTATTATGTCCGATAATCCGACAGAGACGATGCATGAGAGTTCCTAGAATACGCAAGGAAACTCGAGGTGATCCCGAGCAGAAGGTAGTTGAGACATCGAGCCGTAACGAAGCCCTTGAGTCGGATTTTCCGCTGAACCAATTGCTGGCGCGAAGCCATGCGCTCGGAATAGGTTTGCCATTTTGGCACACAGGCGAATAGCCGCTGTACAAGACGCATCGATCGCTCGGTAAGCCGCATCTCTTTATGCATAAGAGTATCGGCGACATTGCACTCAGAAGAAGTCACTGTTAGCGGCGCTTAGCTCAGACCAATGGATGAATGTGCCCATCGCCTCACGATTGGTTGTGCGCATAGATACTTCGTGGTCGCACTGAAGGGGTATGAATTGTCAGAGACCGGAGAAGTGAAAATGGATGAAAGCCTCAAGCAGAGTGCGCAGGAACTCGCCACCGAGTTGACTATGGCTTGGCTATCCAATCCTAACACGCGTGCTCAAGTTGCGGATGCGCGTGAGTTCCTGGAGTCCATGTTCAAGGCTGTCGAAGGCTTGGTGGCTGAGCCAGCGCCCGAGGCTGCTCCTGTTGAAGGTGCGCATACCCAGCAGTATCAACCAGCTACAACCGTCCGACGATCGCTTGCTTCGCCAGAGCACATCATCTCGCTGATCGATGGCCGACCTTATAAGACTCTTCGTCGCCATCTCTCAGGCAATGGCCTTACGCCGGAACAGTACCGCGAACGCTACAATCTCAAAGCGGATTATCCGATGGTCGCTCCGGCCTACGCTGAGGTCCGCCGCGCCATGGCGAAGAAGATCGGTCTAGGACGCAAGCCAGCGAACGCAGCCGCGCCTGCGGAGACAACGCCGTCGAAGCGGGGGCGGAAACCCAAGACGACGACGGAGTAAAGCAGGGACTGTTTGCACAAAGACGTGTGCTGCTACTGGCAGGTTCAGCGAACATCTGCAGCATAGGCCGCCGTGCGACCTTCTTAGATGAAGGACGCGTCTCGGCATCTTGAGCGAGCCCTCGAGCTGTTAGACGAGGGCCAGGCGCCTAGGCATCTTGGAGCGCAAGTAGATCACGCCCTTCGTAGGCTTCGGGAGGTCATATCCGCCTCGCCGGAGCAGGATGCCGCGCCAGCTATCAGGACAGTGGGAGAAGGTTGCGCTGGAGCGCTCCGCGGGCCAAGTCCGTCAACTCTACAAATTCGGTCGACAGGTCCACTCCCAACCTGCGCCGCTCGACCAGTCCTTGCGCCGCCAGCACATCGAGCCACCGGCTCCCAGTCGTCATCGCTACGCCGGCTTTGGTCTCTAGCCCTGCAGCGTCGGCGGCGATGCCAGAAGCCTCGGCGACGAATAGCTCGAGGAGCATCTCCCATGCCGGCTCTCCGAACAGGCTCGAGTCGAACTCGCTTGTCCGTCTCCGTCTTTCCGCAAGGATGCTCTTGGCAACGGCGGCGGCTCTCACTTCAACTCGCAGGCATGCTGTTTCGTCATCCAGTGCTTGCGGCAACCCGTTCTGTTCAGGGGAGCCATGATTATCATTCTGGGTGAGACACACGACGCAAAGTACTCGGAAATGACTTGGATCACCTCCGATATTCGGTTTTCGACCTCGTTACATAGCTGAGGAGCACAGATTGTGCTTCAAGACGGGTGAGTACCGTCCTGCGTGGCGCGGGCGGCAAGTTGGAAGCGCAAATGGCCGTCACGATTGATGAGACCCAAGCGAGCACAAAGAGCCGGTTGGTGCTCGTGACCTTCACCACGCTGACGATGCGTCTCATGGAGCGATGGTGGAATCTCGCGTCGCACTTGATGGGGCGAACGCCCGATTACGAGTCCATCATGATCCTTGGGGCCGTCTTCTCCATCAATTCGGAAAAGCTTCTACGATCCGAGATCGACCTCTCTTTGCAAAGCCTGGAAGTTCCGATGCCCTATGAGCTGCTCAGCGACTCGAACGTGAGCTCGGTCTCAGCGGCCACAGGCCTTAACAGGGAAACTACCAGGCGCAGGGTCAACACATTGGTGAAGGAAGGCGTGCTTGTAAGGGAGGGCGCTGCACTTCGCCTTGCCCACGGAATGATGCAGGATCCCCTGGTGCGAGAAATGCTCCAGGCACAGCTGGAGACCTTCCGGATGGCGAGCGACCAATTGGATCGGCTTGCTGTTCTGCAACATGGGTGATCGCTTTAGCGAGGCTGCGATCTCTTCCGCTATCTTTCCCTCCTCGCGGCGCGCTACGATGGTTAGGTCGCGAAGAAGACCAGCAATCCAAGAGGCTTGGCGTCTGTCTTCTCGATTATCGGTTCCAGTTAGAAGTTACCCAGGCGAAGCGTCTCGTCGTGTGCTGCGACGGGTTGGCGAAGACGTCGAAGCTCAACAAAAAGGGCCCCGGCGAACCGGGACCCTCCTGTATCGTTGAAGGTCGCTGCCTTAGACAGGGCTGTTCGGCAAACGCACGCGCGAATTGTTGTCGCTGTTCGACAGGAACAACGCAGCAACGCCCGCCAAGGCGGCTAGACCGAGCAGGATCGGCAGGAAGCCAATGCCCGAGGCGGCTGCTGGCGCAACCACGGCCGTGTCAAGCGGCGCGGCTTCGGGAGCCTGAGCAACCGGAACCGGCGCGTCGACCTGAGGCAATACGCAACCGGGCGCTGCACCCTGCATGGAGGCCGCGGAGGCCGAGGCCGACGCGGCGCACATGGCAGAGGCGGAGCCCTGCGATGCCATTGCCGACATCATCACCCAAGGGCTGTAGGTCGGGGTCGAGGCTTTTGAGCTCACTGCCGCGGCAGCCGGAGCGCTGGCGGACATTGCCAATGCCGCTACTGCAGCCACCCAGTTCATTGACTTCATCGCCCCAGACATAATCGCTCCATACGCAAACTCACCGGGCGCAATTACCCCGCTTCGAATGCGATTTCCACCCTTATGAACGAGATAAAGCTAAGCAAGTTGCTGCCAGACTGCTTTTTACCAAGGCGAGGCAAGCAAGTGGCTTCCGGGTAACACTCACGAACCGTGGGGTGAAACGGCGGCGGGAAGCCGTTAGAGGTCGCCGCCATGACTTCCACGCCAGCCGCACCGCTTCTGATCCTCTTCGCGAACAGCCTGTGGAATTTGGCGAACTTTCGTCACGCTTTGATCCAAGCCCTGCGGGAGGAGGGGTACCGGGTTTCGGTCGCGGGGCCCGACGAAGCTTTGTCCCATCCGCACGCTGCCGTTCTCGGACCGGTCGAAACACTCCCGATCCACAGTGACGCCATCAACCCCATGCGAGATGCGCGGCTGCTGGCGGCAATCGGGCGGATGTTGCGACGGCGTCGGCCAGCCGCGCTGCTGAGTTTTACACCCAAACCGAACATCTACGGTGCTCTGGCGGCGCGCCTGATCGGTGTGCCCGCCATTCCGAACGTAAGCGGACTTGGTACCGCTTTTCTTTCGGGCGGGCTGCTGCGGAAGTTGGTCATGGCGCTGTATCGAGCCGCCTTCGCCCGTGTCCCCGTCGTTTTCTTCCAGAACCCGGACGATCGAGATCTATTTATCGCTCATCGCCTTGTGCGCGCCAAGCAGGCGCGGCTGCTTCCAGGGTCGGGGGTCGACTGCAGCCGCTTCGCCCCTGTTGAACGCAAGCTCGAAGAGGGTGCTCCGCTCCGATTCCTGTTTGTGGGCCGGCTGCTTGCTCAAAAGGGTCTGCGTGAGCTCGTCGACGCGATCCGGCTCGTGAAGAAAAAGCATCCCGACGCACGGTTTGCGCTGCTTGGTTTCCTTGGCACGGCTAACCGGAGCGCAATCTCTGAAGCCGAACTCAACGCGTGGATCAATGAAGGTCTCGTCGAGTATTTGGGGTCCGTAGACGACGTCCGCCCCCATTTGGCGCAGGCGGATGCGGTGATTCTCCCGTCATGGCGCGAGGGCCTTCCGCGTTCATTGTTGGAGGCAGCGGCGATGGGCAAGCCGTTGATTGCCAGCGATGTGCCCGGTTGCCGCGAGATCGTCCAAGACGACGTCAACGGCTTCCTGCACGAGGTGAAATCAGCGACCTCCATTTCCTCGGCGCTGTGCCGATTTATCGATCTGTCCGCAGAGGATCGAGCAGCCATGGGGTCGGCCTCGCGACGTCGTGCCTTGGACGAGTTTGCGGAGCAGCGGGTTATGGATGCCTATGTGACCGCTATGAGACAGGTGGCACCTCTCCCTTCTGCCACGCGGCGCGTCTAGGGAGGCCACATGTTCTCACGCATCTTTGCGAGTCGCCCACGCCAGCGTTCTGGCGCGCCGGGCCATCGTCTGTACGCCATTGGCGATATCCACGGTCACTCCGCCCTTCTGGCTGATCTGCTGGGGCAGATCCGTGCAGACCACCGCCAACGCAGGCCGGCCAAGCTCGTGCTTGTTTCGGTGGGTGACCTGATCGACCGGGGGCCGGACAGCGCCGGAGTGATCGAGCAACTTCTTACTCTCGATCTAGCGGAGTTTCGCTTCATCGGCCTGGCTGGCAATCATGAAGAGGTGCTGCTTCGCATCATTGATGGTGACAGCGATCTGATCGGCCAATGGCTTGGCTTCGGCGGCGCCGAATGCCTCGCCAGCTACGGCACGGACGTGGCCGAGGTCGCTTCGCTTACGCCCGTCCAACAGCTTGCAGTCGTTCGTACAGCGATACCGGAGAGGCACGTCGCGTTCCTGAGAGGCCTTGGCGATACGTTTCGCTTTGGCGACTACCTTTTCGCTCACGCGGGCATCCGGCCGGGCATCCCGCTGCAGGACCAGAGCCAACAAGATCTTCGCTGGATTCGCCGTGACTTCCTGGATGATACGCGCGATCACGGCTTTGTCGTCGTTCACGGCCACACCATCAGCGATCGTGTGGACGAGCGTGCCAATCGTATCGGGATCGATACCGGGGCCTATCGCGGTGGCCGCTTAACCGCTTTGGCTATCGAGGGCAGTGACCGGTGGCTGCTGCAGGCCGGCGAAGACGCGGCGCATGCGCCGGCCCTAACATACGGATTCGAAGGACGATGAAGTGATGCGTTGGTTCGACACCCAAGAGCAATTTGCGACGTTGCGGGATTCGCTGCGGGCCTCGCCTCGCGTCTGGCTGGTCACGGGCTGTGCCGGGTTTATCGGATCCAACCTAGTTGAGACCTTGCTTGCGCTTGATCAGCAAGTCGTCGGGCTGGACAACTTCGCGACGGGCAAGCAGCGCAATCTCGATCAGATCGCAGCAGCCGTCCCGGATCGCTGGTCGAACTTTCGCTTCCTGGAAGGCGACATCCGCGACCGGGCGACGTGCGAGGCGGCGGTTGCCGGGGTCGATGTCATCCTCCACCAGGCCGCCCTTGGCTCCGTGCCGCGCTCGATGGCCGATCCGATGACGTCACATGAGGTCAACGTCACCGGTTTTCTCAACATGCTCGATGCTGCTCGGCGTGAAGGGGTAGGGCGCTTCATCTATGCCGCGTCCAGTTCGACCTACGGCGATGAACCTACTTTGCCCAAGCGAGAGGACCGGATCGGCAATCCCCTATCGCCTTATGCCGCAACCAAGCTGATCGACGAGATCTACGCCACGGCCTTCCACAAGGCCTATGGATATGCGGCCACCGGGCTTCGATACTTCAACGTGTTCGGACCCAGGCAGGACCCCGATGGCGCCTATGCCGCGGTGATCCCGAAGTGGACGTCAGCCATGATCGCGGGGGAGCCCATCACCATCAACGGGGATGGCCTGACCTCGCGCGACTTTTGCTTCATCGACAATACGGTCCAGGCAAATCTGCTAGCCGCCTTGGCGCCCGACGAGATCCAAGGCCAAGTGTTCAATGTTGCGGTAGGTGAGCGCAACACCCTTGGTGAGCTGTTTGCGATGCTGCGAAGCCAGTTAGCCCAATACCAGGTGCATTACGACATGCCACCCATCACCGGTGAGTTCCGTCCTGGCGACGTTCGCCATACCCAGGCCGACATCGGAAAAGCGCGAGACATGCTAGGCTTCGCGCCTACGCACTCGGTGCACGAAGGCATCAAGGCGGCCATGCCTTGGTACCTTGATGCTCACCAGCAACAGCGCCGCTAATAAGACACGTGCGGCCCAGTGATTGGGCACATTCCTCAGGACTCGTTCCCGTGCTGCTTGCCATTGGCGGGGCCGTTGGTAAGGCGTTGAAAGTTCACCTAGGTTTCTTATTGCCAGGTCTCAAGCAAGGAACGGTCGTTTGTCCCACCCAGCTTCGGCTTCTTCCGGAAAGGCGCGTATCGTCGTCGCGCTTACGGTTACCATGTCGCTTTGTGGCTTAGTCACAGGCTGCGCCGACAAGGCTGGCGGACCCATCCCCTACGACGTTGCGCTCAGCGCGCCCGACCAGCCGAAGCTGGTTCCGCTTGAGGGAAATTACCGGATCGCTCCGCTGGACACGATCTCCGTCAGAGTTTTCAAGATGCCGGACCTTAGCGGGGATTATGAAGTCGATCTGACGGGCAACATCTCCCTGCCGCTGATTGGCGCCGTCAACGCTGCCGAGCTTACAACCACCGAACTCGACCAAAGACTTACTCAGACCTACGGCACCAAATATCTGCAAAATCCAGATATCTCCGTGGGCGTGAAGGCTTCTACCCGCCGGTCCGTCACGGTCGATGGTGCGGTGAAGTCCACCGGTTCCTTCCCGGTCGGTGCGCCTTTGACTTTGATGCAGGCAGTCGCCTTGGCGGGCGGCACCGCGGAGGACGCCAATCCGCGCCGGGTGGCCGTTTTCCGGACGATCGGCGGCAAGCGGCAGGCTGCTGCCTTTGATCTTGCGAGCATTCGTCGTGGACAGGCCGAGGATCCACCGGTGTACGCGGGTGACATCATCGTCGTCGACGGTTCTTCGGTGAAGGCTCTGCAGAAGAAGATCCTGACCAATCTGCCGTTTCTCTCGATCTTTCGTCCATTCTGACACGAAATCCGGTCACGACTGTCACACACATTCGTGACGTCATGCTCTCAAGCATAGACGCAAGCGTAAAAGGGGCGACCTTCAAGTGAACCAAGATCTAACTGTGGCGGGCGACGCTCGGGCGCTGTCGGACCATGTGGTTGGTGGCACGGCCGCGAGGGGCGCGGCTCCGCGCGTGCCGCATGTTGGGCCACAATTCGATCTTCCAACGATCATTCGCGTTCTGAAGGAATGGAAGTGGCTGATCCTGGCCGCTGCCGCGCTCGGCGTTGCTGCCGGCATTGTGATGAGCATGCTGACGACCCCGGAATATCGCACGGGCGTAACGCTAGAGGTCAATCCACCGACGGTGGAGGTGTTCTCCCAAAAGGAAGGCGCCATGCCGCAGACGGACACCGGCTATTCGCTTGTGGCAACGCAGGTCGGGCTGCTGTCCAGCCGCACTCTGGCGGAACGTGTCGCGCAGGACCTGAACCTTGCCAATAATACGAGCTTCGTTCCCGCTGGAGGAACGCCGATCTCCCGCCTTTCGGCGGCGACTAGCAAGATTGTCGGCGGCCTCAACGTGGTTCCGCCCGAAGAAGGTAATCTAATCCGATTCACTTACACCGGCACCAATCCAGCTTTGGTGGCGGGCGTTGCCAATGGCCTTGCGGATGGGTTCATCAACTCCAGCCTTCAGCGACGCTTTGAATCCTCGGCCTACGCCCGGCGTTTCCTGGAGAAGCAAATCGTGAAGACGCGCACAGACCTCGAGCGCTCGGAGCGGCAGCTGGTCGCTTATGCGCAGGCCGAAGGCATTCTGACGCTCGGTGGCGGCCAAGGCGGGGAAGGCGGCAGCTCTGGAGGCGGGGATTCGCTTCAGGGCGATACGCTTTCGTCGATCAACAAGGCGCTGGCGGAAGCGATTGGACGCCGCATCTCGGCCGAAGGTGCTTATCGTCAGGCGCTCTCCTCGGGTCCGACCCAAGAAGTGAACACTGCCACGCAGGGACTGCGGCAGGCCAAGGCGTCGTTGGAAGCGGAATATTCCGAGAAGCGCACCCTGATGAAGCCGGACCATCCCGACATGCTCAGCCTGCGCTCCCGGATTAGCGAGTTGGACCGGCAGATGAGCCAGGAAACCAGCCAGGTGACCGGTGGCCGGACGAATTCGCTGGCCCAGGACTATCGTGCGGCACTTGGTGCGGAACGAGCCCTCCAGGGGCAAGTGGCACAGCTGAAGGGATCGGTTCTAAACCTTCGTGGCCGGTCGGTGCGCTACAACATCCTGCAACGCGAGGTGGACACCAATCGCGGTCTCTATGATGCCTTGCTTCAGCGTTACAAGCAGATCGGCGTGGCCGGCGGTGTTGGCACTTCGCCAGTGTCCATCGTCGATCATGCGGAGGTGCCGGGCGGTCCGTTCAAGCCTAATCTGCCGAAGAACATTCTTGCCGGATTGCTGATCGGCTTGGGCCTTGGCGCCGGGTCCGCGGTAGGCCTTGAGTTCCTCAACGACACGATCAAAAGCCGAGACGATGTCCGCAACAAGCTGGGGCTCGCCTGTCTTGGCACGGTTCCCAAGCGCGTTGGCAAGGGCTCGTTCGTCGAAGACCTCAAGGACCCGTCATCGAGCATCTCGGAGGCTTATTCCACAATCGCCACGTCGCTGCGCTTCACTACGGTCAGCGGGACGCCCAAGGCGATCATGGTCACCAGCACGCAGCCATCGGAAGGCAAGTCGTCCAGCGCTCTGGCGCTTGCGCAGAACTTTGCCCGGCGCGGCACCAAGGTGCTGCTGATAGACACCGACTTGCGCAAGCCGTCTTTCAAGACGCCGAACGAAGAGCAGGGCATGACCAAGCTCCTCACCAACCATGAAGAGCTTACGCAGCATGTCGTAACGACGCAGTTCGACAATCTGTCGCTGCTGCCATGCGGGCCGGTGCCGCCAAACCCTGCGGACCTGCTTTCGAGCGGTCGCTTCGCCGCGATTGTCGAGGAGGCCTGCCGCCTTTTCGACCAGGTGATCATCGATGCTCCCCCAGTGCTCGGGCTGGCCGATGCGCCGCTCATGGCCGCAGCGATTACGAACGTGTTGTTCGTTGTCGAAAGCGGACGAAGCCGCACGCGGCCGGCCGTGGAAGCCATCAACCGGCTGGAGGCGGGCGGTGCCCACATCCTTGGTGCGGTGTTGACCAAGTCGACGGAAAAAGAAGGCGCTTACGGATACTATTCCTACCGCTACGGCCAGATCGACAATCGAAAGGACGACCGCGTCGTCTTGATCACGAACCAGTCCGAAGCCTGACGTGCGGGGGTCTGCGCGCCGCTTCGCCGCTACAGCGCTGAGCGGCATCGCGGCACTGGCCCTTGGAGTTCAAGCCGTACGCTTGGCTGCGGTGGAGGGTCTCGGCGGTGCGTCAACGGCTAATCTTTGGCCCGAGCACCCGAGGCGCGTTCTGGAGCGCGAACTTGCGGGCGTTGGGGCCGCGACGGGCAAGGGCACGCCGCCGTCTGCTGCCGCTTTGACACGGATCTACCAAGTTCCTCTCCGTGACCCCCTCGCGTTCGAACCCTTTCTGGTAGCGGGAACCGCAGCGCTTGCTGCCGGTCAGCCCGAGCGGGCGACACGTCTGTTGAAGGCGGCCATACGCCACGACCCGCGAGACCCTGCCGCAAGACTGCTTCTTGCAAATCTGGCGCTTGGAAGTGGCGATTTAACGGCTGGCATGGCTCAGGTCACCGAATTGTCGCGGCTTCTGCCTGGGGCCGCCGCGGCTCTGGCGCCCGCGATCGCCAACTTTGCGCGCCAGCCAGGCGGCGCGGGGCGGCTGGCGCCGTTGCTGGTTGATGAGCCAGCACTGCGTGGCCGTGTGCTCGAGGAACTGTCCGCCGACCAAGCCAACGCTGGCATCGTCCTGCAACTCGCCGGCAAGCTGACGCCGCCTGGTCCTGGCCGCAAGTGGCCTACGTGGCAGGGGCGCCTGCTAAAGTCGCTGCTTGACGCGGGCCGGCACGACGAGGCTCGGCGACTGTGGTCCAGCTTCAGCGGCAATGCGGCCCCAACGACTGGCTTGATCGACGCTGGTTTCCGCGATCGAACGGCGCTGCCGCCCTTTGGCTGGACTCTGACCAGCGGAGGGGATGGTTCTGCGGACCCCGACGAGCGCGGCGGACTGCAGGTCATCTATTATGGCCGCAACGACGTGATTCTGGCCAGCCAGATGATGACCCTGCCAGCTGGCGCTTACCGCTTCTCCCTCAGAGCGTCGGGAGCAGGAGAGCAGTATGGCGAAAGCCTGGCTTGGACCGTGACCTGCCTTCGAGCGACCGCACCGCTGGCCCGCTTGCCTCTGACCGGACGCGGGGAAAGGGTCCTGTCCCTGGCCTTCCGCGTACCCGAAGGATGCTCGGCGCAAAGCCTGTCGCTGAGCGGCACGACCCCCGAGTTTCCTGGAACGGTCGCGGTTGAGATCAGCGCTCTTCGTCTCGACAAGGTTGCCGGTTGATGCGTCAGAAGCTTCCGTCGCTGATCATTCCTGTCTACCTCTTCGCGTGCCTTCTGCTCGGCGGCAGCGCGCAAGCGGTTTGGGGCAATCTTCTGCTTCAGCTTTCCGGATTAGCCATTCTGCTGTGGGCAGTGGCGACCCCGAAGCCGATGGCCTTGGCGCCCCACGCGCGCCCTCTCGTCTGGCTATTCGTTCTCCTAGCGGCCCTGTTCGCTCTGCAGCTTGTGCCTCTGCCGTCCGCCGTCTGGACCGCTTTGCCTGGGCGAGCAGTGGTCGCCCGAGACCTGCAACTTCTTGGCCTGCCATTGGCCGCAATGCCGCTAAGCCTCGATCCATATGGCACGTGGAGCGCTGCTCTCCAGTTGATCCCGCCGGCCGCGATCATCGCTGGCATCGTTCGGCTTGGTGCTTTCCGGGTGTCGTGGCTGATCGCCGCGCTCGCCCTCGGCGCTATCGGCGGTGTGTTGCTCGGTGCGGCGCAGGTCGCCAGTCCGGACTCACTGACCTCGCCATTCTACCTCTACAACGAGGTGAACTTCGGAACGGCAACGGGCTTCTTCGCCAATGCCAATCACATGGGCAGCCTGCTCCTGTGCACCATCCCGTTTCTCGTCGCGGCGATCGGGCGTTCGCTCGGCACGCGGGGCAGATCATCCCGGCAGGGGCAGGGCGTGGTCATCACCGCGGCCAGCGCGCTTATCGTCGTGCTGGTCGGGATAGCGCTCAACCGCTCGCTCGCAGTGTGGATGCTGACTCTGCCGGTGCTTGCCGCGAGCACGATCGTCGTGGTGCGTTCGCGTGGCGTTCGGGTGGCGCTCATCGCGATCGCAGCGACGGCGGTGATCGCAGCACCCTTGGTCCTTCGATTCGCCACCGCAAGTTCGGACGCAAGCAACGCGATCTCCATCGCGTCACGTCAGGAGATGTCTCGGCTCACCCTTCTCGCAATCAGCGAGAATATGCCTCTGGGCTCGGGCATCGGCACCTTCGTTCGGCTCTATCCCCAGCAGGAGGCCGCCGGGGCAGTTGGATCAACCTTCGTTGTCCATGCTCATAATGATTATTTCGAGGTGGCGTTGGAAGCCGGCGTGCCGGGACTCATCCTGCTTGCCTTATTCCTGTTGTGGTTCGCGGGGCGCTCCTTCGCGGTGTGGCGTGGCGAGGCACCCGAGTATTACGCCCGTGCGGCGTCGATCGCGGCGGCCGCTCTGCTGTTGCACAGCTTCGTCGATTATCCTCTGCGTACTTCGGCGCTGGCCGGCGTGTTCGCCATGTGCGTAGCCTTGCTAGCGGAGCCACGCTCGCTTCAGCGGCGGCGAAGCAGCAGCAGCGAGGACGGACAGCCAGCGGCTCGCCACTTGTCCCTTTAGCGTCCCGCCGATCGTGTGTGACTACTAGGCGCCACGATCAGCGGGCAACGCGCCCTGGCTGTCGCTCAGCGCTTGCCGTCTTTGGCCATGCGCATGTCGAGGTAGCCGTCGACGCTATTCATGAGCAGGTCGAGCTCATTGGCGAAGAAGTGGTTGGCGCCCGGGATGGTGTCATGGTGGATGGTGATGTGCCGCTGGGTGCGGAGCTTGTCGACCAGCTTCTGAACCGCACCCGGCGTGACGACCTCGTCAGACTCGCCCTGAATGATGATCCCGGACGAAGGGCAGGGTGCCAGAAACGAGAAGTCGTACATGTTGGCCGGCGGAGCGATGGAGATGAAGCCTTTGATCTCCGGCCGGCGCATTAGCAATTGCATTCCGATCCAGGCGCCAAAGCTGACGCCTGCGACCCAGGTAGTCTCCGCCTCGGGATGGATTTGCTGCACCCAGTCGAGCGCGGATGCCGCATCGCTCAATTCGCCGACGCCATTGTCGAACAGCCCCTGGCTCTTGCCGACCCCGCGAAAGTTGAACCGCAAGGTCGCGAAGCCGCGCCGGACGTAGGTTTGATAGAGCAGTTGCACGATCTTGTTGTTCATCGTGCCCCCGGCCTGAGGGTGCGAGTGCAGGATCAGGGCAACCGGCGCGCGCGGACGCAACCCGGGGTGGAAACGGCCTTCGAGGCGGCCTTCGGGACCGGGAAAAATGACTTCGGGCATAGAGGCTCGCGATGGCTGAATGGGAGGGAGTGGCAGTGATGCGACGTCGAGCTATATAGACGTGGGTCAACCCAGCGCAATCATTGCGAGTTCCGCCGTCCCAACATGACCCGCAGCATCTATCTTGACCATGCCGCAACCACGCCAGTGCTGCCGGAGGCGCGCGCAGCGATGATGCTCGGTCTCGAGACGTGGGCCAATCCGTCGAGCCCGCATGCCGATGGCCGCGCCGCCAAGCGTGCGATCGAGGATGCAAGGCAGCGGATCAAGGCGGCACTCGGCTGGACTGGCGAACTGATCTTCACCTCCAGCGCGTCCGAGGCCGCCGCTCTTGCCTTCGCGCGCTGCCGCCTTGTTGGTCCCAAACCGGCAATCTCGGTTGTAGAGCATGACGCCATTCGCCGGCAGGTCCGGGAAGGCGAGGGCTGGAATTTGCCGGTGTGGTCGGATGGACGCCTCAATCCCGAATGCCTGTCCGAGTGGCTGCACCTTGCGCCGGGAGGACTGATCGCGGTTCAGCACGCCAACAGCGAAACGGGCGTGGTGCAGGACATCGCGGACATCGGCGAGGCCGTGGACGCCGCGGGAAGTTTCCTGCTGGTCGATTGCGCGCAGACTGCGGGCAAGTTGCCGCTTCCAACGGCAGATCTGATTATCGTCAGCGCACACAAGTTCGGCGGTCCGCCGGGCATTGCCGCTTTGCTTGTCAGGGACTTGAAGCTGCTTGTTCCCACTGGAGGGCAGGAGCGCGGCTATCGTGGAGGCACCGAGAACCTGCCGGCGATCCTGGGCATGGCCGCTGCCTTGGAGGCCCGAGCGACAAGCAGGGTGGCCGCCATGGAGAGTCAGCTTCGCAATCGAGTGCGTCTCGAAGAACAGGTGAAACTCGCCGGCGGATCGATTATATGCGGCGAATGCCCACGGAGCCCCTTGATTGGGGCGATGGCTATGCCGGGCATGTCTGCTCAGGCGCAATTGGTGCGCCTGGATGGGCTGGGGTTCCGGGTGTCGGCCGGAAGTGCCTGCGCCTCGGGGTCGATGAAAACGAGCCATGTACTCAGCGCCTTAGAGTTGGATCCGCATGTTGCCGCCAACGTCATTCGGGTGAGCTTCTCCTTCGAGACCAGCGAGGATGAGGTGGATGCCTTCGCCGATGCATGGCTGGCCCTTGCGAGCGAAGCGGCGAAGCGGGCCGCATGACCTATCTCGACTATCAGGCCACCACGCCACTCGCGCCCGAAGCCAAGGCCGCGATGCTGCCGTGGCTCGATGGATTTGCCAATCCGCACAGCGCGCATCGGGACGGACGAGCGGCCGCGGCGGCAGTGAGCTTTGCCCGCGATCAGGTGGCTTTGGGATTTGCTTCGGGCGGCCGAACGGTTTTCACCGGTGGCGCCACGGAAGCCATCAACTGGGCACTGCAGGGTGTGGCGGCGAACGCACCCATCGACCGCCGTCGCATCCTGGTGCTGGCGACCGAACATGCGGCCGTGCTCGACACCGCCGATGCGCTCGGACGACAGGGCTTCGAGGTCGAGAGGGTGCCCGTCGGCCGTGACGGCTTGGTGGACATGGCATCGCTCATCGCCAGCTTGGACGAGAGCGTGCTTCTGGTTGCCGCCATGCTCGTGAACAACGAGATTGGGGTTATTCAGCCGATCGCCGACATTGCCGACGCTGTGCATCATGTCGGCGGGCTCATGCTATGCGACGCCGTGCAGGGCTTCGGCAGGATGAAGATCCCCGAAGGGCCGGACCTTGTCGCCGCCTGCGCGCACAAGGTGCACGGCCCCAAGATGATTGGCGCATTGTGGCTTCGGGATGGCCTCGACTTGCCGCCTTTGCTGCATGGCGGCGGGCAGGAGCAAGGCGCCCGCTCCGGAACGCTGTCGCCTATGCTGTGCGCCGGCTTTGGCGCGGCAACTGCCCTGGCGGTCCGGAGGCGAAGCGAGGATCTGGCACATGTGGAAGACTTGTGGAGGGCTGCCCGCGAGGCTCTGGGAGAAGGATGGATCGTCAATGGCAGCACCCAGGGGCGCTATCGCGGCAATCTCAATCTAAGTCGCGAAGGTCTGGACGCGGCGCGCTTGCTGTCCGACTGCCGCGACATCGCTTTTTCTTTGGGATCGGCCTGTGCAAGCGGATCCGGCCGGCCAAGCCACGTGCTTCGCGCCATCGGCCTTTCGGCGGCCGAGGTTCGCGGTGCCATTCGCCTCGGCTTCGGCCGCTACACCAGCCGTACCGAACTGGTGATCGCTTGTAGCCGCCTGCGCACCGCGGCTCAGGCGCAGGCGGCATACTCCACCAAGGTTGCGGTCTGATCGATGGTGGGCGTCCGTTTCCTCAATGCCGACGGCGAGCTGTCGATCGAAGTGCAAGCGCCCGCCGGAGCCAATCTCCTCGACGTTGCGCAGGCGGCGGGGCAGCCGCTGGAAGGCACGTGCGAAGGGCAGATGAGCTGTTCCACCTGTCATGTGCTGGTCGCGGCCGAGGACTTTGGCCGCTTGCCGCCCGCGAGTGAGGAGGAGGATGATCTGCTCGACCTTGCCGCCCATGTGGGCCGCACCTCCCGGCTGGCGTGCCAGATCCGATTGGATGCAGGCTTGGGGACGCTGACCGTGCGCATGCCACAGGGCGCCATCGATTGGCGTGGTCGTTAGCCATGCCAACTTGCGCAGGGGCCCGCACCCCGGCATAGGCGCCGCGGGAGTCGGGCGGACGGGGCTGTCGCCAACCTGGTCAGATCCGGAAGGAAGCAGCCACAACGATTTCGTCCCGGGTCGTTCCGGCTCCCACCTTGGCCGGCAGTTGTCATCAATCGTCGAGTGAGATGTTCCGCCTTTTGGCCTCGGCCTCAACGGCTTGGTCGATCAACAACCACTGGCGATCCGCGCTCGCCTGAATTTGTGGTAACATCCCGGCCATCGCCACGGCCGCGAAACAATTCCCGATCGAGTCCTTGGCATCCGTCATGCTAAGGAATTCCTTCTCCATCTTGGCTCCCAAGGATGCGCCTGCGTCGACCGCCGCTTTGAAGCGAACATCCTGGAAGACCTTCACGAAGAGGGCGGCAACCTCCGTCTTGGACATCTTGGCTCGTGTCTCGAGACGCTCCACGAGAACTTTCGATTGACCTTCCCGGCTCGCAGTATGTGCCTTCAAGAGCTGCAGGACCTGAATCTTGTCAGCATCGCTGGTCAGGATCTCCGCTCGTTTCTCGGGATTGGTGCAGTTTTCTGGTTTGTACAGGCTTTTCGATAGCTCCGGAGTTTGCATCAACAACAAGCCGGTAATCAGCAAAACGATCATAGTGCCCCCCATTTGCGGGCTGCATGAGGCAAGGGTGGGATGCTTGCAACGTCGAGGTTTGTTCCCGGCATGAGTTTGGCTGCTGGCTCGCAAACGCGGCCAAGCCAGCCTAAACCCGCAAGATGGATGAAGACGAATCGCCGCCTCTTGGATTTGATCAGCCCGCCCAGCCGCTGGCCCAATCCGCAGCGGCCTCGCCCTATCGCGTGCTTGCGCGCAAATATCGTCCGCAGAGCTTTGGCGAGCTGATCGGGCAGGATGCCATGGTCAAGACGCTGGGCAATGCCATCTCGCAGAACCGCATCGCCCATGCCTTTCTGCTGACGGGCGTGCGCGGCGTCGGCAAGACGTCCACCGCGCGGCTGGTGGCCAAGGCGCTCAACTGCATCGGGCCGGATGGCACCGGCGGGCCGACCATTGACCCTTGCGGAATTTGCGAGCCGTGCCGGGCGATTGCGGAAGGGCGCCATATCGACGTGGTGGAGATGGACGCGGCCAGCAATCGCGGCATCGACGACGCGCGCGAAGTGATCGGGGCGGTCCGGTATTCGGCGGTATCGGCGCGCTTCAAGATATACATCATCGACGAAGTGCACATGTTGACCAAGGAAGCGTGGAATGCGCTTCTGAAAACGCTCGAGGAGCCGCCGGCCCACGTCAAATTCCTGTTCGCCACGACCGAGGTAAACAAGGTCCCGGTAACCGTCCTGTCGCGCTGTCAGCGGTTCGACCTCAAGCGTATCTCCGCCACGCAACTGTCGGCCCATTTCGCGCGCGTGGCGCAGTTGGAAGGGGTGGAGGTCGAAGCCGAAGCGCTGGACGTGATCGCGCGGGCCGCGGAGGGCTCGGCGCGCGACGGCTTATCGCTGCTGGATCAGGCGATCGCCCATGGACACGGACGGGTCGAAGCTGCCGCCGTGCGCGACATGCTCGGGCTCGCCGATCGCGGACGCATTCGGGACCTGCTGGAAACATTGCTGGTCGGCGACTCGACGGGAACGCTGGCGCGCTTGGACGAGGCGCATGCGCTGGGGATCGAGCCGGCAGCGCTCCTGCGCGGGCTGATGGACAGCTTGCATGCCGTGTCCCGGGCAAAGGCTGGGGCTGGGGGCGACGTTCTCGCTTCCGCCGAGGAGCGTGCCGCGGCTGCCGATCTGTCGGCGCGGCTTGGATGGGGGCCGCTGCACCGGCTATGGCAGATGCTGCTCAAGGGCCTGACGGACGTTCAGATCGCTCCCGATCCGCAGGAGGCGGCGACAATGGCGATGCTGCGGATCATCCACGCAGCCGACTTGCCGGATCCCGCCACGTTGCTGGGGAAGCTGGTGGCAGGCGAGGGCATTGTCGCCCAGCCGGCCGGCCCGCGCGGACCTGCTCCCAACGCTTCCATTGAGGTATCGCACGCTCCCGGGACCTTCCTCGGCGTCATTGAAGCGCTTGAAGCCGACGGCAAGTCGCTGCTGGCGCTGAAGCTTCGCGATCAGGTCGGTCTGGTCCGATTCGGGCCTAAGGAGCTTGTCGTTCGGCCGATCCGGCCGCTTGGTCCCGATTTCCAGCGCGACCTCGTTACAGCCCTGAAGAGTGCGACTGGCGTCACCTTCACGGTCACCCTGAGTGACGATGAAGCGGAGCCCTCGTTGCAAGATCAGGAGCGCATGGCAGAAGATCGCGCCCGTGCCGCCATTTTGGCCGAACCCACCGTTGCCGCCGTGCTCGCCGCCATTCCCGGCGCTACCCTCGAATCCGTAACCCACAAGGGAAATCACCATGCCCAGCTTTGATGAAATCATGCAGATGGCGCAGAACGCGCAGGCCGAGTTGCAGAAGGCACAAGACACGCTCGACACCGTCGAAGTCGAGGGCCTGTCGGGCGGCGGGCTGGTCAAGATCCGCGCTACCGCCAAGGGGCGCATTCTGGGTATTGCGATCGACGACAGCCTGGTTCAGCCAAGCGAGAAGGCGATGCTCGAGGACCTGCTCGCCGCAGCCATCAACGATGCCCGTGCCAAGGCCGACCAGGCCGCGGCTGTGGAGATGGAGAAGATGAGCGCCGGTCTGCAGCTGCCACCCGGGTTCAACCTGCCCTTCTGAGAACTCGCGTCAGTCTGCGCCGCTTGCGCGTGGCCACGTTTTTGTTCACCTTCACCTTTCCTAGGAGAGGTGGCCGATGATCAAGCTTGGCGCGATGCAGGACTGGCCTTTGCGGGTCATGCGCTTCGTTGACCATGCCGAGCGCGAGCATGGTGGTCGAGAAATCGTTTCCAACTGGGCCGACGGCTCGATCACCCGCACGAACTGGCGCGAGGTTGCAGGCCAGGCACGGCGCATGGCGCGCGCTTTGGAGCGCATGGGTATCCAGCCCGGTGACCGCGTTGCCACCTTGGCCATGAACCACGCGCATCACCTCACCGCCTGGTACGGCGCGTGCGGGATGGGGGCCGTGCTGCACACCATCAACCCGCGCCTGTTTGCCGAACAATTGGCGTTCATCGGCAATCATGCCGAGGACCGAGTCCTGCTCTACGATCGTGCCTTCAAGCCGCTGGTCGAGTCCCTGAAATCGCAGTGGAATACGATCGAGCACTACGTCTGCTTCGAGGATGAATTCGCCGACTGGGTCGGCGCTGAAACGGACGATTACGCCTGGTACGAAGGCGACGAGCGCGACCCATGTGGCCTGTGCTACACCTCTGGCACGACCGGCAATCCCAAGGGCGTTCTCTACGAACATCGCTCCACGGTGCTCCACGCGATGATGGAGGTGACACCCGACATTTTCGGCATGGGCGCACGTTCGGTGGTCATGCCAATCGTACCGATGTTCCATGCCAATGCCTGGGGGGTCCCCTGGGCCGCTCCCTTGGTGGGCTGCAAACTCGTCCTGAGCGCGGACTATCGGCCCAACGAGCTGTGCCAGCTATTCCGCAATGAGGAAGTAACTCACTCGGCCGGCGTGCCGACCGTGTGGCTTGGCATGATCGAGCATATCGAGCGCACCGGCGAGGACTTGGGAGCGCTGCAGGCGGTGACCATCGGAGGCAGCGCGGCGCCTCGGGCGATGATCAACTGGTTCCGCAAGCGCGGCGTGCGCGTCGGCCATGCCTGGGGAATGACCGAAACCTCGCCGATCGGGACGTGCGGTGCACCGCCGGCCGATTGGGACGAGATGACAGACGACGAGCAGCTCGACTACACCGCACGTCAGGGGAGGGTGCCCTTCGGCGTGGAGCTGCGGATCGTCGGCGAGGACGGCACCGAGCTTCCGCGGGACGGCATTGCCACCGGTCAGCTTCAGGCGCGCGGGCCGTGGGTCGTGCAGCGCTACTTCAAAGAAGCGACCGACGCGGCCGACGCGAACCGCTGGTTCGACACCGGCGACGTGGCGGCGCTCCACCCCGACGGCACGATGCAGATCACCGACCGCGCCAAGGACGTGATCAAGTCCGGCGGCGAGTGGATCAGCTCGATCGAACTTGAGAATTGTGCGGTTGGCTGCCCAGGGGTGGCCGAAGCGGCGGCGATCGGCGTAGCTCACCCGAAGTGGGACGAGCGACCCTTGCTGCTGGTTGTCCGCAGTGCCGACAGCCAAGTCGACGAAGCGAGCATTCGCAACCACTTGAGCACCCACATTGCCAGGTGGTGGCAACCGGACGCGATCGAATTCGTGGATGAGCTTCCCCACACGGCAACGGGCAAGCTCAGCAAGAAGACCCTTCGCGAGCAGTATCGCGCATACCGCCTGCCCGGCGTGCTGGAGATGGTCGGCCGCGACTGAGGTCCGGGGCGCGCACTGGATTTAGCGCCTCCCATGGCTTAAGTGCGCGGCAACCCATTCCAAACACTCGCCACCACACTCTCCACAAGGACACGCGACCCCATGGCCGCTCAATATTCCTACGTCATGAAGGGCTTGTCGAAGACCTTCCCAGGCGCGCCCAAGCCCGTGCTCAACGGCATCCATCTACAGTTTTACCCTGACGCCAAGATTGGCATCGTCGGGCCAAACGGCACCGGTAAGTCCACGTTGATGAAGATCATGGCCGGCCGTGACACCGAGTTCACCGGCGAAGCCTGGGCCGCCGAGGGCGTCACCGTTGGCTATCTGGAGCAGGAACCGCACCTCGACGAGACCAAGACCGTGATGGAGAACGTCCGTGGCGGTGTTCAGGAAGTGGCCACCATGATGGACCGCTTCAATGAAATCAGCACCTTGATGGGTGATCCTCCCGAGGACGCCGACTTCGACGCGCTTCTTGCGGAGATGGGCGAGCTTCAGGAGAAGATCGACGCGGTCGACGGCTGGACGCTCGACAATCAACTCGAGATCGCGATGGACGCGCTGCGCTGCCCGCCGGGCGATGCTTCAGTGGCCAATCTGTCCGGCGGTGAAAAGCGCCGCGTCGCGCTGACCAAGCTGTTGCTGCAAAAACCGGGCATCCTGCTGCTCGACGAGCCTACCAACCACCTCGACGCCGAAAGCGTCCAGTGGCTGGAGAAGCATTTGGTCGATTATCCAGGGAACGTCATCCTGGTCACCCACGATCGCTACTTCCTGGACAATGTCGTCAACTGGATCCTCGAACTCGATCGCGGCAAATACTTCATCTACGAAGGCAATTACTCGACCTACCTCGACAAGAAGGGCAAGCGCCTGGAGCAGGAAGGGCGCGAGGACGAGGGCCGCCAGAAAGCGATCAGCCAGGAACTGGAGTGGATCCGGCAAAGCCCGAAGGCGCGCCAGACCAAGTCCAAGGCGCGTATCAAGGCGTTCGATCAGTTGGTCGAGGCGTCCGAGAAACGCTCCGTCGGCAAAGCGCAGATCGTCATCCAAACCCCAGCCCGATTGGGCGGCAACGTCATCGAAGCCAATGGCCTGACCAAGGCTTATGGCGACAAACTGCTGTTCGACGATCTTTCCTTCAACCTGCCGCCGGGCGGGATCGTCGGCGTGATCGGAGCCAACGGCGCGGGCAAGTCGACCTTGTTCAAGCTCATCACCGGTGCGGAAAAGCCGGACGGTGGCGCGATCGCCATTGGTGAAACCGTTCGCCTGGGCTTCGTCGACCAAAGCCGCGACGATCTCAATCCCAAGCACAATGTGTGGGAGGAGATCAGCGGCGGGCACGAGCTGATGACCATCGGCAAGCAGGAGATGCAAACTCGCGCCTATGTCGGCGCCTTCAACTTCAAGGGCGTCGACCAGCAGAAAAAGGTCGGCCAACTCTCCGGCGGCGAGCGCAACCGCGTCCACCTCGCCAAGATGCTGAAGGAGGGCGGCAACGTCCTGCTGCTCGACGAACCGACCAACGATCTCGACGTGGAGACCCTTCGTGCGCTTGAAGAAGCTCTCGAGAACTTCGCCGGTTGCGCCGTGGTCATCAGCCATGATCGCTTCTTCCTCGACCGGCTGGCCACGCACATCCTTGCGTTCGAGGGCGACAGCCATGTCGAATGGTTCGAAGGAAATTACGGCGACTATGAAGAAGATAAGCGCCGCCGGATGGGTCCTGAAGCCGATCGTCCGCACCGCATGACGTACAAGAAGCTCACGCGCTAAACGCCTGCGCGGCCCAGGTCCTGTCCCGGCCTTGCGCCGGGAATTGACCTGGGCTGGCTTCCCACGCCAACGACTGCGACAAGCAACCCTGGCGGCGCCCACGCGCCCCGGGGGACGCACATGACCAACTATCCACTTACTATCGCGGCGCTACTGCTCAGCTTGGCCGTCTACGTCTGGTCCGGTGGGCTGGTCGGGCGGGCTCGCGGCAAATACAATGTACAGGCGCCCGCTACGAGCGGCGCGCCTGAGTTCGACCGCTTGTTCCGTGCTCAGATGAATACGCTCGAGCAGATCGTGCTGTTCGTGCCTCTACTGGTGCTGGCCGCGTCCTTGTGGGGCGACCGCATCGCTGCTGCGTACGGCTTGGTGTGGAGCATCGGTCGTATCCTCTACGTCCTCACCTATGCCAAGGATCCAGCCAAGCGCAGCCTTGGCTTCGCTCTGTCTGCTGGCGCTTCGATGTTGGTCTTGCTCGCCTTAGTGGTCACCTTGGTGATCCGAGCTTCCTCCTGAACGATCCCAAGCGGCGCTTGCCATGTAGGAGCCCGTTTGCAACCAGCCGCCGCGTGCCTTCCGTTCCTCTTCCGCAGTGCGGCGTGACCATGATAGAGCGCGCGGCATGACCTCGACCAACGACATCCGCCGCTCGTTCCTGGATTACTTTGAAGGGCAGGGCCATTCGCGGCAGCCTTCCGCGCCGCTGGTGCCCGACAACGATCCTACGTTGATGTTCGTCAACGCGGGCATGGTGCCGTTCAAGAATGTGTTCACCGGTCTGGAGACGCGTCCGTTCACCACGGCAGCTTCCTCGCAGAAGTGCGTCCGCGCGGGCGGCAAGCACAACGACCTGGACAATGTCGGCTACACCGCGCGTCACCACACCTTTTTCGAGATGCTCGGTAATTTCTCGTTCGGCGATTACTTTAAGGAGCAGGCGATCCTGCACGCCTGGACCTTGTGCACGCGCGAGTGGGGACTTGATCCGTCACGGCTGACGGTCACGGTCTACCACACCGACGATGAGGCCTTTGGCCTGTGGCAGAAGATCGCCGGCCTGCCCGACGAGCGCATCATCCGCATCGCAACCAAAGACAACTTCTGGGCAATGGGCGACGATGGTCCGTGCGGTCCATGTTCGGAAATCTTCTACGACCATGGCGCGCATATCCCCGGTGGTCCCCCTGGCAGCCCGGACGAGGATGGAGACCGGTTCGTCGAGATCTGGAATCTCGTCTTCATGCAGAACGTGCAGGTCGCGGGCGAGATCGTCGGCGACCTTCCGGCCAAGAGCATCGACACCGGCATGGGGCTGGAGCGCATCGCCGCCGTGATGCAGGGCGTGCACGACAATTACGAGACCGACACCTTCAAGGCGCTGATCGCGGCGTCGGAAGACCTGACCCGCACACGTGCCGAGGGAACGCAGCGGGCATCGCACCGGGTCATCGCCGACCACTTGCGGGCAAGCGGCTTCCTGATCGCCGACGGCGTTCTGCCGGCCAATGAAGGACGCGGCTATGTGCTCCGGCGGATCATGCGCCGAGCAATGCGGCACGCGCATCTTCTCGGGGCCGCTGAGCCGCTCATGCACCGGCTCGTGCCCTCGCTCGTCGGCGAGATGGGCGCGGCATACCCGGAGTTGCTTCGAGCGCAGCCGCTGATCGAGGCAACGCTTCGCCAGGAGGAGGGCCGGTTTCGTCAGACTCTAGCCAATGGTTTGAAGCTTCTCGACGAAGCCACGGGCTCCATGACCGACGGCGGTACGCTCCCGGGCGAGACCGCTTTCAAGCTCTACGACACGTTCGGTTTCCCTTATGATCTCACGGAGGACGCGCTGCGCGCCCGCGGTCTGCAGGTGGACCGATCGGGCTTTGATAGGGCGATGGCGGCTCAGAAGGCAGCAGCGCGTGCGGCCTGGAAGGGCTCGGGGGACAAAGCGTCCGACGACATCTGGTTCGACCTCGTGGAAGAGTTCGGGAGCACGGAGTTCACCGGTTATGCCGGCCATGTCGGCGAAGGCGTCGTGCTGGCGATCGTCGAGGACGGACAGCGCGTAAGCGCCGCGGCTGCCGGCGAAACGGTGCAGGTGCTGCTCAATCAAACACCGTTCTATGCGGAAAGCGGAGGGCAGGTCGGCGACTCAGGAAAGCTAAGCGCAAACAACAGGTTCGAAGGCGACGTTACCGAGACTTCCAAGAAGCTTGGCAAATTGCATGTAATGTCCGTTCGCGGAACTTTCGGAACTTTCGCGGTCGGCGACACCCTCACCCAGTCCGTCGATGAGGAGCGGCGCCGCGCAACGCGGGCCAATCACAGCGCGACCCATTTGCTTCACGCCGCTCTCCGACACCGTCTGGGCACGCACGTCTCTCAAAAGGGCAGCCTTGTCGCCCCAGATCGCCTTCGCTTCGACTTCTCGCACCCGTCGCCACTGACCCCAGACGATATTGCCACGATTGAGACCGAGGTGAATTGGCACATCCGCCACAATCAGCCGGTCAGCACGCGTTTGATGACGCCCGACGAAGCGATCGCCGAGGGTGCAATGGCGCTGTTCGGCGAGAAGTATGGCGACGAGGTCCGTGTGCTCTCGATGGGCTTGGCGGATGACAATACCTATTCGGTAGAGCTGTGCGGCGGCACGCACGTGAACGCGCTTGGCGACATCGGCCTGTTCAGGATCATTGCGGAAAGCGCCGTGTCATCGGGCATTCGGCGGATCGAGGCGCTGACTGGAGAGGGTGCTCGCCAGTGGCTCGTAGCCCGCGATCACCGACTGCGCGAAGTTGCAGCAGCGCTCAAGGCCAGCCCCGAGGAAGTGCCGGGCCGGGTCAACGCGCTGATCGAGGATCGGCGTCGACTGGAACGTGAGCTTGCCGAGGCCAAGAAGCAGATCGCGATGGGCGGTGGCGGTGGAAGCACCGAGCCCGTCGGACCCGAACAGGTTGCTGGCGTAGCCTTCCTCGGTCAGGTCGTCGAAGGGCTGGACCCCAAGGGACTGCGGGCCGAGGTAGATGCCATGAAGATCCGCATCGGAAGCGGCGTGGCAGCCCTGATCGCCGTCAACGAGGGCCGAGCCAGCGTTGCTGCCGGCGTCACCGCCGATCTGATGGGAGACATCAGCGCGGTCGAACTGGTCAAGGCTGCCGTGGCGGCGCTCGGCGGGCAGGGTGGGGGCGGACGGCCCGACATGGCACAGGGCGGCGGGCCGGACGGCGACAAGGCAACCCAAGCGCTTGCAGCGATACGCGAGGGCATTGCCAAGGTAAGCGCCTGACGGGCTACCAAGGACCAGCGTGTCGGCCCGGACCATGTGCCGTACGCCCTCGACGGAGCCAGAGCCGCGGATGTGGCGTTCGAACAGTCTTGCAATCAGGAGGCTGAAAATGGCGGAGAAGACTTTCAAGGCTGGCGACAAGGTGCAGTGGCATTCGAGCGGCGGCACCTCGACCGGCAAGGTCGTCAAGAAGCTTACGTCACCGATCGAGATCAAGGGCCACCACGTTGCGGCAAGCAAGGATAATCCGGAGTATCTCGTGGAGACGGACGACGGCGCGCAGGCCGCTCACAAGCCTGATGCGCTGACCAAGGCTTGAAGACCACGTGTCAGCTCCAACGGAGATGAAACCTGCCCAGAGAATAGACTTGGACATCTTGATCGTCGGCGGCGGACCGGCCGGAATGATGGCAGGTCTGCTGTTTGCCCGCGCCGGTCTGAAGGTTCGCGTGCTGGAGAAGCACCACGACTTCCTTCACGATTTCCGCGGAGACACGGTTCATCCATCTACCATGGAGGTGCTCGGGCAATTGGGCTTGCTCGAGCGCTTCCGGTCGCGTCCGCACCAACGATTGGCGCGCGCCGAGTTGCGCATTGGCGGCCGCGAACTGGTGGTCGGTGACTTGAGCCGTCTGAAGAGCGCGACACCGTTCGTGGCAATGATGCCGCAATGGGAGTTCCTGGATTTTCTCCGTCAGGAGGCCAGCCGGTTCAGCGGTTTTACCCTGAGCATGGGTTTGGGCATCGAAAGGTACGTCGAGGAAGATGGGCGGATCGCAGGTGTTCGCCTGTCGACAGGAGAGGTAGTGCGGGCACGATTGGTGATCGCCGCAGATGGTCGCCGTAGCTTGGTGCGGCAGAACAAGCTCCTCCCGCTAAAGACACTTGGGTCACCGATCGACGTGTTCTGGTTCGAGCTGCCCAAGCGCTCGGCGGAAGAGGGGGCTTTGCGGATCGCGGTCGAGCGTGGCCGCATTCTCGTGAGGGTCGATCGAGGCACTTTTTGGCAATGTGCGTTGGTGTTTCCCAAGGGACGCGCCGAAGCGCTGCGGCGGGCCGGCATCGAGTCCCTGCGAGCCGAGATCGAGATGGCCGAACCGCGGCTTGGATCAATTCGGCAGGATCTGCGCTCGTTGGACGACCTGCACTTGCTCGAGGTTACGCTGGACCGGCTGACGTCATGGTGTCGCCCTGGCCTGCTGGCGATCGGCGATGCGGCGCATGCGATGTCGCCAATGGGCGGCATCGGCATCAATCTGGCGATCCAGGATGCAGTTGCGGCGGCTAATGTCCTGACGGCCGCGATGCTGCGCGGCGAAGACCCGGATCCCTTGCTGGCGCAAGTGCAGCGGCGCAGGGAAGGATCAACCCGGCTCGTCCAGCGCGTGCAGCAGATTGCGCAAAGCTGGATTCTGGGATCGGTTCTGCGACGAGCCAAGCCGCTCAGCCAGCCTCCCTGGCCCCTGCGGGTACTCGCCGCCGTGCCGGCCTTGCGCCGCTTCCCGGGTCGGGCGATCGCCCTTGGTATTCGCCGGGAGAGGATCGCGGCGTGACGCTTGGCGAGCGGGCCAGGCAAAGGTGCAATTGCATCTTCGCCCGACCGGCTCCTGGCATTCAATCGACTAAGCGGTAACGCCCTGCTTGATCATCGCTGCGTCAAGGTTGGCGCGAACGGCTTCAAAGAACTGCTCGGTGGTCATCCATGGCTGGTCAGGGCCGACGAGAATGGCGAGATCCTTGGTCATGTGCCCTTCTTCGACCGTTTCCACGCACACGCGCTCCAGTGTTTCGGCAAAGGTAACCACATCCGGCGTCGCGTCGAACTTGCCGCGATACTTGAGTCCGCCGGTCCAGGCGAAGATCGATGCGATCGGATTGGTCGAGGTCGCCTTGCCCTGCTGGTACATGCGGTAGTGGCGGGTGACGGTGCCATGCGCCGCTTCAGCTTCGACGGTCTTGCCATCCGGCGTGGTCAGGACCGACGTCATCAAGCCAAGTGAGCCAAAGCCCTGCGCGACTTGGTCGGACTGCACGTCACCATCATAGTTCTTGCATGCCCAGACGAACTTGCCGCTCCATTTTAGCGCGGAGGCAACCATGTCATCGATCAAGCGGTGCTGATATTCGATTCCAGCGGCCGCGAACTGGTCCTTGAACTCGGTGTCGAACACTTCCTGGAAGATGTCCTTGAAGCGACCGTCATAGGCCTTGAGGATGGTGTTCTTGGTTGACAGATAGACCGGCCAGCCACGCTCATGACCGTAACGGAGGCAGGCGCGTGCGAAATCACGGATCGACGCGTCAAGGTTGTACATGCCCATGGCGACGCCGGCCGCAGGGTATTGGAACACTTCATGTTCGATCACCTGGCCATCCGTGCCTTCGAACCGCATGGTCAGCGTGCCTGGGCCGGGAACGAGGAAGTCGGTCGCCTTATACTGATCGGCGAAGGCATGGCGGGCGACAACGATCGGATCGGTCCAGCCTGGGATCAGGCGGGGGACGTTGTTGATCACGATGGGCTCACGGAAGACCACGCCGTCAAGGATGTTGCGGATGGTGCCGTTGGGCGACTTCCACATCTTCTTGAGGCCAAACTCCTCGACCCGCTGCTCGTCAGGAGTGATAGTGGCGCACTTCACACCAACGCCATATTGCTTAATCGCCTCGGCCGCCTCGACGGTGACCTTGTCGTCGGTCGCATCGCGATTCTCGATCGATAGGTCATAGTACTTCAGATCGATGTCCAGATAGGGCTGGATCAGCCGCTCCCGGATCCACTGCCAGATGATGCGGGTCATCTCGTCGCCGTCGAGTTCGACGACGGGTGTTTTCACCTTGATCTTGGCCATGGGGGCGTCCTGCTTGCTAAATGGAATGGGGTTGGCGGGGCCTTAAGCGGGGAGGCCGAGGCTTGCAAATCCGTTCAACCCACGGGCCGGTTGTCGCTTCGAGCCTGCGACTGTAGGGTAGGCATATGCCTGTCATCGACGATCCCGATAGCCAACTGACTGCCGTCAAGTGGCGCTTCCCCTCAGTTCACCCGGAAGGGCGCAAATACGTCGTCATCGCCGCCGCGATCACGCTTGCGTCCTTTTTTCTGTTCAACGGGTGGGCCGCTTGGTTTGGCGAAATCATCAGCTGGCTGCTGGTGATGGTCACCATCTGGGTAGCGGCGTTCTTCCGCGATCCATTCCGTACCGCGCCGATCGACCCACAACTGATCATTTCGCCGGCCGACGGCCTGGTGACGATGATCGTTCGGGTACCTGCACCCCCGCAACTGCGAGCGGACCTTGGTGAGGGAGAGTTCACCCGGGTCTCCATCTTCATGTCGGTGTTCGACGTGCACATCAACCGGTCACCCATCCCAGGCATCATTCGGCGCGTCGTCTACGTCCCGGGCAAATTCCTGAATGCGGACCTCGACAAAGCGAGCGAGGACAATGAACGCCAGTACTTCGTGGTGGAAGGAGCCAATGGCAGCCGTGTCGGATTTACGCAGATCGCCGGGCTGGTGGCCCGACGAATCCTGTCGTTCGTCAAGGAAGGCGACACCGTGACCGCGGGCGAGCGGATTGGCCTGATTCGCTTCGGCAGCAGAATCGATGTCTTTCTGCCGGCGGGCACAGGCTCACGCCTGTTGCTTGGACAGCGGGCGATCGCTGGCGAGACGGTAGTTGCCGAGCTTGGCGTTGATCCCGGGCTGCGCGGAGCGACTCAGTGAGCGAACGGCGGCGCGTCAATGGGCTTCCGCTTCGGGCGCTTCCCGCCAACGCAGTTACCGCTTTGGCTCTTTGCACCGGTCTGACCGGCGTATTGTTTGCAATCGACGAGAATTGGCCTTCCGCTTTAGCCTGTGTTGTAGCGGCCGGAGTGCTCGATGGCCTCGACGGTCGGCTGGCTCGACTGCTCAAGTCCAACAGTCGATTCGGGGCCGAGTTGGATAGCCTGTCCGACGTCACGGCTTTCGGCGTGGTGCCGACCATCATCCTATTTCTGTGGTCGCTCAAGGATGCGCCGCAGCCGGTCGGCTGGATTGCCGCGCTAGCGCTGGCGGTATGCTGCGCCCTTCGGCTCGCCAGGTTCAACTCCATGCTCGATGCCGAGGAGCAGCCGCGCAAGAAAGCCGGTTTCCTGACCGGCGTTCCAGCGCCCGCCGGCGCGGGGCTGACCTTTGTTCCCGCTTATCTGTGGTTGGTTACGGGAGAGGAGCCGATCTACCAAAGTTGGTATGTCGTGCTGCCTTGGGCTGTGTTCGTCGCGCTTTTGATGATCTCCAACGTGCCAACCTATAATTGGTCGTCGTTGCGAGTGCGCAGTTCCTACCGCTTGTTCGCTCTTGCCGGAGTGGCGCTGCTCGGCGCAGCGCTGCTGACTGAGCCGTGGATGTCGCTACTGGGTATCAGCATTCTCTACCTGGCAATGATCCCGTTCAGCATCGCGTCCTATGGACGGGTCAAGCGGCGGCGCGAAGCTCAGCTTTCACTCGAACCGAACGCTGCGCCTGCGCCGGATAACGCGGGCTGAAACGCACTGTAAGCGGACGTGTCGGCACGGGCTGTGAAAGCAACGAACGGCCCGCCAAAGCGGCCATGATCTTGTGGCCATCGTCCAGGACGACCGCCGCGATCGCCGCTGCGGCTACGCCAAGAGTGAGGAAGACGATTAGGCTGGTAAGGACGGTGAGCATGACCACTGAGATCCCTTCATTTCGGACTTAACCCGTCCCGATTCGTTCTGTTCCCTTGCGGGGCAGAAAACCGGGCTTGTTGAGGCATGTTCCGCGTTTGTTCTCATGCTGTCAAGCGGATTGTCGCCGCCTTTAAGCGTTGAACTGCCAACGGCCTTGAGCTACAGACGCGTCTCTCAACCCGCATGGGAAGCAACATAACCCGGTGCGCCGTGGCCTTCTGGCTGCAAGCGTTCCCGCTTCCCAGAGGACTAACCGGAAGGATTTATCCCTATGGCGACCAATGTCGTCACGATGCAGCAATTGCTCGAAGCTGGCGCCCATTTCGGCCACCAGACCCACCGCTGGAACCCTCGCATGAAGCCGTACATCTTCGGCGAGCGCAACGGCGTCCACATCATCGACCTCTCGCAGAGCGTACCTTTGTTCGCTCGGGCTCTCGACTACGTGTCGCAGAGCGTTGCTCGGGGAGGCAAGGTGCTATTCGTAGGCACCAAGCGCCAAGCGCAGGACGCAGTGGCAGAGTCCGCTGGCAGTTCGGGGCAGCACTTCGTCAATCATCGTTGGCTTGGCGGCATGCTGACCAATTGGAAGACGATTTCGAACTCGATCAAGCGCCTCAAGAGCCTTGAGGAGCAGCTTGGCGGCGATACCGCCGGTTTGACCAAGAAGGAAGTTCTCCAGCTGACGCGCGAGCGCGACAAGTTGGAAAAGAGCCTTGGCGGCATTCGCGACATGGGCGGCCTGCCTGACGTGATGTTCGTGGTCGACACCAACAAGGAAGAGCTCGCCATCAAGGAAGCCAATGTGCTCGGCATTCCAGTGGTCGCGATTCTCGACTCCAACTCGAACCCGAACGGCATCGCTTTCCCGGTGCCCGGCAACGATGACGCCAGCCGCGCCATCCGCCTGTACTGCGAGGCGATTGCCACCGCAGCGAGCCAGGCCAAATCGGGTGGCGCGCAGATGCGCGGCGAGGACTTCGGCGCGGCTGCCGATCCGGCGCCCGAGCCCGCACTAGCCTAAGCAAGCGCTTCCTCCCGTGATCGGGAGGGAGCCGGGGGGTGAGCCTGCCGAGAGGCAGCGCTCACCCGTTCCCTACAATCCAACCCCCTGCTCCTCCCGTCAGCGGGAGGGGAGCAAAAAGGTATTCGATATGGCTGAGATCACGGCCGCTTCCGTCAAGGAACTGCGCGAGCGCACCGGCGCCGGCATGATGGACTGCAAGAAGGCGCTTTCCGAAAACAATGGCGAAATGGAAGCCTCGATCGATTGGCTCCGCGCCAAGGGTCTGGCTGCTGCCGCCAAGAAGGCCGGCCGAACCGCTGCCGAAGGCTTGGTCGGCGTGGCCGTGTCGGGCACGCGCGGCGCGGTTGTGGAGGTCAACTCCGAGACCGACTTCGTCGCGAAGAACGAGCAGTTTCAAGATTTCGTGCGCAACGTTGCGACGCTTGCGCTGCAGACCAACGGCGACGTGGATGCGCTCGGCAATGCCACTTACCCAGGCGGCGGCACCGTTGCGGAAACGCTGACCAACAACATCGCCACGATTGGCGAGAACCAGTCGCTGCGCCGCACGGCTGTGCTGGAAGTCAGCGAAGGCGTCGTCGTTCCCTATGTCCACAACGCGGTTGTGCCAGGCCTCGGCAAGATCGGCGTGCTGGTCGCGCTTGAGGGTTCCGGCTCCGTTGAAACCATGACCGCGCTCGGCAAGCAGCTCGCGATGCACATCGCTGCCGCGAACCCGCTTGCTCTGAACGCCGAGGATCTCGATGCCGATCTGCTCGAGCGCGAGCGTGCGATCGCGTCGGAGAAGGCGTCCGAGAGCGGCAAGCCCGCCAACATCGTCGAGAAGATGGTCGACGGCGCGATTGCCAAGTTCAAGAAGGAGAGCGCTCTACTGAGCCAGCTGTTCGTCATGGACAACAAGACGCCGATCAAGGACGTTGTTGCGGATTGCGGCAAGGAGTGCGGCACACCCGTGCACCTGAAGGGCTATCTGCGCTTCCAGTTGGGCGAAGGCATTGAACGCGCGACCAGCGACTTTGCCGCCGAGGTTGCCGCCGCAGCAGGCACGAACAAGAGCTGAGACCTCATCTCCTTCGTCGAGAGACTGGGCGATAAGTAGGTTGGCAAGGGGGCGAGCGCACCATAGAAGCGCGCTCGTCCCCTTTGCCTTGTCAGGACCACGACAGCAGCATGACCCGTCCCCGCTTCAATCGCATCCTGCTGAAGCTTTCGGGCGAAGCGTTGATGGGCCCGGGCCAGTTCGGCATCGACCCCGCGACCGTGGCCGCCATGGCGGCCGAGGTGAAAGCGGCCAAGGATGAAGGCTTCGAGCTGTGCTTGGTGATCGGCGGCGGCAATATCTTCCGCGGCATGGCCGGCGCAGCCGCGGGCATGGATCGGGCCCAAGCCGACTACATGGGCATGTTGGCCACCGTGATGAACGCTCTCGCCGTGCAGAACGCGCTTGAGCAGCTTGGCGTCGAGACCCGCGTGCAGTCGGCCATAAAGATGGATCAGGTTTGCGAGCCGGTGATCCGGCGCCGCGCCGAGCGCCATCTGGCCAAGGGCCGCGTCGTCATCTTCGCCGCGGGCGTCGGCTCGCCTTACTTCACGACCGACACTGGGGCCGCACTCCGAGCTGCAGAGATGAAGTGCAATGCCTTGTTCAAGGGTACCAGCGTGGATGGTGTCTATGATGCCGATCCGAAGAAGGTGCCGAGCGCAAAGCGTTATGACTCCCTAAGCTTCGGACGTGTCCTTGCCGACGACTTGAAAGTCATGGACGCGGCCGCCGTTGCACTTTGCCGCGACAACGACATCCCCATCGTGGTGTTCAACATCCGTCAGCCGGGCAACCTTGCCCGCGTGCTGGCTGGTGAAGGCACGGCCACGATCGTCCACACAGAGGAGTGAGAAACCATGCCCGCCTATGACAAGGCCGACATCCAGCGCCGCATGACCGGTGCCGTGGAAGCTCTGAAGTCCGACTTCGGCGGCTTGCGCACGGGTCGTGCGTCCATTGCTTTGCTCGATCCCGTTCAAGTCGAAGTTTATGGCGCGCACATGCCGCTGAACCAGTGCGCCACGGTGTCCGTGCCGGAACCGCGTATGCTGTCGGTCCAGGTGTGGGACAAGTCGAACGTCGGCCCGGTTGAGAAGGCCATCCGCTCGGCCGGGCTTGGCCTGAATCCGATTACCGATGGCACCACCATCCGGCTTCCCATCCCCGATCTTACCGAGGAGCGGCGTAAGGAATTGGCCAAGCTTTCCTCGCAATATGCCGAGAAGGCCCGGATCGCCGTGCGCAACGTGCGCCGGGACGGCAATGATGCGCTGAAGATCGACGAGAAGAAGCATGAAATCAGCGAGGACGAGCGCAAGCGGCTTGAGGCCGAAGTGCAGAAGCTGACCGATGAGACGATCAAGGACATCGATGCGACCTCATCCGCCAAGGAAAAGGAAATCCTCGGTAAGTGACCCCGCATAGCCCGCTTGTGGTATCGGGGTTGGTCGATGGATCCGATGCCGCGGCCGACCGGGCGGCCGCGGTGCCGCGCCATGTGGCGATTATCATGGATGGCAACGGCCGCTGGGCAACGAAGCGCCATCTACCGCGCGTTGCAGGGCACCGAGCGGGCGCCGAAGCCTTGCGCAACGCACTTCAGGCCGCGCGCGATGCCGGGGTGGAGGTACTCACCGTCTACGCGTTCTCGTCGGAGAATTGGCGGCGGTCCGAGGAAGAAGTCAGTGACCTTAAGGGGCTGATGAAATTCTATCTAGAGCGTGAGCTGAAGACCCTGAAGAAGGAGGGTGTTCGGTTA
The DNA here is from genome assembly GCA_964243335.1 of uncultured Sphingomicrobium sp. Lineage (GTDB taxonomy): Bacteria > Pseudomonadota > Alphaproteobacteria > Sphingomonadales > Sphingomonadaceae > Sphingomicrobium. Next base: position 503,302 of record CAXTED010000001.1, on the reverse strand, counting down.
CGCCTGATCGGCGAGCCCAACGCTTTTGGCTCGGACCTTCATGCGAGACTGGAGCAGGCGGTTGAAGAAACTGCTGGCAATGACCGGCTAACCTTGGTGATTGCCCTGAACTATGGCTCCCAGGCCGAGATCGCTGCCGCCGCCCGTGATCTGGCGATGAAGGCGGTTGCTGGTCAACTCGACCCGGCCGCGATCGACGAGAACTCTATCTCAGCGTGTCTCCAAACGCGTGATTTCCCCCCGCTCGACCTCCTGATCCGCACGTCCGGCGAGGTGCGTTTGTCCAACTTCCTTCTGTGGCAGGCAGCTTATGCTGAGCTGGTGTTCACGGATACCCTGTGGCCCGACTTCGATGAAGCGGCTTTTGCCGCGACACTGACGGAATATGCACGTCGGCAGCGCCGGTTCGGCGGACGATGAACGAGGTTCTCCTGCGGACGATTACTGGCGTTCTGATGGTATTCGTGGCCCTTACTGCCGAATGGTTTGGCGGGACGACCTTTGCCGTGTTCGTGGCAGCCGGATCGACCATGATATATTTCGAGTGGGCGCGCATGACCCGCGGCTGGGGGCTCGGCTGGAAATTGAGCGGTTTTCTTTACGCGCTCGTGCCCGCTTTAGCCCTGCTGTGGGTGCGCGAACGAGCCGGCCAGCCTCTGGCAGACAAGGGCTTCGCCTTAGTGTTGTGGGCCTTTATCGTCACCTGGTCGGCGGACATTGGAGCGTTTTTCGCCGGGAGAGCCTTTGGCGGTCCGAAGCTTGCGCCATCGATCAGCCCCAACAAAACGATCTCCGGGTTAGTTGGCGGCGTCATCGCGGCGACATTGCTGGGCGGCTTCTGGGTGCGCGCCAATGAGCTGAGCCTTGCATGGCTGGTACTGGCACCTTTGTTCGCACTGGCTGCAGCGGGTGGCGACCTTTTCGAAAGTTGGATGAAGCGAAAGGCTGGGGTAAAGGACAGCGGCAATCTCCTCCCAGGGCACGGCGGAGTGCTTGACCGGCTCGACGGCCTCGTTCCGGTCGCGGCGCTGACGGGTTTGGCGGTTCTGGCGGGTATCTCGTGAACCGGCGCAAGGTCGCAGTGCTTGGAGCAACTGGCTCCGTCGGTCGCTCGACGCTCGACCTGATCGCCGCTGCACCCGAGCGCTTTGAGGTAACGGCGCTGACCGCCAACACCGACGTTGGAGGCTTGGCAGCCGCCTCCCTTAACGTGAGCGCGAAGTTAGCGGTGATTGCGCAGGAAGAACTCCTCCCGCAACTGGCGGAGCATCTTGCCGGATCCGGGATCCGTGCTGCGGCGGGAGCCGAGGCCATGGCCGAGGCGGCTGCTGGGGACGCCGAATGGGTCATGGCCGCAATCGTCGGCTGCGCGGGGCTAACTCCGGTGATGGCAGCGGTGGAAGCCGGCAAGACCGTGGCGTTGGCGAACAAGGAAGCGTTGGTGACCGCCGGCGCCCTGATGATCGATGCAGCCAAACGAAGTGGCGCGACAATCCTGCCGGTCGACAGTGAGCATAACGCTATCTTTCAGTGCCTTGCCGGCCAAAGTGCGCAAGGCGTCGCACGTTTGATCCTGACGGCGAGCGGTGGGCCTTTCCGTGTATGGAGTGCCGCCGACATGGCCCGGGTCACGCCGGCGCAGGCAGTGGCTCATCCAAACTGGTCGATGGGTGCCAAGATCTCAGTTGATAGCGCGACCATGATGAACAAGGGTTTGGAGCTTATCGAAGCGCACCACTTGTTCGACATGCCCTCGGATCGATTGTCGGTTCTGGTGCACCCGCAATCGGTCGTCCACAGCTTGGTCGAATTCGTCGACGGTTCGGTGCTGGCTCAATTGGGTTCGCCCGACATGCGCGTACCCATTGCCCACACTCTGGCCTTCCCTGAGCGGATGACCACGGCGGCTCGTCGATTGAACTTGCTGGAGATTGCCACCCTCACGTTTGAAGCGCCGGACGAGACGCGCTTTCCCGCTCTGCGTCTGGCACGGATGGCCTTGCAGGAGGGAGGAGGCGCCAGTGTCGTGCTCAATGCCGCAAATGAAATCGCGGTTGCGGCTTTCCTGGACGGTCGCATTCACTTCGGGGACATCGCCGTGCTGGTAGAAACCAGCTTAGAACAGATGGTAACCTCCATTCCCCGATCGATCCCGGAGGTCCTCGAACTTGACCGGCTTGCGCGTGCCTCAACACAGGCCGCCATAGGCAAGCTTGCCGCATGATCCTTGAACAACCGCCGCTCTGGCTGATCATCATCGCATTCCTTGGAGCACTTGGACCGCTCGTCTTCTTCCACGAGCTTGGGCACTACCTCGTGGGGCGCTGGTTCGGAGTTGGGGCAGAAACCTTTTCCATCGGTTTTGGCCGTGAGGTCGCGGGGTGGACGGACAAGCGCGGCACTCGCTGGAAAATCGGCTGGCTGCCGTTGGGCGGCTACGTCAAGTTTGTCGGGGACATGAACCCGTCGAGCATGGGCCGAGACCTGGAGAAACTGCCGCCAGAGGTTCGCGAGCGCAGTTTTCATTCAAAGCCAGTGTGGCAGCGCTTCCTTATCGTTCTGGCTGGCCCGGCGGCCAATTTCATCTTGGCTATCCTTATCTTCGCAAGCTTCTTCGCCGTACTCGGTGTGCCGCGGACACCGCCGGTCGTGGCAATGGTTGCGCCGCAGTCTGCCGCAGCCAAGGCAGGCCTCCAAGCGGGCGACCGTGTCACCAGCATGGCCGGCGAGGACATCGACAATTTTGCGCAGATACGCCGGATAGCGTCGATGAATCCCAGAGAGACGATTTCGCTCGAGATCGAGCGCGGCGGTCGGCCCCTTCGGCTCGTGGTCACGTTGAATGAGGTGGTCGAGGTCGACAGGTTTGGTCAGGAAATTCGTCTTGGCCAATTGGGTGTCGCAAATCGTCCGAGCGGGTTCGAGCACGTGTCGCCGTTCCGCCTGATTCCCGAAGCTACCAGCTACACCGTCGAAACAACGCGCGCTATGGCGCAAGGGCTGTGGCAGATGGTTACTGGACGTCGCGAGTTGAAAGAACTCGGTGGGCCGATGAAGATGGCTCAGATCGCTGGCCAGCACGCTAGCTTGGGTGCTTTCGCGTTCTTTCAGTTGGTCGCTTTGTTCTCGATAAACCTCGGGTTCATCAACCTTTTGCCAGTTCCGATGCTCGATGGCGGACACCTCGCTTTGTACACGGTGGAGGCGGTGCGCCGTCGTCCACTGGGTGAGCGGGCGCAGGAGTGGCTGTTCCGCGGTGGTCTTGCCGCGCTACTAACGCTCATGCTGTTTACCACGTTCAATGATCTTGGCTCCTTCGGTCTGTGGGACCGGCTGGGGCGCTAGATCGGGGGAATACTTGAATGAAGTGTGCGTCTGAGGCAGGGCGGGCGGCACTTCATCGATGGCCGGGGCATCAGCCGCCGGTGAACCAAGAATGATGAGGCGGGGACGTTTGTGAGTTTCAAGACGATTAGCTCGAAGCGCTTGAGCGCGAGCCTGCTGCTTACCACCATGCTGAGTGGTGTAGCCGCGCCTGCATGGGCACAGGAGCAGGCTGCTCCCGCGGTCACTCAACCTGTTCCAGCGCCGACAACGGCCGTTCCGACGACACCTGCTCCGGAAAGTCCGCCTCTGGCAACTCCAGCTTTGGAAAGTCCGGTTCCGGCAACTCCCGCCCCGGCAAGTCCTGCTACGGCAGCTCCTGTTCCGGCAAGCACTGGCCCAGTGAACACTGGCGGGATGATCCGGTCGGTGGCGGTCCGCGGTGCCGAGCGGCTGGAGGCAGAGACGGTTCGCCAATATGCCAATCTTACGCCGGGCGTGGCTTATACGCGTGAGTCGCTCGATCAGGCCATCAAGGACCTGTACGCAACGGAGCTGTTCGCAGACGCGCAGATCAGCGGCACCGAAACCGGCAATCTGGTTATCGAGATACGCGAGAATCCGGTGATCAACCGTATCGTCCTTGAGGGCAATAAGCGCATCAAGGATGACAAGATCACGCCGGAGATCAAGCTTTCTCCGAGGCAGATCTTCACCCGGACCAAGGCTCGTGCCGATGTCGAGCGCATCGTGGAACTGTACAAGCGCCAGGGTCGCTTTGGCGCGCGCGTCGAGCCGAAGGTGGTTCAGCTGGATCAAAATCGCGTCGATGTGGTGTTCGAGATCACGGAAGGCGACAAGAGCAAGGTTCGCGCCATCAACATCATCGGCAACGAAGCATTTGCCGACGACCGCCTGCGCAAGGAAATGTATACCCGTCAGGCCGGCGGCGTACTTGGCTTCATGAAGTCGAATGATACTTATGATCCAGACCGGCTTGCGGCCGACCAGCAGAAGCTTCGCGCTTATTACCTGACGCAAGGCTACGCCGACTTCCGCGTGATCTCGGCTCTGGCGGAGCTTACCCCCGATCGCCGCGACTTCGTGATCACGTACGTCGTTGAGGAAGGCCCACGCTACAAGTTTGGCAAGATTTCGGCCGAGAGTGAACTTCGTGACTTGAAGCCGGAAACCGTCACGGCGTTGGTGAGCATGAAGCAGGGCGAATGGTTCAACGCCAAGGCGGTCGAGGATTCGGTGACGCGCCTCAACGAGACCGCAGGCCAGCTCGGTTATGCCTTCTCAGACATCAATCCTAACTATGAACGAAATGCCAAAGCGAAGACCATGGACATCACGTTCAGGGTTGCTGAGACGCCGCGCGTTTACATCGAGCGCATCGACATTCAGGGCAATACCGTCACTCGTGACAAGGTCGTGCGTCGCGAGTTCCGGGTGAACGAAGGCGACGCCTTCAACGCCACGAAGGTTCGCCGTAGCCAGGACCGCATCCAGAGCCTCGGTTACTTCCAGGAGAAGCTCGAGATCAAGCAGACGCAGGGATCCGCGCCGGACCGCGTCGTTCTTGGCGTTGATGTCGAAGAGAAATCTACTGGCCAGTTGCAGGTTTCTGCGGGCTACTCGAGCCTCGAACGTTTCATCATCTCCTTGTCCGTTGCGCAGAATAACTTTCGCGGCATGGGTCAGGAACTGAACGCGGGGGTGAATTACTCCCAATACTCGAAGTCGATTGAGCTTGGCTTCACCGAGCCGTACTTGTTCGATCGCCAGATCTTGCTTGGCGGATCCGTATACCGGCGGGATTACTCGAGCTTCAACTATGTCGGTAATTCGCGCAATACCACCTACAAGCAGGTGACCACGGGTGCCGGCCTTCGGCTTGGCTTCCCGGTCAATGAGTTTGTCAACGTCGGCACGCGCTACACCCTTAATTCTGACAAGCTGACCTTGGACAGAGGCACGTTCTACACTGGTGGTGTTTGCGATCCGACCTTGGCGGGACAGTATCTTTGTGACGAAATTGGTACCCGCCTGACGTCGGCGATTGGTGCCTCGGTGGCCTTCGACAACACCGATGGACTGCGTCCGACGCGTGGTCAGCGCTTGGTCTTCAGCCAGGATTTCGCCGGCCTTGGCGGCGACGTCAAGTATCTGCGTAGCCAAGCCGACGCTACCAAGTACATTGATCTTGGTCGTGGCCTAATCTTTTCGGCGCATGTCGAAGGCGGCTACATTCATTCGCTGCAGAATGCGAAGCGCGCCGGGCAGGATCCAGTTCGTATCACCGATCGCTTCTTTGGTCCGTCCCCATCGCTCCGCGGCTTCGATATTCGTGGCATCGGACCGCGTGTTCGACGCACCGGCTATGATGCGACCGGCGCGTTGGTGATCGATAAGGATAATCAGGTCAGTGACGCTCTTGGCGGACACGCCTACTATATGGCGCGCGGTGAGGTGCAGGTGCCGTTGAGTTCAGGCCTCAAGAGCCTTGGTCTTCGTCCATCGATATTCGTTGATGTCGGATCGGTGTTTGGATTGCGGACGCCGAATCTGATCAACAACATCGCGACATGCGTACCTTTGAGCACGGCGCCTGTTGGAACACCGGGTCGCTTCGTCAATGCAGCCAACCCATTGCCGTGCAATAGCGGAGTTGCAGGCGAAACCGCACTCTACGCAAGTGTGCCTGGCTATAAGGAAGAGTTCCTCGGCAACTCCGCCAAGCCAAGGCTTGCCATTGGTATCGGCGTGAACTGGAACTCGCCATTCGGACCGCTTCGCATCGATCTCGCCAAAGCCTTGCTGAAGCAGGAAGGCGATGAACCCAAGCTCTTCTCGTTCAACGTAGGAACCCAATTCTGATGACCAAGCTTCTTTCCGCCGCGCTTGCGGTTACTGCCATTGCCCTGCCAGCTGCCGCTTCGGCGCAGCGCGCTCCTGCCGCGGTGATTGTGGTGGTCGACAACGGTCGCATCTACGAACAGTGCACCGCTTGCCGCGCCGCCGTGACACAGTTGCAGTCGCAGGCCACGCAGCTTCAGGCTCGTCAGCAGGCGCTTGCCGGCCCCCTGCGCACCGAAGCGCAGTCCATTCAGACGGCAGCCAATGCCCTGAAGGGCGCTCAGCCGGGCGCCGCTCTCGAGGCTCGAGCCCGTGCCTTGCAGACTCGCCAAGAGGCAGCAAATACCGAGCTTCAGCGCCTTCAGCAAAACCTGCAGTCGAGCCAGCAGAACGTGCGTCGCCAGATCGATGCGCGGCTTGGTCCGATCATCAGCTCGGTGATGACGGCGCGCGGCGCGAACATCGCCGTGGACACCGAAGCCACGCTGGCACGTAGCCCGAGCCTAGACGTTACCACCGAGGTGCTTACCCAGCTGAATACGCAGTTGCCGGCGGTTAGCGTTACGCCGCTGCCGCAGCAGGCTGCGCCGCAGGGTCGCTAAGCGATGAACGACGGCAGCGCCGCTGTGCCACAAACCGGTCGAGGTCCGCTGGACATCAGGCAGGTGATGGCGGCGCTGCCGCATCGTTTCCCAATGCTGCTTGTCGATCGCGTTGAGAGCTTAGAGCCCGACGTACGAATCACGGCGATCAAAGCGGTTACGATCAACGAGCCTTTCTTTGCCGGTCATTTTCCTGGCCGGCCGATCATGCCGGGGGTTCTGATCGTGGAAGCGCTCGCACAGGCCGCGGGTGTGCTTGCGGTCGAGAGCCTGGGGCTCGCCGGCTCCGGTAAGCTGGTTTACTTCATGGCGATCGACGGAGCCAAGTTCCGCACACCAGTGGAGCCGGGCTGCCTGCTGGAACTGCACGTCGAGTTCGTTCAAAAGCGCAGCAGCGTCTGCAAGTTCGCCGGGCGCGCCATGGTGAATGGCAAGTTGGCGGCCGAGGCAAACTTCACGGCGATGATCGCCGACCCTCCTAAAGACCCTTAGTCCAGTCGCCATCCGGATGCGTCGTTCGAAAGGCGCACTCCGAACCATCGGGCGATATGCCCCTCCTCGTGCATCGCTGCAGGAACATCGTCAGCCCGCACCGCGCCTTCACCCATCAAGAGCACTCGATCGAAGCCATTCAGAAGCGTGAGGTCGTGGAGCGAGATGAGCGCTGCCGCACCCTGTTCGACGGCGGCCCTAAGCACTAGCAACGTTCGCAGCACCCAAGCCGGGTCGAGATTGGATAAGGGCTCGTCGAGCAGCAGCAAGCGCGGGCGAGGGGCGAGCGCGCGGGCCAACAACACGCGTGCGCGCTCGCCTGTCGAGAGGCGATCCACGGGACGATCCGCAAGCGGCTGAAGCAGCAACAGCGTAAGCAACTCTTCGACGCGGTTGTCGTCGCGGACGGGAAGCCCAAGAGCAATGACGTCTCGCGCCGAGATCGGCCACGCAAGCTCCCGGCTGGCGGGAAGGAACGCCAGCATCTTGCGCCGCGTGGCGGGCGCAGTTTCTTCTAGGGGGTGCTGGTCGATCTCGACCGAACCCGCGCCATGCTCGACATGTGCAATCCGCCGAAGCAAGCTTGTCTTGCCGCTTCCGTTCGGCCCAATCAGCGCCGTCATTGTGCCTGGGGCAAGATTCAGGTCCGTCGGCAGCAGGCGCCCGGCTACGGCAATCCTCTGTGCTTGGAGAATAGGCGTCATGGCGTCATGCGCCAGCGCTGAGTGAGGATCAGGGCGAGGAACAGAGGTGTGCCGGCAATTGCCGTGACGACGCCGAGCGGGATGGTTCGGCCAAGTGGTGCCGAGCGCGTGACAAGGTCGGCAAGCGTCAGCAAGATTGCGCCGATCAAGGCTGATGCGGGTAGGGCGCGGCCGGCGTGGCTGCGGGTCAGCCGCCGCGCCAGCACCGGCGCGATCAGGCCGATGAAGCCGACTGCGCCGCACACCGACACGCACGCCCCAACGGACACAGCGCTAGCGCCGACCACGGCGCGGCGAAGTCGACGAAGATTGTGTCCGAAAGAGGCCGCAACGTCTTCGCCCAAGGCCAAGGCATCAAGCGCGGGGCGGGATCGGAGGAGGACGATTGCTGCCAACCCGGCTGGTATCAGTGCCGTAGCAGCTTGTTCCAAGCTGCGATCAACAAGGCTGCCCATCAACCAGTCGAAGCTGTCATAGAATGCGAACGGAGACGGGCTCAGCGCGAGCGCAAGGCTGGTCGCGGCGCCTGCGATCAGGCTGATTGCCAACCCGGCAAGCAACAAGGTGGAAGTGTCGGAGCGACGGCCTGCCAAAGCGAGAAGCAAGACAAGGGCGATCAAAGCGCCAAGGGCACCAGCGGCGGCAAGCGCCAGTGGACTGCTCAGCCCAAGCCAATAGCCGCCCAGCACCGCTCCAAAGGCGGCGCCGCTGCTGCTGCCCGTGAGGTCGGGCGATGCCAAAGGGTTGCCGAACAATGCTTGTATGGCCGCGCCACTCAAGCCGAGAACAGCGCCATAGCCGAGCGCAAGCAAGGTGCGCGGCAGGCGCAGTTGAGCCACGACCAACTGCGCTAGTGCAGGATCCTGATCGCGCAGGGTGCTTAAAGGGCCAAAGGGAAGCGCAAGGCTGAGCATGGCCAGCACGATCAGCAGAGCCGTTAACAAGAAAGCGATGGATCGGGTCATCTCGCAGCGCGAAGCCGGCGAACTTCGGCGAGCATGGGAGCGCCCCCGCAAGTCCAGGCGCGCCCGTCCGTCCTGATGGTTTGGCGGGATAGGCGAGTCACCATAGGATGACTCATCCAAGCGGTGCCACGGCTGGCTTGTCCAATCCGATAGTCGCTTCGGAGCAGTAGCTTGGGGGGAGCAGTTGCCAGGAGCTCAAGGGTAAGTCGATCACCGCTCAGGCTTCGCTGACGCAAGCCCGCCAAGCGCATCCACTGCGCTCCGAGCGAGGCCGTGGACAAGGACTGGCCGCCGCCGGAAAGATAAGCCGCGTCCAAATGCCGCGCGGGCAGGTCCGACTGGAGAAAATGTAATTGGCGTTTAAGTGGTATCGCGCGTTGCGGGTCGCCGAGCGCCTTGGCCACAGCCGTCCATTGCGACTGCATCTCAGCCAAGGTTGACGCGTAGGGCAGGTTCACGACCTTCAGGCCCATTCGGCGTGCGATTAGCGCCGTGGCGCGGCCACCCCCACCCATGGTGAGAATGACCGTTGGGCGTGTGCCGAGAGCCGTTTCGAGCGAGCCTCTGTTCGCCGGAAAGCGGCGAGCGGCGCGCCACAGCGCCGTCTCGTCGGGAGAGTGGCTCAAGTAGCTGACACTCGCAATCTCGCTCGGACGTGCAAGCATCAACAGCGTCTCGTCCGTGCATAGGTTGAGCGACGCAACCCGCACGCCAGCGGCGGCACTAATCGCGAAGATCGAAGCGAAGGCCGGCATGGACACTCCTTCCTTCGGTGGCATAGCCGGCAACGTCTTGCGCCTGGGCGCCTAACGCGTTGGACATGCGCCCGAACAGCTCCACGTTCTTGGCAATGCGATAGCCAAGACGACCACTCGCCAGCCAATAGCGGCGGAGCGAAACGACGTCATAAGGGAAGCTGTCCCGTCGATCGTCATGCGCGCCGGTGTAAGTCAAAGCTGCGCCGTAGCGCACCTTGGCAAGCTCTCCGTCGGCGACGAGCGACCCGCTATGCCGAGGCCGACGCAGCTCGCGCACATCGGCTAAAAGAGGGTCGGGTTGCTGGTCGGCATCAAGGAACGCGTAGGTCGCGGTGAGCCGAAGGGCAGGGGACGCAGTCCATCCGAGCTCCGCCTCCAGGCCCTTGCGCGTGCTGATCCCCGACGCATTCACGGCGGAGGATTGGAATGTTACATTGTCGAATCTGTCGACGATCTCGGCGCGGAGCCGCTGACGGTAGGCGGCGAGCGATAGTCGCCAGGAACCGCGAGACAGTCTCACCGACGCTTCGACGCCTTTGGACTTTTCAGGGGTAAGCACCGGATTGCCGATGAAGCTGCCGGGATAATAACCGTACAGGTCGAAGAAGGTCGGCTGGGCGATGCCTTCGCCGTAGGAAAGGCTAAACTGCACACCGGGAGTTGCCGTGAACAGAGCCGCGGCCCGTACGGTGGTTGCATTGGCGAAGCTGCTGAACGCATCGTGCCGCACGGACACGTCAGTGCTCAGTTGGCCGTTAAGGTTCGCGCGCCACTCGCCGGTGATCGCCCTCTGATGGCGTCGGCGGCGCTGGTCAGCGAAAGGGTCGGCAGGGTTGTCAGAACGGAAACGCTCGCGCGTGGCTTCTCCGGCGATGATGACGCGATGGTCGACAGCGCCGGTCGTGAGTTGTCGTTCGACTTGTCCGCTGAGCGTGGTGCGACCCGCTCGGGTGGTATTCACCTCTGTCGTGTTCAGAAGGTTGCGGTTGGTACTGCCAAGCGTCGAAGCTCCGATGTTCGCGGTCCAGCCATTGCTTTCCACGCGCGCCCAAAGCCGCCCGGCAGCAAGCCTGTTGCGGCTGTTGTCGAGTGTGTCGGCTCGCTCGAAGGTGGCCGGATCATATCCGTCGAACTCGCTCCTTGCCCGTATCGCAAAGCCGCTTACGCCGAGTTCGATGCCTTGAGCGGCCGACACGACAGCGCGCCCACGCAAGCTGGTGTTGCGATAGCCATCGCGCTCGCCGCCAGGAGGCGCTGGCGCAAAGGCGTTGATGCCAGTTGCACGCTGATCACCAGCGGCCATGTCCACAGTCAACTTGCCAAAGGTTCGCCCTGCGGAAGCGGCTACGCGCCGGAACCCGAACGAACCCGCTTCCACGGTCGCGGATGTGTCCTGGCCGCGTCCTGTGCCGTCCACGGCTATGACGCCGCCAATCGCTTCGGAACCCCACAGGGCTGATTGAGGCCCACGAACGACCTCGATCCGCGAGGCTATATCGGCGTTCAGCAGTTCGAAGCGCGGGATGTTACCAGCGGCGGGATCATTGGCCCGAATGCCGTCAACGAAGAGCAAGGTGTGATTGGCTTCGGCACCGCGAATCCGGACCTCGCTGATTGATCCGGCAGGACCCCCGACTGAAACCGCCACCGAAGGCACCTGGCGCAGCAGGTTGACGATCTGTGGCTCGCCAAGACGAGATAGTCGCTCGGCATCGACCACAGTCGCGGTCACGGGCGACGCCGACAAGGACTGGGGGACGCGGCTGGCGGTGACAAGAATCTCCGCCACCGGCGGCGCCGGAGGAGGGGGGAGGTCGGACAGGAACACGGGCGCAAAACTCCAGGCGAGGACACGGATGTCGTCGCGGAGGGAGCTCGCACATTCCTTGGGAAGGAGCGCACGCGCCGGTCCACGCCCCCTGACTGATCCCGGTCACGGAAACGGACGACAGACCTGGGGCAAGTATCTGACTTGGCCGCGCTTGCCGTGATGGCAGCGGGGCTGACAGTTGCGGGCACAGCGCCGGCTTCTCACCGGCTTCCTTGTTCCCTGGTCTCGCCGGGCGCTCTCCGCTGGCTGACCGATGTTGTCAAGCGAACCGCTCTCCGCTAGGCGCTCGGCATAACCTCAGGCTGGTCGGAACCAGCCGCTTTCACGGGAATAGAACATGAAGAGCAACACGCACCCCGACTATCACACCATCACGGTTCAGCTGACCGATGGCTCCAATTATCAGACACGCTCGACGTGGGGCAAGGAAGGCGACACGCTTCAGCTTGACATCGATCCTTCGGTCCACCCAGCCTGGACCGGCGGCAAGTCGAGCATGCTCGATGCAGGCGGCCAGGTTGCGCGCTTCAACAAGCGCTTTGGCGGGCTGACCCTCGGCAAGAAGTGATCCTCGCAGCGGACCCTCACCTGTCCGTTAGCTGGGTTTCTGTTCCTTGATCGCGCGCTCGGCTCCAGTGCTGGAGGCCGAGCGCGTTCGTTTGCGTGCCTGGCGCCGCGAGGATTTCCAGCCGTATTTGGCGATCATGCAGGAGCCGGCGGTGTACCGCCACTTCGGCTCCGAGCCGATCGGCGCCGAAGAGTGCTGGCGCCGCATGTGTGCGGCGGCCGGGAATTGGGCGATGAACGGCTTTGGCGGTTGGGCCGTCGAAAGGATCGGGGATGGCCGGCTGGTAGGCAACGTCGGCCTGTTCACCGCCCAGCGGCAATTCGAGCCGGCATTCGGCAACACGCCCGAGTTCGGCTATATCTTCGCCACTGAGACGCACGGGCAGGGCTTGGCGGGCGAAGCCTGCCGCGCTGCGCTGGCTTGGGCCAAGACCGCCATCGAGCCCACACCTATTTGGGCGATCATCAGTCCTGAGAACGCGTCCAGCCTACGACTTGCCGGCAAGCTAGGCTTCACCGAGGTCTGCCAAACCGATTATCACGGTCCGACGGTGGTGCTCCAGCGCCCGGCTTGGCCCTCAGAAGGCTGAGATGCCCGTGATCGCCCGTCCTATGATGAGGGCGTGAACGTCGTGCGTGCCTTCGTATGTGTTGACCGTCTCCAGGTTCAAGAGATGGCGGATCACCTGATATTCTGCGCTGATGCCGTTCCCGCCGTGCATGTCGCGCGCAACGCGGGCGATATCGAGTGCCTTCCCGACATTGTTGCGCTTGATGAGGCTGATGGTCTCCGGGATCAGCTCGCCGGCTTCCATGCGGCGGCCGACGCGCAAGGCAGCTTGAAGCCCAAGCGTGATCTCGGTGATCATGTTGGCGAGCTTGAGTTGCACCAACTGCGTCGCGGCAAGGGGACGGCCAAACTGATGGCGGTCCAGCACATAGGCGCGCGAAGCGTGGAAGCAGGCCTCCGCCGCACCCATAGCGCCCCAGCCGATGCCGTAGCGCGCACGGTTGAGGCAGCCGAACGGGCCTTTGAGGCCGGCAACGTTGGGCAGCAGCGCCTCCTCGCCAACCTCTACGCCGTCCATCACGATTTCGCCGGTGATCGAGGCGCGCAACGACAGCTTTTGTTTGATCGCCGGCGCCGTCAGGCCAGGCATGCCCTTTTCGAGCACGAAACCGCGAATGGCGTCGCCATGCGACTCCGACTTCGCCCAGACCACGAACACGTCGGCGATCGGCGAATTGGTGATCCACATCTTCGAACCGGACAAACGATAGCCGTTCGCCGTCTTGGTGGCACGGGTGCGCATACCATTGGGATCGGAGCCCGCATCCGGCTCGGTCAGGCCGAAGCAGCCGACCAACTCACCTGCGGCGAGGCCGGGAAGATACTTCTTCCGCTGTTCTTCGGATCCGTAAGCGAAGATGGGGTACATTACGAGCGAGCTTTGCACGCTCATGGCCGAGCGATAGCCGCTGTCGACGCGCTCCACCGCGCGCCCGATCAGGCCGTAGCTGACGTAGCCAAGGCCTGCGCCACCATATTCCGTCGGGATGGTCGCGCCAAGGAGGCCGAGCTGACCCATTTCACGCAGAATTTCACGGTCGAACGTCTCATCCAGATAGGCTTCGGTGACGCGCGGCTGGAGCTGCGTTTGCGCATATCCCTCCGCGGTGTCGCGAACCATCCGCTCTTCTTCGGTAAGCTGTTCGTCGAGGCCGAATGGATCGGACCAGTCAAACGGCAGGATGGAAGGCTCGCCCACGTCGCAACTCCAGAAGAACATCAAAGAACGCCCGGTCTCTAGCGGCGAGCACAAAGGGGCGCCACCCCGGCGAAAGGGCCGAACTGAAAGCCGAGTTCGACCAAACGACGGACAACGCTTGGGTCGTTGTGCACCAAAGAGGGCAGATGGGGTCTAGGATAGTTCTGCATCTGAACACGGCGTTAATCGCTGCGTGTTCCGGCCTGCTGCGTCCACGGCTACCGTCATCTGCCGGCTTGGATAGCGTGTTATTGAGTATGGCCGGAGGGCACGAAGTGCCGCCGAGGGTGACCCGGCTTAGCTGTCGAACTTGGTTTCGCGGCGCTGGCCGAGGAGCATCCGGCTTTCCAGGCGAGCGCAGAGCGCTCCGTAGAAGTCGAACAGAAAGCCGTAATCGTCGCGGTCGCTTGGCAGGTTGAACTTATCCCGGATAGTCTGGGCGACGGTGGCGATGGCGGCGGGTTGTTCGTCGCGGAGCACCTGCTCCAGCGTTTGCAATTCGAAGATCCCATATCGCTTCAGGGCATGCTCCGGAAAGTGGCGCCGGGCGACCAGCGCGGATGAAGCCAGATCTTCCTTCAGTGAGACCTTGTCGACCTGAACAACCCAGGTGCCCGCCACCAGATCACCAATCCGAAGGCGATCACGGTTGAACAATGGGAAGAACAGGAAAATGCCGCTCCACAACAGCGAGAAAGCAATCAGGAAAGTGTCGGCGGTTCCTTGCGCGGTTTGCTGCGCCAGGAAGGATAAAGGCAGGAATACCTCGATTTCGCGCATGGCATTGCGGGCGATCACCGCGCCGCCGGTCAGCCGTGCGCCGTCCCGCGCAACGACGCGCAGGCCCATCAGGCGCTTGCCCGGTGTCGCGCCGCGGCTGCCCGTCTCGAACAAGGTGAACCAGCCGTTCCGGAGCAGGAAGAAGCCGACCATCCACAGCATGCCGGCGACTGTCGAACTGCCCGGCCCGGCGCTGTAGACCAGCGCCACGGAGGCCAGGATCAGGATCAGCAGCATCAAAAATGCGTCGATCAGGAAGGCTGCCGCGCGGCTTCCCGCCGATCCCAGTTCGAGTGCCAGGTCCACGCCCTCAGGGGTGACGAAGCTTCGCCGCATCGAAGCCGCTGCGCGCCTTTTAACGGCCATGGGCGGCCGACTTGTGTGCACCCCAAAAGAAAAAATAGGCGAGCCAGAAGGCAAGAGCGGCCGAGCCAATCAGAAAACGCAGGCCGTCGTCGCGAATGACTTGCCGGCCGATGCCCTCGAGCACGCCGGCGACTGCCAGCATGATCACCGTTCCGGCCATAGCGACGGCCGCCGTCCGTCCGGCGTCCACCACGGCGGACGAACGAGTCTTGCGGCCCGGGAAGGTGATGGCATTGCCGATCCGGATCCCGGCCGCTCCCGCAATGCAAATCGCCAGGATCTCGGTCGTGCCGTGGATGAACAACCAACCCGCTAAATTCGGGGCGAGATTCTTGGCCGCGAAGACGGCGAAGATCGCGCCAAGCATCATGCCGTTAAAGAGGATCAGCAACACCGTCGGCACGGCAAGGGCGAACCCGAGCGCGAAAGCGAAAATTGCGATTTGCGCATTGTGGGTGAACAGAAAAGTTGCGAACGCGCCCAGACCGTCTTCTTTCGTGGAATAAAGCGTGCCGCGCAGAAATTCTTGGGAGGCCGCAGGGTCCCGCCCACCAGCGAGTCCTTCGGGAATGACGCTGTAATACCAGCTCGGATCGCCGCGGATGAGCAGAAAGGTCAGCACCGCTGCCAGTGCGGTCAGAATGACGCAGAACAGGAGTTCGCGCCACAGGCTGAGCACCGCCCGCGGCCAGTCACGCGCGAAGAACTGCGCGAGTTGGCGATGGAGGGGGGTCTGGACGCCGTAAAGGTGGAAATACGCCCGCGCGCATAACTGTTCGAGATAGGCGAGCAGTGCCCGGTCAAGCGAAGTGTCGCGCGCCACTGCCAGCGACGACAGGGTTGTGCGATACAGGCCGGGAAGCGCCAGCAGATCGTCGTCGCTGAGCGCGCGAAGCGAGCGCTTCTCGAGGCGCGTCACAAGTTCATCCAGGCGCTGCCATTCCGCCGAGTGCGCCGTGCGGAAGCGCGTTGCATTGACCAGCGGCATGGTGTCGCCGAATCGCGCGTTCACAGGAGATTCCTTCGTTTGATATCGACATAGGCCTGCGCCAGCCGCTCGCTCACCCGGTCGTGGTCGGCCTCGATCACGTGCGCTCCCAAATGCTGCAAACCAGTGATGACGATCTGGCGTTCTTCGAGCAAAGCGGAAGCCGTGATGGCGCGGGTCACGTCGTCGCTGTTGGCCGGACGGCGCGCGGCGATCGATTCAAGCTCCTCGTCACGCAGCACGACCACCAGCACGACGTGCGTTTCAACCATGCGCTTGAGCCCGCGCAGGAGGAAGCTGGCCGAAATGGCATCGGTGAATTCGGTAAACAGGATGACCACCGAACGGCGCGTCAGCTTCGCCGTCAGCGTGGCGAGCGCGAAGGTGTAGTTGGTCTCCTCGCCGCTATATTCGATGCGCGCGGCGACCCGCTCGATCTCGGCAAAGGCGCGGCTGCCCGACACCAGCCCGCTTGACACCCGAGGGCGCGAATCAAAGGCGTGCACCGCCACCCGGTCGCCCATCTTCAGCGCCAGCCAGCCGGTCAGCAGCATCGCCGACACCAAGCGGTCGATCCGCGGAACGCCCGCCACCGGCTCGCACATCTGCCGGCCGCTATCGACCACGAACACGACCTGATTATTGCGTTCGCTATTGTATCGCTTGGCAAGCAGCTTGGTGTTGCGCGCGCTATGCTTCCAATCGATCGTTCGGCGGTCCATGCCGGTGGAGAACTCGACCATCGCATCGAAGTCGGACCCCTCGCCGCGGCTGATCGGCTCGGTCAGGCCCTCCGCGGCGTGGCGGCGAAACAGCGTCAGACCCTGGCGGTGCAGCGGGCGAAGGTCCGGCATGATTGCAACCGTGCTCGCCGCCTCGATCGTGCGACCGTGCCACATCAGACCGAACGGGCCAGTCCATCGCAGCCACAGCCGATCGAATCGTGCGATCCCTCGCCGTTTCATGTCCAAGTCCACCCGTCCGGCGCCTTTGCCTTCCAACAGCGACAGGAGGAGTCGGTCGCCGTTGGTCACGCCCACCAGCGGCACTGTTTCGAGCGCCATCTCAGCCATTCTCGGGCGGCTGGCGACGAACACCTCCACAGTGCCGTCGCGCTGTTCGCCGACGTAGGCACTAGCCGGGAAGTGGAGGCGCGCTTCGGCCGGGCCGCGGGCCAGCCAGGCATCGGCGGCGCTCAACAAGGATACGAGCAAAGGCCAGGCCAGGGCCATGTACCAATGCCCTGGCGCGATCGCTCCAACCAGCAAGGCCACGGGCGCGCCGGCGACGGTCGCCAGCACAGCCGTGCGGGTTGGATAGATCAACGCGGGACCTCGATCGTGTCGATGATCGAATCCACGATGTCCTCGACCCGCCGGCCATTGATCTCCGCAGCCGGGGCCAGGATCACGCGGTGGCGGAGCAGCGCCGGGGCAAGCTGCTTGACGTCGTCGGGAATGACGAAGTCGCGGCCGTCGAGCGCTGCCCGCGCCCGCGCTGCTCCGGCCAACATCGCTCCTGCGCGTGGGCTCGCCCCGCTTTCCAGGTCAGGGACTTCCCGAGTGCCGCGGATCAGCGCGGTGATGTAGTCAACAATCTCGTCCACCAGCGACACCGAACGCACCGCGGCAATGGCTTCGTCGATGGCCGAAGCGTCGGCGCAGCGCTCCACGCCCCAACTGTCCGGCTCCATCGCCTCCCGCTTGGCACCGTGGGTGACGATGATCCGACGCTCCTCCTCGGCCGATGGATAGCCAACCGTCTGCTTGAACAGGAAGCGATCGAGCTGCGCCTCGGGGAGGGGGTAAACGCCCTGCTGCTCGATCGGATTCTGCGTGGCGACAACCATGAAGCGATCGCCAAGCTGATGCGACTGGCCATCGATCGTGACCTGACGTTCCTGCATTGCTTCCAGCAGCGCCGCCTGGGTCTTTGGCGGGGTGCGATTGATCTCATCCGCAAGCAGCAGTTCGGTAAAGATCGGTCCGCGGGTTAGAGTGAAACTGGACGTCTGAAAGTTGAACAGGTTCGCGCCGATGATGTCGCCGGGCATTAGGTCGGGGGTGAACTGAATGCGTCCGAAGTCGAGGCCGACGGCACGGGCAAAGCATTGTGCCAATAGCGTCTTGGCGGTGCCTGGCGGACCTTCGAGCAGGATATGCCCGCGCGAGAACAGGCTCACCAGCATCAGCTCAACGGTGAGGTCATGCCCGACGACTGCCTTCGCAACCTGTGTCTGGATGGCGTTGGCAAGCGTTCGTACGTCGTCGATGGTCACCGGTGAATCTCCTCAGTCCAGTCATGCAGGGATTGCGCGGCCGCAACGAGTTCCGGACGGGTTTGAGCGCCCGCAGCGTCGGCGGCGAGCGCGGAAAAGGGCTTCGGCGGAAACAGGCCGTCCAGCCGGGCGTCGGTCGCCTGCGCATCCAGGCTTGGTGGTAGGCGCAGCAGCGATGCTGCTCTGCGGCGGGTTACGTCGGCGTAGCGCGCACCAAGGCGGGTCTCGCGCTGAGCCTTGCGGACCAGGGCGGCACTATTGTCGACCAAAGCGGCTTTGCCGAACGCCAGGGCGCGGGTCGCAGGCTGCGGAGCGCCAAAGCGGATCAGCGTTTGCCACAGCGCCAGCACCATCGCCGCGAACAGGGTCAGCGTGACGCCCAGAAATGGCGGGTCGAACGCCAGCTTGAGCGGGCTGCGTGAGTGGCCAAGCCCGTTCGCGGTCACGTCGAACATGATCGCGTCGGAGCCGGTGCTGTTGAGATCGTCGAGCAGTCTGACCGCGGCTTTCGCCTGCACCGGGTTCGCGAGACCGTGATTGTTGAGCAGGTCGGGGTCGGCCAGTACGTAGAGCGACCTGTCGTCAATCTGTCCGAGCAGAATGCGGCCCCGTGCATCCGACAACACGGGCTTGACCGTCTTGCCGCTGATCGCCTGGCTTATCCGGGGTGCGACAAAGCCGATTTCTGGTGACACGGCTGGTCCGGAGACCCTGAGTTCCTCACCGCTGCTTCTCCGCCGGGTCACGACGAGCTGAGTGCTCGGCGCAAGCACCCCTTCGGGCACGTGATCGCTCAACAGCCCATCGACCCTGACCCATGATGGGCGAAGCGGATCGGCCTGGGTTTTCCACTTCGGCAGGATGATTAAGGTAACGCGGCCGCCGCGCTGGGCGAGGATGTCACCGATCGGCGCCAGTCCGGTATCGGGGGAGACTATCAGTAGATTCTCGGTGCCGAACTGCGCCTTGTTGCGGACGATCTGAACGGGGCGACCAGTGTCCGAGGCCAAGCGAACGAGGCCGGCAAAGCCGTTGCCGGAATTTGAAAGCGCATGCGTGCCGCCGTTGCGCCCGCTTTTGAAATCCGGTGCGTAGGCGCCTAGAACGAGCATCGCGATGAAGGCGACTACGCCTAGCGCGGCGATCAGCAGCATCGGTCCCCGGTGGAGTCCGCCGTCGGCGTCGGTTGCGCTCATCGCCGCCATGCCTCGGCCAAGGCGAACTCGCCATAGGCACGGCGGGCCTCGATCCACTCGGCCTCCTCAACGGGGCGGCGTCCGAACAGGCTCCTCTCGACGATGCCCGCAATCGAGGCGAACAGAATCTGCGCGCGGGCGGGCAGCAAAGGCGATTGGGAAAGCTCCCGTCCGGTCAAGGAGGGGCGGGCGAGTTGCGGCCGGCGGCTGGCGAGATCGTCGATCGATCGCAGCAACAAGCAGTGAATGGCATCGGCAAAGCGGCCTTCACCGGCAAGACCATCAGCCTCGTTCAGCCATTCCCGCACCGGCGAAGCTTCAGGGTGCCATTCATTGTCGAGGTCCGCGCGTTTGGCGACCGTCCGCTTGTGCCAGGTCCAATTGCCCTGCCGGATACGCTGGACCACGATCACGACAAGCGCGATTACGGCCGAGATGATCACCGTCCACAGGATCATGCGCGCGAACGGCGCGTCGGGCAGGAAGCTGCCAACCCAGCTCAGGAAGCGGCCGACCGGCTCGAACACATAACGGAGGAAGCGTCCAAAGGCTTCGATCCACGCCGGCGGCTCGGGGTCGGGCACGGCCCGAGGAAGGCCGAACTGAATTGTGCTGTCGCCGCGCAGCGACCGATAGGCCGCGTCGAAATCCGCCGCGCGGCCTGCAGCGGCGCCAGTACCCTTTGAAATCGCGCCCTCCCAGTCCCCACTGGAGCATCGCCTGCCTGCTGCTCACACGCAAGTCATGAAAGGCACTGGACAGTTGCCATTGCGACGCACAGCATGACCATCTGCTGGGGGAGCAAGACAATGGCTAGCGTTGCAATGGATTTCGAAGACACAAAGCGTTTCTCAATTGGGAGGGTTATTGCCCGAGCGTCCGGCACCGTGGCACGCAACCCGGTGGTCACCATTGGCATGGCGTTGCTGTTGGGTGCGCTGCCTGCCTTTATTCTAACCTTGGTATTCCGCGGAGCGTTGACTGGCCAAGCCGGCGCTTTGGATGCAAATGTTGTGAGCGGAATGACGGGAGCGATGTTCCTGATGTCACTCGGGATTATGGCCGTCTCGCTGGTGGTTCAGGGTGGGCTGACCCGCGCCACGGTGGCCGACAGCGAAGGTCGACGCGCCAGCTTTGGCGAATGCGTCATGGCGGGCTTCAAGGTCTTCCTCCCACTCCTCGGTCTGTTCCTTCTACTTTGGCTCGGTTTGATCGTCGGGTTTACGTTGTTGCTCGTCCCCGGCATTATCCTGATGCTGATGTGGTCGGTTGCCGTGCCGGCTTTGGTCGAGGAGCGCGAGGGGGTCATGAATGCCTTCGGGCGCAGCCGCTTCCTGACCAAGGGCGAGCGGTGGAAGATCTTCGGACTGCTATGTATCCTGTTCGTGGCCTACATGCTTCTGGCCACCGTCCTGAACGTAGTCGGCCTGGGCGCCACAGTCGGGATGAACTCGGCGGATACAGCGATGCGCAACCTGAGCATCGCGATGGTTGTAAGCAGCCTCCTTACCTCGACCTTGTTCAATCTGGCTTGGGGCACGATCCAGCCGGCCCTCTATGTTGAGCTGCGTAATCTTAAGGACGGCGGAAGCGTCGGAAATCTGCACGAGGTGTTCGCCTGACGACTGCGCTTGAGGGCTGCCGCACGACCATGCGCAGCCCTAGTCGGCGGCAGCATTGAGCCCCATGCCGCCTTGCTCGTGGCCTCTCACCGCTGCGATCGTCAGCGGCCTTGGTTCCGCGTGTAGCCAGCCTATCGACCTAAAGAAAGTTAAACATAAGCTTGCGCTAGAGTGAACCACAGATAAAACGAGAGCATTCCGGTCGTTCGACCGTGGATGAGAAGTCGACGCGTTTTCCACACCCCGGAATGCGAGTTCTTGGGGGAATGGGTAAATGGAATACACTGTTGTGGGCGGCGAGTTCGTCGGCGGTTTCCGAGCTTGACAAGCAGCCGCAGCTTGTAACGTCGACGCAGCTAGCGTCCGGGGGTTTCGTTCTTGTCTACCGGGTGCAGACCTCGAACAACGCTCTATTCGCCGAGATTTACGACACTCATGGTGTCAAAACGGGGCAGACATCGATTTTTGCCACGAATGCAGCCGCGCCCGACATCATCGCAAAAAGCTCCGGTGGCTTTGTTATCGCTTGGATCAGCGGCCCCGTTTTTTCGCCGTCATCCTCGGTCGTGGCACAGAGCTTTACCGCTCACGGGTCGGCCGACGGGGCTGTGTCAACGATTGGCACGGGTCTGTCATCGCGCAATGCGAGTGTCGACGCTCCTTCACTAAGCGAGACGTCCAACGGCAATCTGGTTATTTCCTGGAGCCTGTCAAACGGGATCAATGCACGGGAAATCGACGTCCGTACGCTTGATGCGCATGCCAATGCGATCTCGCCCGTTTCAGCGATTTCGCCGAACGCCTTCGGCTCTGGAACGGACACGCTCGCGCTGTCCGACGGGCAGGTGCTTATCCAGTATACCTACGGGCCGGGCTTTGCTCCGGGCGCTTCGGGGCCGTCGGGTACTCGGGTGGCCCTCTATTCGGTCGATGGATCGATCACGAACACCAACTTCATCGATATTCCGGCGACGAGCGGCGCACTGACGGGGTCCGGCCACCTGACGCGCCTGACCTCGGGCAATATCCTGGTCACCTGGAACGAGACGATCACCGTCAACAACGTATTCACCTCGACTGCCAGAGGCCAGCTGTTCGATCCCAGCGGGGCTGCGCTCTCCATGGGTTTCACGATTAGCGGACAAATTGTTCAGTCGATCACTGCGCTTGGCAATGGCGGCTTTGCGGTGGGCTATGTTGCGACAGAAGCCCAGCACAGCGACGCTGTTGCGCAAATCTATGACGGGAACGCCGTGGCGGTCGGCCAAGCATTCATCGTCAGCAATCCGAACGCACTCAACGCCCAGTCACCGGTGCTCACAGGATTTGGCTCCAACGACCTGGCGATTGGCTGGACGTATCAGGCGTCGACCTTTGGTGCCCAGGACTCGTCCTTGAGGATTTATAACAACGCGATCGTGGGTACGGCGCTTGACGAGGCCCTTTCCGGCACGAGCGACGACGACTTTCTGGTCGGCCTAGACGGCAACGACACTTTGCTGGGATTGGCCGGCAACGACAATCTCGACGGCGGCGCCGGCGACGACACCTTGAACGGCGGCGTCGGCAACGACCTGCTTCTTGGTGGCCTTGGCAATGACCGGCTTGATGATCTTGATAACGGGTCGGACACTCTTCGCGGGGAAGATGGCAACGACTTCATCACGGTTACGCATGGGGTAGGAACTTCGGCCGAGCAAATCAGAGTCGAAGGCGGCATTGGTGACGACACCTTGGTCTATCAGAATGCCACTATCAGCAGCTTGTCAGCCGATATGGGTGATGGAGCGGATCTAGTCCGGCTGGTCAGTGTCGCGGGTTCCGCAGTGATCACCTTGGGAGCCGGAGCGGACATCTTGGAGCTCGACAGCCAGCTTGGGGCTGGGCTCGAAGGCACCATTAGAGTGTCGGACTTCGCGGCCGGCGATCGCGTCGAATGGAGTGCCTTCCTTGTCAACTCTCTGACGGGTTGGAATTCGACTTCGAATCCATTCGCAACGGGGTTTCTACGGCTCGCCCAACAAGGTGCCAATGTGATCATTGAGATGGATCGTGACGGGGGAGGAGACGACTACGCGCCGCTTCTTACCTTTCAGAATAGGTCCGCCACCTCGTTGACCGCGCAAAATCTGGGCGGCTATGCGCCAGGCGCCCCGGTGTACGTTGGGACTGACGGCGCGGACGTGGTGAATGGGACCTCTGGCGACGACCTTGTTTTAGGCCGCGGTGGCAATGACGTGCTCAACGGATTGACTGGTAATGATCGCTTGGAAGGTGGCGATGGCGCCGACACGTTAGTGGGCGGGCTGGGCTACGATACAATGTTGGGCGGCTTGGGATCAGATAGTTACGAGGTCACCGAGGTCGGCGACATTGTGTTCGAAGTGGCCGGTCAGGGCCTGGATCAGGTTTTTGCCTATGTCGATTTCACGTTGGCTGATGACGTCGAGAATTTGATCATGGCGTACGGCAACCAAATTTACGGCTATGGTAATGCGTCCGACAACTTCATCGTTGGTAACGCCCAGGCGAACGTTATCGAGGGCCGCGGCGGTAACGACCGGCTGGAAGGCGGCGCTGGCAACGACTTCTTGGACGGCGGAGCTGGGAACGACGTTCTGATTGGCGGCGCCGGCTTTGACCTCATGGTCGGCGGAAATGGTTCGGACAGCTACGACGTCGACAATATCAATGATATGGTTGTCGAACAGGCAGGCGAAGGCGCAGCGGACAGCGTTTTCGCGACGGCCGATTATACTTTGTCTGCTGAAGTAGAGATCCTGGTGATGAGCGCCGGCAGTCAGGCCTACGGTTTGGGCAATGCCTCGGACAACCTCATCGTCGGGAACGCTCAGGCTAATGTAATCGAAGGCCGAGATGGCAACGACCTTATCGAGGGCGGCGCCGGCAACGATACTCTTGATGGCGGCGACGGCGATGATTCATTCGACGGCGGTAGCGGCAACGATGTGCTGCTAGGTGGCACCGGCGCGGACCTTCTGGTGGGTGGCACCGGCTCGGACATCTACGAGGTGGACGGTGCTGGCGACGTTGTGTTTGAACAGGCCGGCGCAGGCACCGCAGACAACGTCTACGCTTACGTCGACTTCACCCTCCCTACCAACGTTGAGAATCTGATCATGCGCTACGGCAATCAGAGCTTTGGCACTAGCAATGCGGGTGACAATATCATCATCGGCAACGGGCAGGGCAACGTCATCGAAGGCGGTGCGGGCTACGACACGCTAACTGGCGGCACTGGAACGGACCTGTTCATCATTCGGCCGGGTTTTGGGGTGGATGTGATCACTGACTTCCAGGCCGGCGCAGGTAGTGAAGATGCAGTGCTGTTCTCCAGTTCGCTATTCCCCAACTTCAATCAAGTGATGGCAAATTCAGCTCAGGTGGGC
Organism: uncultured Sphingomicrobium sp.; assembly: GCA_964243335.1. Taxonomy (GTDB): domain Bacteria; phylum Pseudomonadota; class Alphaproteobacteria; order Sphingomonadales; family Sphingomonadaceae; genus Sphingomicrobium. The sequence goes on along the minus strand of CAXTED010000001.1, from coordinate 478,788 downwards.
GCGGATACGTGGATTGGCGATGGCCTTGGCAACACCGTCGTGCTGGTGGGCGTCCAGCAAAGCGCACTCCATGCAAATGACTTTGGGTTTATCCAACCGAACGCAGCTCAGGTCGGGGCGGATACGCGGATCGACGATGTTTCTGTTAAGGCTGGCTGGCTGGCCGACGTTCAGAAAAGCGCGCTCCATATCGATGATTTCGGGTTCATCTGATTCTATGTGAGATGATCAACTGCATGCGGGCGACAGCCGCGCGCATGCAGTTGCACCCGAATGGCGATCGCAGCTCGCAGTGAGCATGCCGTCTACGCCGCTGCAATTCCGAACCTTATTCAGCGACGCATGAATCTTTGACGTAGTATGCTTCCCCATACCGTGACGCGGCTGCAGTCGAACGGTCTTGGACGCGGCTGGACTTCGAAGGGACTGTCGCCCGTAGATCACAGTGGCTCTGGAGACCGGCAGACGATCGGAAACCTGCAAATGGCGGATGGGGTGGGATTCGAACCCACGGTGAGCTTTCACCCACGGCGGTTTTCAAGACCGCTGCCTTAAACCACTCGGCCACCCATCCGTGTTGCACGGATGTCGCGCCTTTGCCCAAGAGCGACGCTTCGTGCAAGGCGAGTGAACGCCGAGGCGGGACGGCGCGTTGAGCAATCGTGATTGAGAAAGTGAATTCTGCTGTGGCCAAACGATGGGCTTTGGGGATGCTATGCCTCGGCGGGGCGGCATTGACGCCGGCCAGCGCGCAATTGGACCCACTTGCACCTTTGCCCGTGGTTCCAAAACAGAGGTCTACGACCGCACCCTTGCCGGCGCCTGTTGCACCTATCCGGGCGCCTATCCCGGCGCAGCTTGCACCGGCGGTTCGACCGATAGTCGGGCCGTCTCCAGCGAGCAGCACCCTAAGCAGTTGGGGCACGTACAAACTTCACCTTGCCGCCAGGGCCAGGGCGGTCGGCGTTCGCGAGGCCACGATAGCGGCAACCATTCCGGCGCTCACGATCAATGCGCGGGTGGTCCAATTGGATCGGGCGCAGCCCGGCGGACCTCCGAATAGCGGCATCATTCCGCCGTTCGCTCCCTATCGGCGTGAACACGTCAGCCGCGACCTGATCACGCGCGGCGCCGCTCGGTTTGCGGCCTCCGCCGGCCAGTTGCGGTATATCGAACAGCGTTATGGGGTCGACCCGGCGGTGCTGCTGGCAATCTTTGGACATGAGACAAGTTACGGGCAAGTGGTCGGCACATTCGATCTGGTTCAGGTACTCGCCACGCTTGCTTACGAGGGGCGCCGACGCGATTTCTTCGAAGCCGAGACAATCGCCGCCCTGCAGTTGATCGATCGGGGAACGCCTCGGTCTCGGCTCAAGGGCAGTTGGGCAGGTGCCACCGGATATCCACAGTTCATGCCAACGAGCGTGCTTCGGCTGGCCCGCGATGGTGACGGCAATGGTTCTGCAGACATCTGGGGCAGCCAGGCGGATGCACTGGCATCCATCGCCAATTACCTGCGCGAGGCGGGCTGGAAGCCGGGTATTGGCTGGGGCTTCGCCGCGCGAGTGCCTGCGACGCTAAACCGAGCGGCCCTCCGTACCGCCCTGACCGCGCCGCGCTGCCCACAGGTTTATCGTCGTCACAGCCGTTGGATGACCATACGGGAGTGGCGTGCCCTTGGCGTGCAACCGTATGGCCGCACGCCGCCCGAGGATGAGCTTGCTACGTTGATCGAACCGGACGGTCCGGCCGCAACGGCCTATTTGCTGACCAGCAACTATCGCGCCATCCTCGATTATAATTGCTCCAATTTCTATGCCTTGTCCGTGGGGCTGCTGGCTGACGGAATCCGCGGGGGCTGAACAAAGACCGCTCGCAAGGCGGGCAGGGGACGGGTAGAGACTCAAGGACCTTCTCTGCCTGGAGCGCTCGTCGCCGCATGACCAATATACGCCTTGTCGCCGCCACTGCCCTGACATTGATCGCCGTTTCTGAAAGCGCGTCCTCGGCACCACCGCCGTTCGATACGCCTGCACGCGTTGCCTACCTTGTCGATCTCACTTCGGGCGCCGTTCTGTTGAACAAGGCGGGCAATGCGCCCATGCCGCCGGCCTCCATGGCCAAGATGATGACCACCGAGGTCGCGTTCGAGTTGATCGATCAGGGCAAGTTGCCGCTCGGCAAGATGTGCACGGTTCGTCCCGAGACATGGGCGAAGTGGCACGGCCCCGCAGCAGGATCGACCATGTTCCTGAGCCCGAATGAGCAGGTCAGCGTCGAGAATTTGCTCCACGGTATCGTTACACTGTCCGGGAACGACGCGTCGGTAGTGTTGGCGGAATGCATAGCTGGCACGGAACCTGCCTTTGCCGGCCAGATGAACGCATTGGCCAAGAAGCTTGGCCTTAACAACAGTCGGTTCGGCAATGCGAACGGCTGGCCGGACGAGGGGGCCACCGTGGTCACCGCGCGGGACCTTGCCGAGCTGGCCCGCGCGTCCATCGAGCGCCACCCACGATTGTACAAGCAATTCTACGGCCAGCCCAGCTTCACCTGGGGCAAGACCCTGGGGTCGGGCGCGAACATAAAGCAGGACAACCGCAATCCGATCCTGGGGCGCATTCCGGGCGCGGATGGACTTAAGACCGGCCATACCGAAGAGGCTGGCTATGGCTTCACCGGGTCTGCCGAGCAGAATGGCCGTCGGCTGATCATGGTTCTCGCCGGGCTCAGTAGCTTCAACGAGCGTATCGCGGAGTCTGTTAAACTGATGAGCTGGGGCTTCAATGCCTGGACGGCCAAGCCGTTGTTCGCCGCCGGCGCTGTGGTCGGCACGGCGGATGTCCAACTCGGCAGTGAGAGCAAGGTCGACCTCGTTGCTCCGCGAGCAATCGCCGTGACTTACCCGGCCGGACTGTCGGGTGATCCTAAAGCTCGCATCCGATATTTGGGACCGCTCAAGGCCCCCTTCGCCAAGGGGGCACATATCGCCGACCTGGTGGTGACCACGGGTGATGGTGCGCCGCAGATCATGCCACTCGTGGCCGGCGAGGCGGTCGAGGAAGCCGGCTTCTTCGGGCGGCTATGGGTAGGGCTGAAGCAACTCGTCGGCATGGCCTGAGCGCGGCGAAGCCGAGGTGACGGCGCGCGGGCGTTTCATCAGCCTGGAGGGCGGGGAAGGGGTCGGCAAATCGACTCAACTTGTTGCGCTTGCAGGTGCCTTGCGGTCGCGCGGCTTGGACGTCGTCACAACGCGAGAACCGGGCGGAAGCATCGGAGCGGAAGCCATTCGCGAACTGCTGCTTGGCGGCAGCGGCGACAAGGAGCGCTGGAACCCACGCGCCGAAGCGCTTTTGTTTGCCGCCGCCAGGTCCGACCACCTTCAGCGCACGATATTGCCCGCTCTTGAAGCTGGCAGATGGGTGCTGTGCGATCGCTTTTTGGACAGCAGCCTTGCTTACCAGGGCGGAGGCGGCGGACTAGGGCTCGACGCCATTCGTTCGCTGCACGCATTTGGAAGCGAAGGCGTCTTGCCGGACCGCACATTCGTGCTCGTCACGCCCGATGGCGCGAGCCGGGCCCGCAGCCGGGACGGAGCCGCAGCCGACCGCATCGGCAGCCGAAGCGATGCTTATCACGCACAGGTCGAGGCAAGCTTCCGCCTGCTCGCGCAGCAGGAGCCCGAACGCGTGCGTCTGATCGCGGCCGATGGGGCTGTGAACACCGTCACATCACGCCTGGTGGATGCCATCGGCGACCTGCTGTGAGCTTGTTCGGGCAGGACCGCGCGGTGGCCGCCTTCAACGCGGCTCGTGCCAGTGGGTCCCTCCACCATGCCTGGTTGCTGACTGGCCCTCGCGGCGTTGGCAAGGCCAGGTTCGCGGAAATGGCGGCGTTACGCGTCTTGGCCGACGCGGCTGGACCAAAGGTCGACCTGCCTGGACTTGAGACCCCCTGCGATCATCCAATTGCGCATTTGTTCGCCGCGGGAAGCCACCCCGACTTTCGGAGCCTCAAGCGTGAGGTCAACGAGAAGACCGATACGATTCGCCGCAACATCACAATTGACCAGGTCCGCAAGGGTCAGGAGCTGTTCAACGTGTCGCCCTTTTTGTCGCCCTGGCGCGCGATGGTCATCGACAGCATGGACGAACTGCAGGGGGAAGCCGCGAACGCCTTGCTGAAGACCCTGGAAGAACCGCCTCCTAACTGCTTGTTTCTACTGGTGAGCCACGCGCCCGGGCGGCTGCTTTCGACGATCCGATCGCGTTGCCGGCGATTGAATTTCGCTAGCCTGGATGATGCCGCCATGACGTCGGCCCTCGCCCAGGCGCTCCCGCAACGATCGCCGGCTGACCGAGCGGCCTTGATCCCGCTCGCCGGCGGTTCTGTCGGGCGGGCACTCGCTTTTGCAGAGCATGACCTTGCGCCACTCGAGGCAGAGGCTCTTGCTATCCTTCGTGGCGGCGACCGGGACAATGCGCGGCGTTCGAAGCTGGCGAGCGCTCTTGCCCTGAAGGCAGCAGCTCCGCGCTACGCAGCTTTCCTGGAGCTTGTGCCAACGCTAATCTCACGCGAGGCGCTGGCAAGTGAGGGCGCTACACGGACGCGGGCGCTCGACGCTTATGCGCGTGCCCGGGACCTGGTGGCCATGGCGCCGCGGGTGTCACTCGACCCTGCCGCGACGACGTTCCAGCTAGGTACGATTTTAGCGTCGGTGGCAGGCTGAACCCTCGGGCCCGCGTTGCTCCACGCGCAGGTCAAGGGTAGGGCGCGCCAATGGGCGAACCTTATTACATCACTACTGCAATCAACTACCCGAACGGACGACCGCACATCGGCCACGCCTATGAAGCGATTGCCGCCGACGCCATGGCCCGGTTTCAGCGCGCTCAGGGCAAGGACGTTCGCTTTCAGACCGGCACGGATGAGCACGGATTGAAAATGGCTCAGGCTGCCCGCGCGGCCGGCGTCGAACCCTTGGCCTATGCCAATGAGATGGTGAACATATTCAGGGACATGGATGCGGCCCTTGATGTCTCCTACGATCACTTCATTCGCACCACCGAACCTACGCATCACCGGGCCGCCCAAGCATTGTGGCAGCGCATGGCGGATGCCGGCGACCTCTATCTCGGGCGCTACGAGGGTTGGTACTCGGTGCGGGACGAGGCGTTTTACGATGAAAGCGAGCTCGTGAAGGCGGGGGGCGAGAAGCGCAGCCCTCAGGGTACTGCGGTAGAGTGGACGGTCGAGGAAAGCTGGTTCTTCCGCTTATCTGCCTATGGCGACCGGCTGCTGGCGCACTTCAACGCCAACCCCGAGTTCATCCGGCCCGAAAGCCGTCGAAACGAGGTCATGCGCTTCGTTGAGGGAGGGCTGACGGATCTCAGCATATCACGCACCAGCTTCGACTGGGGCATTCCCGTGCCGGGCAGTCCTGGTCACGTGATGTACGTATGGCTGGACGCGCTGACCAACTATCTGACGGGTCTCGGCTTTCCCGACGGCGGCGCCGATTACGACAAATATTGGCCGGCCGACGTGCATCTGATCGGCAAGGACGTCGTGCGTTTTCACGCGGTGTATTGGCCCGCCTTCCTGATGTCGGCCGGCGTACCCTTGCCAAAGCAGGTTTTCGGCCATGGGCACGTGCTTCTGCGCGGCGAGAAGATGAGCAAAAGCGCTGGCAATGTGATCGATCCAGTGACCATGGCCGAGCGTTTTGGCGTGGACCCGCTTCGCTATTTCCTGCTGCGTGAGATCTCGTTCGGGCAGGACGGGACCTATTCGGACGAGGCGATCGTCGCCCGGACCAATGCCGAACTCGCCAATAGCTTCGGCAATCTGGCACAGCGCACATTGTCGATGATCCACAAGAATCTGGACGGGATCGTACCGCCTGTGGGGACGGCGTCGGAGGATCAGCATCTGCTTGGCGAGGTGAAGCGCGCCTGCAGCGAAACGCTGCCCGCCGAGTTCGAGCGCTTTGCTTTTTCGACGGGGCTTGAAGCTTGGATTACGGCGGTGTTCGCCTGCAATGCCTATGTTGACGCCATGGCGCCGTGGGCACTTCGCAAGTCCGATCCCGCTCGAATGGAGCAAGTGCTTGGCACGCTTGCGGCCTGCGTTGAGTTGCTTGCAAGGGCCGTCGAACCCGTCGTTCCAGGCTCCGCTCGCCGCCTGCTGACGTTTCTGGAAGACGGACGCGCACCCGGGCGCATCGGCGCGCCGACTCCGATCTTCCCGCGTCTGGAACTGGAGACGACTTCGGCGTGACCCTGATCGACAGCCATTGTCACCTCAACTATCCGGGGCTGGTAGAGGATGAGAGCGGTGTGCTCGACCGCGCGCGGGCGCGGGGCGTGGCAGGCTTTCTCAACATCTCGACCCGGCAGAGCGAGTGGCCTGCCGTGCTCGCCGCCGCCGAGCGCCACGCGGACGTCTGGGCTGCGATTGGTGTTCACCCGCATGAAGCCGACGCTCACCCTGATCTCGGGGCCGCTTCGCTGATCGAAGCCGCGGCGCACCCACGGGTGATCGCGCTTGGCGAATGCGGGCTGGATTATCACTACGACAAGTCGGACCGAGCCGCTCAACGCGATCGCTTCCGTGCTCACATCGCTGCCGCGCGGGAGACCGGCTTGCCGATCGTCATCCACACGCGCGATGCGGAGGAGGATACGGTTGCGATCCTGGATGACGAAGTAAGCACGCATGGCAAGCCGGTGCGCGGCGTGCTCCATTGCTTTACCGGCAGCGCCTGGCTGGCAGGCGAGGGGCTCCGCCTTGGTCTGTCCATCTCTCTGTCCGGCATCGTGACCTTCAAGAACGCCAAGGACTTGGCAGCGGTCGCAAAGACCATCCCGCAAGATCGCCTGCTGGTGGAAACCGACGCGCCTTTCCTTGCACCCGTGCCGAACCGCGGCAAAACCTGCGAACCGGCCTTTGTCGCCGACACGGCCCGTTTCCTGAGCGACCTTCGAGGAGAAGGGGACGCCGATCTCCAAGCCGCGACGACAGCCAACTTCTTCCGCCTGTTCGATCGTGCCCAAAGCGGATCCGCGGCGGCGTGAAGGTACGGGTGCTTGGCTGTGGAACGTCGTCCGGAGTCCCGCGGATCGGCAATGACTGGGGCTCGTGCGACCCGGCCGAGCTTAAGAACCGCCGCACCAGATGTGCGCTGCTGGTCGATATCGGTAGCGAGCGCATCTTAGTGGACTGCGGACCGGATCTTCGCGAGCAACTGCTGGACGCGAAGGTCGGCGAGATCGACCGGGCTTTGATCACTCACGATCATGCCGACCACTGCCACGGACTGGATGACCTTCGACAACTAGCCCAGAACGCCGGCCGACCAGTGCCGATCTACGGGCGCCCGGACCTGCTCACGCGGCTGAGCGAGCGGTTTGCGTACGCGTTCCGAGGCACTCTCGACTATCCGGCCGTGGTCACCGCTTCGCCAATCGAAGGGTCATGGACCCTTGGAGCCTCTGCCACCGTGCGGTTCGTTGATCAGCCGCATGGTCGTATTCAGTCGCTCGGCATGCGCTTCGACGAGAATGGCAAAAGTCTGGCTTATGCCATAGATTTCCACGACTTGAGTGCGGACATGGCTACTCTGTACCAAGGTGTGGACGTATGGATCGCGGACAGCCTGCGGCTCCGTCCTCACCCTAGCCATGCTCATCTCGAAGCTGTCCTTGGCTGGGCGCGCGACCTCAGGGTCGGACAATTGTTGCTCAGCCACCTCGACAACAGCATGGATGTCGCCGAACTTGCGCGTATCCTGCCGGACTGGGCAGCGCCGGCCTGGGACGGAATGGAGATCGCGCTTTAATCATGGCCGATGGAGACGCACCGAACGTTCTATACCTGCTCTTATGCTTGTTGCTCGTTGGCAGCGCGCTTCTGAGCCGTCAGTTGCCGATCGGCCAAGTGGCGAAGATGCTCCTGACCTGGATCGCGATCATTGGCGGCGCTTTCGCCTTGTTCACCTTCCGCAGCGACTTTGCTTCGCTCGGCACCAGGCTCAAAGCCGAAGCGCTTGGCACAACAGTCATGGCCGACGATCCGAGTGGAGCCTTGGTGCTTACCCGTCGCGATGACGGACATTTCTATGCCGATGCATCGGTAAACGGCCAAAACGCGAGATTCCTGATCGACAGCGGCGCAACAAAAACCACGATCGATGGCGCGCTCGCTGAGGCGGCGGAGCTCGAAACTGGAAGACGGGTCGATATGGTCGACACCGCAAATGGCACCGTGGCGATGAAGAAAGCCGTGGTTCAAAGCTTTGCCGTCGGTACCATCACACGCTCGGACCTACCGGTTTCCGTCAGCAGCCAAGCCGGGCTCAACGTGATCGGCATGAACTTTCTGTCGACATTGCGAGGCTGGCGAGTCGAAGGAAACCGGATGATCTTGCAACCCTGATCGGAGCGCCCACGTCGGAAGCATGCAAGATTTACACCTCGGCGGGCTCTATCTGTTGATGGCGGCCATGTTGCTTGCGGGGAGCTTGATCAACCGGCGCGGGCGGGTCGCAACCGCGATAACGGGCTTGTTGACGTGGGTAACGATCTTTGGGGCGGGCTTTGTGCTTTTCACCTTCCGCGATGATCTAAGCCTCGTTGCACAACGGCTCCACTCCGAAGCAACCGGGAAAGTTGTTCAGCAAGGCAGACAGATACGCGTGCCTATGGCTGTCGATGGTCATTTCTGGGTCGAGGCTGAGGTCAATGGCGTCCCGGTGAACTTCCTTGTCGACAGCGGCGCAAGTGTCACGACAATCTCCAGAGCGGACGCCAACGCGACCGGCTTGAGGTTGGGCCAAGAGCGCGATCAACTGGTGCGCACGGGCAACGGAGTGGTTCGCGTCGCAACCGGCCGAGCGAATACGCTGAACATCGCGGGGCTCGAGCGTCGTGATGTAACCGTCTACGTTGCGGATCAAGATGATCTGAACGTCCTTGGCATGAACGTTCTATCGACGATCAAGCGCTGGAGCGTCGAGGGTCGCTGGTTGGTCTTGGAGACTTGAGAGCATTCCTACGCTGACTTGTACTTTACATAATGAATATTATCATACTTTTGGAGAAGAGCGTTTGAATGTGCCCCCTGGACAGGTTGATACCGTTGAGCAGTCGTCCGAGGATGTAGAGAATGCAGCGTCTCTGACGCGTCTCGTCGAAATCATGCGCCGCTTGCGCGATCCTGTTGCCGGCTGCGAATGGGATCGAGCACAGAGTTTCGCGACGATCGCTCCCTACACCATTGAAGAGGCTTATGAGGTCGCCGACGCCATTGCGCGCAACGACATGGCCGATCTTGCTGACGAACTGGGCGACCTTGCCCTGCAAGTCGTGTTTCACGCGCAGATGGCGGCTGAGAGCGGCACATTCACCCTTGCACAAGTCCTCGCTGGGATCAGTGACAAGCTTGAACGTCGGCATCCACACATCTTCAGCGACGATCCTGAAAACCCCGGCTGGGAAGCTCTCAAGGCTGCAGAGCGCGCGGAAAAGCCTGCCGATTCCAGCGCTCTGGCAGGCGTTGCTCTGGCGTTGCCGGCACTTGAGCGCGCCACCAAATTGCAGAAGCGAGCGGCCCGCACGGGGTTCGACTGGCCCGACGCTGCCGGTCCCCGTGCCAAGGTGCTCGAAGAACTCGACGAGATTGTGGACGCACGAACCGATGCCGAGCGCGCCGACGAAGTTGGCGATCTGCTATTCGCCGCAGTGAACTTGGCCCGCCACCTGAAGGTTGAGCCGGAATCCGCTCTGCGTGCAGCCAACGCCAAGTTCGAGGGACGCTTTCGCGCCATCGAAACGGCGCCCGGCTTCGTCGAGCTCGACTTGGCAGGAAAGGAAGCCCTATGGAACGCGGCTAAGCTATCCACCTGACTTGCTCTTAAACGACAACACAAAATGTGTCAGAGTGCTTGATAACGCTCCCAATTCTCCGGAGAGAGACGAACCGCTAGGTGCATCTGGTCACCATCGCTGCGGCTTTCCAGAACTTCGCCTTTGCTATGAAGCCAGGCTAAGCGACTTCCGTCCGCAGCCGAGAGCCGGAGGTGGTGAACAGCGGACTCGCCGCGCATGCGCTCGGCAACCCGTTGGCGGAGTTGCTCCACCCCTTCCCCGCTGACGGCGGAGATGGCCATGGCATTTTCACGACGGCCTGCTTCGGTGACCACGGCTTCGCGCTCACTGCCTTCAACCAGATCGATCTTGTTCCAGACTTCCATGCGCGGCGGGCTTCCGGGTTCGTCCAAGCCTAAATCCGCCAGAACCCGCTCCACGTCGCTTTTCTGCGCGTCCGTATCCGGGTGCACGATGTCACGCACATGAAGGATCAGGTCGGCCGACGCGACTTCCTCTAGCGTCGCGCGAAAAGCGGCAATCAGTTCCGTCGGCAAGTTCGACACGAAGCCCACCGTGTCGGACAGAATAGCTTTGTCGAACCCGGGCAGGCGCACTTCCCGCATTGTCGGATCAAGCGTTGCGAACAGCAGGTTCTCGGCGAAAACGTCGGCACTCGTGAGATGATTGAACAGCGTAGACTTGCCGGCGTTCGTGTAACCGACGAGTGCCACGATAGGCCACGGTGCGCGTTGCCGCCGGTCGCGGTGCAAGCCCCGGGTTCGCTTGACCTGGTCCAGCTCCTTGCGGATCTTGGCCATCCGATCGCGGATCTGGCGTCGATCATTCTCGATCTGGGTTTCGCCCGGACCTCCGAGGAATCCGAAGCCGCCGCGCTGCCGTTCGAGGTGGGTCCAACTGCGCACCAGTCGGCCAGCCTGATAGTCCAGATGGGCAAGTTCCACCTGCAGCCGACCTTCCGCGGTCGCCGCGCGCTCGCCGAATATCTCGAGGATCAGCCCCGTGCGGTCGATGACCTTGGCCTTGACCCCCTCTTCCAAATGCTTTTGCTGAACGGGCGATAAGCTGCCATCCACGACGAGCAGGCCAGCTTCGCAGGATGCCGCAAGCGCAGCCATTTCCTCAACCTGTCCTTTGCCAAACAAGGTGGCGGGACGCGGTTGCCGTATGCGGAACGAACGTCGTTCGATGACGTCAATCCCGATCGCCGCGGACAAGCCCGCTGCTTCATCCAGACGTGCTTCGTTGGAGCGGGCGTCGGCATTGGTGTTCCGATCCGGCAGAACAAGCAAGGCTCGCTCGCCCCGCGCAATACCGTCGTCTCCGGCTCGACCGAAACCGCTCACGAGGCAGACGCCGCTGGAGCCGCTGCGTCATCCTGATCGACGTCGCCTAGGGCCAAGGGCACTGCCGGCTGCAGCGTCGACACCGCATGCTTGTATACCAACTGCACCTGGTCATTCCGGCCGAGCAGCATGGAAAACCGATTGAAGGCAAGAACCTCGCCTTGAAGCATGACGCCGTTGACGAGGAACACAGTCATGTCGGCGTTCTGCCGGGCTGCCGCGGCAAGAAACTGGTCTTGCAGGGTAGGACGACCACTGCGACCTTCCAGTCCCGCAAAACGGCCAAGCTCGAGATCCTGCGGCCTTTCCGAAGGCATGATCGTCGACATGGCGTGCTTATAGATCAATTGGCTCATCCCTTCGTGTCGCAGGAGCAGGGAAAAAGCATCAAACCACGTTATGATCCCCTGCAACTTGACACCCTTGACCAAGAAAATGGTCACGGGGATCTTCGATCGGCGCAGGCTGTTCAGAAAGTGATCTTGCAAACTCAGCGGTTTACCGGGCATTTTGAACGCCTCTTATCATTGTCGCTGCATTACTCTTCGTGCGCCGCGCCTTTGTCCCCAAGGCCAAGCGCCTTGAGTTTACGGTGAAGTGCCGAGCGCTCCATTCCGATGAACGAGGCAGTGCGAGAGATGTTGCCCGAGAAACGTCGGATCTGCACCCGAAGGTATTCTCGCTCGAAGCTCTCACGCGCCTCACGCAGGGGCGAACCCATGATCGACAAGGTTGCGGAGTTGATCCCGCCTCCCCCGGCGTCGCCTTGATCCAACACTTCGGCCGGTAAAAGGTCGACATCAATCCGAGACACCCGGTCGCCCGGCGCAAGAATCACCGTTCGTTCGATAATGTTGCGCAGTTGGCGGACATTCCCGGGCCAGTCATGAGCTTGAAGTGCCGCCAGCGCTTCGTCGGACATCGTCGGCGAGGCAATCCTGCGATCCGCAGCGAAACGCGCAAGAAAATGCGTGGCAATTTCCGGAATGTCCTCGCGCCGCTCCCGCAAAGCGGGAATGCGGACCGGCACGACATTTAGCCGATAATACAGGTCTTCACGAAAGCGCCCGTGAGCAATTTCTTCCGCCAGGTCGCGAGAAGTCGCAGACAGCACCCGAACATCGACCTTCACAGGTCGCTGCCCGCCCACGCGGGTGAAGCTTTGATCCGTTAACACGCGCAGGATCTTGCCTTGCGTGGTGAGCGGCATGTCGGCGATTTCGTCCAGGAACAAAGTTCCGCCATGTGCCTGCTCAAGCAGTCCAGGCCGGGCCACGCCGTCGCTTTCGGAACCGAAAAGCTCTTCTTCCACGCGATCAGGTTCCATCATCGCCGAGGACACGGTAATGAATGGAGCTGTCGCTCGTGCGCTCCACTGGTGGATGGTTCGTGCGGCGATCTCCTTGCCGACACCTGCAGGTCCGGTGATAAGCACGCGGCTGCCGGTTGGAGCGACTCGTTTGAGGGTAGCCCGGACGGTGTTGATGGCTACCGAATTGCCGTTCAGCTGCTCGTCGTGACCCGCCCGCTCCCGCAGAGAGGCATTCTCCCGGCGAAGTCGATCTGTCTCCGTGGCTCGTCCAACCAGGTGCAGCAGACGCCCAGCTTCGAACGGTTTTTCGATGAAGTCGACGGCTCCTTCCCGAATGGCAGCAACCGCTGTGTCGAGATTGCCGTGCCCGGAAATCATCAGCACCGGGAGCGTCGGATCGCGACGTTTGACCTGCTCCAACAATTGCAGACCGTCCAAGCGCGATCCCTGCAGCCAGACGTCGAGCAGCACCAAGCTCGGCCGTCGCTCCTCGATCGCCTCAAGCGCTTCAGTGCTGTTGGCGGCCGAGCGCACGGCATAGCCTTCGTCCTCGAGCACGCCGGCCACGAGTTCGCGGATGTCGGCTTCATCGTCGACGACCAGAATTTCCAATGCCATCGTCAGGCCTGCTCCTCTTTCGGGGGATCGTTGCTCACGTCGGCTCGCGGTGAAGTGCCGCGGCCATGTTGATCGTTTTCGTCATGCTCGTCTGCCTGCGCCGCTTCGGCCAACAATCCGAGCCTCCCCAGATCGAACGCCATGCGAACATGCGAGCCCCCGCCTGCCCGATCCAGAAATGCGATTTCGCCCCCATGTTCCTCGACGATCTTCTTGACGATCGCCAAGCCAAGCCCCGTCCCACGCACGCGGGTGGTCATGTAGGGTTCGGTGAGCCTCTCACGCTGCTCGGGCAAGCCGACGCCGGTGTCGGTTAGATCGATCACCAACTCGCTTTGATCGCGCGACAGGGTCAGGGCAATGCGGTCCCCCTCAGGGCTGCTCTCGCCGCGATTACGACGGGTTTCAATGGCTTCCACGGCATTCTTGACGATGTTCGTAAGTGCCTGGCTGAGTTGCCGACGATCACACATCAGGCGGATGTCGCCGCTCGGCGGATCCAAGGTGAAGCTAACCTCCGGATGCGCAACTTCGTGCAAAAACAGGCTCGTGCGGGCGATGTCGTGAATGTTCTCGTCACGGAAAACCGGCTTGGGCATGCGAGCGAAATTCGAGAACTCGTCGACCATCCGCCGAAGATCGCCAACCTGCCGGACGATCGTCTCGGTCAGCCGGCCATAGGTTTCCGGATCGCTCTGGATTTCCTTGCCGAACCGGCGCTGAAGCCGTTCCGCCGCAAGCTGAATGGGTGTCAGGGGGTTCTTGATTTCGTGAGCAATGCGCTGGGCGATATCGGACCAGGCGGCGCGGCGCTGGTCGGCCAGTTGGTCCGTGATGTCGTCGAACGTCAGCACGAAGCCGTCCTGATAGCGAACGCGCTTTACGGCGAGCGTGCGCTGGCCATGCTCCGACTGTACCAAAACATCCGCCTCGCGCTTCTCCCCGCCGAGGAAATCTTCAAGGTCCGGGGAAAGCGTTTCGAGCAACGTGCCCTCGGGACTTTCATTACCGTGCTGCAGCAAGGTTTTGGCAGATCGATTGATGAGCAAGACGTGCCGCTGGACATCAACGGCGATGACGCCAGCTGTGACGCTCCCGAGTACCGCCTCGATGAATGCGCGGCGAGTGTCGAGCTGGGTGTTGGCGGAACGAAGGGCACCGGTTTGCTCATCGAGCCGTCCGGTCATTCGGTTGAACGCTGCCGCAAGCACGCCAATTTCATCGTCGAAACGTCCGATTGGAACACGCGCGGAGAAGTCACCTTCCTCCACTCGTCCGGCGGCATCCACCAATTCTGCTACCGGGCGGACCAGCCGGTCGGCGATCTTCAAGGCGAAGAAGATGGCAAGTCCAACGATGATCAAGGAGCCCAGCAAAAGCGCAGCGTTGAAGCGCAGCTGATTCATCCGCGAGCGGGCCAAGAGCTCACGGTAATCCGTTAGTACGTCATTCGACAGGTCCATCTGGTTCTTGAACTCGGGGCCGAACACCCGCGCTGCATAGACATAAGTGTCTTTGCCGTAATCGAGTCGAGTCAAAGCTCCGATTCGATCCGACTCGAGCACGCCCACCGCGGCCTTGCCACTGGCAAGCTCGCGCAGTTTGTCGCCCGTGATTACCTTGGCCAAGTCCCGATCATAGGGATTTACGAGCGCCTGGGTCCGGATCTGCCCGTCATTGCCGACGGTGAAGATGATGGCTTCCGACAGATTGCGCGCCAAGACCTGTTGTCGGGCAAACGCATCGGCAAAGCGTGGATCGCTAAGCGGAATTTGTTGCAGGTAGCCGGCAAGGTCCCCGCTCATTGTGGTCGTCTCATCGCTCACGCGTTGCACTTCGCCGTCGTACGTAGCTCGTGCGATGGACACGCTGTTTTCCAGCATCCCCTGTGCTTTCGGCGAAAACCAGAATTCCAGTCCTGACTGGAACAGCAGGCTAGCGAAAATTGCGACTAGCACCGTTGGGACTGCAGCGACCGCGGAGAACAACGCCACAAGTCGCGTGTGCAGCCGGCCTGTGCCAAGGCCGCCGGCAGCAGCACGCTTCAGCGCAAGGCGTCGTGAAAGCAGGACCATCAGGCCAATGGCCGGGAATAGATTGGCCACGAGCAGCAGCGCAATTAAGGGCGGGGAGAGAGCTTTCTCCTGGGAACCCCCGCTGACCAGTGCGACGCTCAGGCCGATCGTTGCGATAAGCAGAAATGCGCAGCCCAGTTCGGCCACTTGCCACAAGCGTCCCGTCGAACGACCATGCTCAAGCCAGCCGAGGGCGCCGGCAGAGTTCCGGGACTCAGTCTTTCCCAGGCTCGATGCAGCAGCTTTGACGTCCATCAATGCCGTGTCTAGCACGCTTGCGTTGCTCAAAAAACACAGTTGTTGCGCGGGCAGTCAGTTAATTAAGATCGATCAGGCTGCTGCGCTTTCCAGCCACGGCGCGTAGAAGTCCTGAAGCATGGCGACGACTACCTTGGGATCATCCTGCTGGTTGACCGCGTTGCGGAACTCGGCAGAGCCAGTCAGTCCCTTGGTATACCAGCCGATGTGCTTGCGGGCGAGATTGACCCCGGTCTGCGTTCCATAAAGTGACTGCATGGCGTCATATTGTTCCAGGATCAAAGCCAACTGGTCACCGATCGAAGGATCCGGTCGAGCCGCTCCGGCAAGATCCGCCATCACCTGCCCAAGCAGCCAAGGTCGCCCATAGGCACCGCGCCCGATCATGACGCCATCCGCTCCGGATTGATCGAGGGCCGTTCGCGCATCCAGGACCGAGCAGATGTCGCCATTGACGATGACCGGAAGGCTGACGGCGTTCTTGACCGATCTTACAAACCGCCAATCGGCATCACCCTTGTACATCTGGTTGCGGGTGCGCCCGTGAACGGTAATCATCTGCGCGCCGAGGTCCTGCGCGATGCGGGCAAGCTCGGGTGCGTTCAGGCTGGCGTGGTCCCACCCCATGCGCATCTTCACGGTCACCGGCACCGTCACAGCCTTAACCGTCGCCGCGATGATCGACGCAGCCAGCGGCAAGTCGCGCATGAGCGCCGAACCAGCGTCGCCGTTGACGACCTTCTTAACGGGGCAACCCATGTTGATGTCGATGATCGCGGCGCCACGTTGCTCGTTGAGCCGCGCCGCTTCGCCCATCTCATAGGGTGTGCAGCCCGCTAGCTGCATGGAGACGGGCTCCTCCGACAGATCCCAGGCGGCCTTTTGCAGGCTCTGCCGCGTCTCGCGGATCATCGCCTGGCTGGCAATCATCTCGGTCACGGTCAGGCCAGCGCCGAAGCGTTTGACGATACGGCGGAACGGCAAGTCGGTAACGCCCGTCATCGGCGCGAGAATGACTGGCGCTTCGATGCGGATGGGACCGATCGTGATGGGCTTGTAGGACGTCATGGAAGCGTGGCGCTTAGCCGAAAGTGGCTCGGCGATCAAATGTAGCCCCCCTTCCCCGCTCGACCTTCGCTCATTAGGGCGAAGCCATGCCCGAGACCGTTACAGCCCTGATTGTCGCCGCTGGCGCCGGAACTCGCCTTGGGTTCGCCACACCGAAGCAATTTGGCTTGCTCGCAGGCAAGGCGATGCTCCTGCGGGCGGTCGAAGCCTTGGCGAACCACCCGCGTGTCGACGCTGTCCGCGTAGTGATAGGACCTGGCCAGGAAGCGCAGGCGCGAGCCGCACTCGCCGACGTCGACGTAGGCAGCTTGATCATCGGCGGTGCGCAGCGCGCGGACAGTGTTCGCGCGGGGCTCGAGGCAATCGGTGACGGTATCGTTCTGGTGCACGATGCCGCTCGCCCCTTCTGTCCGCCATGCGTTGTCGATGCACTGCTAGACGCCTTGACCCATAATGATGGCGCGGTTCCGGTACTGCCCGTCGCGGACACGTTGGCAAAGGGTGATCGTCTGCTGACGGGTGAGGTAGACCGCGCGCGCATGCTGCGGATCCAGACACCGCAAGCTTTCCATGTCGAAGACCTGCTGTTCGCGATGGAGGAAGCCGGTTCGTCACGCGCGACCGACGAATCTACGGTGATGCTTGCCGCAGGGCTCAAGGTCGCAACGGTGCCCGGGGCCGAAAGCCTCTTCAAACTAACCACTACCGACGATTGGGAGCGTGCCGAGATGTTTCTCCAGGCTGCAATGATCAGCAGAACGGGCCTGGGCTTCGACGTTCACGCATTCGAGGGACCGGGCCCGATCATGCTTGGTGGGGTTGAAATCGCCCATGAGCGGGGACTTGCGGGACATAGCGACGCCGACGTTGTTCTGCATGCCATCACCGACGCTGTGCTTGGGGCTGCCGCCATGGGCGACATCGGCCAGCACTTCCCGCCTTCAGATCCCCGGTGGAAAGGCGCTGCCTCGGACCAGTTCCTGGTGCACGCCGCCCAGCTTGTTCGCTCCGCAGGCGGCATCATCGACCATGTGGACTGCACGGTGATCTGCGAAGCCCCCAAGGTGGGCCCGCATCGTTCCGCCATCCAGGCGCGAGTGGCCGCAATCCTGAACATCCCTGCAGCCTCCGTCAGCATCAAGGCAACCACAACCGAGCGGCTGGGGTTTACCGGACGCGGAGAAGGAATTGCAGCCCAAGCAATTGCCACCGTCCGGATGGAGCGTTCGATCGATGGCTAATCTCCTGCCTGACGTTCTTGTCGACGCAGCCACCAGCGTGATCGAAGCCAATCGCGCGATTGGCCGGCGCATCGCCATCGCCGAAAGCTGCACGGGCGGGCTGGTCTGTGCCGCGCTGACAGAGGTGGCAGGTAGCTCGGACGTGTTCGAAGCTGGCTACGTCACATACTCCAACGCCGCCAAGACGGGCATGCTGAAAGTCAGCTCCGACGTGGTGGACACGTTTGGCGCGGTGAGTATCGCCACGGCCTGGGCCATGGCGCGTGGCGCCTTGGCCGCGTCCGACGCAGACGTCGCCGTAGCGATCACCGGCATCGCGGGTCCGGACGGCGGATCACTGATCAAACCGGTCGGCACGGTGGTCTTCGCCCTTGCGGAACGAGACGCCGACGCCCCTAAGATCGTTGCGGATAGCAAGTTGTTCGACGCGTCGGGCGGCCGCTCTGGGATCCGTCTGCAAGCAGCATTGTGCGCGCTTGACCTCTTACTTCCCCGTCAGCCGGAGAGTGCGGCCACCGACGGCGAAGCAGGGTCACCATAGAGCGCTGCTGCTCGGGCCTCGAAGGCTCCCGTCATTTTGCGCAAGGCCCGATCGAAGACGGCTCCCGCAACGGTTTCGAACAAGCGGGAACGGAAAGCGAAATCGACCGAGAAGTAAACCGTCGTTCCGCCACCCGGCGCAGGATCGAACCGCCATTCATTCTTCAGATATTTGAGCGGTCCCTCGAGGTAGTCGACGGTGATGCCTTTGGCGCCGTGATCCTTCGTCACCCGGCTCGTGAAGCGCTCGGTAAAGGCGTTGAAGCCAACGATCAGGTCCGCAATGACCTGTTCGTCCGAGGACGAGCGAACTCGTACCGCCGTGACCCACGGGAGGAACTCATGGTAGCGCGCAACATCGCCGACCAGATCGAACAATTGGTCAGGTGTGTAAGGTAAGTGCTTGGTTTCGCTGTGGCGCGGCATTGCCAGCCTCTTACCCCTTCGCGCGGGCCAGCTTGTCAGCACGCGCGCTTTGCATCCGTCGGAAGTCGTCCCCGGCATGATAGCTCGATCGGGTTAGCGGCGACGCCGCCACCAGCAGAAAACCCTTGGCGCGAGCGATCGCCGCATAAGCGGAGAAAGCGTCTGGCGTAACGAACTCTTCCACGTTGGCATGGCGCGGGGTGGGCTGAAGATACTGGCCCATGGTAAGGAAGTCGATGCCCGCGGAACGCATGTCGTCCATCACCTGATGAACCTCCAAACGCTGCTCGCCGAGCCCCACCATGACGCCTGATTTCGTAAAGATGTGAGGTGCCTGGCGCTTGACGCTCTCAAGCAACCGCAAAGACGCATAGTAGCGCGCACCCGGCCGGATCGTAGGGTAGAGCCGCGGCACTGTTTCCAGATTGTGGTTGTACACGTCGGGCCCAGCCTCGACGATTGCTGCCACGGCCGCCTCGGACTTGTTGCGGAAATCGGGCGTTAGTATCTCGATCGTGGTACCTGGCGTCGTGCGACGAAGAGCCTGGATGACCTTCACAAAGTGCGACGCGCCACCGTCCGGCAGATCGTCGCGGTCAACCGACGTAACCACGATGTGCTGAAGACCGAGCTCCGCGGCGGCGGTTGCGACATGCTCAGGCTCAAGCGGATCTACCGCCCGAGGCATCCCCGTCTTGACGTTGCAGAAAGCACAAGCGCGCGTGCAGGTGTCCCCAAGGATCATCACGGTCGCGTGCTTCTTGGTCCAGCACTCGCCGATGTTAGGGCAGGCCGCTTCCTCGCACACGGTCGAAAGGTTCAGCGAGCGCATCAAGCGCTTGGTGTCGGCATAGCCGGCGCTGGTCGGCGCCTTCACGCGGATCCAGTCTGGCTTGCGCTGGCGGGGCAGCGTGGGAGGTACTGGCATGATGGTGATCGACATGAGCGCGAAATAGCGATGCCGATGCCATTTCGCCACCCCCATGCGGAGGTCCTAGACCGAGCCGGTCAGAACAAGGGGGCCGCAGCTGCTTAGCCGCGACCCCCTGGTCAATTCTAAAGGTTCAGCAGCGGATCAGCAGCGGGCGTTGTAGTCGTAGACAGGACGATTGTACTGGTCGACGTAGTAGCAGGCGCCTTGAGTATCGCGGTAATACTGCTTGCCGTTGACCACCGCTCCAAGGACTGCGCCGGCAATGCCGCCGGCGATAGCGCCGCCCACCGTCGACACACCGGGAATGAGCGCACCAGCGACCGCGCCAACGCCGGCACCGATTGCTCCACCCGTTGCCGCACGACCGGCCTGGGAGCTGCCCGAACCATTGTTGCCGTAATAAGGATCGCCATAAGGATTGCTGGTTGCGCAACCGCTCAGCGAGACACCGCTCACCAGCATGGCCGTCATCAGGGCTTTCTTCATCGGTTCTCTCCTCGGTTGAGCGCACAGGCGCGCAAATCCTGAAGAGTACATCGGCTGAAGGCCAAGTTCGTTCCGCAGCCTATCCGACTTTCGCGCGACCACCTGGATTGCAAACGCCCCGGTGCACCTCTAGCCGGGCGGAATGAAAGCGTATGAAGCATTGATCAGGGGCTACCAGCGCTTCCGCTCCGAGCGATACCGGTCCGAGCGCGCCCGTTGGGAAGAGCTTGCGACGGGCCAGGAGCCGCCCGTCATGATTATCGGCTGCTGTGACAGCCGCGTCGATCCAGCGACCATCTTCGACACTCGGCCAGGCCAGGCTTTCATCCTCCGCAACGTTGCAAATCTGGTGCCTCCGTTTGAACGGGGCGGCGGTCTTCACGGCGTTTCGGCAGCCTTGGAGTTCGCTGTTACCAAGTTGGAAGTTCGCCACGTGATCGTCATGGGTCACGGCGGCTGCGGCGGTATCACTGCTTCCTTGCAGGGGCATGGTGAGCCGAGCGAGAGCTTCATCGACGGCTGGATCGCCTTGTTGGACGAGGCGCGCGACCGGGTGAGGGCTGCTGCCCCAGCCGACATGCAACGCGCGCTTGAATATGAAGGCGTGCGGGAGAGCCTGCGCAATCTTCGCACCTTTCCGTTTGTCGCGGAGCGGGAGGCCGCCGGCACGCTGCAACTCCATGGATCCTATTTCGCCATCGCCGAGGGTTCACTCTACGCGCTCGACGTAGAGGCCAAGCAGTTCCATCCCGTGCAAGTCGAGCCGGAATGACCCCGATCAATCCCAAGGGCCCCCGAGACCACAACATTGCTTTGCTGATCGACGCGGACAACGCCTCGCCCGACCACCTCGACGAGGTGCTTCTGGTGCTTGGTGAACTGGGCGCGATCAACATTCGCCGGGCCTATGGCAATTGGCAGAAACCTGCCTTGCGTGGCTGGGGTGATCTGACCAATCGTCACTCGATCGTTCCCGTGCAGCAATTCGACGTGGTCAAGGGCAAGTCGGCGACCGACATGCGGATGATCATCGATGCGATGGATTTGTTGTACCGCGGGCACGTCCAGGGCTTTGGCATCATGTCGAGCGACAGCGACTTCCTACCGCTGGCCCAGCGCATCCGCGAGGATGGCCTACCGGTCTACGGCTTTGGTACTGCCAAGACTCCAATCAGCTTCCAGAACAGTTGCACACGGTTCTTCGATATCGCGGCTCTTGTGCGAGGATCGCAGAGCCCTGCGCCATCTCGGCAGAACCCTGACGTCGGCAACGGTCGTCAGTCACCACAACCCGTCGATCCCCGCCTCGTGGAGGTCCTCGCCAACGCGTGGAAAGCCAGCAAGCGCGACGACGAGGGCTTCGCATCCCTGTCGGAGGTCGGGCAACGGGCCAAGGCGGTCACCAGCTTCTCGGTGCGAAACTATGGTTTCTCCCGGCTCACCGACCTTATTCGTTCTGTGCCCGAATTCGAGGTGAGATCGCGTCCGGATGGCGGCGCATTGCTGGTTCGTCGGCTGGGCTGACCCCAGACCTTTGGACAAGGAACCCTCCCCCACCCTTCTCCGTTCGGGTGGCAAAGAAGCTTTACCAAACGGAGATACATTATGGCCGACGCCGACCGCTCGCAGGAGCTCAAGGGGCTGTTCTGGAAAGAACTGACTGCTTCCCCATTCGTGATGCTCGGGCTGCAAGGCGTTGAAGACAGCCGCACCCGTCCGATGACGGCGCAGATCGATGCAGCGGAGGGAGCGTCCAAGGACGAGGGTGGCACGATCTACTTCTTCGGTGCGAAGTCTGAGAGTTTGGTACAGGAGATGGGCGAGAACCACCGCGCCGTCGCTACCTTCGTCGCCAAGGGCCATGACCTGTTCGCTCATGTCCATGGGACATTGGAGCCGGTCAATGACGCGGCAACCATCGAGCGCTTGTGGAACCCGTACGTGGCTTCCTGGTACAAGGAAGGCAAGAACGACCCTGACCTGCAGCTGATCCGCTTCGAAACGGAGCGCGCGGACATTTGGAAGTCTGAGACTGGCTCAACCTTTGTCGCGGCTGCCCTGAAGGCTCTTGGGCGCGATCCGGGTAAGGATCATCAGCAGGCGAACAGCGCTAAGGTACCACTTTAGTCCGCTTGTGGCGCTCCTGGCCTTGATCCGGGAGTGCCACCCTCGGCATTTAACAAGCGCTGTCAGGTGCAGTGCTCGACTTGAACCCGGGGCTGCACTAGCCCGTTCGCATGGCCCTGCGACCTCAGCCCCGCCCTTCCCGCCGATCTCACCGTTCGATTGGAAGCCGGATCCTGCTCGGACTTCTGAAGCTGGTCGTCGCTTTTCTCGTGCTGTCGATCCTTTGGGTTCTTGTCTACCGCTTCATCAACCCGCCGCTGACCGCAACCATGGCGGGAGACTTGGTTGCTGGCCGCGGAGCCAAGCGCGACTGGATGCCGATCGGCAGCATCGACCGCGACATGGTTCGCGCCTCCATCGCGGCCGAAGACAGCAAATTCTGCAGCCATCGGGGTTTTGACTTGGAAGCCCTTGAGGACGCGATGCAGCGCAATGCGTCGGGCGGACGAATAAGAGGCGGATCTACCATCAGCCAGCAGACCGCCAAGAACGTTTTCCTTTGGCAGGGCGGCGGTTACGCCCGCAAAGGCGTTGAGGCTTGGTTCACGCTTCTGATCGAGCAATTGTGGGGCAAACGGCGGATTATGGAGGTCTACCTCAATGTCGCCGAGACCGGCATCGGCACTTATGGGGTCAACGCCGGGACTCAGCGCTACTATGGTCATGATGCAAGCGCTATGAGCGCGACGGAAGCGGCACGGATTGCCGCTGTGCTGCCACTGCCTAAGGAGCGTGGAGCCGTCGCGCCCAAAGGCTTCACCCGCCGCTATGGCAACACGATTGTCGCCCGCATCGGAGTTGTTGCGCGTGATCGCATGGATAGCTGCGTCTATCTCGGGATGGAGGCGCCGGTGAACCGCGCCCCGCCGCCATCACGCAAGGCGCCGACGCTGCCAGGAGCCGAGTATGAGCGCCCACGCGCCGCTTTGCCACCGCCGCGCGAGGTGCTCGAAGCACTGCCGCCTGCCCGGGCAGACATAACCCAGGAAGAGCCAAGCTCGCCACCTACGGAGAACTCCACCTCCAACTCCGCGACCGAGCCGCCGGAGACACCGCAAATGGAGCCTGTGAACACGTTCTAGCAGAACGAGGTGATAACGCCTCGCAACAGGAACGGTGCGGCACGTTTGACGGTTAGGCCAGCAATCCCTTCTCTTCAAACAGGAGCCAAGTCATGGCGACAACAACCGAAAACGGCACCCGTACCCGTCCGAACAATTCCAGTGCCCGCAAGAACGGGGCGAACAAGAGCGAGAAGTCGGCCTTCTCGTTCGGCAACGTCAACGTAAACGGCGCTCCAGCGCTTCTCGGCACGCTTGCGGCCGGCGCCGCCATTGGCATCGCCGCCAATTGGGGTCGCAAGTTCCTGATGCAGCAAGCTGAATCAACCGCTGCGGGCGGTGAGTGGGACGAGATTCTGAAACTGGAGCACAAGGCTACCCTGGCGACTTTCGACCTGCTGCTCGCCACGGACAATGACGACACCGGCAAGCGCAAGGCGCTCGTCAAGAAGCTATCCTATGCCTTGGAGAAGCATGCTCATCAGGAGGAAAGCGTCGTTTATCCGGCGCTTCGCCAAGCGAACGAGGCAGTCGATGCCGATCACCTCGAGCATGAGCACGGCTACGTGAAGACGTTCCTCTATGAGCTCGACAACATGCCCAAGGACAGCCCGGCCTTTCTCGGCCGTGTGCAGGAGTTCCGCGATCTGATCGCCGAACACGCCAGCATGGAAGAGCAGCAGGTGTTCCCGCGCTTCAAGGGCGAACTGACGGCCGAGCAGAACAAGAAGATCACCGGCTTGATGAACAAGGAAGGCATGAAGATGCTGTGAGGCATCAGCCCCTCATTGCTTTCACATGAGGGCGGGGCCGATGGCTCCGCCCTTCTTGTTCGTCAGCCTACAAGCGCCAGTCTTGGCGGCTCTTGGACCGACAGAACCACCCGCCCCTCGCCGCTATGTTGCTCCAGGCGCGCGACTAGCTCGGCATCGAGGGCATAGTTGCGACCAAGCACGAGCACGGCCTCGCGTTGGTCGGAGATGGGTGCGATCATACGGACGAGGCCGGCGCCCTTGCCTTGAGCGCTCTGGAGCACGCCGGTGATTGCGGCAATCTGAGCCACGCTGTCGACACGGATCAACAGTTCAAGGCGACTGCGCTTGGCAAGGTCCTCGAGTGGCTGGAATTTGCGAATGGCGATCCGTGGCTGGTCCTCGCCCGGACGCCGGTCCAATTCGACCTGAAGGAGCCCGCATTGGCCAGACTTCGCGGCCTGCTCCACTGCCGCCGCGGCGTCATCGTCGAACACGGTTGCCTCGAACTGGCCGGCAGCATCGCTGAGCCGTGCGGTCAGATACCGCCTTCCCCTCGCCGAGGTGCGCCAAGCGGCTGCTTCGACCAGACCCGCCATGGTAGCGGCCGCTCGGCCGCCGTCCGTCGGCAATGGAACGGCGGCGAGGTCGCCCGAAGCCCGCACCCGGTGCGCTGCCAACAGATGCTTGTGGTGATCGACCGGATGATCGGAGAAATAAAACCCAAAGGCGTCACGCTCGGCGGTCATGCGCTCCGCCAAGGACCAAGACGCATCGCGCGGAAGCCGAATGGGTGCAACACCAGCATCCGACGCCCCGCCGAATAAACCGCCCTGCCCGCTTTCACGTTGATGCGCGGCACTTGCGGCATGCGCCAGGATGGTCTCGGCGCCTCCGTGAACGGCCGCACGATCGTGACCGAAGACGTCGAACGCACCAGCGGCGGCAAGGCTTTCCAGCTGGCGGCGGTTGAGAAGCCGCGGGTCGATGCGCTCGGCAAAGTCATCGAGACTGCTGAAGGCGCCGACTGCCTCGCGCTCCGCCACGAGTGCCGCCATGGCTTTCTCGCCGACGCCCTTCAGCGCGCCAAGAGCATAGCGCACGGCGCCATCCTCGACCGAGAAGTCCTCGCGGCTCTGATTGAGGTGCGGCGGGAGCAAGCCGACGCCAGATCGCCGTAGGTCCTCGGAAAAGATCGACAACTTCTCCGTCTGATCCATTTCGAAGCTCATGGATGCCGCGAAGAACTCGGCTGGGTAATGTGCCTTCAGCCAGGCCGTATGATAGGCCACGAGCGCGTAAGCCGCAGCGTGGGACTTGTTGAAACCATAACCGGCGAACTTGTCGATCAGGTCGAACAGTTCATTGGCTTTTGGCGGCGCGATGTCATTGGCGCCGCAGCCCTCAACGAAGCGCGCCCGCTGGGCATCCATCTCGGCCTGGATCTTCTTGCCCATCGCACGGCGAAGCAAGTCGGCCTCTCCAAGAGAATAGCCGGCAAGCACCTGTGCTGCCTGTATCACCTGTTCCTGGTAAACGAAGATGCCGTAGGTTTCCGACAGCACTCCGGCCAGCATCGGATGCGGGAAAGCGATGGGCTCCTGCCCATTCTTGCGCGCGCCGAACATCGGGATGTTGTCCATCGGACCCGGCCGGTACAGGGACACAAGTGCGATAATGTCGCCGAAGCTGGTCGGGCGGACTGCCGACAAAGTGCGGCGCATGCCTTCGGACTCAAGCTGGAAGACGCCAACGGTCTCGCCGCGCTGAAGCAGAGCGTAAACGGCCGGATCGTCCCAAGGCAGGGTGCTGAAATCGACTTCAATGCCGCGGAGGGCAAGCAGCCGCTGACCTTCCTTCAGAACCGAAAGGGTCTTCAGCCCGAGGAAGTCGAACTTCACTAGGCCGGCTGCCTCGACATACTTCATGTCGAACTGCGTGACCGGCATGTCCGAGCGCGGATCGCGGTGGAGTGGGACCAGTTCTTGCAGCGGGCGATCGCCAATCACGACGCCCGCAGCGTGGGTCGATGCGTGGCGGGGCAGGCCCTCGAGCTTCATGGCGAGGTTGAACAAGCGCCGCACCTGAGCGTCGTCCCGGTATTCGGATGCGAGCTCGCTGACACCGTTAAGCGCCCGCTCCAGTGTCCAGGGGTCGGTTGGGTGATTGGGCACCAGCTTGGCCAGCCGATCCACCTGACCATAGCTCATCTGAAGCACGCGCCCAGTATCCTTGAGCACGGCGCGGGCCTTTAGCCGCCCGAAGGTGATGATTTGCGCCACGCGATCACGGCCGTATTTGGCCTGAACGTAGCTGATGACTTTGTCGCGGTGGGTCTCGCAAAAGTCGATGTCGAAATCCGGCATCGAAACGCGTTCCGGATTGAGGAATCGCTCGAACAGCAGGTCGAGCGCAAGCGGGTCGAGATCGGTGATGGTCAATGACCAAGCGACCACCGAACCCGCACCAGATCCGCGGCCTGGACCGACCGGAATGTCGTTGCCCTTGGCCCACTGTATGAAGTCGGCCACGATCAGGAAGTAGCCAGGGAAGCCCATCCGGCAGATGACGCCGATCTCGAAGTCGAGCCGCTCGCGGTACCTGTCAACGTCCTCATCAGAACGACCAACCATTCGCAGAGCGAGGCCTTTATGCGCGTCGATGCGCAATTGCTCGTCTTCGTCCTCACCCAGACGAGGCAGGATCGGGCGCCGCGTTGGTGCGGCCACCGCACAGCGCTGCGCAACGACAGCCGTGTTGGCGATGGCGTCAGGCAGATCGGCAAACAAAAGCGCCATGTCGCCCGATGGCTTGAGCCATGCTTCCGGGCTCGAGCGGACCCGTTCCGTGCTCTCGATGTAGGCCGAGTTCGCGATACACAGCAAAGCATCGTGAGCGGCGTGGAAGTCGCTGTCGGCGTAGGAAGCAGGGTTCGTGGCGACGAGCGGCAGGCCAAGCGCGTCCGCAAGCTCGATCAGCCCAGATTCAGCAGACTCCTCAACAGCATCGCCGCGTCGGCTAAGCTCAACATAGAGGCGCTCGGGAAAGATGCTTTCAAGGCATTCGAGATAGATTCGCGCGGCGCTTTCCTGACCTCCGGCAAGCAGCCGGGCGACGCCGCCCTCTCCACCCGCCGTAAGCGCGAGCAGACCGTCGGCGGACGTTGCAAGCGTTGCCATGTCGATATGCGGGCTGTCGTGATCGGGTCGGTCCATGTGCGCGGCCGACACCAACTGACACAGGTTCAAATAACCCACTTCATCCTGAGCCAGCAGAACCAGCCAGTCGAGGGTTCCGGCGCCAGCGCCACATTCCGCCGGACGCGCAATGCCGACAGTCGCGCCGATGATTGGCTGAACGCCGGCAGACGCACAGGCATCGCTAAACGCCATTGCCGCGTACAAACCATTGCGGTCGGTGAGCCCGACGGCGGGAAAGCCGCGCGCCTTTGCAGCCTTGGCGATCGCCTTGGGTTCAATCGCACCTTCAAGCATGGTGAAGCTGGAGAAGACACGAAGGGGAACGAAGGTCATGGCCAAACTATAAGCCGTGCCCCGCCGATTATCTATGTTCGGAGGCTAGCTTATCCACTGAAACCTTCGACCGGCTTCAAGGCGAAGCCCTTAACGCTCGCCCCAGCGACCGCTCATGATGTCGTCGATCTCGCGCATGCGGCCGCGGTAAGCGTCGGCAACGCAGTCGTCGCTCCGACAAGCATCGCGGTAACCAAGGAAGCGCGTGCGTGTGCGGTTCAGCAGGGCGCGCTGACCAGGTTCTGCCGATGCAGCCGCCCTATTGAACTGCGAAGCCATCCGCCGATCCAGAGCGGCCAGACCGCTGTCGCCGCAAACAGCACGTTCGCCGAAGGTGCGAGCGTTGCGGCAGTTGAAGCTTGGATTGGCGCTCGCCGTTGGAGCGGGCGCACGTGGCGGCGTAGGAGTTGTCCGCACCGGCGGGGTTGGCGACCGGGGCGTGGGAGGAACCGGTCTGACAACCGGCTCCGGAGCAGCGTTCGACCTGCTTGGCACGTTGTCCGAGTAGGCTGGCGCTGGAGTCGGCACTGGCGCCGCTTGCTGCGCGGTCGCGCCGTCGGTTGAGCGCGACAGAGTTGCGAGTGGCACAACGATCGGGTCTGCCCCGCTCAGGGTAACAACGTCGCCCGAACCATCCGCTGCTGGTTGCAAAGCGTAGTCCACGGTCGCGGAGAGCGAGCGGCGGCCGCCTGCGACTTCAACGCCAGGCGGAAGGTCAACAGCAACCGTCCCCGAGCAGACGGTCGTATCCAGCCCCTCATCCTGCCTGCGAAGCACGGGCGAAGTCACGCGAACCGAAGCGTAGGATGCCAGTTGCTCGAAGGCGGCGGCATCGCTTCCGCGCGTGGCGGCCGCCTGGCGGAATAGCTCGCGGCCGACCAAATCGTAGCTACGCTGACTGGCACATCGGCGCGCAGGATCATCTGATGTGGCCGCCACGGCGTTGTCAGCGGCCGCGGCGCTGGCGGTTGCATCGTCCAACTTGTCCGGGTTTTCACCACCAGAACGCGACATGTTGACGACCCAAAAGATCAGCAGGATCAGGATCAGGCCGCCAAGGGCCGCTAGGAGGGTGTTTCGGCGCATAGGGTCGGCAACGCGTCAGCGGCGATATGGACGCATCATGCCGCGGGCGAAATGTCCTGCAGCCGCCCGTCATGCAGCCGCACTACCCGGTCCATCTTGCGCGCGAGCCGTTCATTGTGAGTTGCCACCAGGGCAGCGCTTCCCTCTCCGCGCACCAATCGCAAAAATTCGCCGAGCACGACGTCTGCCGTGGCCTCATCGAGATTACCGGTGGGTTCGTCCGCCAGCACCAAAGGTGGCTGATTGGCCAGCGCACGAGCAACGGCAACGCGCTGCTGCTCGCCTCCCGACAGCTTGGCTGGACGGTGAGTCAGGCGGGCCCCCAAACCAAGGGAGGTCAGAAGCGCCTCGGCCCGAGCACGCGCGGCGTCGGGGTGTGCACCTTTGATCAACTGCGGAAGGACGACATTTTCGACGGCACTGAAGTCCGCCAAGAGATGGTGAAACTGATAAACGAACCCCAAGGCGTCCCGGCGCAGGTCGGTGCGCGCATCGCTGCTGAGCGTCGAAGCCTCGCGTCCTTCGATCAGGATGGAGCCAGAGAAGCCGCCTTCGAGCAGGCCGACGGCTTGCAGCAGCGTCGACTTGCCCGAACCCGAAGGCCCAAGCAGCGCCACGATTTCCCCGCGTTCGACCCTGAGGTCGATGCCGCGCAGCACTTCGATCGTCGTCTCACCCTGCGTGAAAGCGCGACGCAAGTCGCGTGTTTCAAGGACTGCATCATTCATAGCGGAGCACCTGTACCGGATCGGTGTCCGCCGCTTTCCACGCTGGGTATAGCGTGGCCAGGAAGGACAGCACAAAGGCGATCAGGACGATGGCAAGCACTTCGAAAGGATCGGTCTTGCTCGGGAGCTCAGACAAAAATCGAACCGAGGGGTCCCACAGGTTTTGCCCGGTGACCATCTGAACGAAGTTGACCACGCTTTGGCGGAAGAACAGGAATATCGCGCCGAGTAGCAGCCCAAGGAGTATGCCCAAGGAGCCAATGATCACGCCTACCGTAACGAAGATCTTGATCATCCCGCTTCGGCTGGCGCCCATGGTGCGCAGAATCGCAATGTCGCGGGTTTTGGCACGCACCAGCATGATCAGCGACGATAGGATATTGAACACCGCCACCAGGATGATCAGCGAGAGGACCACAAACATGGCAACTCGTTCGACTTCAAGAGCTTCGAACAAAGCAGAATTCATTGATCGCCAGTCCGTCACCGCTCCGCGCCCGCGGACCAGCGGCTGCAATCCAGCCAATTGCGCCCCGATCTTGTCGGGGTTTGCCACCATGACTTCAATCATGCCGACGTCGTCGCCAAGCATGAACAGGTTCTGCGCGTCCTCCATCGGCATCACGACCATGGCATTGTCATAATCGAACACGCCGACTTCAAAGGTCGCAGCAACAGTGTAGCTTACGATGCGTGGGACCGTGCCGATCGGCGTGGCGCGACCTTCAGGGCTGATCAGACTGATCTCGGAGCCCGGATACGCACCAAGTGCCTCGGCCAAGCGGGTACCGATCGCCACGCGGTTGCTGCCCGGCGTCAGGGAGGCGATGGCGCCGCTCTTCACGTTGGTCGCGATGGTCGGGTTGCCCCGGATGTCGGCGACTCGCATGCCGCGCACCAACACGCCTTCGACCCGACCGTTCGCCGAGGCCATCAATGGCTGCTCGATCATTGGCAGCGCCGAGACCACGCCCGGCACCTTGATCACCTTGTCCGCAACCTCGCGCCAGTTTGGCAGGCGACCGTCATAGCCTTGAACGATCGCGTGCCCATTCAGGCCGACGATCTTGTCGAAGAGCTCGGCGCGGAAGCCGTTCATGACGCTCATCACGATGATTAACGCGGCAACGCCAAGCGCCACGGCGCCAAGGCTGATCGCGGCAACCAGGAAGATGAAGCCTTCGCCCTTGCCTGGAAGCAAGTAGCGCTTGGCAATGGTACGCTCGTAGCGATTGAGAATCATGAAGTGGCCGTCAGATGCGCCACTGCGCTTTCCAAACTGATTTCCTGCTTCTCGCCTGTTCTGCGATCCTTGATCTCGACCGTTCCGGCGGCGAGCCCGCGTGGGCCGATGATGATCTGCTTGGGCAATCCCATCAGGTCCATGCCTGCCAATTTCGCGCCGCCACGCTCGTCCCGGTCGTCGTACAATGTCTCCACACCGGCCGATGTAAGCGTGTCGTAAAGATCGCCCGCCGCCTTCTGGCTTGCTAGATCGTCACCGCGCATGGTGACAATCCCAACAGCCCAGGGCGCGACAGCGTCCGGCCATATGATGCCGGCGGCGTCATGGCTGGCCTCGATGATCGCGCCAACCAGCCGCGACACACCGACGCCGTAGCTGCCCATCATCGGGGTCACCGAATTGCCATCGCGGCCCGAGACCTTGAGACCCATCGCGGCGCTGTACTTGTCGCCGAAGTAGAAGATGTGCCCGACTTCGATGCCGCGGCCCTGCCTTTGACGCTCTGCCGGCACCTTGGCCCAGCGCGCCTCGTCATGGGTCTCGTCGGTAGCGGCGTAGGTCTCGCCGATCCGGTCGAACATCGACTGAAGCCCGGCTTTATCACCATAGGCCAGCTCGCCCTGCGACCAGTCCATGTCATCGTAGCCGGCGTCGTAGAAGACTTCGCTCTCGCCGGTGGGCGCCAGGACGATGAATTCATGCGACAGGTCGCCGCCGATTGGACCCGACGCCGCCTTCATCGGCACGGCACGAATTCCAAGCCGCTGAAAGGTACGCAGGTAAGCGAGCAGCTGCGTGTAATAACTTTGCCGGGCGGAGGCCTCGTCTAGATCAAAGCTATAGGCATCCTTCATCAGGAACTCGCGTCCCCGCATGACACCGAAACGCGGGCGCACCTCGTCGCGAAACTTCCATTGAATGTGGTACAGCGTTCGCGGCAGATCGCGGTAGGACCGAACCTCGTCGCGGAAGATCGACGTGATCATCTCTTCATTGGTCGGCCCGAACAGCATCTCGCGGTCGTGCCGGTCGGTAATCCGAAGCATCTCGGGCCCATATGCGTCGTACCGCCCGCTTTGGCGCCAGAGATCGGCCGACTGCATGGTCGGCATCAGCATCTCGATAGCACCGGCGCGGTCCTGCTCTTCCCGCACGATCTGCTCGATCTTACGCAACACGCGCAGTCCCAAGGGCAGCCAGGCGTAAATGCCGGCGGCGGTCTGCCGCACCAGCCCAGCACGAAGCATCAGCTGGTGGCTGACGATCTGGGCATCGGCCGGCGTTTCTTTGAGAACGGGGAGGAAAGCTTGGGACAGGCGCATGTCGCCGCGCTCTAGGGCTGTGCCGATGAACTGGCAATGCAAGTGCCTGCAGAACGCCATGTTGCTCCTTAGCCACATCGCGTGCCTGATCGGCACTGGGGTGCTGGACAAGCGGCGCAGTTGGACACAGAACGGCCGCTCCAAGCCAGTGCGCGCCTTTCATGGCGAGCGCTGAAACGGGTTCGGTTCAGCGTCAGTAGCTGTGCCGAATTCTCTAGGGGGCTGACGAGCAATCGTCACGCGGACGCCCGGACTGCCACAAGCGGTCCGGGCGTTTGCTTGTGTGCAGCCTAGCGCTTTAAGACGATCAACAGGTCGCGCGCCAAGGTGACCTCCAGCGACCCACCGTCAGCCAGAATGACTTCGTGTCGTTCGACGACCCGCCCGTCTTCGGGGTTCACCAGGGTCATCGCGCACGGACCGTCCGGCCACGGCAAGCTTAGTCGAATGGTACGGGCTGCGAGCAGTGGATCGTGCAGTCCGCTTTTGCCGAGGCCGTCCCGGCGAAGCAGATACAGGAGCGCCTGCCGCTCGTCACCGCAGCCGAATGCCGCGACGGCCGGATCGCCTGTGATCGGGTCGTTCCAGCAGCGGCGCTGCAAGCTGTTCCAATCCACTAGCGGCAGCATGCGTGAAAGCGCCGCCTGCAGGGCGTGCATGCCTTCGGTAAGGATGTGCGGCCGCCGGTTCGGCCAGCGCATGCCGCCGCCTGACCCGCCGCTCGCAAGATGCGCCCATTGGATGTGCCGGAAATACGCATTGTCGAACGCCTCCGAGAGGACGATCTTCTTGTCCTTGAAGCTATGGATTGGCCCATGTTCGCTGTCGAACACCGGGCGCCCATCGCAGCTCTCAGTGACAGCTTCGGCGATCAAGCGCCCGGCGGCGATCGCCGGCGCAACGGTGTTGCGCGGGTGGTCGATCGTTCCGCTCTCGTAGAGGTGCGGACTGGCAAAATCGAGTTCCGGGTGGCGGAAGATCAACTGGCGTAAAGCGGGCGCCTTGACGAGTTCCGGTCCGAAGACCGACACGGTGATCGGATGCCGACGCCCATGGACTTGCAGCTCAAGTGCCTTGAACCACGGCGCCACGTTGTCGACAAAGGCCACGAGTGGCTCGACCTGATTGCCGGCGTGAGCCGGATGAATTTCGTTCCAAAGGTCCCAGCCGAACACGGCCGGGCTGCCACCCCAGCGCCGGGTCGCGAACTCCAGCCGTGCCATGATGGCGGAGCGTGTCTCTGAGCAGGTCAGCAGCGCGCTTCGGCTTGCGCAGGGGCCGCCATTAGCCGCATTCAGTGGATGATGCTGCCACCGGATCCAGGTGAAAAAAGTGTCCACGGGCGTTAGGAGCAGGCGCATCCCGACGCGCTCGCACATGGCGATCAGGTCATCCCAGAGTTGAACCATTGCCGGCACGAAGCGGCCGATCGGCTTCTCGATGTAGCGATGCTCGCCGTGGGCATATTCCAGCATAAGGCGGAGGCAGGTCACGCCGCTGTCCGCGAGGAAGCGCAGGTGCGCCTCTACGGCGGGCAGATCCTTGCGCCGAAACAGCCCATCCAGGTGCGGCCAGCTTATCGCCTCATTGTGCCCGACCGGGGTCCAGCTGTGTCCGGCAGCCGTGCGGAAATAAGGGTGCCGTTCGGGAGGCATTATCCAGTCGACACTGGTCAGCGTCCCTATTGCGGCGGGCACATGTACCGACATCGGTGTCGAGAAAGACTCGCGGAGCACGCGCCGGGATTCGCAGCCTGAGAGATCGTCGTCAATTCCGGCAAATGTGGGTTGCGGCGAAAAGATAAGGCGACTAGTGGCCGTTCCAACGTGTTATTACGGTGGAACGCATGCTGACCTCTTCGGCGACTAAGATCGAGCCAATACGCGATCCCGATCGACTCCTCGGCGAGCTGTGTGAGGCGTTGATGACGGCGACGAACGCGGACTCGATGCGCCGCTTGCTAAGCGATCTCTGCACTCCGGCCGAGCTACATACTTTGGCCGAGCGCTGGCACGTGGCGCGGCTGCTTGACGCTACGCCTTTGTCCTATCGAGAGATCCACGACGCCACTGGCGTCAGCACGACTACCATCGTCCGAATAGCGCGCTTTCTGCGCGGCGAGCCTCATCAAGGCTATCGCAAGGCGCTGGACGCATTGGGAGCGTCGGATGCTCGTTGATCTCGACCGCTTGCACATCGCCATCCAGAAGTCTGGCCGGCTGTCCGATAGCAGCCGGGACCTGCTTCGCGATGCCGGTTTGCGTATCCGAAACAGCCGCAACGCGCTGGTTGCTCGTGTCGACAATTTTCCGGCCGACCTGATGCTGGTGCGTGACGACGACATTCCCACCTTCGTTGCCGACGGGGTCTGCGAATTCGGAATCGTTGGCGGCAATGTGCTGGAGGAGTTCCGGCTTTCACACCCGACCGCACGCTTGGAGACGGTGCTTCCACTGGGGTTTGGGCGTTGCACGCTGAAGCTGGCCGCGCCCGAAAACACCGAATGGAACGGGCCGGCTTCGCTGGCAGGGGGGCGGATCGCCACAACCTATCCGGCGATCGTTCAACGCTTCCTCGATCAGCAGGGCATTGCGGCCGAAGTGATTACCATGAACGGCGCAGTGGAACTCGCCCCGCGTCTTGGGATCGCCGGCTTCATCTGCGACTTGGTCTCAACCGGGGCGACGCTGGAGGCCAATGGTCTTCGCGCGCTCGATACGGTCTTCGACAGTGAAGCGGTACTTGTGCGGACAATGCGCGAACTCGGTTCGGAAAAGGACAGTTGGGGAACCAAGTTGCTGAGTCGGCTGAGTGGGGTTCTCGCGACCAAGGATGCCAAATACATCATGCTCAATGCTCCTGCCGAAGCTCTGCAGGAGATCACGGCCATCCTGCCCGGCGCCGAAGCGCCGACCGTGCTCCCTCTCCACGGTCGGCCGGGTCACTTCGCGGTTCATGCTGTTTGCCAGGAGTCGGTGTTCTGGGAGACGCTGCAGAAGCTCAAGGATGCTGGCGCCTCGGCTGTTTTGGTTCTCCCCATAGAAAAGATGATGCTGTGAAGACTATCCATTGGGCTGATGCGGGCTCCGAAGAGCGTGCAGCTGCGCTTGCCCGCCCTGCCGGACGAGTTGCGCCTGCGCTCCGAGCGCGCGTGCACGAAATTATCGATGCTGTACGCCTTGGCGGGTGGGAAGCGCTTGAAGGCATCTGCCGGGAAATCGACGGGGTTGCACCCGAGTTAATTGCCGCTGCACCAGCTGCCGCCGAGGCGCGCCGGACACTTGCAGCGAGCGATGTGGCGGCGATGGAACTGGCCGCGAGGAACATCACCGCTTTTCAGGAAGCCAGTCGGCCCGCTGACGTCAACGTGGAAACGATGCCGGGCCTGACGGTGCGCAAGTTGTGGCGCCCGATCGGTCGCGTTGGTCTGTATGTTCCCGGTGGCGTGACCCCTTTGTTCTCGACCCTGCTGATGCTTGCGCTGCCCGCACGAGCGGTCGGCGTGCAGGAGTTGGTGGTAGTCACCCCGCCCCGCCCAGATGGCGGGCTTGCTCCTGCCCTCGCGATCGCCGCCGAGCTGTGCGGCATTGAGCGAATCTGGACCGTTGGCGGTGCACAGGCGATTGCCGCTTTGGCGTTCGGCGCAGGCGACATCCCGGCGGTGGCGAAAATCTGCGGGCCCGGCAATGCGTGGGTGGCCGAAGCCAAATCGCAGGTCGCATCGTTCCCCGGCGGACCCGCGATTGACCTGCCAGCAGGTCCGAGCGAGCTCATGGTCATCGCCGATAACAGCGCTGATCCCGGCACGGTGGCCGCCGACTTGCTCAGCCAAGCTGAACATGACCCTTCGGCCCAGGTGATTTTGGTGACCACCTCGGCGGCGCTTGCCGAGCAGGTGATTGCGGCATTGGCCGAACGGGTCATCAGCCTCCCCCGCCGCGCGATCGCCGAACAGGCGTTGGCACACGGTCGTATGATCCTCGCCGCGTCCCTGACGGATGCGGCAGCCATCGCCAATGCTTATGCACCTGAGCATTTGACCTTGGCGGTTGCGGACGTCGAAACGCTTCTTCCGCATATTCAAAATGCAGGTGCCGTGTTCGCTGGACACCATGCGGCGGAAAGCTTTGGAGACTATCTCGCCGGTTCGAGCCACGTTCTGCCGACCGACGGTGCTGCTCGTGCGTTTGGCGGTGTGTCGGTCCACACTTTCCTCAAGGCCATGAGCGTGCAGTCCGTGACCCCCGGTGCCGCCCGCACCATCGCGGGTCCAGCGGCTGCCTTGGCCCGCCTGGAGGGCTTGGAAGCCCATGCCCGCGCCGCCGACGCGCGAGCCGGGGTGACCGCATGACGTCACTTCCACGGCGCTTGGCCCGAGCCGAGATTCTGTCACTGGCTCCATTCGACCTTGGTGATCGCACGGGCGAGGATCTGATCAAACTGGATGCCAATGAGAGCCCCTTCCCACCGCTCGCAAATGGTCCGCTTGCGGCCGAGCTCAACCGTTATCCCGAACCGCAGCCTGCCCGGCTGATAGCGACCATGGCGGCAGTGTACGGCGTGCCGGCGGCGAACCTGCTGCTGACACGTGGCGGCGATGACGCCATCGACATCATCGTTCGCACTGTCTGTCGCCCCGCAGAGGATGCCGTGGCCGTGTGCCTGCCGACCTTCTCGGCTTACGCGCACTTTGCGCGTCTGCAGGGTGCAAGGGTGATCGAAGCACGGCTCGCCGCCGATTTCGCTTTTGCACCCAACCTGTTGCTCGAGGCTGTTGCGAACGAGCCTTCGCTGAAGATCGTCTTCTTGTGCACGCCCAATAATCCGACCGGCACCCCCATCGACCCTGCCGATGTTCTCGTAGTGGCCGACGCCTTGCCGGACACGCTGATCGTCGTTGACGAGGCGTATCTGGAGTTCTCGGGACTGACATCGCTCGCGTCCGAGTCAGCTCGCCGGCCGAACCTGTTGGTCATGAAGACCTTGTCCAAGGCGTTCGGCCTGGCAGGCGCGCGGATTGGCGCGATCATCGGCAATGAGGAGTGGCTGTCGCTGATCAGCCGCGCGCTGCCGCCCTACCCTTTCCCAAGCGTAGCGATCCAGGCGGGGCTGCAGGCGCTCGCGCCATCGCGCCGTCAGGTCCATGCCGAGCGGATCGCGCGAACCGTTGCAGAACGCGCGCGCCTTGCGCCCTTGCTCGCCGGCGCCTCGGGCGTCCGGCGTGTGCATGATAGCGCAGGAAACTTTCTGTTCCTGGAGGTCGAGGATGCGGACGCCCTTGCCGCACGCCTGCAAGCGCTGGGCATTCGGGTGCGCTTTCGCCCGAACGCGGCGCCCGGCGGCGTTCGGCTGACGATCGGCACGGAAGCGGAGAATGACGCCGCTCTGGCTGCGTTCGGCGTCGCTGTTACGACGACACCGCCCCGGCGCGCGGAGGTGGTGCGAGACACCCGCGAGACGCAAATCGCGGTGTCGGTCGACCTCGACCGGGCCGAGCCACGCCACATTGCCACTGGCGTGCCGTTCTACGACCACATGCTCGATCAGATTGCTGCGCACGCAGGCTTTTCGCTTGTGCTGTCCTGCGACGGCGATCTCGACATCGACGGTCACCACAGCATCGAAGATTGCGCGCTGGCGCTTGGAGCCGCTCTGTCCAAGGCTCTGGGCGAGCGCCGCGGCATCGGTCGGTTCGGCTTTGCCTTGCCCATGGACGAGGCTGAAGCCCAGGTTCTGATCGACCTGTCCGGACGGGCCTTCAGTCGCTTCGAGGGCAAGTTCGTCGCCAGCCACATCGGCGCCTACCCCACTGAGATGACGCCCCATGTTTTTCGCAGCCTGGCCGACAGCATGGGCGCTTCAATCCACGTCAAAGTCGAGGGCGAGAACGACCATCACAAGGTGGAAGCGTGCTTCAAGGCGTTCGGGCGCGCGCTCCGCCAAGCGGTCCGCCGCGAGGGAGCGAGTGACGCCATGCCGAGCACCAAGGGTTTGTTGTGAAGCTCGCACTAGTCGACCTAGGCTGCGGCAATCTGGGATCGGTGGCGGTGGCGCTGCAGCGATTTGGCGTCAGCGCGACGATCACCGGCGATGCCGAAGCGATTGCAGGCGCGGACAAGGTGCTGCTGCCGGGCGTCGGAGCGGCGGGGTTTGCCATGGCCCAGATCGAAGCGCACGGACTTGCTCCGGTGCTCAAAGCCTTGAAGCAGCCTGTGCTTGGCATCTGCCTTGGCATGCAGTTGCTGTTTGCGCGCAGCGATGAGGACGACACCGAATGCCTGGGCCTGATCCCCGGCGAAGTCCGTAAGTTGACCCCCGGGCAAGGCCGCCCGGTGCCGCATATGGGTTGGAGCGAACTTCAGGTTGCCGATGAGGACTTAGGTCTAAGCAACGGTGAATACGTCTATTTCGCGCATAGCTTTGCTGCTGATCCTGGGGCGTGGACTTTGGCAGAGGCGGAATATGGCCGCGCAATTCCGGCCGTGGTTCGAACCGGCAATTACACCGGCGCTCAATTTCACCCCGAGCGGTCGGGCGAGCCTGGCGCCCGATTTCTCGATGCGTGGCTGACGTCATGATCCTCTATCCGGCTATGGACCTGATGGATGGGCGGGTCGTGCGCCTGCGTCAGGGACGCTTTGATGACGCCACTGTTTACGAAGCGTACCCCGCCTCTGCTCTGCGCAGCTTCGAGCAGGCAGGCGCAACGTGGGCCCACATCGTCGATCTGGATGGCGCGCGCGCAGCGGAACCCCGACAACACGACCTTCTGGCGGATCTTGCCGGGGCGAGCGGCCTCAAGTTGCAGGTTGCCGGCGGTATCCGCACGGCAGCGCACATCGAGCGTCTGTTCGACAGCGGCGTGTCGCGGG
Source organism: uncultured Sphingomicrobium sp. (assembly GCA_964243335.1). GTDB lineage: Bacteria > Pseudomonadota > Alphaproteobacteria > Sphingomonadales > Sphingomonadaceae > Sphingomicrobium. The sequence goes on along the minus strand of CAXTED010000001.1, from coordinate 439,870 downwards.
TGGTGGTGGGCAGTCTTGCCGTCAGTGAGCCCGACCTAGTGCGCTCGTTCTTCGACCGCTTTGGGCCTGAGCGCATCACCCTGTCGCTCGACGTGCGCCTGACTGAAGGTGAGCCCCAAGTGGCTACCCACGGTTGGAAGGACGACAGTGGGCTGAGCCTCTGGACGGTGGCCGAGCGATTTCCGGAGGCTCGTCACTTGTTGCTTACCGATATCGGACTCGATGGCATGCTGGCAGGGCCGAACTTTGCCTTGCTCGAGGAAGCCGGGCGCCGCCTGCCCCATTTGGCAATCCAGGCGAGCGGCGGCGTGACGTCGCTCGATGACATTGCCCGCCTGACCACCGCGGGGGCGATCCTCGGCCGTGCCATGTGGGAGGGCAAGATCGACCTTGCCGAAGCGATCCGACATGCCGGCGCGTAGAATCATCCCCTGCCTGGACGTGCGCGACGGGCGGGTCGTGAAAGGCGTGCAATTTCGCGATCACCGCGACGTCGGTGACATCGTCGAGCACGCCCTGCGCTACACCGAGGAAGGCGCCGACGAACTGGTCTTCTATGACATCAGCGCCAGTGCCGAGGGTCGCAGCCTCGATCTCGACTGGGTGCGCCGCATCGCGCGGGTGATCAGCATTCCATTCGCGGTCGCCGGCGGCTTGCGGACGCGAGACGCCGCTGCGGCTTGCCTGGACGCGGGCGCCGACAAGATCTCGATCAACTCGCCAGCGCTGGAACGCCCGGATCTGATCGGTGAGCTGGCCCGCGACTTCGGCGCGCAATGCGTGGTGGTGGGCGTGGACAGCCTGCGCGAGGACGACGGGCGCTATGCCGTCAAGCAATACACCGGATCGCTGGAAGCTACCCGCGACGCCGCCCGCGACACTTTGTCCTGGGTGCGCGAGGCGGTCGGTCGCGGGGCGGGAGAGATCGTGCTCAACTGCATGGCCCGCGACGGCGTGCGCCGCGGCTACGACATCGCGCATACTCGCGGCGTGGTGGATGCCGTGACCGTGCCAGTGATCGCGTCGGGTGGCGCAGGCACGCCGGAGCACTTCCGCGCTGCCTTCCAAGAAGCAGGCGCCAGCGGAGCCCTTGCGGCCACGGTATTCCACGACCGGCTGATCGACATTCCTGCATTGAAAAAGGAGCTCGCCGGATGCGGGATCGAGATGCGCCTCTGAGCGCGGACGCAATGGACGGCCTTGCCTGGGACAAGATGGACGGCCTCCTGCCCGCCGTGGTGCAGGACGATGCGAGCGGCGCGGTGCTGATGCTCGGCTACATGAACCGCGAAGCGCTTGCCACGACGCTGGACAGCCGGCGCGTGACCTTCTGGAGCCGGTCCAAGGATCGGCTTTGGACGAAGGGGGAGAGCAGCGGGCACCATTTGGCGGTCGCCTCGGTACACACCGACTGCGACAGCGATGCCCTGCTGGTGCGGGCCACGCCGCACGGGCCAACCTGTCATTTGGGCACAGCCAGTTGCTTCGGTTCGGGAGAAGCGCGGGGGCCTGCTTGGCTAAGGACCTTGGCGAGCATTGTCGCCGAGCGTGCGGCCGGTGGCGATGCTGGCAGCTATACCGCCCGCTTGCTGGCCGAAGGACTGCCCAAGATTGCACAGAAAGTCGGCGAGGAAGGTGTCGAGGTCGCCTTGGCAGCCGTGACCCGCGACAATGACGGCCTGGCTGAAGAAGCTGCCGACCTGCTGTTTCACCTGACGGTGCTGATGCAGGCCCGTGGGCTTGAGTGGGAGACGGTTATTGCCGTCTTGCAGGCTCGGCACAGGGTCAGATCAACATAAGAGGCCAGACACCGGTCGTGTTTTTCAAAGCGACCGATGTCTGGCGATAACTTACTTCTGTGAAACGACCGCTGCTGCTGCCACCGGAACGCCGACGGCGAGCGGGGCTGTTCCGGACGCTGCGAAGTTGAGCGGAACGTCCTCGTCGATGAAGCCCTTCACAGTGGCGCCCAGAGGCACGATTGCGCTGGTGCCGGTCATAAAGAATCCGGCAGGCAGAAACACTAGGGCAGCAACCGCAGTAGCGCCAATCCCGCCAGCGACACCCTTGTCGTCGAAAGCACCGCTGAGCCGGATCTGACGGCCATTGACCGTAACGGAAAGCAAACGCGCTCCAAGGTGGCCGGACTTGCCCCACATGCCCTTATTACGAACATTGATGATTTCGCCCACTGCAGGACTTCCGCTTGGGACAACGGTAACGCCTTGGACCATGATTGGCGCCGAGGTCTCGAGACGGAAGCGCTGTCCAACCCGCAACTTCTTGCCTTTAGTGGTCAGCTCTTCAAGCAATTTCAGAGACACCTCAGTGCCTGACCGCAGAACGGCGGCATTGCTGCTCGTTGCCGGCGTTGACATGACGGTCGGTGCGCTGACTGGCGCGATGGAAGTTTGCGCCGATGCGCCTGTCGAGGCGAGCAACAACGCCGCGGTGGTCACGATAAGCTTCACAGATTTTCCCCTAATTACGTCCGCCTTGCTCTGGCCCCCGCCAGAACGGACAAGGCGGACGTAACAGATAGCAAGCGTAAGTAAAGAAGAGGTAAAATCAGATCCGGTAAATGCACCGTGAACTATCAAGTGCTCTACTCGTTGGCCTTTGTACGAGTTTTGTTAAGCTACTTAGTCTTGCTTGCTGCCCTGCTGCTTTCGCTCAAATCAGGTTTTCTTGACGACCTGCAAAGGGGTCAGCCTCTGCTAGGCAGATACTCTCGGTTCTGAATGGTAGCGGAGGAGGGACTTGAACCCCCGACACGCGGATTATGATTCCGCTGCTCTAACCAGCTGAGCTACTCCGCCCCTTGGGGCTGCCGCCATTCACTGGCGGTGCGGGCGGGCCTATACGTCGGGGTCCGGCGGCGGTCAACGCGCGAGAACTGTGGGCTCTTCGCTCGGCAGGGGGAACCACCCTCCTCTTTATCCAGTTTAGGCGTCAGAACAGGAGACGAACTTCGATGGACCCGCTGACCCCGCTCGACACCTTGTGCCGCATCATCTTGCGAGCCCGGGAATATGAAGCGCAGACGCCGAGTGACTATGACGCCGGCGAGGACGCCGACAATGTCGATGATCAGGATGAGGGCGCGCTGTCGGTTCTCGACGACGACGTGAATGACGGCGTGGAGGAAGAACTTCGTGCGGCATTCGACGATCTGGGCGAGGATCAGTTGGCGGAGATCATTGCCTTCTGCTGGGTCGGCCAGGGCACCTACGAAGTCAGCGACTGGGATGAGGCGATGGCCGAGGCGAACGACGAAGTGCGTTCCGGCGGTGCCATCGACGAACTGCTCGACATGCCGATGCTGGCGTCCGTGATGGAGGCCGGCATGGCCGCGTTCGAAATCACATGCGAAGGCGTCGGCGACCTTAGCTGATGACGTCTTGCCGCCAGACTGGGGTGAGACTAGCCGCGGAAGCTCCACTCACCCAATGGCTCCCACGGCCCGCCAAGATAGCGGAACAAGCACAGCCCGCGGATCTGGATCGGACGCGGCTCGAACGTTTTCTCAAGATCGCGTAGCAAGGCTTTGGCAGCGCTTGGTTCTGCCTTGTTCTGGATGGTAACGTGAGGGCGCCACCCCTGCCCGTCCTGGGCCATCAGCGATCCGTGGAAGTGGTCGGCGATCAGCTGCCGCACGCGCTCAAGATCGTCCGACACGATGCGGTAGGCGACCCCGCGACCAAGGTTCATCAGCCCGGCGATCCTCGCGCCTGGGGCGGGTTCACTGGCCGCTATCCTCGACAGCAGGTGCGCTGCGTCGGCTTCAGCCGAGGGCGGCAGGGCGTGAAACATCGTGAGGTGGGCAGCAAGTTGATTGCGTTCGGGCGGGAAGTACTCGCGGCGCTGAGCATCAAGCCAAGCGAAGTCGGCCTTACCCAGTGCGGCGGTGACGATCAGTGCGCTCATCGGCCTGGCCAGTTGTCCTTGGCGAGTTCCGGAAGGGCGGCAAAGCGCTCCGCATCGAAGTCGGTGTTCACGACGCCGTGTTCAACCTTGGCATCGGACCATTCCATGCGGCGCAGGCGCTCGCCAACGCCTGCCACGCCGCCCTCCGAGACAACGAGATAATGCACTTGCCCGCCGCGGCAGGTGAGCATGGCGTCCACGCAGCCGCCTAAGGCTACGCCGTCACGCCCTGTGAGCTTCGCGGTCGACAGGGTCGAAGCTGGGAAGAGGGTATCCCCGGGAAGATCTACGCTCTTCTTGGCGGCCGCTTTGGCACCGTCCTCCACCTTCGCCTGTCGCCCAAGCCAGCGCCACACGCCGAACAGGTTGAGCAGCGTCATGACGGCGTTGGTGAACACCAGCGATTGTTGGCCAGTGAGCACGCCCACGCTGAACCAGGCGATCGACCCAATGGTGAAAACGATAAAGCCATAGCCGGTGATGCGCGATCCCAGGTTTGAGGCTGTCAGGCAGGCGGCAAGGATGGTGGTCGCCGTCGCGATCCACGAAGCATATTGGTCCATGAGCGGGCAACGATGGCGGAGCGCTGCGGTTGCGTCGGTAGCGCCGCAGCAGGATCAGATCTCGACCTGGCTGCCTAGCTCGACGACGCGGTTTGTCGGAAGTTTGAAAAACTCCATCGCGCTTTCGGCGTTCCGGAGCATCCAGCTGAACAATCGCTCACGCCACAACGCCATGCCGGGACGCGAAGACGCGATCAGTGTCTGTCGGGCCAGGAAGAAGCTGGTGTCCGTCATCTTGCACACGGGCCCGCAATGCTCGAGCCTCTGGAGCTCAACCGGGACGTTAATCTCTTCCATAAAACCATAGCGCAGCAATACGCGGAAGAAGCCCGAGCCATACTCCTCGATCGTGGCGCGTTTGCCGGTCACCACCCACGGGATGTCCTCAATGCGCACGGTCAGCAGCATGACTCGTTCGTGCAGCACTTTGTTGTGCTTCAAATTGTGGAGCAAGGCGTGAGGCACGCCATTGGCCGAGCTGGTCATGAAGACGGCGGTACCCGGTACGCGCGTTGCACTCGATGCGGCCGACTGGATGAACACCTCCATCGGCAAGCTTGCCTCGTTCATTCGATCCTGCATGAGCTTGCGGCCCTTGGCCCAGGTCGTCAGCAAGGTGAAGGCAACTGCCCCGACCAGCAGCGGAAACCAGCCGCCATCCGGCACCTTGATCAGATTGGCGCTGAAGTAGAGCACGTCGACGAACAGGAACAAGGCCAGCAGCGGAAGCGCCTTCCACTTGGGCCACTTCCACAGCGACAAAAACACGACCGCAAGCAGCAAGGTGTCGATGAACATCGCGCCGGTGACCGCGATCCCGTAGGCCGCCGCAAGATTGGACGAACTCCCAAAGGTCACCACAAGCACGATGACCATCACCATCAGCGCCCAGTTGATCACGGGGATGTAGATCTGCCCAGCTGCCGTCTCACTGGTGTGCATGATCCGCAAACGCGGGATGAAGCCAAGCTGGATGGCCTGCTGAGTGACGGAAAAGGCACCGGAGATAACCGCTTGGCTGGCGATGATCGTGGCGCAGGTGGCGAGCAGGACGAGCGGCAACCGGAAGGCATCGCTGGCGAGGTAGAAGAATGGATTTTTGACGGTCTCCAGGGCGTCCGCAGAGCTTTGCGACAGCAGCATGGCGCCCTGCCCAAGGTAGTTCAGCAGGAGCGCGGGAAGTACGAAGTACAACCAGGATATCCGGATTGGCTTGCGCCCGAAGTGCCCCATGTCTGCGTACAGCGCTTCCGCTCCGGTTACGGCCAGCACGACCGAGCCCATCGCGATGAACGCGGGTAGTGGCTCCGCGATGTAGAACGCCAAAGCATTGCCCGGATTGAGCATGTGCCACAGCACGGATGGATGGCTGAAGATGTGGTAGACACCCAGCCCGGCGATGACCGTGAAGTAGGTCAACATGATCGGTCCAAACAGCGTGCCGACCTTGGCAGTCCCGCGGGATTGGATCGCGAAAAGGCCGATCAGGATGGCCACCGCCAGAGGGATAACATAGGGTCCGAACGCTGGATTGACGGTCTTCAACCCCTCCACTGCCGAGAGCACCGACACCGCAGGCGTGATCATGCTGTCGCCGTAGAACAAGGCGGTGGCAAACACGCCTAGCATGACGATCCCCGCCGACCAGCGGCGCTTGTCGCTCGTCGCACGATTGATCAGCGCCAGCAAAGCGAGGCTCCCGCCCTCGCCCTTATTGTCTGCCCGCATGATGATGGTGACGTACTTCAGCGTCACTATGATCATCATCGACCAGAAGATCAGGCTGAGCACGCCGTAGATGTGGAGCGAGTCCGGGGCGAGCTTGTGGTGGCCGGCGAAGGTTTCGCGAAAGGCGTAGATTGGTGAGGTGCCGATATCGCCGAAGACGATACCCACGGCCCCGACGGCTAGCTTGGCCATCGAACCCTGGGGCGCGTGGCCGCCGGCATGACCTTCCCCGTTCCCCGGCGCATGCGCTGACGGTTGGGAGATAGTCTCAGCGGCTCCGGTGGGCGAAATGCTCATCTTCGGATCAGGCCCGTAGCAGCGGCGAAACGACCCGGCAATTGGGACGAGCGGCTGGCTTCGCGTGTCCGATCTGGTCTATAGACGCGCGCAATCATCATCATTCGGAAAGTGAACGTCCCATGCGCGTTGGTGTGCCCAAGGAGATCAAGAATCACGAATACCGCGTCGGGTTGACGCCTGCCTCGGTGAAAGAGTTGGTCGATGCGGGACACGAGGCGTTCGTTGAGACGGGCGCGGGAATGGGCATTGATTGCCCGGATGCCACCTACACCAAAGTAGGCGCGACCATCCTTCCCGACGCCGCATCTGTCTTCAAGACAGCCGAGATGATCGTGAAGGTGAAGGAGCCGCAGCCGGAAGAGATCGCGTTGCTCGAGCCGCGGCACCTACTGTTCACCTACCTTCACTTGGCCGCGGACAAGCCGCAGGCCGAGGGGCTCATGGCGTCCGGCGCGACCTGCATCGCTTATGAGACGGTAACCAGCCGCAGCGGTGCCTTGCCCTTGCTCAAGCCAATGAGTGAAGTGGCGGGCCGGATGTCGGTTCAGGTTGGCGCGCACTACCTTGAAAAGGAACAAGGCGGCCGTGGCGTTCTGCTAGGCGGCGTGCCGGGCGTGGCGCCGGCCAAGGTGGCGATCCTTGGCGGCGGCGTGTCCGGCGTCAACGCAGCCCAGATGGCGGTCGGAATGCGCGCCGACGTCACGATCTACGACATCAGCAACGAACGCCTGGCTGAGCTCGACATGTTCTTTTCCAGCCAGATCAAGACTGCTTACGCGTCGCGTGCGGCCATCGCTCGGGCGGTAGCCGAAGCGGAACTGGTGATCGGCGCGGTGCTGGTGCCGGGAGCGGCGGCGCCCAAACTGGTTACCCGGGAAATGCTCAAGACGATGAAGCGTGGTTCGGTGCTGGTCGACATCGCTATCGACCAAGGCGGCTGTTTCGAGACCAGCCACGCGACGACGCACGCCGATCCGGTGTTCGTGGTCGACGGCGTTATCCATTACTGCGTCGCCAACATGCCGGGAGCCGTCGCGCGGACATCGGCCTTTGCGCTCAACAATGCGACCTTGCCGTTTGCCCTGAAGCTTGCGGAACTGGGCGCAGCGGAAGCAATGGCGAGCGATCCGCACTTGGCAAATGGGCTCAACGTTTCGGATGGAAAGATCCGGCATCAGGCGGTGGCGGAAGCCTTGGACCTGGCCTTTGAGCCCGCCTGATCGGGTGGAACATTCGAGGAACGTCGTCGTTCTTCCAACACGTTCAATCTGTTGAGAAGGCAATGAAAATGGCGAACGAGCCTGACGAAAACCCCAAGGCGCATCCAACCGGCAATGCGGTCAAGGATCCGGATAATTGGGTCACTGGCGATCAGCCGATGACCGGTGCGCAAGCCTCGTATCTGCAGACGCTGAGCGAGGAAGCGGGCGAGAACTTCGAGCCCGAACTCAGCAAGGCGGATGCGAGTAAGAAGATCGACGAGTTGCAGCACCAGACGGGTCGCGGCGAGTAGTCTTTCTATTCCGGCGTTCGAGGGGCATCGACGCGATTGGCTCGGCCTAGCGCGTCGATGCCGCCCTGGATCATCGGACGGTAAGTGGCGATAGTGGGCGTCAGGGCGAGAGCCCGGCGCCAAGTTGCAATTGCCTCCGATTGCTCACCGGATCGCGCCTGCGCCAAGCCGCGGAAAAACAATGGCCCTGGGTGCTTCGGCGCCAGGGTCGCGGCTCGATCAAATGCTAAATTGGCGGCCGGGGTCAGCATGCCGGCATGATCAACCAGTGCGTTGCCCAGGCCGGTCCACAACTCCGCATCCTGCGGGCTGGCCTTGAGTCCGGCCCGAATGGCGCCAACGGCTTCGCTGGTGTTGCCGCGAGAAGCGAAGCTGTCGGCAATGATGAGCCATCGCTCCGCCCCTGTGAACTGGCCGAAGATGGCGTGTCGCGGATCGGTGAGTGGAAGTGGGGCAGCTAGGGCGATGGCTGTATGCGGTGCTCCGGGCAGACCCGGTCGGCCTTGCAACGCGTAGCCCGCTCCACCGAGCATCAAGGCGGCGAGCGCAAGCTGCAGCGCTGGGCCGCGAATATGCCCAAGCAGCCAAAGGCCCAACCCCACAACGAGGATCAGCACAGATAGAAGTATAAGGCCGCTCACGCAGCACGCTTCCGGATGCGCAGGCGCCGCCCCGCAAGATATCCTCCGGCAAGCAGCAGCAACAAAGGAGCCGCAAACAGAAGTGCCGTGTCTCTGCTGGGCTGCGGCGCATAGCTGACCCAGTCGCCGTAGCGTTCAATCAGCCAAGCTCGGACGGCCTCGGGTCGCTCGCCCGCGGCGATGCGCTCGCGGACTAGGCTGCGCATGTCGCCCGCTAGTTCGGCATCGCTGTCCGCGATCGACTGACCCTGGCAGACGAGGCAGCGCACTTCTTCCATCAAGGCCTTCGCTGCGCGTTCCTGCGCGGGGTTGGACAATTGGCGGTTGGCGAAGGGCGCAGCCGGTTGGTCGCTGGCGGCATAACCGGGAGCGGACAGCGTCAGGGCAAGCGCGAATACGAGGTGCCGTCTCATTCTGCCGCCTTCCAGGCTGCGCGTATCGTCGGGAGGTCGTCGGCCGTGATTGGTCCGACGTGCTGCAGTCGAATGATGCCGTCGGAGTCGATCAGGAAAGACTCCGGCACACCGGCCGAGCCGAGTGCCATTTGAGCCTGGCTACGCGGGTCGTTGCCGATGCGTTCAAACGGGTCACCATGCTCAGCCAGAAAGGCAGCGATGTCGTCCGCCCTGTCGCGGATCGCGATCGCGTCGATGCTCATGCCTTCACGCTGAAGCTGCTGCAGCATCGGCATCTCGGCGATGCAAGGCACGCACCAGCTGGCGAAAACGTTCACGAGCCGCGGCCCTTGGCTTCCTGAAAGCTGCGCCGACGTGAGCCCGGGTTTGTTGGGTAGCACGGCAGGCAATGCGAAAGTGGGCACAGGCTTGCCAACCATCCTCGATTTCACTGTTGGATCGGGCGGGTCGCTGAGGCGCCAACCGACCGCGAAGACGAAGGCGACGAAGACCAGCAGGGGCAGCAGTAGCCAAGGGTTGCGCCGATCGGTCATGCGTCGGCCTCAGCCCAGGCATTTGTCTCGCGCGGCACTCGCCGACGCTCACGCCATAAACGACCGATGAGGGCCATCAGACCACCCAGGGCAATCAGCGCCCCACCGAACCAGATCAGGGTCACCATCGGCTTCCACCACAAACGAAGCTGCCAGCGCCCATCGGGGTCAGCGCTGCTGATCACCGTATAAAGCTGGCCGTCCCACCGGGTGCGGATGGCCGCTTCGCTGGTCTGCGTCGGCGGCTGCGCGAAGAAGCGCGATTGTGGGGTGAGTTGCAGCACCGTCGAGCCCCGGCGAGCTTCGAGTAGGCCCTGGAGCGCCGTCCAGTTTGGGCCGATGATCGGCTCCACGCCCCGAAGGCGAACTTGCCAAGGACCAACGTCGACCGTCTGGCCCGGCCGCGCTGCAACCAGCGTTTCGCGGGTAAAGGCCGCATCGCACGCCATTCCGGCCAGCGCGACGGCCACCCCAAGGTGGGATACGACCATGCCCCAGGTGGTCAGAGGGGTCCGGCGCAGGTTGCGGCCGATCAGCGGCATGAGGCTGGCCGGCACCAGCCCGGCCGCGACGGCTAGACCGAACCGTGCGAGCAGGCTCATGTCCGGTGCAAGCACGAAGCTGGCGGCCAAGGCCAGAAGGGCAAGAGCTGCGGGGGCAGCCACTCGGCGCAGGTTCGGTCGCTGATCACGGCGCCAGCGAAGCAAGGGACCTAGGAACAGCAGCAGAGCGAGCACGATCGTTAGCGGCCCGGCGACGGCGTTGAAGTAGGGAGGGCCCACCGATAGCTTGTCGCCGGTCACCGCTTCGGCGAACAATGGATAGAGCGTGCCGACAAACACCGTTCCTAGGATTACGGACAGCAAAAGGTTGTTGGCAACCAGCGCACCTTCGCGGCTGAGCGGATCGAAGCGCGCGCCTTCCCGGACCGTTCCGATGCGTAGCGCGAACAGAAGCAGTGCTCCGCCCACGTACAGCAGAAGCAGCGCCAGAATGACCGTTCCTCTTTGTGGGTCGACGGCGAAGCTGTGTACCGAGGTGAGGATCCCCGACCGCACAAGGAAAGTCCCGACCATCGACATCGAGAATGCGATCACCGCGAGCATGATCGTCCAAGCCCGAAGCGCGTTGCGAGCGGCCAGGACGCTAATCGAGTGAAGCAGAGCGGTCGCCGCGATCCACGGCATCAAAGAGGCGTTCTCGACCGGGTCCCAGAACCACCAGCCGCCCCAACCCAATTCATAGTAGGCCCAATAGCTGCCGGCCGTGATGCCCAGGGTCAGGAGCACCCACGCACCCAGAACCCAAGGTCGCATCGCCTTGGCTAGCGCTGGTCCCACCTCCCGCGTGACAAGCGCGCCGACAGCCAGACTGAACGCCACGGACAGACCGACATAGCCGAGGTAAAGAGTCGGCGGGTGAAAGGCCAAGCCGGGGTCCTGCAGCAGAGGGTTAAGCCCCTGCCCGTCCGGCGGTACCGGGTTCAGCCGCTCGAACGGATTGGACGCGAACAATAAGAAAGCCAAGAAGCCCAGCGCGAGCGCGGCTTGCGCTCCCAAGGTCCACTGCAGTGTGCGCTCGGGCAATCGGCGCTCGGTCAGCGCCAGCACAGCACCAGCGATCGCCAGGACCGTCACCCACAACAGCATGGATCCTTCGTGATTGCCCCAAGTGCCCGACAGTTTGTAGATCATCGGCTTAAGACTGTGGCTGTTGGCGGCAACCAGTTTGACGCTGAGGTCGGTGCGAGCGAACAGCCAGACCAGCATGGCAAAGGACAGCAGGGTCAGCGCGCCTTGGGCGATCGCCACCGGCACGATTGGGCTAGCCTGTCGAAGCCGCGGCCCGGCAAAGGCCAGTGCGAGTTGTAGGAGAGACAGAGCGGCCGCCAGCCATAAAGCCGCCAACCCCAGCTCGGCGATCACTTTCGCACCGTCTGGCCGGTCGCCACTTCGGAGGCTTGGTTGCCCATCTGCGGCGGCATGTAGCGCTCGTCATGCTTGGCCAGGATATTGTCAGCGATGAAAGTGCGATCGGGAGTGAGCTTCCCCTCGGCAACGACGCCGCTGCCTTCCTTAAAGAGGTCGGGCGTGATGCCGCGGAACTGTACCGGCACGCTCGCGGGTCCGTCGGTCACCGTGAAGGCGATGCTGATGCCATCGGGCTGACGAACGATCGATCCGCGCTCCACCATGCCGCCGAGGCGCATGGCACGGCCTGCCTCGACACGGCCCGCAGCAACGTCCTGCGGAGTCACGAAATAAGCGGCGCGATCTGCCAAGCCCCACATCGCCAGCAATACCGCCCCAAGTAAGGCAATTACGGCAAGCAGGACTAGCAGGAGGCGCTGGTGCTTTGCGCGCGGTCTCATGAGCGGCGCGACAGCCTTTCGGCCGTGCCTTCCGCCGAGCGCATGGACGTCCAGGACCAAAGCAAAAGCCCCCCGGTACTAATGACCGTCACGAGGTAGGCGGCGGAGACGAATACCCACTGGCTCATTCGGTCGCTGCCCGTCGAAGTCGAGCCTCGACCTTGGCGCCGGCAAGCAGCGCCCGCATGCGCATCAGAACGGCCGCACCAAACAGGGCCGAGAAGCCCACCAAGGTCAGTGGCAGCGGCCAAAGCAGCTCGCGCGCAATCGAGGATCCTCCGCCCAAGGACAGGCTTTGCCCTTGATGCAGCGTACGCCACCACTGAACTGAGAAATGGATGATCGGCAGATTGACAGCACCAGCGAGTCCAAAAATCGCGGCGATGCGTCCGTCCGGACCCCGCTCCTGCTCCGCCGACGCCAGCGCGATGTAGCCGAGGTAGAGAAAGAACAGGATGAGCATGGACGTGAGGCGTCCGTCCCACTCCCACCAGGTGCCCCAGGTAGGACGTCCCCATATGGAGCCGGTCAGGAGGCAAATCGCTGCAAAGGTTGCCCCAACCGGCGCCAAAGCTCGGCCGGCAACGGCGGACAGCGGATGGCGCCAGACGATCTGCGCCAAGCTGGCGATCGCGATCCCGGTCCATCCGCTCATCCCGAGCCAAGCGGCAGGCACGTGGATGTACAGAATGCGGACGGTTTCACCCTGAAGATAGTCAGGCGGCGTGACAAACAGCCCGCCAAGCACCCCGACGCTTGTCAAAACCAGGCCAATTGCCAGCAACCACGCCGTCGCGGGGCGGGCGATACGGAGGAATCGGGCGGGGTTGGCGAAGCGGTGCATCGGTAGCGGCTATCTACAGGTCGCAGCGACAGATTGCACTAGGACGTGAGCCCCGGTTGCGGCTCAGCGGCCAATCAATTGCTGAGCCATTGCATCGGCAACGGCGGCAGGATCGCGGCCGCTGCTCGCGCTTTCGCTCCAGATGCGCTCCAGGCGCTCGGGAATGCCTGCGATGCGTTCGCGTACGACAACCTGATCGCCGTCTTTCAGATATTCGGTGCTGACGTTGATGATGCCGCCGGCATTGATCACGTAATCGGGCGCGTACAGGATGCCGCGACCATGCAGCGCCTGGCCGTCCTCAGGAGTTGCGAGTTGGTTGTTGGCTCCGCCAGCAACGATCGGCACGCGCAGCGCCGCAATCGATGAAGGGTTGAGAATGGCCCCGAGCGCGTTCGGGCTAAGTACGTCCGCCTCAAGCGTCATGATTTCGTCGGGGTGCACGATGGTGGCTTCGACCTGACCTGCAAGTGTTTCTACGCGCCCCGCGTCCACGTCGGCGATCGACAGTCGCGCACCTTCGGCATGGGCATGTATCGCGACACCGGTCGCCACGCTCCCAGCGCCCTGCAGCGCGATGTGCAGCCCTTCCAGGCTATCCTTGCCGAGTGCCCGGCGAACCGCCGCCTTGATGCCGAGAAACACGCCCAGCGAGGTGTGCGGACCAGGATCGCCTCCCACGCCGCCATCCTTTGACGGCAAGCCCGCGACGAAGCGCGTCTGGCGGCTGACTTCGATCATGTCCTGCACGTTAATGCCAACATCTTCGGCCGTGACGTAGCGCCCTCCCAACCGATCAACGGCCCGGCCGAAGGCAGCCATCATCTGCGGGGTCTTGGTACGGTCGGCAGGTGCCAGGATAACTCCTTTACCCCCACCCATCTTGAGCCCCGCCATCGCATTCTTGTAGCTCATGCCGCGGGACAAGCGGAGCGCGTCAGTCACCGCGTCTTCGCTGTCGGCGTAGTGCCAAAAGCGGCACCCGCCCCCTGCCGGACCCAAATGGGTGGAGTGCACGGCAATGATCGCCTGGAGACCACTCTCCGCATCGGTGATGAAGTGCACATCCTCATGCGCGTCGAAGTCGCGCGAAGCCCAAAGCGTCGTCATTTCGAAGGATCATCCCGGTTTTTAAAGCGGTCTTACGCCGCGAAAGAAGGTCGCCGCTTGAGGAGAGTGGGGCGATCGACGGGGCTTGAACCCGCGACCCTCGGTACCACAAACCGATGCTCTAACCAACTGAGCTACGATCGCCGCATCTGCCGCCACCAAGCCCAAAGAAGAACTTGGCATGGCGCGCCGCTCCCTTACGGGCGCGCTAGCGGCTTGGCAAGGCGATGGAGAATACGGGGCATGGTGGGCGCGGCAGGGATTGAACCTGCGACCCCACCCGTGTGAAGGGTGTGCTCTACCACTGAGCTACGCGCCCATGCCGCGTCGTGTCGGGCCGATAAAGGCCGGCCTAGGTGCTGTCCAGCAGTTTAGGCTTACGGCCCCCTCGCTAAGCTACTGCACCGCGTCCTTGAGTACCTTGCCGGGACGGAACTTGGGTTGCGCACTGGACTCGATCTGGATTGGCTCACCAGTTCGTGGATTGCGTCCAGTTGAAGCCTTGCGCCGGGTCACGGAGAAGCTGCCGAAACCGACAAGGCGAACTTCGTCCCCACGTTTGAGGGTGGATGTCACGATTTCCAGCAATGTTTCCACCGCACGAGCGGCATCGTTTCGGTTGAGTCCTGCTCGTTCGGCAACCTGACTGATCAATTCTTGCTTGTTCATCGACGTTCCGGTTCTTGTAAGTTCGGGTGAGGCCTAGACGCGCGAAACTTGCTGCTTTCTGAAGGCGATGACGCCCTCTGCCCCAAGCGCGCAACAAAAGTTAGTGGCGGATGGCCGGCGCAATCGCGGAGCCATGGGGTGGCGGCTCCGCAGCATGCTCGTCTGCCTCCGTCCACTCGATAGCGACCAGCTTACCGGTAAGCGCCTGAGCGAGCACCTCATCCACATGCGCGACGGGGATGATCGTAAGCCCTTCCTTCACGTTGGCAGGTATCTCGGCGAGATCCTTTTCGTTCTCGGCCGGGATGAAGACGGTTGTTATGCCGCCGCGCAAGGCCGCCAGAAGTTTTTCCTTCAACCCCCCAATCGGCAGCACGCGACCGCGCAGCGTGACCTCCCCGGTCATCGCGATGTCGCGCCGGACCGCGATGCCGGTAAGCGTAGAGACCATTGCCGTCACCATGCCGACGCCTGCCGATGGACCGTCCTTGGGAACGGCGCCCTCGGGCAAATGGATGTGAATATCCTTCTTCGCAAACACTGACGGCTTCACGCCATAAGCGGGGCTGCGCGCCTTGATGAAGGACAAGGCGGCCTGGATGGACTCGGTCATTACCTCGCCCAGCTTACCGGTGGTGCGGACCTGGCCCTTGCCGGGTACCGTGACCGCCTCGATCGTCAGCAGTTCACCGCCGACTTCCGTCCACGCCAGGCCAGTGACCGCGCCGATCTGATCCTCTTCCTCGCCAACGCCGAAGCGGTACTTGGTGACGCCAAGGAATTCGGAGAGGTTGGCTTCGGTCAGAGTCACAGACGTAACCTTGCCTTCGAGGATCTGTCGAAGCGACTTGCGCGCAACCTTGGCCAGCTCGCGCTCCAGCGTGCGAACGCCGGCTTCACGAGTGAAATGCCGGATAATTCCCCGCAGCCCATCGTCGGCAAAGGTCAGCTCTGCGGCGATCATGCCGTGCGCTTCCATTTGCTTGGGAATCAAGTGTCGGCGCGCGATCTCGACCTTTTCGTCCTCAGTATAACCCTCAAGCCGGATGATCTCCATGCGGTCGAGAAGCGCCTGCGGCATATCCAACGAGTTGGCCGTGGTAACGAACATGATGTCGCTGAGATCGTAGTCGAGTTCCAGATAATGGTCCTGGAACTTAGCATTCTGCTCGGGGTCGAGCACTTCCAGCAGTGCTGCCGCCGGGTCGCCCCTGAAATCCTGCCCGAGCTTATCGATCTCGTCGAGAAGGAATAAAGGATTGCTGGTCCCAGCCTTCTTCAGATTGGAAATGATCTTGCCGGGAAGCGAGCCGATGTAGGTGCGGCGATGACCGCGGATTTCGGCTTCGTCGCGAACGCCGCCGAGCGACTGCCGCACGAACTCACGCCCCGTTGCTTTTGCGATGGAGCGGCCCAGTGACGTTTTGCCGACGCCCGGCGGCCCAACCAAGCAGAGGATCGGACCTTTGAGCCGGTTGGTTCGGGCCTGAACGGCAAGGTACTCGACGATGCGATCCTTGACCTTCTCCAGCGCGTAATGGTCCTCATCGAGGATACCCTGCGCTTCAGCGATGTCGCGCTTGAGACGGCTCTTCTTGCCCCATGGCAGGCCCAGCAACACGTCGAGGTAATTGCGTGCAACAGTAGCCTCGGCGCTCATCGGCGCCATGCCCTTGAGCTTCTTCAACTCGGCATTGGCGCGGCTGCGAGCTTCCTTGCTCAGGCGCGTCTTGCGAATGCGTGCGGCGAGTTCCGCCAGCTCGTCGCCGCCGTTCTCGTCTTCATTGCCGAGTTCGCGCTGAATCGCCTTCAGTTGCTCGTTGAGGTAATATTCGCGCTGGGTCTTCTCCATTTGCCGCTTCACTCGGCCGCGTATCTTCTTCTCGACCTGGAGAACGCCAAGCTCGCCTTCCATGAAGGCAAACACCATTTCCAGGCGACGACCAGGGTGGAGCTCACCCAATAAGGCCTGCTTGTCAGCGACCTTCACCGACAGGTTGGATGCGACCGCATCGGCGAGTGCCGAAGGGTCCTCGATCTCGCCCAACTGGATGCTGGTCTCGGCCGGCAGTCGCTTGTTGAGCTTGGCGTAGCTGTCGAACTGTTCAATGACCGAGCGCATAAGCGCCTGGACTTCGGGACCCTCGACGAGCTCGTCGTCAACCTCCTCGACCTCCGCGGTGAGATGGCCTTCGGAGTCGATCAGATTGACCAGCCGAGCACGCTTGACGCCTTCAACCAACACACGGACGGTACCGTCCGGCAGCTTCAGGAGCTGCATGGCCGTCGCGATCACGCCAAGGTCGTACAGGGCGTCACGGTCAGGGTCGTCCTCGGCAGGGTCAAGCTGCGCGACGAGGAATATCTGCTTGTCGGCAGCCATCGCGGTTTCAAGCGCGGACACCGACTTTTCGCGCCCTACGAACAAAGGCACGATACGTTGGGGAAATACCACGATGTCGCGCAAGGGCAGGATCGGAAAGGTCTGAGGCAAGGGTGCAAGCTCCTGGCGGCCGGGCGACCGCGTCTAGCCAATCATATGGTGCCCTCGGGCGAGCTAATCAATCAATCTGTCGGTCTATGGCGGAACGGATACCATCCATTCTGCGCTGAGTCGCAGGAAGCCAGCACATGGAGCCAACCTTCACCATGGAAGACCGCGACAAGATCAGCACGGGACCCAATGAGAGTCCGATCAACGAGACAATCGCCGGAACGGGACCCGGTTTACCGGATGAGGCGCTAGGCGACGGGGCTGAACTGCCGGAGCCTCCGAGCGATGAGGAGGTGGCGCGGATTGCTCGCAAACTCGGTGCACCGATCGCGCAGGACGATGACGCTCAGCCCTGACGAAAGAGGAGGCTTAGTGAAGGAATGAGATTTTGTAAGCCGTGTAGGATGCTGACCATGATCCACGCGCGCCAGAAACCTCGGCTTCGCCAAACCAGAAATGCGGTCGAGAAGACTAGGAACGGCCACCAGATGACTAGGCCCCAAGCCGGTGTGGAGAGCGAATGTGCGACCCCCCACCCCACCGCACTGAGCAGCACTGCCGGTCCGGTACCGAGAAAGCACTGCAGGACTACCAGCACCATGCCCATGATGAGTGTCTCGATCATCGGCGCGCCGAGCACCAGAAGCGCTAGGAGAGGGAGGCCTTGAGCCGCGAAGACGGGCGCAGCCGCTTGCGGCGATAGGCTGCTCGCCGCAGCCGCCAGCGCAAGTGATGGCAGCGTCACCAATGGCCAGGCCAGAGCGAGGTAGGAAAGCGGCCGTTCCGGTCGGAACAGCCTATTCGGCAGAAAGCTAAGGAGCCTTGGCCGCGTCTGAGGAGCGGGCGAGGCGCCCGATGCCATTGTCACGAGAGGCGCGTTGCGCGCACGACGAGGGGCATGACAACTGGCCTCCGTTCGTCTCCAGCCCAGATCGAACGAAGCTTCTGCGAAGCCCCTGCGAACCCCTCTCCCTCGTTGGCCGCGAGCCACTTCTGCGTGGCGGACCAGGTGCGCAGGTAGGCGAGCAGCTCGTCGCAGGTCCAAAGTCGCTCGATGGCTGCATCAGGAATCACGAGTTCGGTACCGGGCAGATCGATGCCGCGGTAATCCTCCCACAGCAGTCGGTTTTGCTCGGCCCAAAGACGCTTCAACGGCTGCAAGAAGGCGTCATCGATCACGCGGTCGACGTCCGGATCAACTCGGAACCAACTGTAACCTATGGCTGCAAGCACTCCGCCTGGCTTGAGCACCCGACGGACCTCGCCCGCAAATAGCGGTTGGTTGAACCAGTGAAGCGACTGCGCGGCCAGTACCAGATCAACGCTGCCATCCGCCAACGAGCATTGCTCGGCCGCCTCAACTGCGAAAGTCACGCGCGCTGTCGGCTTTGCCGCGCCAATTTGCTCGACACTAGGGTCACTGGCATACACATGGGCGAAGTGTGCTGCCAGTTGCGCGGCGGCTTGGCCGTTGCCAGTGCCCACGTCCCAAGCCTGCTCGCGCTCCGGTGCAAGCGCAGCGAGATCGGCAATTAGCCTGTCAGGATAGCTCGGTCGGCCCGCCGCATAGACGGCAGCGTGCCCTGAGAAATGATCCGGAAAGCTGCCGCTATTCAGGCAGCATCTCCGGTCTTTTCCTTCTTGGTGTACACGCGCACCGGCTCCTTGCGGCCGTCGATGACGTCCTTGTCGACGTGAACCTCGTCGACGCCATCCATGGAGGGCAGGTCGAACATGGTATCGAGCAGGATCGCCTCGAGGATCGAGCGAAGGCCGCGCGCGCCAGTCTTACGCTCGATCGCCTTGCGCGCGACTGCCGACAAAGCATCGTCGGAGAAGCCAAGCTCGACATCCTCCATGTCGAACAGCTTCTGATACTGCTTCACGAGCGCGTTCTTTGGCTCGATCAGGATCTTGACCAAGGCTTCCTCGTCCAGATCCTCAAGCGTCGCGATCACCGGCAAACGGCCGATGAACTCGGGGATGAGGCCGAACTTAAGAAGATCCTCAGGCTCGCAGTTCTTAAGCACTTGGCCCGTCTGGCGCTCGTCGGGGCCAGCGACATGCGCGCCGAAACCGATGGACTTGCCCTGAAGTCGGTCGCCGATGATCTTGTCGAGACCAGCGAACGCACCGCCGGCGATGAACAAGATGTTCGTGGTGTCTACCTGCAGGAACTCCTGCTGGGGATGCTTGCGGCCGCCCTGCGGCGGCACGGAAGCCGTCGTGCCTTCCATCAGCTTGAGGAGCGCTTGCTGGACGCCCTCGCCAGACACGTCCCGCGTGATAGACGGATTGTCAGACTTGCGGCTGATCTTGTCGATCTCGTCTATGTACACGATACCGCGCTGCGCCTTCTCCACATTGTAGTCGGAGGCTTGAAGCAGCTTAAGGATGATGTTCTCGACATCCTCGCCGACATAGCCCGCCTCCGTTAGCGTGGTCGCATCGGCCATCGTGAATGGCACGTCGAGGATCCGAGCCAGCGTCTGGGCAAGCAAGGTCTTGCCGCAGCCCGTGGGGCCGATCAGCAGGATGTTTGACTTGGCCAGTTCGACCTCGGTGCCACTCTTGGCACCGTGATTCAGCCGCTTGTAGTGGTTGTGAACGGCGACCGACAGCACGCGCTTGGCGCGCATCTGGCCGATGACGTAATCGTCCAGCACCTTGCAGATGTCGGCCGGCGTGGGAACGCCATCGCGGGTTTTCACCAACGCGGACTTCGTTTCCTCACGAATGATATCGTTGCACAGCTCAACGCATTCATCACAGATGAACACGGTCGGCCCGGCGATCAGCTTCCTGACCTCGTGCTGCGACTTGCCGCAGAAGGAGCAATAAAGCGTGCTCTTGCTGTCGCCGCCGGAAAGCTTCGTCATGTTCGTCCTTGTCTCGGGCGCACCGACTGCAGCCCATCAGCGGGCCGATGCTAGCCCGCTTTCTCTTATTATCAAACTCACAGAGATGGTTTCGTGTTTCCACCCGTGAACATTTGTCGAAAGCGATATGGAGCCCAGGTTCGCATTGGACAAGGCCAGCACGCCTCGTCGACAGCCGATCCGTCCATTAGAACAAAGTGGTAAGCCCGTAGAACAAGGCGCCGACCGCAGCGCTGGCAGGGATGGTGATGAGCCACGCAGCGACCACGCTTTGTGCCACTCCCCAGCGCACCGCCGAGGCACGCCGGGCAACGCCGACACCTATGATGCAACCGGTGATGGTGTGTGTGGTCGATACAGGAATGCCGAGGGCGGAGGCGGTAAACAGCATGACGGATCCGCCGGCCGAGGCAGAAAAGCCCTGGTGCTGCGACAGCTTCGTGATGCGGCTGCCCATCGTCTCGATGATCTTCCAACCGCCCATGAGGGTTCCAAGACCAATCGCGATGTAGCAACTGATGGCTACCCAGTGTGGCACGTGGAAGTCGCCTTGCAGATAGCCGGTCGAATAAAGAAGAACGGTAATGATCCCCATGGTCTTCTGAGCGTCGTTGAGACCATGCCCTAGGGAATAGGCTGCCGAAGAGACCAGGTGCAGACCGCGGAAAGTTTTCTCGGCGCCGCGAGATGTCGCTCGAACGCCCATCCAGCTGGTCACCGCCATGATGGTCATGGACAGAAGCATGCCAAGCACCGGGCTCAAGACGATGGCGATCAGCGTCTTGTTGAGGCCGACCCACTTTACCGCATCAAGCCCACCGTGCGCCACGCCGGCGCCAACCAAGCCGCCAATCAACGCGTGGCTCGAAGACGACGGAATGCCCTTGAGCCAAGTGACGATGTTCCAAAAGGACGCGCCAATCAGTGCGCCGAACACCACGCCGGGGGTCACCAGGTTCTTGTCGATCAGGCCCGTACCGATCGTGTCCGCCACTTTGTGCAGTTGCGGATAAGCGAGAGTAAGAAAGTAGGCGGCGAAGTTGAAGAAGGCGGCAAAGGCAACCGCCTGAACCGGCCCCAGAAGCCGGGTAGCAACGACCGTCGCGATGGAGTTGGCGGCGTCGTGGAGGCCGTTGAGGAAGTCGAACGCAAGCGCGATGGCGATCAAGCCAATCAGCAGCGGCAAAGCAAGCTCGTGCATGGAGGTCAGGCGTGATCGATGACGAGGCCGTCGATCTCGTGTGCGACATCTCCGAAGCTGTCGATAACCCGCTCAAGATGCTTGAACAATTCGCGAGAAACAAGGAATTGCGGTGTGTCCGACTGGCCAAAGCGGCCGTAAGCCCGCTTCAGGCCGGCAGCGTGAATGTCGTCTGCGTGGCTCTCGATCCGCACCAACCTTTCGGTGAGTTCATGCAGCCGAGCGCCATTGGCACCAACGTTGCGAAGCAAAGGCATCGCCTCGCCCGTGAGCCGAGCCGAATCGACGATCATGGCCGCCATGTCCCGCATTTCCGGCTCGAAGAAGTGGACGTCGTAGATGTCGATGGCGCGGGCGAGCGCTTGCATTTCATCGACAGCATTATCCATCGAGCCGATCAGCGAAGTGATCGCACTTCGATCGAAGGGCGTCAGGAAAGTGCGCCGGACGGTGGCCAGCACCTCGCGCTCGATGTTGTCGGCGTCGAGCTCGCGCTCATTTACCTCACGCAGGTGGTCGCGATGTGTCGCTCCGCCTTCGGTCGCCCGATTGATGGCATTAGCCGCGGCGACAACGGTGGCAGCATGGGCCTCGAATAGCTCGAAGAAGTTGCCAGTCTTGGGCAAGAGGCGCTGAAACCAGGCAAACATCGGACCGACTTTCGAACTTTTTGCGACGCTGCCGAGGAGAGTGCTGCGGCGCGCGGCACGGTTGAATTCAGATGTGTCAAAGGAGCGGATCAAGTCAGCTAGATCGGGC
The DNA here is from genome assembly GCA_964243335.1 of uncultured Sphingomicrobium sp. GTDB lineage: Bacteria > Pseudomonadota > Alphaproteobacteria > Sphingomonadales > Sphingomonadaceae > Sphingomicrobium. The sequence goes on along the minus strand of CAXTED010000001.1, from coordinate 417,922 downwards.
TCTTCCACCATGTTCGCAGCGTCGGTGAGGCTGAACCAGCGACGCTCACGCTCGCTTGCTTCTTTCCAGCTGTCGAGTTCCTGCGTGACGGCAAGCGGGTAGACGTCCACGTCGAACATCAAGCTGGCGCCGGTCTTGCGCGTTTTGCGATAGCGGAAAGAGCCAAGAGGAGTCGGGCACACCGCGCCGCGAACACCGGCTTCCTCTTCCGCCTCGATCGCGGCCGCCGCGTGGGGTTGGATCCCCGACATGCGATTGCCTTTTGGAATGACCCAACGCTTTGTCTCACGCGACGTCACCAGCAGCACGGACACAGGGGCGTCGATACCTGCGCCGCGCGCGCGGTAGGGCAAAGCAGCGATCTGGCGAATGGTTGTCCCCTCCCTATCCGCCCGCTCATCACGCGCTACGGTCGGCGGGGTCATGGCACCCGAAGGGAGCGGCGCCAAGCGAAGATGTATTAGCTTATCTTGAGCCGTGACCATCGCGAAAAATGCGTAGTCACGGCTCCGAGATGAGATGGTACCGGCGATCAGATACCGGTTTTGGCTTCGTCCGTGCCACCCGTGTCCGGACGCTTGTCAAAGACTTCATCGATGATGCCGAACTCTTTGGCTTCGTCCGCCTCAAGGAACTTGTCCCTGTCCATCGACAGTTCGATCTCCTCGATCGGCTTGCCGGTGTACTTGGCATAAAGCGAATTGAGGCGGTGACGCATGCGCAGGATTTCGCGAGCCTGGATCTCGATGTCGCTCGCCATACCCTGGGCACCACCCGAAGGCTGGTGGATCATGATGCGACTATTGGTCAGTGCGACACGCATGCCCGGCTCACCGGCCGCCAGAAGGAAGCTGCCCATGGAGGCGGCCTGGCCGATGCACACCGTTCCTACGCGCGGACGGATGTACTGCATGGTGTCGTGGATCGCGAGGCCGGAGGTAACCACCCCGCCCGGCGAGTTGATGTACATGAAGATATCTTTTTTGGGGTTCTCGGACTCTAGGAACAGCAACTGGGCAGTGATGACCGCCGCCATATGATCCTCGACCGCACCGGTGATGAACACGATCCGCTCCCGCAGCAGCCGCGAGTAGATGTCGAAACTGCGCTCGCCCCGGTTCGATTGCTCGATAACGATGGGAACGAGGCCGGAGAGAATATCCTGATGGTCCATGAAGAAGCTTTGCCCTTGGCTGTTGGTAAGCGCCTACATCGGCGTGAAGAGGGTGCGGTTCAAGCGGCGCCCGTCGGCTAGCGTTGCCCCGGTGCCGGCTGTGCCAGATACGCCAGACGCCGTACTTCGCGCCGACCGCGAGTGACCGTATCCAGAATGAGCCCGGCAAAAACGCACAGCACGGCAACGATCACCATGCCGGTCACCAGGATTGCCGTCGGAAAGCGCGGCACTAGGCCGGTAGCCAGATAGGTCATTATTAGCGGAACGGACAGCAGCAGCGCGGCGATCAACAGCAGTGCGCCAAGAGACCCGAAGTAGAGCACCGGTCGCTCGATGCGATACAAAGTTCCGATGGTGGTGAGGATACGCCAGCCATCCCTGAAGGTTGATAGCTTGGATGCTGACCCTTCCGGACGTGCGCCGTACAGCGTCACCACCTCACCCACCGGCATCCGCAGCTCCAGCGCATGCACGCTGATCTCTGTCTCGATTTCGAAACCCGAAGACAGCACCGGAAAACTCTTCACGAACCGTCTTGAGAAAACTCGGTAACCACTGAATATATCAGTGAAACTTCGGCCGAATAGACCTGATAGAAGGCCTGTGAATAGCCGGTTTCCGAGCACGTGACCGCCGCGATAAGCCTCACTCTCGGCATGCTTGCGAATGCCGACAACCATGTCGAGCCGCTCCGACTGGATTAGCCTCACCATATCGGGCGCGGCAGCCGGATCGTAAGTGAGGTCGCCGTCGGCCATGATGTAGATGTCGGCCTCTATGTCGGCGAACATGCGCCGAACAACGTGACCCTTGCCCTGTTGACGCTCGGTGCCAAGGATAGCGCCCGCGGCAAGAGCGAACTCTGACGTGCGGTCCGAACTATTGTTATCGTACACGTAGATGGCGGCGTCAGGCAGCGCTGCGCGGAAGCCTGCCACCGTCTTCGCGACGGTCGCTTCCTCGTTGAAGCACGGCAGCAGCACTGCAATGCGAGGCCGGTTGCCCGCCACTGCGGCTGATCCCCCCACAGCCGCCTGGTACGTGGTCAGCGTCAGGCTTTCGGTGCCTTCTTGGCAGCACGAGGCTTAGCAGGTGCGTGGTCCTTGGCAGGCTCAGCCGGCACCGGCAAATCAGGCTCGGCCTCCACAGGCCCCTTGACGGGCTTGGCCGCCTTGGCCTTCGCGACCTTGGCCGGTGCCACTTCGGCATCGACCTCCGTGACTTCAGCAGAGGTGCCTTCGTCCGCCACCGTTGCAGAAGCAGCCTTGGATGTCTTCTTGGCCTTGGCCGGCTTGGCGATCACCGCGGGAGCGGCGCCATGGTCGTGCCCGCAATCGGGTCCGTGCACGTGGCCTTCTTCAGCTTCCAGATCGGCCTCGATCTCCGCGCGCGTGGCAGGACGATCGGTAATCTCCGCTTTGCTGAACAGGAAGTCGACGACCTTGTCCTCGTAGAGCGGCGCGCGGAGCTGAGCGGCAGCCATCGGATCCTGCTGGACGTACTGCACGAAGCGCTCACGCTCTTTGGGATCATATTGCTGAGCAGCCTGCCCGATCAGGCGGTTCATTTCCTGCTGGTTGACCTCCACGCCATTGGCGGCACCGATCTCCGAAAGCAGCAAGCCAAGGCGAACACGACGCTCGGCAATCTTGCGATACTCGGCCTCGTCGCCGTTGAGTTCCTCCAGAGCCGCAGCGGGGTCGACCTCGTGGCTGGCTTCGTGCTCAAGTTGCTGACGGATGTTGGCATATTCCGCGTCGACCATCGAAGGCGGTACTTCGAAGTCGTGGCTGCCAGCCAATTGGTCGAGCAGACGGCGCTTCATATGCGTGCGGGTAAGGCCATTCAGTTCCTGCTCGGCCTGACCCCGCAGCAAACCTTGCAGTTGCTCGAGACTTTGAAGGCCGAGCTGCTTGGCGAAGTCATCGTCGATGACCATCTCACCAGCAGTTTTCACCGCTTTGACGCTGATGTCGAAGGTCGCGGCGGCGCCCTTCAGTTTCTCGCTCGGGTAATCAGCCGGGAACGTAAGGTTAATGGTACGCTCCTCGCCCACCTTCGCGCCGACCAATTGCTCCTCGAAGCCCGGGATGAGGCTGCCCGAGCCAAGCTCAACGGCCATGTCGGTACCGGTGCCACCTTCGAATGGGACGCCATCGACCTTGCCAACGAAGTCGATCGTCAGCTGGTCACCGGTCTCGGCGGTCTTGTCGTCGGCATCTTCCCAGCGCTTCTGCGATCCAGCGAGCTGCTTGATCTGCGCCTCAAGCGCGGCTTCGTCGACCGGCGCGGTAAGGCGCTCCAGCTTCAAGCCTTCGATCTGGGGCGTCGGGATCTGCGGGAGCGTCTCAAGGCTGACCGTGACCTCAGCGTCCTTGCCAGGCTCATAGCCGTCGTCGAGCGCAACCTGAGGCTGCATCGCGGGACGAAGACCCTTCTCGCTCAGCAGCTGCTGAACGCCGGTCTGGATCGCGGTGTTGAGAGCCTCCTGCTGGAGGGCGGGACCGTGCATCTTCTTGATCAGGTTGGCAGGCACCTTGCCAGGGCGGAAGCCCGGCATCCGGATTTGCGGCGCCATGCGGGAAACTTCCTGGGCCACACGCGCATCGATATCGGCTGCCGGAATCGTCAGCGTGAAGGCCCGCTTGAGGCCCTGGTTCTCGGTCTCGACGCTCTGCATGGAAAGAAGTCCTGTTTACTGTCTGTTCAAAGGCGGTTGGCCCGCTGCGGAGCAGCGCGACGTCACTGGTGCGGGCGAAGGGACTCGAACCCCCACATCTTACGATACTGGTACCTAAAACCAGCGCGTCTACCAATTCCGCCACGCCCGCGCGAGCATTTGAAGCCGCGCCCTATACCAAGCCGCGGCGTGGGGGCAAGCGCCACCGCATTCTATCTGCCCAAAGAGGCAACGAAGACCGCAGGCGAGACGTTGATCGGGCAAGAAGGAGTTTCTTGACCATGCAACAGCTTCCCCCCTTTCCAGACGGCGAACCTGGTTTCTCGCCAGATCCCGGCACCGAGCCAATTGGCCCTAGCGATCCTGGCCAGCCAAGCACCGCGCCGAGCGAGGCTCCGCCAAGCACTGCTCCCATCGACGTCCCCTCGCCATCGAGCCCAGGCACCGAGGCGCCGTCCACGCCAATCTCGCCGATTGGCTGATGGCCACGCGCCCACCAGAGCCGGACATTCCACCGGTTGATCCGACATCGCCCGAGCCGCCGGTTCTACCCGACCCTGTTTGATTTAAACGCTCTCGGCCCGGCGGACGAGAGCGTTGATAGTCGCCTCGGCGGCGAAGCCAATCGCGGCGCCGACAACAACATCCGTTAGATAGTGTTTGGACCGTAGAACCTGCGCGACCGCAGCGGCAGAGGCGAGAGCGGTCCCCGAGTGGCGACTTCCTGGCCACACCCGGCGCGCCGCCATCATAACGGCGACTGCTCCCGCCGTGTGTCCTGAGGGAAAGCTGCTGTAATCGCTGTCCCTGCGTTCGCCGGCTTTCAATTCATAACCCTCGTCGGCCGCGACCTTTGGGCGCGGACGGTCGATCAAATTCTTCACGATGCCGCGAAGGGCAGTGGCCAGCAGGTGCGCGGCAAGTATGCGGCTTCCGCCGTGAACGGTCTGCAAGTCCCGCATGACGATGCCCACGGCGATGACGGCCGCGCCGCCGGCATAGATCGGCTCTTGGTCGGACAGGTCGCTTGCAGCTCCGAGCGCGCGCAGCAGCGGATTGCCGGCATGGGGTACCAGCGCCTCGGCGACCACAACGTCAGCCACTTCGATCTTTGTCACGTCGTCGGGAAGGTCAAGGTGAGCCATGCGGCCTTAAGCGGCTGACAGGCACGCCCGTTCCGCTGATAATTAGCGCCGACGTCGAGCAGTGCCGACCATCGCTTCGAAGTCGGGCAGTGCCGCCTGGTAATAATGCGATCGCGCCGCATCGAACATCATGAGATACAGGCGGCCTTTGATGACGGAGCCAACGGCACGGCCGCGACGCCATACTTCATCGCCGTCCAAGTGTTCGTAGTCGAGCTGAAAGCCGGGCGTGTCCAAGAACTGGCGCGGTACGAGGGCCAAGGTCCTGAAATCCGAGGCGCCCCCCGCAACTCGGTACAGGCTCTCCAACATGGCGGCCACCTCAGGAGCCGTCATGTTCTGCCGAAATCTTGGGACCTGGCGGTCCGCTTTATAGTCCTCACGCAGCAATCGCTGATTGTCTGGCAGTCCTGCGACAAAGCTGATGCCATCGAGATATGGGCCGTTGAGAGTCCAATCCTCAACCCAGCGAACGTCTGAGAAGATGCTCCGATCGGCGCGATTCCATTCGCGAGGTGCGGTCACGCTCATGGCGCCCGATCCGACGTTTACGACGCGGCCCTGCCGGACAAGCGAGTATCCGCCGCCGAACCCTCCTCCTCCCACACTGCTACATGCCGAAAGCCCGAGAGTGGACGCCGCAACGCAAGCGAGCATGATCTGCCGCGATGAGACACCTGTCATGTTCGATACTTCCTCACGAGACGATCATCTGGCGAACAAAAGGCGCGTCGGGTGCGGTCGGTGCCATCGCCAAATAGCGCTGCAAAGCAGACCTCCCCTCATCACGGCGACCGGCCTTCATCAGCATGATGCCGTGCCAGCGCCAAGCGTCGGCGGGCGCATCGGGGAACTGCACCGACGATGCATAGGCCTGCGCGGCACGCTGCTGATCGGTAAGGCCATTGCGCAGGCGATTGATCTCGCCAGCGGCGAACCACAACAAGCCGTTCCAGCCATCCCTCGCCAGGGTGCGCACTACAAAGTCGCTCGCGCCCGGATCATTTAACCGGACTTGGTCTTCGACCAGCGTCTGCCGGATGGGCGCGATTGCATTCAGGTAGCGAGGACGGCCGCGATCGTAGGTTCGGCCAGGAACCGACAGCTCGGTGGCCGAAGCACGCAGGTCAACCATCCGTGTGCGTGGAGCTGGATGGCTTGCGAAGATCGAATAGCCGCGGTTTGGTCGCTTGCGACGAACCTTCGCCGACTCTTCGACTTCGGTGATCAACTGCTCCCAAGTCTCAGACATGGATAATGGATCGTAGCCAGACTGGGTGATGAGCTTCAGCCCCATCGCGTCGGATTCCGCTTCGATCTGACGATTATAGCGGAACAAGCTGAGTACGGTGCCGAGTTCGGCTAGCCGCACCAGATCGCCGGTGTAAGTTCCGGTGGCGCCCCCCGCCATTCCCGCCGCCATGGCGCCAAATGCGAACAGGTCGCTTTTCTTCTTGAGATCTCGAAACGCACGGATCTGGTGCTTGAGCAGGAAGTGAGCGCTTTCGTGCGCGATCACGCCCGCGAGCTGCGCCTCATCGCGCATACGCAGGAGAAGGCCGGAGAAAACCACCGAGAAGCCGGTCGGGAACATCACGGCGTTGAATTCTGGAATGCGCGCAAGATAGATGCGCATGTCCTTCGCCGCCGGCCCGCCCACCTTGCCGATCAGATCCTGAAGATACCGATTGAGAGACGGGTCCTTGATGAGGATGTTGGAGCCGGCGATTTCCTCCTCGACCCGCTCGCATTGCTGCCACAGTCCAAGCTCGTCACGGTCCGTGGGGCGATAACCCGGGCCGATCAGCGGCTTGACGCTACTCGGACTGATCCTTGCTTGCGCCACACCGGTGGCAAGCGCCGCGATCCCCGCGCCAGCGCTGCCCAGCATAGAACGGCGGCTGAGCTCGAGAGGCATCAGTTGGTATCCTTGGCGGCCGCAGCAGCGGCACGACGGACCGCCTTGCCGGCCCTCATTCGGCCAAGCAGACGCTCGACCAGTTGAGCAGCGCCGGCGGGGGAACGCATGTCCCCCATCTTGATGCCCGCAATCTGACTACCGGCATTGACCACATTGAACCACACGACCTCGCCCGAGCGCAGATCGACAAGGCTAGCGTAGGCGCTTTGGCCCCCGCCACCGACCGTCGGATTGCAAAAGCCAATGAAGCAGCCGGCAATGCCAAGCACTTGGAGAGCGACCCGACCGGTGTCGGCAAAGCTGTCCTCGGCATGCATGAAGAGCGCGTAGTCGTAGCCGGTCTGCCGGCCGAAGAGGACGGCATCCTCGCCAAGAGTATATTCGAGACCCTTGCCGCGCTTGGTTGGCAGACGGTAGCCGCCATATTTGTGGAGCGCGATCGAATTGCCGACCGCATTGTGAAGTCGCTCGAGCTCAGCGATCTGGTCGGCCGACACGCCCGCAAAGCTGCTGCGCTTGTCGAGGATCAGGGTCTGCCCGCCGCGGCCAGCCTGTTGCGCCTTCATGGCGGAGATGATGTTTGCGCGAGCCTGCTCGGTCCAGTCCGCGCGGGGCTCGACGGTTCCGCCAGCGCGCAGTGAGCCCACGGTGACGTCCGGCCGCATAACCAAGAGCTTATAGTCGCCCTGCGGCGGACTGAACTGGAGATCTGCATATTGCCGCGTCGATACGCAAGCCGACAAGGTCAGCGACGCCGCCGCGGCGCTCAACAACATCGAACGTCGCATCGGTTGCGTTCCTTTGCCTACGGTTGAACAAAGCAGACCAACAAAGTCTTATCGATCAGACATTTACCAGTAGAAAGCTATTCGGCGAAACCTTGCTGCTACATGAACAGATCGGTTCCTAGCTTGCCGTTACCTGGGACACCGAACTCCCGCCGCGCCGTCCAAGCAGCGCCCGTCAGCGGCTCCACTCTCCAGCGGCAGCTCAGCCATGGCGGCCAAAGTCGGCATGATGTCGACCGTGTCTATCGCTTCCCTGCGCTCGGATCCTGTCTGGCCCTTGCGCCAGAATAGAATTGGCACGCGACGATCATAGTCCCACGCGCTTCCGTGCGTCGCGACGTAATTGGACGTTGGCCTTGCGACCGGGCTGATGTGCTCTTTGAGCACGATGTACAGGTCCCCGGAGCGACCCCGATTAAAGGATGCGCGAGCACGCTGCAGCACCGTCCACCGGTCGGGTGCGCCCGTGGGCATGGCCGTGCGGGCCAATTGGTCGGCGGTGAACACGTCCGAGACTTGCGGATGCGCTCTGTACCGCGCCGAAGCCAGGGCAAGCAGGCGGCGCTGGTCGGCGGCCGGTAGCGAACGATCTAGCCACACGTCACCGCCGACACCCTCGCCGAGCAGCACGGACGCACTGCGTCCAAACTGTGGAGCCAAGATCTTGCCGATCTCGCCCGCCGCCAACGCCGGGTCTGCCCGTGCGGCGCCAACAACGCCGGCGTCCCGAAGTCGCTCGGGGATATCCATCGCTCCATGATCGGCCGTAAGCACCACCGCATAGTCCAAGCCGCTGCGGTCCAGCACGGCGAAGAAGTCGCCAAGCTCGCGGTCGAGCGCCGTCATCTGGAGACACATCTCCTGGCCGCCCCACCCATACGCATGGCCAACATAGTCGGTCGCCGACAATCCAAGGGCGAGTACGTCGGTGCCCGGACCACGGCCCAATTGCATCTCGTTCGTCAGCGCCGCACCAAGCGCAAGCACCGCCCCGTCGAGTTCGGGCGAGGCGCGAAGGTTACGTGCATCATTCGCGCCCCGCGCGAGACGATTGGCCCCGACCGTGATCCCGGGCGCAACGGTATAGCGCTTGGCTCGCGCCAGGCACTCGGGCGTAGGGTCCAGGCCGGCGCGAGGCTGCGCCTGCTGTGCGGCGAAAGCTGCGTTGAAGGCGGGCAGACTGCGCGGGATGGCGCGCGATTTAAGGTCGGTGGTGAAGGCTGCCTTGCCGTCCCAATACCAACGTTGATCAGGCGCCTGTCCGCCCATCATCACGGCAGCCCGATCCTTGCCCGCAATCGAGACCGTGCGACTACCGGGCTGCCGGGCCTTTAGGCGCTCGCCGAGGGTCGTCACACGCAGGTGCTTAGGGCTGACGGTGTATTTGGATGAAGAAGAGCCGGCAACGCCCTCGTCCTCGGAGCAATAAACGGACTTGTCAGCACGCGGCGTCGTTTGATCGATCCATGTGTTGGCAATGATACCGGTTCGCGCCGGGTGATCACCCGTAAGAATGGTTGAGTGGCCTGGGCACGTTTCGCTCGCAGCGTGGCTCTGGAAGCCTCGGGTGTACACCGTCCCGCCGATCAGCCTTGCGAAGCCTCCTTTGAAGCTCGGGCGGTAAGCATCGAACACGTCGCCAGCTAGCTGATCGACCGAAATCGCGACGATGAGTTTAGGCGGTGCGGCGAGCGCGGTGGTGCTCAAGCAGGAGGCGATGACACAGCTGAGGCCGAACTTCTTCATTAATCCTCCTTGGACCCCTGCCAGATTGGCAGCAGGTTACGCCAGCTTGGCTCGCAATCGTTCGTTGACGACACCCGGATTAGCCTTGCCCGCCATCGCCTTCATGGTCTGACCAACAAAGAAGCCGAACAACGCTTCCTTGCCGGCTTTGTACTGCGCAACCTTGTCGGCATTGGCTGCGAGGATGCGATCAATCTCGCCGTCGATCGCGCCCGTGTCGCTGGTCTGCTTCAGGCCGCGTGCTTCCACCACCGCCGCCGCGCTGTCACCAGTCTCGAGCATGATCTCGAAAACCTGCTTCGCCATGCTGCCAGAGATCGTGCCATCCGCCACCAGACGAAGCAGCTCGGCCGCACCTTGCGGCGAGACCGGAGCATTCTCAATGTCTTCGTCACGGCGGTTCAGAGCGCCGAACAGCTCCGCCACGACCCAATTTGCGCCTTGCACCGCCGGCGCCCCTGCATCCAGCAGGGCATCGAACCAGCGAGCGGTCTCGACTTCTGCCGTAAGCACGTTGGCGCTGTAGGTCGTAATCCCAAGCGCTTCGAAGCGCTTGCGCTTCGCGTCGGGGAGTTCGGGAAGACTGGCTCGGCACTCAGCCAGGAAGTCGTCACTAAGCTCGAGTGGCAACAAGTCCGGATCCGGGAAGTAGCGGTAGTCGTGCGCATCTTCCTTGCTCCGCAGCGTGCGAGTCTCATTCTTGTCAGGATCGTACAGCCGGGTTTCCTGAACGACACTCCCGCCCTCTTCGATGAGCTCGACCTGGCGGCGGGCTTCATGCGCGATCACCGCCATGACAAAGCGCACCGAATTGACGTTCTTGGTCTCCGTCCTGGTGCCGAGTTCCTCGCCCGGACGCCGCACGCTGACGTTGACGTCGGCGCGCATGGAGCCTTCTTCCATATTGCCATCGCATGAGCCGACGAACCGAAGAATGGAGCGCAGCTTCTTGACGTACGCCCCTGCTTCCTCGGGCGAACGCATGTCCGGCCGCGACACGATCTCCATCAAGGCAACGCCCGACCGATTGAGATCGACGAAGGACATGGACGGATGCTGGTCGTGCATCAGTTTGCCGGCATCCTGCTCGATGTGGATGCGCTCGATCCCGATGGTCTTGGCGCTACCCTCGTCGCGCTCGTCCACCAGCACGGTCAAGGCACCCTCCCCGACGATCGGGTGGTAAAGCTGGCTGATCTGATAGCCCTGCGGCAGATCGGCATAGAAATAGTTCTTGCGGTCGAACCGTGACCAGCGGTTTATCTGCGCCTCCAGTGCCATGCCGGTGCGCACCGCCTGACGGACGCACTCGACGTTGGGCACGGGCAGCATGCCGGGCATGGCCGCATCGACCAGGCTGACCTGCGTGTTAGGCTCCGCCCCGAAAGCGGTCGATGCGCCGGAGAACAATTTTGCGTTGGAGGTCACCTGCGCGTGGACCTCAAGGCCGATCACGACCTCCCACTCGCCTGTCACCCCCTTGATGCGATAAGGTGCGTCTGCGTTCGCCATCACCACCACTTTCCTGCGCGGGCAGTAAAGCCAGCGCGTTCCTCGATCGCCAAAGCGGCATTGAGAACGCCTTGCTCGTCCAACTCGCGGCCGATCAGGTGGAGGCCGAGAGGTAGACCAAGAGCGTCCAAGCCGCCGGGCACACTCATAGCCGGAAGGCCGGCCAAGCTCGCCGGAACCGCAAAGACGTCGTTGAGGTACATCGCCAGCGGGTCGCTCATCTTCTCGCCGATGCCGAAAGCGGCGCTTGGAGCGGTCGGTGTCAGGATGATGTCGCACTGGTCGAAGGCGCGCGCGAAGTCCTGCTTGATCAGTGCCCGGACGCGCTGCGCCTTGTTGAAATAAGCGTCGTAGAATCCAGCCGACAGCACATAGGTGCCGATCATGATGCGGCGTTTGACCTCCGCTCCGAAGCCCGCGGCTCGGGTCGCGGCGTACATGCCCTCAAGTCCGCCGGCGCCATCCTCACGGATGCCGTAGCGAACGCCGTCATAGCGGGCGAGGTTGGACGAAGCTTCGGCCGGAGCGATTATGTAGTAGGTCGGAAGAGCGTATTTGGTATGCGGAAGCGAGATGGTGACCGGCTCCGCTCCGGCATCGCGCAGCCATTCGATACCGCGATCCCAAAGAGTGTTGATCTCGCTCGGTACCCCGTCGATGCGATACTCGGTCGGGATGCCGACGCGCTTGCCCTTGAGATCGCTCGAAAGATTAGCTTCCCATGCGGGCACCGGCAGGTTCAGCGACGTGGAATCGCGATTGTCGAAGCCGGACATGGCTTCGAGCAGGATCGCGCAATCGCGAACGTCGCGCGCCATCGGCCCGGCCTGATCGAGCGATGAGGCAAATGCGACCACGCCCCAGCGTGAGCATCGGCCGTAGGTGGGCTTGATCCCGCAAATGCCGGTAAAGGCAGCAGGTTGCCGGATGGAGCCCCCGGTGTCGGTACCCGTCACCCCGGGCGCCAAGCCCGCCGCAATCGCTGCCGCGGACCCGCCCGAGCTGCCGCCTGGGGTGAGCGCCGCATTGCCGCCGTCGTTGCGCTTCCAAGGGCTGATCACCGGGCCGTAGGCACTGGTCTCGTTCGACGAACCCATCGCGAATTCGTCCATGTTGAGCTTGCCCAACATCCCCGCGCCGGCCCGCCGGAGGTTCTCGGTAACGCGGCTCTCATAAGGCGGCTTGAAGCCTTTCAAGATGCGCGACCCGGCTGTGGTGTCGACGCCCTTGGTAGCGAAAAGATCTTTTATACCCAGAGGGATGCCCGCCAGTGTCCCCAATGCGTCAGAGCCGCGGGCGGCGTCGGCGACGTCGGCACAGGCAAGTGCGTCCTCCGGAGTTTCAACCGTAAAAGCATTGAGCGCCTTGGCTCCGGCCACCGCGACGTTGAACGCTTCGGCTATCTCGCGCGCTGTGAATTCGCCATTGCGGAAGCCCTGCCGAAGTTGGGCGATGGTCTTTCCGGTCAATTCCGACATTATTCGATCACCTTGGGCACGGCAAAGAAGCCGTGCTGGGCGCCAGGTGCATTGGCGAGGACGGCCTCGCGGAGGTTACCATCGTCAACGATGTCCGCACGAAGGCGGAGCTTCTGGTCGATCACGGCGGTGAGCGGTTCGACGGAGGACGTGTCCACCTCGCCAAGCTGCTCGACCCAGTCGAGAATGGCATTCAACTCCGGCACGGTCGCCGCAACCTCCGCATCGCTCATTTCGAGCCGCGCAAGCTTGGCGATGTGCCGCACGGTGGCGGGATCAACAGACATGGCGCGGCGATAGCGACGGCTGCGAAGGGCGGCAAGCTACTCAAGCAAACAGCGTACGGTGTGCGTTCTCCCGCACCCAAGGGTCACCTTGCCCGACCGGTCGCTACCCCCTAGGTCGGCGCGCATGTGGCCTCGTCGCTTTCTGATCACTATTTTCGTGCTGACATTGCTGGTCTGCGCTGGCGCCTTCGCCGTATTTCAGTTTGGCGCCAAGGCTCTGAAATCCCAAAGCGTGCCGACCGGTCGGTTCGAAGCGCCGCCGTTGCCGACTGGACCGGACTACGTGCAGGTCGAAAATTGGCTAGCGATCCCGGGCACGATCCCCGCAAATCCGGCCGAGTGGTTGCCAGCTGGCGTAGCGCCCGTTCCCGAGAAACGGTCAGTCGCGACTTTCTACATCCACCCAACAACCTATCTAAAGCGCGACCGCTGGAACGCCCTGCTCGGCGATCGCGAAAGTCAGGATCGTGCGGCTCTGTTCGTGCGAAGCCAGGCAAGCGCCTTCAACGGGGTGTCCGAAGTATACGCGCCCAAGTACCGGCAAGCGGCCTTTGGCGCCTTCCTGGACACGGGCCCGGATGCCGCAGCGGCGCTCAACCTTGCCTATGGTGACGTCGCCAACGCCTTCGACCGCTTCTTGCAGCAGGTCAGACCCGGCCAGCCGATCATCCTGGCCGGGCACAGCCAGGGTGCGCTTCACCTGACGCGGCTGCTTCGGGAGAAGGTTGCTGGCAAACCTGTCGCGAAGCGGATCGTGGCAGCCTACGTCGTCGGTTGGCCCGTGTCTGCTGCAGCTGACCTGCCCGCTATGGGGCTGCCGGCGTGCACCGCTCCCGACCAGACCGGCTGCTTATTATCCTGGATGAGCTTTGGCTCTCCAGCGAATACCGGCCTGATTACCGACGTCTACGATGACTCGACTGGACTTAACGGGCAGAAGCGACGCCGCGAGGATCTGGTGTGCGTGAACCCACTGACAGGCGTCCGGGATGCGTCCGCTGAGCCGATCGCCAATCTTGGTACGCTGTTGCCCAATGCTGCGCTCACCGAAGCGACACTCGCGCCCGGCCAGGTTGGGGCACTTTGCGAAGGCGGGTTCCTGACACTTACAGGAGCTATCCCGGCGATCGGTCCATTCGTGCTGCCCGGCGCCAATTACCACGTCTACGACTACGCATTGTTCTGGGCCAACGTGCGCGCCGACGCAGCGCGTCGTGTTGCCGCTTTCCAGTGAGCCTGTCGGTTCGGGAGTTTGCGGACCTTCTACCCGTTGGCGGCAAGTTGGCGGGGCTGGACGTAGGAACCAAGACGATCGGGCTGGCAGTCTGCGATTCGCAGTGGAGCTTTGCCGGTCCAGCGGAGACAATCATCCGCTCCAAGTTCACACTGGACCTGAACCACTTGCGCCGCTTCATCGCGCATCACGCCATCGTTGGCTTGGTTGTCGGACTGCCACTCAACATGGACGGAAGCGACTCGCCGCGAACACAGTCGGTGCGCGCTTTCGCCCGTAATCTGACGGTGCTGGAACTGCCCGTTTTGCTGTGGGACGAGCGCTGGTCGACCCAGGCGGTCGAACGCGCGATGATTGCTGCCGACGTGAGCCGGGCCAAACGCGCCGCGGCGGTGGACAAGCTGGCCGCGGCCCACATTCTCCAGGGCGCTATCGATGCGCTGGTAAATCGGCCTCGCCCCGACTAGCCCCACCATTCATGGACCTGCTCTCGATTGAATCCCTGGATGATGCGCAAGTCGCGCACTTGCTCGATCGCGCCGAGGTGTTCGCCGGCTTTGCACAACGCGCGGAGCCCGTGCCGCAAACGCTGGCAGGCCGGACCGTCCTCAACCTGTTCTATGAGAACAGCACCCGTACGGCGATGAGTTTCGCCATGGCCGCAGCACGGCTTGGGGCTCAGCCACTGACCTTGTCGGTGGAGCATAGCAGCGTGAAGAAGGGCGAGACGCTTTCGGACACGGTGCGAACATTGGATGCCATGCAGCCGGATGCGTTGGTGGTGCGGCACCGCGACAATGGCGCGGTCGCGACCATGTCGACCCTGACGCGGTGCCCGGTGATCAACGCCGGCGATGGGACCAATGAGCATCCCACGCAGGCGCTGCTGGATGCCCTGACCTTGCGGCAGAAATTTGGATCACTCGACGGGCTTACTGTGGCGATCTGCGGCGACATTCGTCACAGTCGCGTGGCGCGGTCCAACGCGCTGCTGTTGCCCCGCCTGGGCGCCAAAGTGCGCTTGGCAGGCCCCCCTTCCCTGCTGCCGGAGGATTGCGCGGGCGACATCGACGATGCCATTGCCGGCGCCGATGCTGTCATGATGCTGCGGGTGCAGCGGGAGCGCATGGAAGACGATCTGGGTGACGCGCCGGGAGAATATCTAAGACGCTTCGGTCTGACCGCCGAACGACTGGCTACTGCCGCGCCCGGTGCTGTGGTGCTTCACCCAGGTCCAATGAACCGCGGCACCGAAATCGCCGATTCGGTTGCCGACGATCCGGAGCGCTCGCTTGTGCTACGGCAGGTTGCCAATGGCGTGGCGGTGCGGATGGCGTGCCTGGAGTGGCTTATCCTGGAGGGCGCCGCAGCCTAGCGCTGGGCGAACCTCACCGCCTGATCGCCCGCTGAGGAGCGAACGAAGCAGGTGCCGCCGCTCTTCTGAAGCGATTGGCAGAGCAGGCGCGCTTCACGATCCGATCCGAAGCCCTTTACCGAGAGCCGGTACACCGTGCCCCGAGCCGATGCGAAGCGAGCGCTTGCCGGTGCGAAGCGGCTGAGTCCCGGGTGACGACGGAGCACCTTTGCCCAAGCGGTCTGCACGCCCTGCGGAGAACCATATGCGCCGAGTTGAACGACGCTTTGACCACCCGACGCAAAGCGGGCAGCAGCGGCTCGGCGAAGCTCTGACGCTCGCGGCAAAGTGTTGGTTGCGCGCACTGGCTCACGTCGGATGGAGTCAAGCGTAACGGCGGGAAGTATCGGCTGTGGAGCGGCTTCGGCGAGTACGGCGACAAGCGGATCGGCCAAGGTCTGCGTCGCTTCTACGGGTGCCTGAGCCGCGACTGGCGGCACATAGGCGTCGGGTGCCTGAGCCTGCTCGGCAGGTGGGACGAATGCGACCTTGGCCGGTTCGATGGCCTTGGGCCCTTCGACCTGCGCTAAACGCGGCCCGGTGGAACGAAGCGCCAGGCGAACGGGCTGGCCCGGGTCGCTGGCGGCTGGCGAGACGCCAATCAGCGCGGACACCTGCTGACTGCTGCTGCCCGGCTTGGCGAACCCCATCCACTCGGCAAGACGTGCGTCGACCTGATCGGACGGGAGGTCCTGCGCTGCCACGGCGCGAGCTTGGGCCCAGTCACCGGCAAGAGCGTGGGCGAGTGCCAGATTCTGGCGCACTCGCGAGTCCGCAGCGGGACCGCGGGCGGCCTCATCGAGTAGAGCGATGGCGTTGCCCGGCTGACCGGCGAGCGCCAGCGCAAGCCCGGCATCGGCCTGATCGATCGCACCGCGATATTCTTCCACCAGTTGCAGGGCGGCGTCGTTCTTGCCTTGTGCAACGACGGACAGCACCAGCTTCAAAGGGATGCCATTCTGATTAGGCACGAGGGCCAAGGCATCACGGTACGCGGCTTCCGCAGAAGCAAAACGTCCGCCCGCGAGGTAGGCATTGCCGAGCAACGAGCGAAAGCCAGCGTCATTGGGTCGGTTCGAGACGGCCTGCTCCGCAAGCGCCACGCCGCCGGCAATGTTGCCGCTGGTGAGCGCCTGCTGGGCACGCATTGCCAATCCGATATTGCCCGTGTCGACGGTCCCCCCGAAACCGCCAAGTTGGGTCTGCTTCGACCCGAGGCCGGCGCAGCCCGCAAGGGTGAGCGACAGAATAAGGGCGGGCACGGCCACACCGCTGCGGATCGACTGGAGCATATCAGGTCAGTCCTTGTGTGCGGCCCTCACGGGCGCGCGTTGTGCCATGGCGTCGAGCTCGGGCATGTCGGCAAGCCATGCATCGAGGGCCTGCGTGACCAATTGCTGGGCCGAGCGCGCCGTAACTGCGCAGGCGAGCCGCAGCTTGAGATGACGTTCGGCATCAAGGCGGAGGGTGAAGGCCGCTTTGGCCTTGCCCGACGCGACGGCAGGCGAGCGAACCGCCTTGGAAGACCGGCGGCGCACCGCGGGTGCTGCGACTGGCGGCAACGGCTCCACGGCTTCAATCGCAACGGATTCTTCCGCGACAGGCGCCGGCACCGGCTCAGGTTCGTCGAACACGACTTGCTTCTTGGCCTGAACGGGCTTCACGACCTCAGCCGCCACTGCCTGCAGCACCGGATCCGCAAGATCGAGCGTTTCCGCCGTCTCGTCGAGGTCCTCTTCGGCAGCTGCTTCAGCGTCGCGAACGAAGCGTTCGGCCAACTCGGCCTGTGCGGCGTGAACCGGGGAGAATGGCGTCAGCCCACCCACCGGGTTGCGCAGTGCGGGCTCGGGCACGGCATCGCCAAAGGCGTCGTGGTCGGCGTCTCGAAGGACGGGAGCAAGTGCGGCCTTGGGCGCTTCGAAGCCCATGTCGTTCCAGCCCAGATCGTCGAGGCCGGCGGCGCCCATCTGGCCAAAGCCTTGCGGACGCATGGCGGGACGTGCGGCACCCTTGCGAGCGAGCAAGCCGGACGACAAAGAGGCAAATGCCTTTGGTTCGCTCTTCACGTTGGGCGCTCCGATCACTGGCCGACGACCCGGCGACCGAAGCCGCCAACGGGACGCGGCGCGGCAGCAGCAATACCTGCGGCAGCGTTCGGGGCTGCAAACACGGTACGACGGAAGTTCTTCTCGAGGCGGTCGGAGATGTAATCCCATAGTTCGACCACTTCGCGTGCCGAGCGGCCCTTGGGATCGACCTCCATCACCGTCCGGCCGTCAATCATCGAGGCGGCGAAGTCGGTGCGATGGTGGAGGGTGACCGGAGCCACCGTACCATGCTGTGACAAGGCTACGGCCGCTTCATAGGTGATCTTGGCCTTCGGCGTTGCGCCGTTGACGACGAACAGGAGCGGCTTGCCGGCACGGTCGCACAAATCGACCGTTGCGCCCACGGCGCGCAGATCATGCGGGCTTGGGCGAGTCGGGATGACGATCAATTCGGCGACGGCGATCACACTTTGGATCGCCATGGTGATTGCCGGCGGGGTGTCGATGACGGCCAATCGGAAACCCTGTTGGCGAAGCACCTCCAGGTCGCTGGCGAGCCGGGCGACGGTGGTTTGGGCGAAAGACGGCATTTCCGCTTCCCGCTCGTTCCACCAATCGGCGAGCGAGCCCTGCGGATCGATATCGATTAGGCAAACCGGGCCGGCGCCAGCCAGCTGAGCCTGCACCGCGAGATGTCCGGAGAGCGTCGTCTTGCCCGACCCTCCCTTCTGCGATGCCATAGCAAGAACGCGCATCCTGATCCCCTTGGCCAATTGGCTTGTTGGGACGATGTGGCGCCCGGGCTCCTAAAATCAGGTTAACGCTGCCGAGCAGATGTCCTAGGTCTTCCCGACGAACAGTTTGGCAGGTTGGGGGATACGGGGCTGATGAGAAGATGGCAGGTTGTTAGATGGGCCACCCCGATCATGCTCGCGTGCACGGCCGCTGCAACGGCCGCACCAGACGTGAAAACCGGCATCTCCGCGTGGAGTGCAGGCGACTACGCAAAGGCTGTGACGAACTGGCGGCCCTTGGCTGCAACGGGCAACTCCGATGCGCAATTCAATCTGGCACAAGCGTTTAAAATGGGTCGGGGCGTACCGATCAACCTTGCTACTGCGCAAAGATGGTACGAGCGCGCTGCTCGCCAAGGGCACCGCGATGCGCAGACCAGCCTAGGTCTGACCCTGTTCGGCAATGGCGATCGCATTGGTGCGATGCGCTGGCTCCGGCTCGCAGCGGAGGGCGGCGAGCCGCGTGCAATGCTGGTCTATGGCACGGCGCTGTTCAACGGCGACGGGGTCGTGGCCGACAAGGTGCGAGCGTACGCGCTGATCAGCCGAGCCGCTGCACAAGGCCTGGTGGACGCCGCGACCACGTTGGACGAGATGGACACAGTCATGCCGGTCGAAGAGCGGCAGCGCGGTGTGGCAATGGCGCAGCACATGGCGAGCAGATCTTTGTCTGCAAAAGGAACAATGCAGATCTCGCCGGCCGGCAACGCCAAAGTACCCGTGCCCATCCGTGCCAAGCCCACTGCTGGCGCGGCAAGCGGCCCATGGCGGATCCAGCTCGGCGCTTTCGGGCAGAGGACTACGGCTGAGGCGCTCTATCGCCGTTTGTCGGCCAGCGGCCAGTTCGCGGGAAGGCAGCCGATGTTCACGCAGGTGGGCGCCGTCACGCGTCTGCAGATCGGCCCCTACCCCACTCGCGCGGCGGCTGGGGCTGCGTGCGATTCACTTGAATCTCAGGCCTGTTTCCCTGTGAAGTGATGACGCTTTAACCCTGAACCCACTCGCGCATCGGAATGCCTTGCACCCACAGCAAAGCAGTCAGATCGTTGTGCTCGATCAGCCCGTCCGCGACGGCCGCGAGCCGCGGCTTGGCCCGGTAGCCAAGACCGAGGCCGGCCTCCTCGATCATCGGTGCGTCGTTGGCTCCGTCGCCAACGGCAAGCACCTCCTCACGGGACAGCCCCAACTTATCGCGCAAGTCGATCAACGCCTGGCGCTTGGCGTCAGCGTCTACGATCTCGCCCGCAACCCGGCCGGTGAGGCGGCCGTGAGCGCTCTCGAGGTAATTGGCGCGAACCTCCGTGAAGCCGAGTTCGGCGGCAAGCGGGTCAGCGAAGTCGTGAAATCCGCCGGTTACGAGCAGGGTGCCGGCGCCCCGATCGCGCATGGTCCGCACCAGCGTGCGAGCACCCTCATTATGAGTTATCCGCTCCAAACGGCAGCGTTCGATCGCACCGAAGTTCAATCCGTTCAGAGCCGCAACGCGCTCTCGAAGCGCCGTCGGGAAATCGAGATCGCCCTGCATGGCGGCTTCCGTGATCGCGGCGATTTCGTCCTTCTTTCCGGCAAAATCCGCAAGCTCGTCGATGCACTCCTGCCCAACCAATGTGGAATCCATGTCGGAGACCAGCAACTTCTTGGCCCGCTTCTCACCTGGCTGAACAATGACATCCGTCTTCGGGAGCACGCCAGCTAGCAGGGCACGAAGCCGAGGGAGAGATTCAGGTCCGGCTTGGATCTCGATATCGGCTGCGTCACCTTCGTCGATCCAGCTCCAGTCGTGAGCCTTGAAGCGGGCGTCCTCCAGCACATCGGCGACTTTGAACAAGCCGTCCCTTTGCAGCCGTCCCTTTGCTATCAGCGTGGCAATGATCACCCAAGCACCTCCAATTGCCGTCATCGCCGGTCCCACCGCCAGCGGCAAGTCCGCGCTTGCACTCGCGTTGGCTAAACGCACGAATGGGGTGATCGTCAACGCCGACAGCGCGCAAGTCTACCGCGACTTGTCCGTGGTGAGCGCGCGACCGAGCTCAAGAGAGATGGAGATGGCCGAACATCGGCTGTTCGGCACACGCGACGCCGCAGTGCCGTGCTCGGCGGCAGACTGGGCCAGCGAGGCCGCGGCGGTGGTGGATGAGGTACACGCGCGAGGGCTTCTGCCAATCCTCGTTGGTGGCACGGGGCTGTACCTGCGCACATTGTTGCAGGGCATCGCGCCAGTCCCCGACATCCCTTCTCCGATCAGGGCCGAGGTTCGCGCGGCGACGGTCACGGCGAATCATCGGCGTTTGGCGGAGCTCGACACCGATGCCGCGCGGCGGCTCCACCCCGCCGATACGACCAGAGTAGCCCGGGCGCTGGAGGTTGTACTGGCAACCGGAAGGTCGCTGGCGAGCTGGCAGGCGGATCGATCCGGCGGCATCGCTGCGCGTGTCTCCGTGAGCGGATTGGTGCTTCTGCCCCCCCGGGCCTGGCTGCACGCGCACTGCGATGCGCGCTTTGCCGAGATGCTAAGGTCAGGAGGGCGGGAGGAGGTCGCGGCACTGCTGGCGCGCAGGTTGGACCCTGCCCTGCCCGCCATGCGCGCGATCGGCGTGCCGGAGATCGGCGCGCTTCTGAAAGGCGAGATCGACGAAGCAACAGCCGTTTCGCGGGCGACGCTGGCGACGCGGCAATATGCCAAGCGCCAGCAAACCTGGTTCGCCAATCAGTCGCCGCCCGAGTGGGTCCGCTTCGAGGAGCGCATCGATGTGTCAGGCGCGCTGGATCGTGCGCTGGCCCTCTTGCAGCCGAGCGTCTAAGCCCCGTCGGCATGGCCTTTCTGTTCGACGCCGACATCGATACTACGCCGCTGCAAGGCCGCACTGTCGCGATCATCGGCTTCGGCAATCAGGGTCGGGCACAGGCACTCAATCTACGCGACAGCGGTATCGCGGTGCGGGTTGGTCTGCGGGAGGGCAGCCCGACACGCGCCGAGGTTCACGAGGCAGGGCTCGCTGTCTTCTCTCCAGCCGAGGCTGCGGTGGACGCCGATCTCGTCATGCTCCTGGCACCGGACGAACAGCTCCCGGATATCTACAGCGAGATCTCCTCAGCACTGAAGCCGGGCGCGGCCCTAGGCTTCTCCCACGGGCTGGTCGTGCATTACAAACTCATCGAGCCCCGATCCGACCTTGCTGTCATCATGATCGCGCCGAAGGGGCCGGGTTCCGCACTGCGGTCGCTCTATCAGGAGGGCCGCGGCATGGTCGCGTTGGTAGCGGCGGCTCAAGACCCTTCCGACGACGCCTGGCCATTGGCGTTTGCCTATGGCGCCGCGATTGGCTGCGGCCGAGCAGGTCTGCTCCGCTCCACTTTCGAGGAAGAGTGCGTGGCCGACCTCTTCAATGAAGCGGCGGTGGTCTGGGGCGCAGTTCCGGCGATCCTGGAGGCGGGCTTCACCGCTTTGACTGACGCCGGCATCCAACCTGAGATTGCTTATCTGGAATGCGTATCAGAGCTCAAATTGCTTGCCGATCTGGTTGCTGCACGTGGGTTGGCCGGCATGCGCCATGCAATCAGCAACACTGCCGAGCTTGGTGCACTTGAAGGGGGTTCGCGGGTGATCGATTCGCAGGTGCGGGCCACCATGGGCGAGATACTGGAGGAGCTACGCGGCGACGCCTTCGCCCTCCGGTTATTGGCGGAACGCAAGTCCGGCTACCCCTTGTTGCGCCGCAGCCGCGAAGTCGCGGCCGACGCACCGCTGGAGCAGGCTCGCCTGTTGTTGCCAAAGGAGCTCTAGCCGATGACGTCCGGAGGCGATTGGCGCTCGCCTATGCTTGCGCGTTCCACAAACACGCGTTGAAGCTTTCGATGCGCTTCGGCTGCGATTGGATCGGTGGTGCTCACCGCCCGCTCCTCTTCCTCGGCCGCACGCCGAGCGAAATAGGTCCTGCTGCTTTCCGTCATCCGTCCGCTCCAAACTCCGAAGCATTGGGGTTTAGGCGAGAAACGAGGCCCTGGCTAATATCGCTACGCAGCGCGGCGATGGAGTTGCGCGAAACTTACCAGATGCTCCCGCAGATTTGGGTCCGCGATCCCTCCCGTCAGAAGTTCGACCTGTTGGAGCAGGTCACCAGACCCCGGCGCCTCAAACCCCATCGACCACCCGGGGAAACTCGGCTGGCTGATCGTCTTGCGGCCAAGCTCAACCATGGCGAAGTGCCGCGGGTCCGTCCGGATCCGGCTATAAGCCGCATCGCAGGACGCTGGTGGACCTTCCAGGACTTGCAGAAAGCGCCGACCGGCCACGATCAACAATCCTGTCAAACCGTCGCGGAGATTGTTGCGTCGTGAAACGCGCAGAATGTCTTGTACCTCAGCCTGGCTTGGTTCGCCGAACCTGGCCGTACTGATGTAAGTTATCTGTTGCATCGCAGTACCTTGGCCGTATCGTTCGAAGCGTCCGCGGTAACCTCAACAGTGCTAAGGTTCCGTTTACGGGCGGCGAAGGTGGCAGCTAGCTAGAAGTAATCGTTCGAAGGCTTCTTGGCGCTTACTTCCGGCCAAACAGCCTTTCGATATCGCCGTGAGCGAGCTTCACCCAGGTGGGGCGGCCGTGGTTGCACTGACCCGACCGCGGGGTGCGTTCCATGTCGCGAAGCAGCGCGTTCATCTCGGCGACCGACAGGACTCGGCCAGCCCGCACGGAGTGATGGCAGGCGAAGGTCGCAGCCACCAAGTCGAGCTTATCCTTGAGCTGGAGCGCCCCGCCCCACTCGGCGATCTCAGCGGCCAGGTCGGCCAGCAACCGTGCGGTATCCACCTTGGCGAGCGGTGCCGGCACGGCGCGCACCAGCATCGCCGACGGTCCGAACCGCTCGATCTCCAGGCCCCAAGCCAATAGCTCCGGGGCCGCTTCTTCCAGGCGGTCGCAGTCCGGCTCATCGAGTTCCACCACGTCGGGCAGCAGCAGAGCCTGGCGCGGCACGCCGCCATTCCCCGCACCCGCCTTAAGGCGCTCGAGCACCAATCGTTCGTGCGCCGCATGCTGGTCGACCAGCACCAAGCCGTCGCTCGCTTCGGCAACGATGTAGGTGTTGGCGACTTGGCCGCGCGCAACGCCGAGCGGGAAGTCCGGGACACTCTCCGTGGCGGGTTCAGCGCGGGCGGCTGGGGCTGACTGAAAAAGGGATTGGGTTTCGGCAACGCGTCCGTCTGAAGAGGCAGCCGAGAAGCTCCGTTCAGCCGGATTGGAAGAATCGCTAGACGGGAGACCTGCAGTTCCCGCAACCGTCCGATCGTTGATAGAGAGATCATTTGTCCAACGCACTGGCGCCGCAGCCTGCACGCGGGCCGCGCTTCGGTGACCCGCCTCGTCCAGCACCGCCCTTAGCCCGCCGATGAGCAGGCCGCGCACCGCTTGGGGATCGCGAAACCGGACTTCGGTCTTGGCCGGATGGACGTTGATGTCCACTTCTTCCCCCGGACAGGCGATGAACAACGCCGCGATCGGGTGGCGATCGCGGGCGAGCAGGTCCTGGTAGGCGGCACGCAGAGCGCCAACAAGGAGCCGGTCTTTCACCGGACGGCCGTTCACGAATAGGAACTGCTGGTCGGCCATGCCGCGATTGAAGGTCGGCAGGCTTACTACGCCGCTGAGCCCGAGCCCGTGCCGCTGCAGGTCGATGGGCAGACCATGCACGGCGAGATGCGGGTCGAGCAGCGCGGCCACGCGCGCCGGCAGAGTCGCTGGCTGAAGCGACAGGACCCGCCGTCCATCATGCTCCAGGCTGATCGCGACGTCCGGGCGAGCCATGGCCAGGCGCCGAACGCCGTCGAGACAGGCGGCGTATTCGGCTCGAGGCGAACGCAGGAACTTGCGGCGGGCGGGCACCTTGTCGAAGAGGCCTTCGACGCGGACCCGGGTGCCGGGCGGAAGGGCCGCCGGTCCCTGCCCGCTCTGTACGCCATGGTCGACCAGGATGCGCCACCCGTCCTGACCACTGGCGCGGCTTTCCATCGTGAATCGTGCAACGCTGGCGATTGAGGGCAGCGCCTCCCCGCGGAAGCCAAAGCTCGAGACATGTTCGATGGCCTCGTCCGGCAACTTGGAGGTAGCATGCCGTTCAAGCGCGAGTACCATCTGATCGGGTGCCATGCCGTGGCCGTCGTCGATAACCTCGACCAACTCCAAACCGCCTGCCGACAGGCGTACACTGACCGAAGAAGCTCCGGCGTCCAGCGCGTTCTCAAGCAGTTCCTTGAGGGCGCTCGCCGGGCGTTCAACCACCTCGCCGGCGGCGATGCGATTAACCAGATGTGAGGGAAGCCTTCTTATTGACACAAGTCATGCTGTAGCCCAGTTGAAAGCCCTCCGCGACGGCCTGTTTTCTTCCTGTAAAGAACCGGTTCGGAGCCAATCGTTTAACCACCCTCTAAGGCCGGACGTTTTGTCACCTTTCCGGGGTTTAGCCAAAGACAAGGACACGCATGTTCTGGACGCGTTGGTTCAAGTGGATGTCGCACGACATGGCAATCGATCTCGGCACGGCCAATACGTTGGTCTATGTGCGTGGTCGCGGAATCGTCCTCAATGAGCCATCCGTAGTCGCCATCGAGACCATCAACGGCGTCAAGCGGGTCAAGGCCGTCGGTGACGATGCCAAGCTGATGATGGGCAAAACTCCCGACCAGATCGAGGCCATTCGCCCGCTTCGCGACGGCGTGATTGCCGACATCGATGTCGCCGAGCAGATGATCAAGCATTTCATTCACAAGGTGCACGGCGGCAAGATGCGCGCTTGGCGCTTTCCCAAGATTGTGATCTGCGTGCCTTCCGGTTCCACCAGCGTGGAGCGCCGCGCCATCCGCGATGCTGCGTCGAACGCGGGCGCTTCGGAGGTCTTCCTGATCGAGGAGCCCATGGCTGCCGCGATCGGCGCCAACATGCCGGTGACCCAGCCAATCGGATCAATGGTCGTGGACATCGGCGGCGGCACCACGGAAGTTGCCGTACTGTCGCTCCGTGGCCTCGCTTACACCACCTCAGTGCGGGTTGGCGGCGACAAGATGGACGAGGCAATCTCTTCTTACGTCCGGCGCAATCACAATTTGTTGATCGGTGAAGCTACGGCCGAGCGGATCAAGCAGGAGGTCGGGATTGCCAAGCCGCCCGTCGATGGCGTCGGCAAGACCGTTCGCATCAAGGGGCGCGATTTGGTCAATGGCGTGCCAAAGGAAATCTCGATCAACCAGGGCCAGATCGCCGAAGCGCTGAGCGAGCCGGTTGGCACCATCGTCGAGGGTGTCCGCATCGCTCTGGAGAATACCGCTCCGGAACTCGCCGCGGACATCTGCGACCAGGGCATCGTACTTACGGGTGGCGGCGCCTTGCTTGAGGGCCTCGACGAGGTGTTGCGTGACGAAACCGGTCTGCCGGTTACCGTTGCCGAGGATCCGCTTACCTGCGTCGCGCTGGGCACTGGTCGCGCGCTGGAGGAAGAGCAGTTCCGCGGCGTCCTTCAAACCGCCTAGGCAGGTCTCGCTAGATGGCTCCGCCACTAGGGGCCGGGCCCGGCTGGTCGCGACGCGCGCAATATGGTCTTTTCTTTGGGCTGATCGCCGCGATCGGCGGCATTCTCGTAGGTCTGATCCTGTTGGCGATGTCGATCTTCGCGCCGACTGCATACGCGGGCGTGCGAGGGGTCGCTTTAGATGTCACAGCGCCGATCACCATGCCTTTGTCGGAAGTGGCGACGACCGTTGAAGGTGTGTTTGGCGGCGCGGGCAACTATTGGGATGCGGCGCGCCAGAACGGCAAGTTAAAGGCTGAGCGCGTTCGGCTCCGGCAGCAGATCCTCTACGCGCGCTCGATCATCGGCGAGAACCGACAGCTCAAGAACCTCCTTGCCTTGCGCGAGCGAAGCCCACGGGCGGTTGCCAGCGGGCGGATCGTGGGCTCGTCGTTCGAAAGCCAGCGCCGTTTCGCAATCTTCTCGGCCGGCAGCCGCGACGGAGTGGCCATAGGCATGCCTGTGCGTGCGCCCGAAGGACTGCTGGGGCGGGTTGTGGAGACCGGCGGCAATGCGTCGCGGGTGCTCCTGTTGTCCGATCGGGCAAACGTTGTTCCGGCGCGGCTGCTGCGCACTGGCATCGCCGTGATCTCGACCGGCCGAGGGGATGGCACGATTGACCTTCGGCCCCTGGAAGTTGGCCGCAACCCATTTCAGCGTGGCGACATCGTCGTCACTTCCGGCACTGGGGGGCTCTACCCACCGCTAGTGCCGATCGCTCGTATCATCCGTCTGGATGACGATGGTGCCATTGCTTTACCCTTGGCAGATCCGGCGCAAGTCAGCTTTGCCGTCGTTGAGGCGCCTTACGAACCCACCGCCTTGGCCGCCGCTGCTGGCGAGCCGACTGCGGACAATGCCTCGACTCCGGCACCAGTCGCAGCGCCCTCATTGCCTGCAGCGCGCTGAGCCATGGTTCGCTTCGCCCTTGGAAGACCCAATAGTCTCGACCGCAAACCACAGAAAAGTGCCCCGATCATTCCACTGGTCTCGGTCCTTATTGCGTCTTCTTTGGCTTTGCTCCCAATCGTCTCACAGGTCGGCTGGGTTCCGGATTTTGGCTTCGTGTTGCTGCTCGCCTGGCGGCTGCTCCGCAATGACGTCATTGCCGCGTGGTGGGCAGCGCCGCTCGGTCTGGTCAATGATCTGTTGACTGGCGCTCCCATCGGCTCGTCAACCGTGATCTGGACGACGGCGATGCTGCTGCTCGACCTGCTCGACCGCCGCACGATGTGGCGCGACTATTGGATTGAGTGGGTGTTGGCCGCACTGTTCCTGTTCATGGACCAAGTCGCACGGTGGCATATCGATACGCTAATGGGCGCTCCGTTGAAATTATCGGTTATCTTCCCGCCCCTGCTGCTATCCGTGCTGGTATTCCCGCTTGGCGCCTGGGTATCGTCCCGGCTTGATCGCTGGAGGCTCGGCCGGTGAACCGCCCGCCCATCTTTAACAATGTTCACCAGACGATCGCCTTCTCCCGCCGGATGATGATCGTTGGCGGGCTGCAAGCGGCAATCGGCGGAGTGTTGATCGGGCGCTTGGGCTATCTCGCGATTGCCGAGAACGAGAAGTACAATCTGCTCAGCGAGAGCAACCGAGTGCAGTTGATACCGGTGCCGCCGCGGCGCGGTTGGATCCTCGACCGAAACGGCATTCCCATCGCGATCAACCGTTCGAGCTTCCGTGTCGATCTGATTCCACAGCAGATGAAGGCGGGCGATGCGCCGCGCGTGCTCGCGACCTTGGCGGCAACGTTGCAACTTTCGCCCGACGAGCAGGAGCGCATCAGGCGTGAACTGGAGGCTACGCGTGGTTTTCGCCCGGTGCCCGTCGCCGAGAACATACCATATGAGCAGTACGCCGCGGTGACGGTGCGTCTGCCTGAACTGCCTGGCGTTTCACCGTCGCGCGCCTTTGCTCGTTTCTATCCGGCCGGCAGCGCTGTGGGACAGTTGATTGGGTATGTCGGCGCTGCCAACCAGAAGGAATATGAGGCCGAGGACAAGAACCCCTTGCTCATCGTGCCAGGTGTGAAGATCGGCAAGGAAGGGCTTGAGAAGACGCTGGAACAGACGCTCCGGGGACAACCTGGTGGCCAACGGATCGAAGTGACTGCGGGCGGCAAACTGGTACGCGAACTTACTCCAAAGCCGGATCGATCGGGTGGCAGTGTTCAACTCTCGATCGACGCCGGCCTGCAAGAATATGCGGCTCGGCGTCTGGGAGAAGAGTCGGGCTCCTGCACGATTCTGGACTGCGAGACGGGCGACATCTTGTGCATGGCATCCATGCCCTCCTACGATCCCAACAGCTTTTCCGACGGGATCGGTCGAAGCGAGTGGAGCACGCTGTCCAGCGATCCTCGCAAGCCGCTCCTCAACAAGGCCCTGAACTCTCTCTATCCGCCAGGATCAACGATCAAGCCGATGGTCGCGATTGCGCTTCAGGCACATGGCATCAAGCCTTCGGACACTGTCTTCTGTGGTGGCGGTTATCGTCTCGGCAATCGCTTCTTCCGCTGTCTTGGGCGGCATGGCACCGTCAATATGCACCGTGCGATCGCCAAGAGCTGCAACAGCTATTTCTACGCCATGGGTAACCGCATCGGCTACGATAAGATCGCGCCCTTTGCCCGCATGATGGGGCTAGGAGAGAAGTTCGACCTGCCGGTGGTCAGCCAGAGCTTTGGAACCGTCCCCGACAGCGATTGGAAGCGAAAGCGGTACGAACGTAACCGGCGACTTGTGGAGCGGCCCGACTGGACGCAGTCGGACACGCTCAACGCGTCGATCGGCCAAGGCTTCCTGATCGTGAATCCGCTTCAGTTGGCAGTTCTCGCGTCACGCATCGCGTCCGGTAGAGACAGTCGCCCCTTGCTACTTGGAAAGCACGCCAAGCTAGCACCACCGCTCGATATCCCGGCCGCCCATCTGGAAGCCGTTCGAAGAGGTATGTGGGAGGTAGTCAACGGTGATGGCACTGCGGGAGCGTCGCGGATCACGCTTCCCGGCATCGAGATGGCGGGGAAAACCGGAACCGCGCAGGTGCGCCGCATCTCCGGTGGGCAGCGTGGTCAGGGCGGCGATTGGCGCTATCGTGATCATGGCCTGTTCGTGTTTTTCGCGCCCTTCGATAAGCCGCGATATGCCGGATCGGTGGTTATCGAACACGGTCTTGGCGGCGCGCGGGCGGCCGCTCCCGTTGCTAAGGATGTCCTGACCTATCTGTTCGATCGGCCCGCAGCCGAGAAAAGGCTCGCCGAACTGGAGAGTGGTTGGGGTGGAACCCTGGCTGAGCGCAACAAACGGCAAGCCGCGGCGATCGAAGCCGCCGCTGCGAGCGCCAAGGCCGCTGCATCGCTTCCGCAACCCGTGCCCTCATCGACCACAGGACCGGCAGCCGACCGATGATCCGTTCCGCCATCATTCCTCAACCACTCGCCAGGCTTGCATGGCGGCCAATCCTTCTGGTCATTGCGATCGCTGGCTTCGGCTTGCTTACCTTATTCTCGGCGGCAGGCGGCTCGATGTCGCCTTGGGCGCTTAGACAGGGCATCACCTTCCTGTTCTTTCTTACGGTCGCCATCACGATCTCATCAGTGTCCGAGGCGACCATCAAGCAATTGGTCATTCCGGCCTACGCCGTTATCCTGGTGATGCTGTTCGCCGTGGAGATGCTCGGCTTCGTCAGCAAGGGTGCGCAGCGATGGCTTGAACTTGGGCCCGTGCGTCTGCAGCCGTCCGAGTTCATGAAGCCGGCGATCGTGCTGGTGCTTGCGCGGTTCTACGATCTTCTGCCTGGTTCGGCGGTCAAGTCCTGGCGAGCGATCTGGCCTGCATTGGTCCTGATCGGCGTACCCGCCTTCCTGATCCTGACGCAGCCGGACTTGGGCACCTGTCTCATGGTTGTGTTTGGCGGCATGACCGTGATGTTTCTTGCTGGCGTGCCGCTTTGGGTCTTCATCGCACCAGCCGCTATCATCTCCGCCGCAATTCCCATCGTTTACACGATGTTGCACGGCTACCAACGCAAGCGCATCGACACCTTTCTCGACCCAGAAAGCGATCCGCTCGGTGCCGGTTACCACATCAGCCAGTCCAAGATCGCCATCGGTTCTGGCGGCATATTCGGAAAGGGTTTCCTCCAAGGCAGCCAAAGTCATCTCGACTATCTGCCCGAAGGCCATACCGATTTCGTCTTCGCGTCCATGGCCGAGGAATGGGGCATGGTCGGCGGCGTGTTGATCATCCTGGCGTTTGCAATGGTGATCCGCTGGGGCATGCGAGTCAGCTATCAGTCGAAGAGCCGCTTCGCGCAGCTTGCGGCCGCCGGTCTATCTGCCGTTATTTTCTTCTACGTGGCGATCAATCTGATGATGGTCATGGGTTTGGCGCCGGTCGTCGGCATCCCTCTGCCCCTGGTTAGTTACGGCGGCTCCGCGGTGATGACTGTCATGCTGTGCTTGGGTTTGCTGATGGCTTTGGAACGGCAGGGCCGCACACCGTCGAACTTCGGGTGATATCCATTGCAAGGGCAGACTGCCCGCGCTAATGGCCACCCGCGTCCCCGGCCGATTTGCCGTGCGGCGCCGCCGTTAGACGGCATGGACGCATAGCTCAGTTGGTAGAGCAGCTGACTCTTAATCAGCGGGTCCTTGGTTCGAGCCCAAGTGCGTCCACCATAAATATCAATGGGTTACGGGCAGTTTGTAGCTGATTGGTTTCAGGGTTTGTTTCGGCGGGCAACTTTCTGGGCAACAAGCAAGCGAAGGCTGTGAGAGGCCGGGCCGGCCTAGAGCTCCACTCTCGCGATGTAGCTTACTTAAGGCCCAGCTGTATCTCAGCTCGTCCCATGCAATTCAAAGATGGCGGTGCGGTTTGAACTCACCGCGCCTGCTGCAGCCCTGAGGGCTGCTTCAAGTTCTGCCGTAGCTGAGTGGGATTGAAATTCGGGCAATGACGAGTTGCCCCCATGGCTGCGGGGGAGCATCCCGCCTGATCGTTTCGCGGCGGCATAGACCCTCAATTGCCAATGAGGAGGATTCATCCGGTTCTGTAACGATTGGGATACCAACGGGACGGACCGCTTACACAGGTCCGTGCGCTCCCAGGTACCGACGGCAGTTGCCGGGCGGCATATCCAAGATGTAGACTGCCAATCGGAGTTTATCGATGGCGAAGAAACCTGATCGGGCGAAGGGCAAAAGACGCAGGCGTGCCCCGCTTGAAGACAGATTTGAGATACCGCACGACCCCGTCACGATCGGCGACCGCAAGGCGCTTCGCTCTACACAGTTCGAGGTTGTTGATCGGCTAACCGGCATCGAGCGGGCGCTGAAACTTTGGCGCAAGACCGGTGCCGACGTCGACGACGATCTCCGCCAGCTATGGCTCCATGAGATGCGACAGGTCCAGCGTATTATGTCCTACGCCGGTGCACGGGAAGTGATCGTCGACATCCTAGAATTTGTTGAAGACGATGAGGAGTTCGGCGTTCTACTCGAGACGGCGGGCACGCCGCTCTCGGCGAGCATTCAGCGCGTCTCGCGCCAGCACTGGATGCGAAATCTCGGAGCCGCGCGGTCAAGAGCCCTTTTCTGGGCCAACATGCGGCGCATCGTCGATGCTCTCGGCATCGTCCATGCCCAGGGCCTGGTGCACGGCCGAATTTCGACCGACGCCATCATGACCGAGGCGGGCGACGATCCTGACTTCCAGCTGACCGGCTTCGAGTGGAGCCTCTGGGTAACTGCGGACCGCTCCGAGCGAGTACAGGCCAAACTTGGAGCGGGCGGAGCGGCCATCCGTGCAATCCGCTACTCCTTCGAGGAGGATTGGAAGGCTCTCGGGAAGACGATCGCAAGCTGCCTCGATGCGGTCGTGCGTTCCTCCGGCGATGTGCAACCACTCGGGAGGGCGGAGAACCCGATTGAGCTCAGTCTCGCGGAACGATCGCTTATCAAGCGCTTGGCGGCTCCCGCCCGCTTCGACAATCTTGACGCCGCAGCGATCGGGACCGCAATCGACGATCTGGTAGTGGAAGTCAGGCGTCCGGGTTCTGCGCGCACTGGGACGTTCATCCTTATGTTTGCACAGGCCTCCGGACTTGCCGACGCGATATACAGTCTAAGCGAGGGCGAGATCGCGCTCGACGACTACCCTGAACAGCTTGGCTGGGTGCGGGCCGAACTTGACAGTGGGGCCACCCTGCTTTCGCCTCCCGATCTCGACCTCGTCCGCGGTAAGCTGCAACTGGTAACCAGTCTGATGCTGCTCACCCTGGAACCTCTCCGGCAGGATGGCGCGCGGACATGGGATGTCGCGGTCTGCTCGCGCGTTCAGGCGCGCCCCGATGCGCTCCGTCTCGGAGGGGCCGAGGAGCATAATGTCGTACAACCAATCGAGGTTACCACCGGCGCGCGCCACGCAGTCGCTAAGCGCGCCCAACTCGGACCGGAGGCGCTGGACTGGAGCGGCTTTGCGGGAGGACGCCAGAAAGCGCCGGGCACGGAACAGGTCGACATGATCCGCCAGTCCCTCCTCCTCATTCAGATCGTAGAGGCGGTGATAAAGGCGCTCGACATCTATCCTATCGACATCATGGTGCAGGAGACGACTAACAGTCGGCGCAAGGTGGTTGTCCGCGCGCAACCAAACAACGAGAGGGACCGCATCGCCGCAAAGCTCGGACTTCAGGATACTGAACGTTCTTTGAAGCGCCTATTCGAGGACGATCAGCGGGACGCCGGTTCGAAATGGCGCATCTCCCAGGCCGCGACCCTCGGCGCTAGCCGGTCCACGGATGTCGCGGTTAGCTTCGTCGATCTTTGCGAGAGCCGTGGTCGTCAGGGTTACGCGTTCGAACTCGACGAGCCATTGCCAACTAACGGCCCCTTCTTCCTGCGAACCGCGCGGGAAGCGGGTACTGAGGGAGCAATCACGCGCCGTCTTCGCAACATCAAGGCGCTCGGTACCCGTATGGATCTCGTCGAGATGCTGGCCGATCCCTGGCGCGTGCGACGAACAAGCCGCGACATCCTCGACGAGGCCGCTCAGGCCGACGAACACTTCCAGGACCTCGACATGCCGAAACGAGAAGCGCTCAAGGCCTTATGGTCGACGGTGCCTTCGTTCTCAGTCGTTGGCCCACCGGGCGTTGGGAAAACCCGGCTCGCTACCGAGAGTGTCCGGAGACGATTCGCCGCGGAACCCGCGACGCGCCTGCTACTGACGGCGCAAGGTCACGACGCGCTAGACCATCTTGAGGATGAGGTTGGTGCCACCTTGAGGTCGAACGGCATGGAGGAGGTGATAGTTGTCCGCTCCACTACCAGCGATCGTCGCACCCGCAGCGACCGAGACCTTCACACAAAGGGGATGGACTTCCTGCGGGGTCTTTCGGAAAGTGCGTTGGCAGCGGACGCGCCGGGCCCACTCAGGGATCGCGTTCTAGCGCTCCTCAACGCTGGCCAACGACTTAACAGGTCCAAGGACTCGGTCGACCGGGATGAACGCGTGGCGCTTAACGCCGTCTCCAGCCTGATACTGGATGGGGCGAACGTGGTCATTTCCACTCTCAACTCCCCCGATGTGGAACGGCTAGTGGAAGCGCGGGAGCAGTTCGACTGGGTGGTCGTCGAGGAGGCGGCGAAGGCCACCGGCCCGGAACTCATCGGCAGCCTAATGCTGTCCGGCAGGAGGCTGCTTATTGGAGATCACAACCAGTTGCCACCGTTCGACGCCGACCGATTGATCAAGGTGCTGCAGAACCACGATCTGGTCGGCAAGGCGATCGGGATGGCAGAGCAGTTCGTCGGTCCCCTGATGCGCGATGGCGAGGTGGCCGAACTGCTCGAGGTCTCCCACGATCCTCACCGGCTCTCGACGATCACGGACTACGCCTTCCGGCTGTTCGAACCCTTCCGCCACATAGTCACGGAGGACCACCGACGAGCGCAGCTCAATCCCGGTCATCGTGCCATCTCTGGCTTGCTTTCTGAGCAGCGCCGCATGGATCCGGCGATAGCGGAGATCGTGTCCGAGGCATTCTACGACGGTTCGCTGCATACCCAGGAGCAGCGCGCGAAGGCGTCGCTCGACGCGCCTCCGTTTCAAGTGCTGGCCCCCTTGCCGGCATCGCCAATCGTCATTGTCGATTTTCCGCACGTGAGCAAGACGGGCATCGCCAGTCCGATGGAGCGGGCAAGACCGCGGTGGCACAATCCCGGGGAGATCGAAGCGGTTCTAGCCGCGCTGCGCCATGTAAGGGCACAGGAGGGAGCCAAGCGGCCGAGCCTCGCGATTCTGTCGTTCTACAACGCTCAAGTCGATAAGCTTAGTGAACGCATAGACGGGGAGGTCCGCGCCGGCCGGCTGCCCCACCTTGCGAGCTTCCGCCCGGCTGCGGCTGGCGAGAAGTGGGTGAGCACGGTCGACGGATTCCAAGGTAACGAAGCAGACCTCGTGCTGATCTCGCTCGTTCGCAATAATCCGGGAACGGGCGTGAGGGCGCTCGGCTTCCTCAGGGACAAGCGACGTTGGAACGTCGCCCTGAGCCGCGCGAAGTCAAAGTTGATAATCGTCGGCAGCACGGCCTTCCTGAGGGAGGCCGTTGTCGGAGTGAACCCCGACGCCCTCACCCATAACCTGTCGTTCCTGACCGTCGTGACCGACGCGCTCCACCGTTTAGCTTCAGAGCGGCGTGCGGATAATCTGCCGCGTGCGGAATTCATCGATGCTGACGTTCTGACAGGGTCAACTGGATGCTGATTGCAATTCCTGCCTTCCGGCTGTCTTCGAAGGTCATAATCAACAAAGGTCGGGCGTGGAGCGTCTTCGACGAGTTGATTCTGTGGGCTCTGAGCAAACGCCCACTCTCCATCGCCACCCTCGCACGCGAAGCCAACCTGCCACGACAGCTTGTCGTCGCCTCCTTGGCTCGCATGATGAGGTTCCGACTGGTCGAGTTGGAGGTCAGCGCCCGAGACGCGCTCTTCCGGGCGAGTGCCTACGGCATGGAGACCGTCAAAGAGGGCCGCTCGTTGCCTTTCTTTCCAAAGCAGGAGACGCGCCGGGTCAGCTGCGTGATCGAGCGTGCAACGGGCGGGTTCTTCCCTACCGGGCAGGTTAGGATCGGTTCGCTCCACGCGCTGAACGGCGATCCCGACAACGACAAGCGTATCGTCACGGTCGCTGGCGGAGGTCCTTCCATGTCGCACGAGGCCAACCTTGCGCGTCTCTCGGAAGTGGCAGCACGTGGTTGGGAGGAGCAACTCGCCCACATCGATGGCCGGACTGCATCGTTACACAGTGAATTTATGTTGATTCGCGTCGTTGATGGGGTACCACGCAACCTCCCCGACGCAGCCTCCACGACGCTACGCGAAATCGTTGCCGCAGCCGTCGCACTGCCCCCCGGAACGACGCAGGTCGCCATCGGCTACGGAGGCACCCCGGACGAACCAGACCCTACCCCGGCAACCCATGCGTGTCACTTCGAAGATCGGGACCTGATCATCGGCGGATCGGCTCAGCTCACCTGCCTTCAGGAGCTGCTGGCGACTGCGTGCAGCAGGCTGATTATCCACTCGACCTTCTTGGACCACGCCAGATTCCGCGCCCTTGCGCCGGATTTGCGCGCCGCTTGTGCCCGCGGCGTGAGCATCGATCTCCTTTGGGGGGCGGCGGACGTCGACGGGGAGCAGGAGATCAAGAACAGCGCCGAAGCGGTGCGCATCGCCAACATCGTCCGGGAGGACAGAGACTTGGCGCGCCAATTCCGCATTCACATGCGGAGCACGGGTTCACACGCCAAGCTCCTGCTTGCCGACACTTCTGACGGTGGGTGGATCGCCGCGGTCGGCTCCTGCAACTGGCTTTCCAGCCCTTTCCGGGCAGTCGAGCTCACCGCTGTCCTGAGGGATCCTCATGTCGTTGCAGACGTCACAACCTCCCTTCAGCGCCTCGTTGGCCGACTGGGGATCTCGGACGATCTCGCGACTGAAATGACTTTCGCCACCCGTGATCTACGGCAGAACCAGCCTTCTGACGGAACCGCGCGAATTACGCTCGTCGTGGGTGACCGGCACGACGAAGCTATGCGCACAGCGACTGGCCAAGCCGCCCGACGGGTGCTCGTAGGCTGCCACAGGCTTGGCTCGACCGCGCGGCCGGGCGTCGTCTTGCAGGCGGAAGCCGCCGTGGAGCGGGCGAACATAGACGTGGCGCTGCTCTACACGAGGGCGTCTGGCCCTTTGAAGAACAGGCACACTAAGAAGCTCGCTGAGGAGGCTGAACTCAATGGAGTAAGACTGATCAGGACGGGGGACATACCCCTGCACGGAAAATTTGTTCTCTGGGACGACAGCGACATAATAGTGACCAGTCTGAATTGGGCGTCGGCAGCTAGCGATGCGGATCTGCCGCTTGGTGACATAGGTGTCCAAATCCATAGCCCCGGCCTCGCCAACCTCGCGGACCGACGCCTCAAAGAGATCTATCCGCACGTTGCTGTGGACGAGGCAAGCAACGATCGGACATCCGGTCGTTAAAGCTGCGTCTCGCACGCTCAACAAGCAGATCAACGCCGCGTTTGGTTTCTACATGCGAAGGCTAGACTAGAATGCGCAAGACGGGATGACCCGATCGTTGGCTATACGCAGCTGATCGCCTGTTTTCCGAATGGCGACAATTAGGTGGGCCGCTGTTTGAACGAAAAGCCGCTTACTGCTGGTCGCCACCGCGAAGCAGCCGTTCCGCTTTCCACCATTTAGCAGTAATAACCCGTGGTTGACGAAGGTCCGTTTGGGCATGGACCGAAAGTCCTGAATGAGCGGCGTGGGCAGAACTTAAGTCCCTGCGCATGCCTGGAGAACTCCTGACAAACAAGACGAGCCCGCAACGGCGGGCACGAAGTCGTCAGGCGGTAGGGGGTCTCAGCTGGGCGTCGGGCCCTAGTCCAGGCACCCCAAGCGTCTGCCAAGTAGCTGGCTCAAGACTTCCACTACCAAGCGCAAGGAAAGTGGGAAGTTCGGCAGGAGCCGCGGTCTGATGTCCGCTGCATCCCGTATGATGATGAGCAGCGCCTTTGTCGGGGCTGGACGGGGTTTCATCCTGGTCACCGTCGTAATGGCCCAAAGCTTGTGCACCGACTGGGATGCATTCCAGCCGCTCAGCAGCCTGCGCAACTCCACCCGTCCACAGGGTCAGGACAAACAACACGGCACAGACAAGAAATGACCAGCGGCTCATCAATTGTGAAAGTACCAAAAGAACTTGCCCGACGAAACCCATGCTTTCCGCTGAGCATATGGGACGCTGGCGATCGAAAGCGACCGCCGCTGCATCAATGTTGAGACTTAGACACCACTCACGTCGGCAACTTATGGACAAGGGTCGGTGATGAGCATAACGTCTCTACACCCTTGGCAGTCTCGTAAGCCGCCGGGGTGCACACAACGTGCCGAACACGGGTCCGCTCTGTCGGGCGGCCCGCGAAATGCAATACCCTCTCGGGGGAAATACGCGGGGCGTGCTTACCCGTGTTCGCGCGTTACGAACCACCCGGCTCCGGTCGGGTTGAACGCGGGATGACGTTATGGCCAAAGTAGCTTTCTGTGCGCTGATAGTGCTTGTTCTTCTCGCTCCTTCAATCACCAAGGCTCAAGAGCAAACTTCGGCGGAGATACAGTCCAGTTTGGAAGACGCGGGTCCGATGCCTGCTGATCCTCTGCCCGATATCCTTGCCGATCTGAGGCGCACGATGAAGGATCCTTACTCAATTAGAGATTTCGTTCTGTGCAAGCCCAAGATTTCACAGAGCTTCGGGGGCATTGGTCCTGGCCAGCATAGACAAAGAGCGCACTGGAGTGTGGCCTTCGTACTGAACGCCAAGAACAGTTACGGTGGCTATGTCGGAGCGACCTACTTCTCAGCGATCTATGAGAACGGGCGGCTCACGAGCGTCGGCAAACCAGACCTCGGACCGGTCCTAAACGCCAAGCTGCTCGAATTGACCAAGGACTGCCCACGATTACCTGATGCTCGAATTCAAGAGATGCTGACGGATCAATCGGCAAACGCCAGTAAGCCTGGCGGTAGCGATCAAGCGCATTGAGGCCTGCCGTTCTTGTGGTCGTCGTGCGAGCTATTTCGAACGAGAACAGCCCCTTAGAACAGCTGGACAAAATGAGCGTGGCGGACGCTGGCGTAGAACTGAATCGGCAAACGGTGATTGGAACCGCGTCCCTCGATCATAAGATGCAGTTCTGCCTCCGCGATCTTACGTTTAGTTCGGTGATCGATTTGGTGTTTAAGGAACTGCGCAGGTTCGGTTGCGGTCTGGTATTTACCTGGAAAACAAGGAGGCACAGTGTGAAAACACCTACTATGCTCACAATCGGCTTGATGTTGGTGTCTGCGTGTACAACACCAGCTGACGTCTCAAAGCCTATGTCTGCCGCCAGTGATCCGAATGCCCAGGTGAAGTTAGTGGAGACCGTCGGCGGATTTGGTGTTGATGTGAGCTACTCACGTTACCAGTTCGTTCCGGAAGCAAGTGCTTTGATCACAGCATGCCGCTCGCTTGCGTTATCGCGAGCTACCGACGAAGCAAAACGCCGTGGCCGGACGATCAAACCTGTCCTTGAGCAAGACATTCGGGTTTCCGCTGGGCGAAACATTGTCACTGCTCGAACGAAGTGCCGTGCTTACGGTGAGTTCCGTTGGGCATCGTGAGCGGCTTAGCTAAACTTCCCGGGCTCGGGAGAACAATATCAAATTGCGGCCGTGGTTCTGTCCAGTGCCACCTCAGGTTGTACTCTTGACGGTTCAAAATCGATGGGGTTTCGGGCAAGGTCCTGTGCCGAAGGGTAGTGCAATCAAACTTCTGCCATCGCACTTCCACACGGTTCTTATGACAAGTTACAAGGACCCTGACATTAATGTCAGAAAGCTCCTCAACAATGCGAGGAGCTACCAAGGCGTTCAGTTACCAGACCCTTGCCCACAAAAGCTTGGTCGTCAGCATTTCACAAGATAACGGCGTCCTTTCGCCAATTACGTGGTCGGGTCGGTTGTTTTCTTATCAGAGGTCGCACCGTCAAAGCTTCTAGATTCCGGACACTCGGCTCCATGTCGGAAGCCTCAGACACGATCCACCGCAACAACTGTGTCATAGCCGCCAATTTGAGCCAGCCCTTCCCATTCGACCACGTTCATCGGCTCGCCTCCATGCCCCCTCATCATCATGGCGTCGCCATGGATAAGATTAAGAGACAGGACATGGAATGCGGCGCGGTATAGCTCGTCGGCCTTGTCCAAATTAAGATAGCTTGCAAATACCGCCAGCATGTTGGCACGACATTCGGCGATATTGTCGGCCAGCAGCTCGATGCCGTAGCAGGATGTCAGAGCCTGCAAGGCATAGTGCCTCTTCTCGAAATCGGACTTGCCGTATTTGCGTCCGACGGCGGAGAGCTTACGCTCCAGGATCGGCACGAGGAAATTGCCCGAGCCGCACGCTGGCTCGAGAAAACGGGAGTCAATGCGCTCGGACTCGCCTTTCACAAGATCGAGCTTTTTTTTCGACCAACCACGACGGCGTGAACACCTCGCCATGATCCGATACACGCTGCTTCGACTTGATCAGATCACCCGACGACTCGGACGATGTCTTGCTCATAGGTGCTTGTTCATTCGACGCTTCAGCCTTTTAAGATACGGGCCGAACCAGAAGTTTCTTGGCCCAACCAACAGGGCTAGCTTGCTTCGTACCCGCGGCAGTTCCCACCGAAAACCTCTAGTTAGGTCAAGCGACCGACTAAGATATGAGGACGGTTGCGTTTGTCCCTCTTCCCAATCTCGAACAAGGTCTGGCAACACGCCAAACTTTTTTGAAACCTCCGCAAGGGTCCATCCAGCTCCCGTCGTGAGCGTCAGGTTGGGCGTCGCCTCCTTCATGCTTAGACGCCGATCGCTGCTGACAGAGCTGTCCTTACGATGGTCATAAGCGATAAAAGATCAATCTTCATGATGGTCCTCATAGGAGAACGCCATTTCACTAACGTCCGCAATGGGTCGTAACCAGACATTCGGCCTGAATGTCGGCGATCTAAAGGGTGCGGAGGAACGCTGTAGCGGAGACGGCAAGCGAGAATAGCGACACAACGAGCGCCCATTTCGCAGGGGTTTGCCAAGCCTCGCGACGGCGGACCTCGCTCGCCGCTAGCCTCGCAGACGCAGTATCTGGATTGCGAGCGATCAATTCGTGCAGCTCTTCATCGACCCAGAGCCTGACATTAGGCCAGCCGTAATCGCTGGTCCGGGGGTCTCGTTCTTTCAAAAGCGTCGCACCAGAGCTTAGGGATGCGACTAATTTGTCGCCCATCACTTCGTCATATTGCGCCAGTCGGCCGGGTGTGGGTCTGGGACGCGAGAACATCGGCACCTTCTACTCTTAACTCAACGACGCTCAACGTCCGGAACGTGTGGAAAGAAGACGTTCCGCGCATCCCTACTTAAAAGCCAAAAATGGACAACGTAGCGGGCTCATCTTCTGCCAAAGAAAGCGCCTTGGCTTTGCAGACTTCCGCAGCCGTTGCTTCACCGGCGAGCACCGCGCGAATGTAGTACAAGTAGAAATGAGCAGCACGCTCATCCTTCCTCGTCAGGTCCAAATCGTCCTTTTGGAGCGCTGCTGAAGCGGTCTCGCCAGCGAGGTCCAGCTTTCGACAAAGCATCAAAACTCGCACCTCCAATGCTCTTTGTTGCAAAGGCCAGACGCTCGCTGGGCGGCTGCTTTGGATGAGGCACAGTGCTTTATGGTTTGCGCCGCGGTCGAGCAGGCTCAAGACCCTCAACGTTCCCCAAGCAAAGATAACTCTTTGTACTAGCGTCGACGGGCATGCGCACCTCTGTCATGCAATCGGCCGATGTCCGCAATGGGTGGTTAGCGGACATTCCCTGTGCCACCGTGAAGGCCATGAACTATGTGCTGAAGACAGTGGTCAAAGCGGTTGGACCGAATGCCGAGGCGTGCGGCGAGGCTACAATCGAGGTAAGCCGCTTCTTGCAAGCAC
Source organism: uncultured Sphingomicrobium sp. (assembly GCA_964243335.1). GTDB lineage: Bacteria > Pseudomonadota > Alphaproteobacteria > Sphingomonadales > Sphingomonadaceae > Sphingomicrobium. Next base: position 377,063 of record CAXTED010000001.1, on the reverse strand, counting down.
TCGGATTGTTGCCCGAGCACTTCCAGAACTGGACGCGGAGGTTTGGGGCAGACTCCTTGGGTGTAAGCCCTACTGGAGAGTATCTCCTCCCAGACTATCCGGCGATTTCGATGCTTGGTTGGGTGGATGTTGAGCCCGTCGTGATGGACGCAGTGGCGCTAAGCGCACTTATGAATGAGTGCGACCGGCTCCACGAAATCACCACTGAACCATCCCTAGTGGCTCAGTGCGCAGAGCTTCGCGCGCTCGTCCTCTGCGCCTTAAATCATCAGCTATCGCTGGACTTCGATTGGACCACCTAAGGTCCGAATTGGGTCGAAAGCGGACGTTCGCCCCAATGTTCGCTAAGGGTGGAAAGCGGACATTGCATGGGTCATGCTCAGCGCCATGATCCTGTGCCGCCTGACCACCGCCATGGCGCTTGCGGTAAGCCTATCGTCCTGCGCCGCCAGCGAGTGCCCGATGCCCGAGAACTGGCTAAGGGCTGCTGCGCTTGAGCCCTCACCGGTCCCTTACACGCCCAAGCCTATGTTCCATGCTCACGAAACAAGACCGGGGGTTTGGGTTTGGCAGAGAGCCACGGTCACTTACGAGCAGTTGTTGAGGAATGCGGCGGCTGCCAGCAGATTGAACCCGCAACCTCTAGTCCTGTTCGACTTTGCTGAAGATCAGAGTTGCGATCGCCTGAATGCGTCCCGCGCCGCGATTGCGAAGGCGACAGGCTGCTCGAAAGACGGTGTTCCCTGCTTGCAAGGGAGACCCGGCCAACTCTGGTAGGCAGTCGCCGTGGCTCAAAGTCCGCTATGAGTCGAAAGCGCCCATTGCGGAAGTATGCTCTCGACGCAGTGCGGTCGATCCAGCGCGTAAAGGCATTCAGCTTCGCTTATCGTCTCAGATGTTTGGACCGCAAGAGGAGACAGCCAACACTCCCGAGACTACGTCATACTTCCCTCGCGCTTGGAGGTAGGATCGATCATCAAGAGTTCCTTCCACAGCCGGATGGTCGGGTTTCAAGATGCGGCGTCGCGATCTGAATTCTTCGAAGCCCGCCTGCTGCAGAATGAACTCGATGACGCTGGAATTTACCGCGCTTCGGTCGTTGTTCAGCGCGAAGGAGTAGATGCGATCCCACCTTGCAAGGTCTCCGACACAGGAGTTCTTCGACAGGTGACGCTCAATCCGCTCGACAACGTCAGACGAGGGGAGTGGATGCGTTCGAATGCTTTGCTCAACGCTCGCTAGACGTTTCTCTTCGGCCAAAAAGGCAGGGTCGAGAAGGCCGGGGTCGAGAGGTGCACTGGAACAGCTAACCAGCAAAGCCGCGATGAGAGGAAGCGCCGCCGTGTGTCTTTTCATCCGACCTTTGTGCGCCAAGGATGAACAAGCGACAAGCTGTCAACCTTGAGATCGCCATGTCTCAGCGGGTTGCAAGCGGATGGTTGGCTAATGTCCGCTGTGGGTGGAGAGCGGACCTTCCGCTCCCGTGAGCTAAAGGGCTATCAGTCGGCGCTTTGCCTCTTCAAGCGCCGCCATTAATGCATCTAAGCTGACGGTGCGCTCTTCCTGTTTGCGGCAATATGCGAAGTCGTCGTCATCTTGTGGAAACAGAAAGAGCGACACTTTGAACTCGCCTGTGGCTTCGTCACTGACGACGAAGCCAACTTTTTCTTCGATCTCGCCTTCGGCTATAAGCCGCTCCCATTCCATAGCAGATCCGACGCTAAGTTCCATTTCGACTCCCTTCAATCTGCACGTTACCAGAGCCGAGAGCGTTGAGGTTCGCAATGCGCAAGAAGCAACTACTCGCAGCGGTTCGGGACAGAACGTCCGACTACGGTGGAAAGCGGACGTTGCGGTTGACGCAGGGTGGGCTGTAATGGGGCGATGTCTAACCGCAGAAGATACGCGAATTACATGCTCATCCTCGCATGCGTTGCAGTGATCTTGTTTTTCCTGCTGCCTCTCGCGCGGGGTATTCTGATTTTCAATGGATAGATTGGTCGATAGACGAAGGGTTTCTGCCGAAGATCCGCCATGGGTTGAAAGCAGACGTTCGGCGCTGAATGTTCGCTCTGGGTGGAAAGCGGACATCACCTGAGCCGCTGAAGCAGCATAGGACTGACCTCGGATAGAGGCCCGTTGATTTCTGGACAGGCAAGCAGTGCGACCGCCTCAACCGCTTCTGGCGTAAGCTCGATGTCGTCTCTGAGTTCAATGAGATCGGCCCACCGCTCGACATCATGGTCCGTTAGTTCGCCGTCGGCTCGACGTTCCAAGATTGCCACGATTCCGGTTCCGTCCAGCTTGGCAAGCTCCAGTGCATCCCAGTCCCAAGGAAATGCTCGGAGTTCGGCCTCGATGACTGACAACGGCCTGTCCAGCCGCACTAAAGACTTCACGACTTGTTCCCGCGTCATGGAGCTACGGTAGCTTGCTGGCGAATGTCTGCAATGGGTTGGCAGGGGACATCGAGTTTACAGGCACCCGGCTTCCGAAACAGTTGCGTCGGCCCCGCTGATGCTCCCGTTATTTGCTGTCCAAGTTACGGCCACCTTCTCGGCACAGGGCACACCTCCAACTCTGAGAGTTGCCCGCCGCGCTCGCTTGTCCATCGCGAAGGCATTGGCATTTAACCACTGGATCAGGCTTGCCTCAGAACTACCCCGACCGAACCGTCGCTGAAAGGCCTGAGCAGTCTCAGGCTTGTTCCATTCTGCATCGCGCAGAAGCACGGGGCGGTGGTCTGAAGATGCCACCGGGCTGGCAAAAACCAGTGACTGCCAGTTGAACAACGAAAGGGCACCCGCGACTAGCAAGGCGAGCACCATGATCAGCTTTCTTGTTGGGACTGTCATAGGAGGAAGGTGACGTAGCGAACCGCTTTCCACAATGGGGTCGTAAGCGGACATCCTGCTAATCGGCCCTGAGAGCCCATAGGAGCGCTCTAGCCGCTCTGCGAAGTCTCACGGCCTCCCTATGCTTTCAGGCCGCGTGAGCAGCCCAAGTGGCGGTCCTGGACTTCTACCGAGGTGCATTAAGCAGACACGCTTGCCTGTGACGGCTAGCACGGGCCTCAATCGGAGACTGGATCGAAGGCAGCTAATCGGACAAGGGCATCCCAACAGGTGAGGCTCGACGCTCCATCGCACTCCTCCCATCGGCTGTCCGCATCAATCAATCCCGACAAGTCGGCCAGGATATGGTCCAGACGGTCCTGCTGGACGTCAAAGCGCCAAATTTTCTCACCCTCACGATCCTCGGCGAAGATCTGATAGCCACCAAGTTCCTTGCCGAGAATCACGGATGATACATCTCGGCTCTTAGGCTTGATGCGGAAGTAAAGTCCTTCTGGCATTGTGGATCCCTAATGTCTCTGGCGGCTGAACCTCGTTGGGTATCGTGCTTAACTGCAAGTGCACTCACTGGTTCAATTACAGCGCGAACGCGAATGTCCGCTTAGGGTGGAAAACGGACATAAGCAGCCTCTCAGAGGTCGGGGCTTTTCATCTCGGCGCGAACGTATGCGGCCGCAGCTATCAAGAGGGTTCCAAGCTCAACCCAGAACAGCACCGCAAGGGGATTAGTGGCCTCTTCATCGGCTGAATGCCCAAGCGCCAGTCCGATGTTCGTGATAACGAAGAAAGCAGCCCAGCAAACGCCAAAAGCCAAACATCCTAAGCGGCGGCGCTTCATAACGGTGCTCTGAACCAGTAGCCGAATGTCCGCAATGGGGTCGAAAGCAGACGTTACAAAGAGGCGGGCACAGGGCTTCCGCACAGGGCCTGGCCATTTACAACAAGGCCGGGTGACGTGACTGGCTGCAACCGCAAGATGCGGAAGTCTTCACCTTCCTTGCCAGCCCCGTCTTCCCTGAAGGACGACTCGATCTCCTCTATTCGTCCTCCGCAATAGCGAACGATGATAACGTCTTCGTTAAGCAGCGAGATGACGGGCGTCTTCCCGTCAAACCCTTGGAAGATCAGTTTTCTGTCGTCACCAACAACGTAGTAGACTGAGTGCTGGACTGAGGTGAGAGGCATGGTTCGGGCATCATCTTCGACAACGAACCTACCTCTGATGTTCGGCAAAGTTGCCGAGCCAATCACGTCTCCATCGCGGTTACAGCTTGCAATGAGCAACGCACTCGCGATCAGACTAAATCTCTTTTGCAACTGTAAGCTCCACCGCCAAGTCGTCGAAGTCGCAGAACGAGCGAATGTCTGCAATCGGCGGAAAGCGAACATGCGCACGCGATGCTCGATGCAAGCTACATCGAGAAGAATGTATAGATCCCAACTGTCCTGAAAAGGTTGGAGGTGTTGGCAAGGCTGACTGGCACGACAACTACGAGTGAAGCCCAGATCAGCACGTGGGCAACTCTGCTCGCTCTTGGAACCGCGCTCCAAAGGAGGACTCCGACGAGTAGTATGGTGATGACAGGCCCAAGCAGGGCCGCGCCCAGCTTCGCACCCGCAGAGATCTCAGTATAGCTTACAACGGCCGGTATGACGCCGAAGACCAGTCCCCAGAGTGGATTTACCAAGGGGATCCCCAGTGCGAACGTGACATAGGGCAGCCAAAATATAAGGCCCACGGCCAGCGTGGTGACAGCAGTTATACGGTCAGAGAATGATTCAACAGGCTGCATCAGGTGCAATCTGTTCTACTGATGCAATGTCCGCAATGGGTCGAAGGCGGACGTTAAGAACTGAGCGCCGCTATACGATCTCGCATCCAGTCTCGTTTGATGAATGCGTAACTGGCATCCTTCGCGCGGATGTCGTCGTCGTCAGCCCAATGGCTCAACTCCTCCCAAGCATCCCGCTCCGCGCTATCCAGTAGCAAAGTGTCGGGAATCGCCGCGTCAAGTTCCTTAGGTGTGAGGTCGCCCCCGTCAGCTACTCTTTGCAGGGTGGCGAGCAAGTAGGATCGAGCCGCAGTCACGAACGCAGTATGCAGGCAATCCGAATGTCCGCAATGGGTGGAAAGCGGACGCTAGCCGTAGCTCGCGAGAAAGACCGGAACATCAACTATCGTCCGGCGAAAGTTTAGCGCCAAGCGGCGGTGCATGGGCGCAGGTGGGGCGACCAACGAAACACCTCCAAAAACGGTTCGGCGCTGCTTGAGTGCGTATTGAACGCTCTGAGCTATGGTGCAAAACAAAGCGATGAACGCAGCCGCTACAGCGATGAACGAGACTAAGGCGAGAACCGCGACGAAACCACCTGCCCAGTAGGAGATTGCTCCAAGAAACAGCCATACTGCGCCAAGCACTCGGCGTCCGAGCGCATCAAGTCGCCTCGGCTGCGGCGGCACGTTGTCTTGAAAGGCTGGAACCCCTCTAAGCTCGCAGATGAGGACCCAGAACAGAGCCAGCGTCAGCGGCGCGGGGATGAGCGCGATAAGAAGCAACGAAGTCTTGTCCATTTCGCAGTTCTACGACTTGCCTGAATGTCCGCAATGGGTGGGAAGCAGACATTGCGACCTTTGCTCCCTGTCGATACCTCTGCGTCATGATTCAAGAACAGGCGAAACCCGGCAAAGCGACTTACGACGCGTTCTTCGAAAACGGCGAGGTGCGAGCAGATTTCAGGAAAGAGTATATATCGCTCTGGACGGGATGGCTGGGTGAAGGGCGGCTGCACCTATTAGATGAAGTCAGCGACGAGGAGTGGTTGAGATTCAACCGGATGCTGCTGGCGGCCTTTGGAGCCTTCCGCATGGGAGTCGTAAATCGTAAGGCAGAAACCATCGAGTTCCCTACGCAACTTGAGCCATTGCTGAGTGACCATGCGGAGTCGATGCAAAAGGACGCGAGCCAGTTCTCTCAGTTCGTCATCCCAGCTTTGGATTGTGTGCTTACAGAAGAGTGGGACTACACTTACATTCTCTGGCACCGAGACGCGCGAGCTTTGGAAGCATTTAAGCCGCTGCTGTCGGACGCGAAACTCCACCACTTCTCTGATTAGCGCCCGCGACCGCCTTCAACTGACCTCCCCTATGTCCGCTTTGGGTCGTAAGCGGACATTCGATGCCTGATTTCCGCTATCGGTGGTAAGCAGACATTGCGCTTCCGTTCGTCGAGCGTAGGCTGATGGGCATGAAACAGCGTCAGCTTGAGGTTCTCGACTTCCTACTGGATGACCACTTCGCCCTTTGGGACTTTGCTGACACGTTCCCCTCGCACCGGCCTGATGCCTTAAACACTACCAACGAAGAGTTGTTAGAACTCATCAAGTTGGGCCACGTAGCGCTGTCCTACGGAACGTGGTTCGAGAATCAGACCCAGCTAATCCCTGCTGAGCAAGCGGATGGCCCTCTGAAAGACCCGACTAACTGGCAGCCCTATGGCAATAATCCCGGCTACGCTCTCGAACTGACGCAGCAAGGACGCCAGTATTTGCGAGGCATAGGCATTGGCCTTCCGAAACCCTGATGTCCACAATTGGTGGAAAGCGGACGTTCAGGGGTGCGTCGAGCCGAGTAGGAGCGCTTCGGCTTTAGTTACGACGTAGCTTCTTCCTTCCGCATCCCTCATCCCGAGCAAAGTCCCTTCTTCGGTGTCCTCTGCTTGCACGACAACGACGGGGAGCCTGTTGCCGTTTTCCTGCACGAGAAGGGCGTATTGGGGCACAGCGATAGTTGCCGGTGCACCGTTTGGCTTTCCGTCCAGCAGCGACAAGAAGATTGCATCGCCGAGCTTTAGGTCGGCTTCAGTGGCTGAGCGACCGGTAATGTAACCTGACACTGGCAGCTTAGGCCACGCAGCCCCTGTGCTGTCGGATGAGCCAAACAGCGCCAGAAGCGCACCAAGCCATGCCATCATCATTCCTTAGCCCGAAACCACCACCTAAGCTGGCGAAGAAAAGCAATGTTCGCAATGGGTGGAAAGCAGACACTGCTTCGGTCTAGGTTAGGGCATGATTAAGGCGGACGATGCAATTGTCGAACTACTGCAACTTTTTGAGAGCGGCGGGCTGAACGCTCCCTTCTGGGAGACTGACATCGCCCGTTGGACTGGCAGCAACGTGATCGCCGAAGAGCGCCTTCTGGATGACGTAGCCGCTGAACTAGCCCAAGGCTATGCCAGTCGCCGCTACTCTTTCGAGTTCTGCGAGTGGGCAGTGAACGCTCTTCATGGCGCCACCGTTGCCGGGCAACTTCGCATACCGCAGCCGCCTTACCCGAAGCTTTTCGGTCGAATCTACGAGGCGTTCGACAGGGGCGAGTATCATCGCCGCGAAGACAAGTCTGATGATCCGGTGGCGGAGCATACAAAGCCCGCCATTGCAGCCATACTCGCGGACCTCTGAATGTCTGCACCGGGTCGGAAGCGGACACTCGCAAGGCTACAAAGGCAGTGATCGGCCATCGATCCACAGCCGTGGACCTTGCCGAGGCTAAGCGACAGAGCTTGCCCTACTTGGCACGAGGCAGATACTTGACCAACCAAGAGATACAGGCGTCGGGCCTTTGGATCTGGCCAAGGCATTGTTGGAGATCCAAAGTGAGATACTGCCTGTATGTCCTGGCCACGCTCGCATCGCCTTGCGCGGCGCAAGGCTTCCCGTCCTCACCTTTCGCGGAAGGGCCGGTTTCCGGAATTGCTCAGGCGCGGGCGGCCGCAACACGCTGCCGACTGCCAGTGCTCTTCCTTCGAAGCCGTGCTGGACGGACCAACATGTTCCTCATGAACGAGGGCAAGAACCACAGAGCGTTTGATTGCCTTTCGCGTTGGGTCGCTTCGCAGCCACAAGGAGGCTTTGTGAAATACGGATACATAGGCCGGGAGGACCTCCGCGTCCGCTAGGTTTGAAAGTCTTCGCCACTGGACCAACGGCGTAGCGCCGTGCATGGGCTGACCTCGGCCATCATAACTATAGCAACCCGAACGTTCGCAATCGCTCGAAAGCGGACCTTGGCCCTGGATGTCCGCTATAGTTGGAAAGCGGACGTCGTCAGCTTGCGCGTCAGGGCTTGTTCGCGACATGCTCGCGCTGAGAAAGGACCGCCTTGAGGTCGGCATGTGCCGAATGCCAAGCAGCATCATCCTTGAACAAGATGAGGTGTTCTACTGACGCTACCTCAACTTCGGACAAGTCACTGCTTTTTCGGCTTTCCTCGCACCAGCGCAGCCGCTTCATACGAGCAAGCAAAGCACCCGTAGGGAGCGCCTCAAGCTATCGTGCGGACGATGTAATCATCAGATGTCGTTTCGTGCTGCTGCGGGGGTGTCAACCAGTCGTAGGCTTCTCTCACCATGGAGAGCACACTTGAGATTGCCGCCCGCTCTTCGTCAGTAAGGGCTTCGTTAGGGAATGGCTCGCCTTCGTGAGGGAACAGGTCAAAGAAGCACGCAAAGTGCTCGTAAACACCAACTTCGTTCAGGCTGACCTGCCAATCAGCTTGACCGTACACCTCTTCCATTATCCTGTTTCTAACCCGCTGAGCTTGGAGGCGTTCGGAAGGGTTTGCATTGTCATAGCCGCACGACTCTCCGCGCCACACTCTCCGAATAGCTCGCCAAATCCCCGCCATGGATAACACTATGCGGCGCGGGCACTTATGGCTGCAATGGGTCTTGAACGAAATGTCCGCTAAGGGTGGAACGCGGACGCTTAATGAGCCGCCGAGAAGGTGAGACCCATTCAGACGCGGCGGAGGCGGAGCTTGCGGAGAAGCCGTTTAGCTAACTCTCTCTCGTATTCTGTAATGTAAGTCGAACTTACGGCTGTGGCCAAGCACCGGAGTGCCGCCTGCGGCTCGCGTTTTACCCCTTGGCCACGCAAGTAGCACTTGGCCATCTCAAGCTGCGCGCTTCCGTCGTCAAGGGCGGCTACACGCTGCCACCAACGGAACATGGACCTTAAGTCCCTCCGCTCACGGTATAGGACGGCTATGTTCGATCCAGCAACGACGTTACGCTCTTTGCGCCATGCACGCTGGTAGAGGCGCATAGCAGTAGCCTTGTCAGCGTTCGCCCCAAGTCCGTTGTCGAAAAGGTAAGCAAGCCGACAAAGACAGCTACTGTCACCCAGTGCAGCACCGCGCTCGAAAGACTTGCGCGCCAAACCGTAGTTGTGAGCTTCTTCAGCCGCATCTGCAATGCGGAAAAGAGCATCCGTGCTTACCATGAAAGCGGAGGTAGCTCGGAAATCCTCCGCAGCCTAATGTCCGCTAAAGGTGGGAAGCGGACGTTGGCATTATGCCTTCCGAAACTTGCATCCCGGCGGACACCAGATGGACAGGAAGTTCTCGTTGCCGAATTCGATGATAACCTCCTCATCTGCAAACTCGCCTTCGAGGGTCACCTGTCCCCCCGCTTCCACGTCCTCTCGGTCGGTCCAAGGCTCAAGCATGACGCCCAGTTCGGCGTCGGACGTGTTTTTAATGACCAAGCGCCGCATCGACTAACTCCTTTAACATTCTGATTGAAGGTGCCAGCCAATGTCCGCAATGTGTGGAAAGCGGACATTGGCCGACCTACACTCGGTGAATGGCTAAGCCGGTGGAGAAGTCAAAGTGATGCTGAAGACAAGCCGTGTCGCCGCGGTTACTTTCCTCTCTATCGCCTGTTCCACGGATGGTCCGTCCGCAGTGGCGGTGAGCACTTGCAGCCATCAACGTGCGATCGAGGTGGTCAAGCGAGCGATTGCTAAAGATCTGATAGTCGACGAGCTTACCTACGCAGCAACCACACGTTCCGATCACCACATCGTCATCGGTACTTATCGCGAACCGACTCCTGGTTTCCATCCAGTTGCGCGTGTGGACCGGCGAACGTGCACTGTCACAGGGATCAGTGGCGCTAGACGCTCTGCCTCTTGCTTGGTTAGCTACGTAATCGCCAAAGAGTGGGCTGCAGCGGTTGCGGCCGGATGTCTGCTTTGGGTGTGAAACGGCCATTCAGTGCCGCTTGATGCGGGCTACATCGAGAGAAATGTGTAAACCCCAACCGTCCTGAAAAGCTGGGAGGTGTTGGCAAGGCTGACTGGCACGACAGCTGCAAGTGAAACCCAGATCAACACATGGGCAACTCTGCTCAACCTCGGAACCGCGCTCCAAAGAAGGGCTCCAACGAGTAGTGTGGTGATGACAGGCCAAAGCAGTGCCGCGCCCAACGTCGCACCCGCAGAAGCGCCAGTGAGACTCACAAGTGCCGGTATGACGCCGAAGACTAATCCCCAGAGTGGATTCACTAAGGGCATTTCCAGCGCGAAGGTAAGTAGGGCAGCCAATATACGAGGCCCACGGCCAGCATGGTGGCAGCAGTTACGCGGCCGGAGAATGCTTCAACAGGCTGCATCAGGGGCAATCTGTTCGATTGCTGCAGTGTCCGCAACGGGTGGAAAGCGGACATTGGGACTGCACCGAAATCATCTGAAGACTGCCACAAGTGCAGCCAAGGATTCTGCCTCGTTCACTGCGTCTTCCAGCCTGAGAATGCTGCCGCCCGCCTCCCAGAAATTGCGGTCCTTTCGTATGCACTCGACGATCGCGAGTTTTAGGTCGTTAAGAGTGTAAGGCTTGCTCCTCACAATCTTAAGCTCAACCTTGGTGCGCCGGTTCAAGAAGCGTCGCAACAGCCAGCCTAAACCTTCGGACAGTGGGGCTGCTCCTTCAACGTGGTGAGCTATGCCCGAAGCATCGAAAATCACCAGACCAGAGAAATATCTGCCTGCCAGCGCAAAGGGGGTAGCTATCCTTAGTTTATCTAAGTCGTCGACCGGTACGATGCTTCCATCGCGCGCCACGGTGAGCGCAGGCAACAGGATAGCTTGAATTTGCATCGCACCAAGTAGCCAACATCCCCAAACGTCCGCAATGGGTCGAAAGCGGACGTTGGCGGCTGGGTAGCTACGTGCCATCATCGCATGATGAAAGGTTTTCGGTATCTCGCCTATCTGGGGTTCGCTGTCGGTGCCTTCGTCTTCTGGGCGTCGTTCTACATGGTCGTGCTTGGCATCCTTCCGGTTCCTGCCGAACCAGCTTGCAGCTTAGAGCCGGGTGGCTGTCCACCGCCCTCCGTTTGGAAGCAGCTTGTTAATCTCGTGATCTTCTTCGGGACCGTTCCACTTACCGCTTTCGTCTTTGTGTTTTTCAGGCGATGGGTGCGGGCGCAGTTTGGCCTACAGGAAAGGGGATAATGTCAGCTTTGGGTGGAAGCGGACATTCGCTGCTAAGCGCCGTTGACGCTTACGGGCACTTTGTCCGCGATGATCTTCTGCGAGGTATAGCTTCCACCATTCAGCCGCAGGCAGATGTGATTGAGAGTCGCTCCTTCTTGGAAGAAGGCAGGTCCGCTTAGGAGGAACTCGGCTCGACGCGGTTCCGCTTCGAGGAGTTCAGAGATACGATGGAAATCATCAACCTGCGTTCCTGCGACCTGCGAAACTGCCACAATGCCGATCGTCTCACCACTTTCGCAATCCTCCAGACCCATGTGGGTATAGAGTTGCCAGCGCGCTATTTTTGCGAGGCTTGTGCGGGGAAGAACCGCGCTGATCTTGAACCATGTCCCCCTGACGGACGCTCCTTGTCCGCTCTCCTGAAGCTGCTTTACCTCAAACTGTGGAAGACGGTCCGCAACCGCTTCGCCAAGGGGAAGCCGCACAGAGCAAGCCGAAAGCGCCAACGAGAAAAGCGCGGGAATGGCAAACCTTTTACGCATAGCGGGGTGCTCGCACGCACTTCGAATGTCCGCAATGGGTCCGAAGCGGACACTCGAAGCGGTAACGAGACGCGGACGTTTGCTTCGGCTGGAAAGTAGACATTCAGGCGTTAAGATTGCCCATGACCGATTTCCTCCCCACGGCATTCATCGTCAAGTCGGGCGAGAGGTATCTTTGCCCCGTTTGTGGCTATGACGGCACGTTTGATGGGCACCATTACGACGACAAGGGAGGCGGGTGCATCGGAAGCGGTATCTGCTCCTGTTGCTTCTTCGAGCCGGGGTTCGATGACAACCCTTCGGCGAGTGCTGAGGCGGAAGCCAGCCTCGAAGCGTCGATTAGCACCTATCGCGCCTCATGGCTTGAGGCAGGATTACTTTGGCGCGGTGGAGACGTAAAGGCTCCGCCCCCCGGATGGAACCCTCAAGAACAATTGGCGCGGCTTTTTCGCGCGGCTCCGTTCCTCAGCCCTGGCTGAATGTCCGCAATGGGTCGAGAGCGGACACTGATCCTGGCGTGGACGGATGTCCGCTAACGGGAACTTTGCCAGCCGGCTCCAACGCCGGGGATGGGCGCAGACCGGTCGTTCCCCTGCGTCATGTGTGTTTGTGGCTGTAAGCAGCGGAGACCACCGTAGGCTAGCTTGCGAGCGGCTTCCATAGCAGTTCAGTTGCCACTCAGTTGCCCAGAATAACCCATCAGCCAGCGAGTCGCATGAAAGTGGGAGTTTTCGGCCGTTCAATACTACTCTTACGTTGTTTTCTGATCAACGGGCCTCGCGCGCGCGCGCAAGGCGCTTCAAGTGGGCTTTGATTTGGCGCTTGAAGCCGGCTTCCCACCCTCGGTGTGTTGGTTCAGCAATACAGGGTTAGCTGCCGTCGTGCGCGGCGAAATGGCTGTCATCGTCGGTCTGCGCGGCCGGCGACGTAACTCTCGAGAATAAAACGTTTGACGGCTGGGGTTGAGCAAGAGTTCGCTGAGGTGCTCATCAACGGCGGGATCGACCGGCTTGTTGAGCTTTTGTCCTGCAGACGACTGGCCTCGGCCTACTTGGCGAGAAGGGCGAAGCTGACCGAGCTCAGACTTTGCTGGACCAGAAGCTTGTGCAGGGCTGGGCACCGCGGGCGGATAGAAGACGGCCGAATCGGAATTACTAGTCCAGTGATCCACCGTTTCGAAGGTACTCGCGGAGAAGTGGGTCGGCGATGTCGGATGGATCTAGACTCTCTGGCTCGTGTGGGTACTCCCTACGGGCCTGAGCTCGCCGAACGGCTGGGTCAAAATACTTAAGGCTGTACACTGAGTCCTTGGCCTTCTCCCTCGCGCTCAGGACCGCCCGCTTAATGACCTCTGGGGACGCACCAAGTCCGAGCCACTCGCGAACGATCTGGACGTTGGCTTCTACGCGCGCGGGGTCGACATTCCTGATACCCGCAATACGAGTGAGGTATGTATTTAACTCAAAGAGGTCGGACGCGAGCTGAATTGGTGAGTTCGAGACAACGAGGCGAAGTTCTGGTTCTGGTTCTGGTTCTGGTTCTGGTTCTGCGTCAAGATTCACGACTACTGTGCGGAGCAAAGCGCCACCACTCCCCGAAGGAGTGACGTCGGGAGTCTCGGTTTCGCCGCCTGGTACGGCAGGGCGCGTAGCTGGGATCTCGGATACGCGGCTACTATTAGTTTCGCGGAGCCCAATTTGCCTCCCTCTGACTTCTTCTTCCACAGCTCGAGAGCTTTCTGAGCCTCTTTCAGCGCTCTAACGTTGTGAATCGAGCCGTCTTCGTTTCGGACTAGCTTCCCTGCCGCTACCAGGTCGTCGACGTACTCACGCCAGCCAGTTAGGTCCCCGAATATAAGTGAAAGTTCGGAGGCGGGGCACGGCACAGCTTTGTCGAACACGTAGCAGCAGATGTCGAAAAGCACGGACCTTTGCGTCCGGCTCATGCGTGCTGTGCCTGCAATCCAGTCACTCGGAAAGAACGCTACGAAACTGTGCCGCCCTTGTGACATCAGCTTTCCAACTTGTTTTCGGCTGGGTGGAGGTACGGGACGTCTTTGGACCGGAGTGAGACTATTGTCTCCTCGCTTGCGTCGGCGTGCACCCAGTGGCGGCGACCATCGAGGAACTCCGCAAGCACCGATTTCCGCAACCCGCGACGGCCTGGGCTGATCTGCTCGAAAGGCGGGAACGCGCCGCGGCGTTGCATCCTTGAGATCGTGGGGAGGCTCAGCGTCGTAGCTGCTCGTACGTCCTTGCGGCCCAAAAAGGGGTCAAGATCAGAGTTCATATGTTACCTCTTGAATGCGGGTGGCAACAGATGAAGTGTTCTCTCAGGAAAGTCCGTGAGTTTAACCCCCACCCTTTTTGTTACTTCGTTTCATCTCTTGTAAGATTGTGGTCCAGGCGACCGTGTCACCATACTGGCCGGCAACGGCCGAGGCTTCCTGGGCTGCGATTTCGTCGGCCTCACTCGGACGAGTACCCTCACTCCGGAGCTTCGCGGAGCGTTTTCGCGCAAACAAAATAGTCGTATCGCGGAGCGCTCGATCGCGGCGCGTCATCGACGGCCTACCAGGCGGCAACTTCCTGCCCTTCAATGCGACAATGATGGATTCAGCAAACGTAAGGTCCATTGTGACCTCATCTTTGCCTTCGCAGATTGCTGCCTCGACGAGGTCATGGAAGGCCTCAACTGCATACTCTATCGGATCACGAGTTTGCGACGCCAGAAGCCCTAAGCCTCCAGATCGGTCTGGATACAGGAGGTCCTTGGCTGTTTTTGCATCTGCCGCATGAAGAGCAGCTAGCCTGATAACTGGGTCCACGCTCATGGCCGGACGGCTGAGAGCTGAACCACGTTGTCTGCTTCTCCCGGTATCACATTCTTGCCAAGGAAGTTCTCCCACGCACAGAGTGCATTACGTCGCTGCTCAAACATCTCAGAGCGGTTGTAGACTCGCATGATTTTGGACGTAGTAGCGCTCGCTACGTGGTTTAGGATACGGTCGGCGACTGCCGCCTCGATACCCAGCTGCTCGCAGGCGTGCGTATTGAAGGTCGTGCGCAGATCGTGCACAGTCCAGTGTGGCATAGGTTCTGGCACCTGCCCGTTTGCCTCTGCTTGCGTCATTCTTGCCTTCTGTATGGCTGCATCCATCCGTTTCTTCGCTTTCGCGAATCCGGACACTGCTGATAATCCTGTTGTAGTGAAGACAAACGGCGAGTTCTGTGGCCGGATCGGATCATCAAGCGCGTCGTCGATGATCGATCGCGCGAGATGCGACAACGGAACCCGTAAGGCATTACCCCTCTTCGTTCGGGATGAGGGCAAGGTCCACGTTGCTCCGAGCTGGTCACCTAGCCCAAAGTTGAGTTCAGACGCGAGCAGTCCCGCAAGCTCTTCTCGGCGCATCGGCAATGCGATCAGGAGCTTATATAAAGGACCGAAGGGATATCCAATCGTGCCGGCTGCTTGCCAAATCTCACTCAATTCTCCGACTGAATGGTAGCGGTCTCTGGAAACCTCACGGGTCGGCTTTCGCACCTTCCTCGCAGGGTTCTGTTCAATCAGCTCTTCCTCCAGGCACCAGTTGAAGAAGGCATTTGCATAAGCAAGTTGGCGATTAGCAGATACGGGCGCGAGCTTCGCTCGCGAGCGAACAGCATCTGCCACGTCCTGTCGCGTTACCGTCCGAACATCTAAGTCCAAGAGACCAGTTAAGAGGCCTTCCCGCCCATCAAGTGCACGACGGGTAGCGTCGCCGCGTTTCAATTCACGCAACCGGACACGATCATAGGCCTCGAGAGCTTCGCGCAGTGTCCGACGGGCTCGGCCGGCCTCTTCTTCGGCCAAGCGAGATGCGTCCAAAGTCGCCTGTTCACGCTTTTTCTCGTGAGAAGGATCGAGCCCCGAGGCAACCATGAGCTTCCATTGCGAGGCTTTCTGCCGCGCCGCCTCAAGTGTCATTGCCGGATAATCGCGCGAATAGGTGCCCAGCGTCCGACGCGTTGGATTGGCGTTTGGCTTCGATGGGAACCGCGCGAGCAGGACAAAGATAATTTTGGCGGCTTTTCCTCGGTACTTGCCAGTCTCCACTAGAGCATCGCCGACACGCACGCGGAGCCCCGACACGTGCGTGTCGGCAACTTCGTAGCGCTCTCCCGGTGGTGCAGGCCGCAAGTTGTCGAGCTTTAACTTAGTAAACTCCACCTTCTCCGTCGCCATGCTGGCCTCCTGGGCAACACTCGGGCAACATCGCAGCCGAGCTTCCATGCCACTCGATGAACCGACCTGATATGCCAACTCACTGCAAGTGCAAGCGTTTTCCCAAGTCCTGCGCCATTGGCGGACCCCCTTGAACCGAGCTGAAGCACGTTGAGCCGTCTCGCACGTTGCCTCTTAATCAGCGGGTCCTTGGTTCGAGCCCAAGTGCGTCCACCATATTCCCTTGGGCTTAGCCCGCAGTCAGGCTCCGGCTAATGCGACGTGCCGCTCTGGCTTGGGATGTGGAGCGTTGACCCGGTCTCTACCTTTTCCCGCGCGTCCCCTGTCGCAGGAGGAAGTCAGCTCGCTAGCATCTGCGTGTTCTCCGACGGGAGCGTGTCACTTCTACTTGACGGTGGGGAGTCTTGTGCTTGCCTCGCCTTTACCTCGAGGCTTGAGGGAGTGCCCTGAGCGCAAAGGTTAGGCCTTCCCATTCGCGGATGAGCCCTTAGTCTCGGCTGTCCAATTGCCGGGGTATGACATGATCAAGTGCACGCTGAAGCTGACTACCGGAACCGCGCTCGCCGCATGCCTATTTACATCCGCCGCGCTGGCGCAAGTCAGCATCGTGCAGCCGGGTCGCCCCGGCGCGCCGGTCAAGGTTATCGGCCCGGCTGAAGCATCGCGTATTGCTCACAACCGATACACCGCGGGCGATGTCGCCTTCATGCAGATGATGATCGTTCATCATCAGCAGGCGGTCGACATGGCCGCGCTGGCGCCGTCCCGCACCAACAACCCGCAGCTGCTCACCATCGCTGGCCGCATCATGGCCTCGCAAAAGGATGAAGTGCGCTTCATGCGGGACTGGCTGAAGGCTCGCGGCGCTCCCGCCGCGATGCCGGCCATGGCTCATGCTGCCATGGGCCACCAAGGCATGGATCACACTGCCATGAACCACGGCGGTGTGGCGACGATGAAAGGCCTGGCCACTCCCGCGCAGATGGCCGCGCTTGCCGCCACGAAGGGCGCTCCCTTCGACCGTCAATTTTTCGAGCTCATGATCGCCCACCACCGCGGCGCAATCGAGATGGTCGAAGCTCTCTTCAAACAACCGGGTGCGGCTTACGACCCGGTCCTGTTTCAATTCATCACCGACGTCAGCAACGAGCAAGCCGCCGAGATCAAACGGATGGATCCGCTCCGCAATGCTTTTACCGGCGACCCCCGCGTCGGGTTGAAGGCCGGTTATGCCAACGCCGGAGAAGCCATCTCCAACCTCGTCAAACTTGCCTCTTTGCCTCGGCCAGCCGGATTCTTCGATCCCGCGAACCCGGCCGATCTTGCTCTGCCAAAGGCGAAGAAGCCGACCAAGAAAGGCGCAGCGCCGACCGCTGGAGATGCCACGTCCGAGGACGTCGACTGGAGTGAACGTTCACCACTGTTCAGCTTTGCTCAGACTGACATGGCCTTTGCGGGCAACAGTTTGATCGTCGGCAATTACCACGGCTTCAACATCTACCGGCTCAATCCTGCGGGCCTGCCCACCCAGGTGGCTTCCGTCGTGTGCCCGGGAGGCCAGGGTGACGTCTCCGTTGTGGGGAACCTCCTCCTGATGTCAGTCGAACAAAGCCGTGGCCGGGTCGATTGCGGGCTCCAGGGCGTCGGCGAGGACATCAGCAAGGAGCGCTTCCGCGGCCTACGCATCTTCGACATTTCAGACATCACCCGACCGCGCCAGGTCGGCCAGGTGCAAACTTGCCGCGGATCGCACACCCACTCGGTGGTCAAGGGACCGGAAGGCGATGGCCGCATCCTCGTATATAATTCGGGCACTGCAGGGGTGCGTAAGGAGGCGGAGTTGCCGGGTTGTATCGGTGATGTACCCGGCGACGATCGCACGGCGCTGTTCCGCATCGACATCATTGAAATCCCCGTAGCTAACCCTGCCGCGGCAAGGATCATTGCGAGCCCGGGCGTCTTCGCCGACGCCACCGGGCGTCTCGCCGGGCTCGCCAAAGGTGGCAAGCTAATCGACAATGGTCAGGACACCAGTGTCACCGACCAATGCCACGACATCACCGTCTTCCCGACCCGAAAGCTCGCCGCGGGGGCGTGCTCGGGCAACGGCATCATCTTCGATATTTCGAACCCGCGTAAGCCACGCCGGATCGACGTGGTCAGCGACCCGGGCTTTGCGTACTGGCACTCGGCGACCTTCAACAATGACGGCACCAAGGTACTCTTTACCGACGAATGGGGCGGTGGTGGGCGACCACGCTGCCGCAGCTTCGATCGCCGCGACTGGGGTGCCGATGCCATCTACGACATCACCGGCGACAAACTGATCCGTAAGGGCACCTACAAGCTACCCGCACCCCAAACGGAGCAGGAGAATTGCGTCGCTCACAACGGGTCGATCATCCCGGTCCCTGGCCGCGATATCATGGTCCAGGCCTGGTACCAGGGCGGTCTCTCGATCTTCGATTACACCAACAGCGCCGCACCGACCGAGATTGCTTATTTCGACCGGGGCCCGCTGGATGCCAAGAGCCCGACGCTCGCCGGATACTGGTCCGCTTATTTCTACCGCGGACGCATCTACGGCACGGAGATCGCGCGTGGATTGGACGTGTTCGCGCTTACGCCCAGCGCTAATCTGAGCGCCAATGAGATCGCGGCCGCCGCACTTGCCTCTCAGGGAGACACGTTCAACCCGCAGCAGCAATATCCGGTGCGCTGGCCAGCCGAACCCGTCGTCGCTCGCGCCTACATCGACCAGCTCCGCCGGCAGGGAGGTTGGGACGCCGCGCTCGACCAAAGATTGAATGTCGCTCTTGCAGCGGCTCAGGCGCCACTGGGTGCTCAGGCCAAGTCACGCGCCCTGGCCCGGCAACTGCGTTCGATCTCCAACGAGGTGAAAGCTGGTCAGTCCGACCAAGTCCGACGGGTCGCGCTAAGCGATGTGCTCCAGAACATCGCAGGAAGGCTCGATTGAGCCGTCCTGCGCGCGGGCTCTCCCGCGAACCAACCTGCAACGGCCCCCTGCCCGATTTCGGTCGTGGCAGCCCCGCCTGGCAAGCACTCTCCGAAGTGTCTGATTCGTGTCAGCCCGCTGCTTTGCGATTTTCAACTTCGTGCAGGAGGGAGCCGGTCTAGAACTCCGTAGAGACCGAGAGGCGTAGCGTGCGCGGCTGACCTTGCAGGAGCGAAGTTCCGAAGGTCTCGAACGCCGACGACCAGTAGCGCTTGTTGGCGATATTATCGATGCCGGCACGGACCGTTAGCGGGCGCTCACCAAGAAGGGCGACATAGCGCGCGCCCAAGTCGAACCGCGTCCAGCCATTGATCTCCAATGTGTTGGCAAAGTCCACGGGCTGCTTGCCAGTCGCCACCACTCGGGCGGTCAAGGTCAGCCCGCGGATGGCCGACACGTCCCACTCCACATTGGCGTTCGCTAGCAGCTTGGGAACGCCGGGCGCGTCATTGCCGTCGTTCACGCCACCAGGCGTGTCCCGGAGCTTGGCTTCTAGCAACGTGGCACCGCCGATGAGGCGCAAGCCCTTCGCAAGTTCGCCGTCTATCGTCAGTTCAACGCCCTGGTTTCGCTGCTCGCCGTACAGGCCATAGCGAAACAGGCCTGGACTGGCCTCGTCCGGCAAAGCGAAAGCGCTCGGTTGCGCGATCCTGAAGAGGGCCACGCTGGCGTTGATCCGACCGAAGGTAAGCTTGCCGCCGACCTCAAATTGCACTGACTTGTAGGGCGCGAACACCTCGCCGGGATTGCTGATGGTCGCGTCGATCGGGGCGGTTGGGCCTTGCTGCAGGCCTTCGATGCGATTGGCGAACAGGGAGACGCCCCGGGCAGGCTTGACCACCAGTCCGACCACGGGCGTTACCGCGCTCTCATCATAAGACGTCTGTAACGCGCCATCGGTGTAGTTGTAGCCTCTCACCTTGATCTGCTGCTGGCGAAGGCCGCCCGTCAGGAGCACACGGTCGTTGGCGAAACCGATCGTGTCCGAAAGGAAGAAGCTGGTCAGGCGTGCACGGCCGATTGCGAACGGCTGATCGAGGTCACCGCCGACGAACCCCGTCCCCGGCAGCGGCACGTCGATCGTATCGTACAGGTTCGTGGGATATCCAACGAAGCCACCTAAGAAGTCGTAGGCATTGCGATTGACCTGCCGAACGTGGCTCGCGCCGGCGTTGATCTCGTGAGTAGCGCCGGCCAGCGCGAGCTTTGCACGGATGCCTGTTTGACCAGCCTCGTTGTTATCCGTCCTCGGCACGAACAGTGCAGAGCCGGTCGCCGCGCCGCTCGGATCGTTGACCGTGAGACTGCCGTACACGCCCTTCTCGGAACCGTCGCGCGCGCCGGCCTGAGCATAGAACAGCACATTAGGTGCAATGTCCCACTCCGCCCGTGCAACGCCGAACACATCCTTGAGATCTGTGTAGGTCCAAGGTTGCGCATAATTGGCGGAGGCGCCGGGCACCCGCGGGATGAAGCTGGTGATCGTCACCTTTGGCCGAAGCTGCTCAATACGAATGTGCTGGTAGCCGAGGTCCAGCGACAGCCGAACATCATCGCCGCGATAGTCCAGTCCGGCACCGAAGACCGTGGACCGGCGCTGCTCGTCGTCAATCGCCACCTCGCCTTCGCGGTGCGCGCCATTGATGCGAACACCGACTGCCCCGCCGGCAAAACGACGGCTCACATCGAAGCTGGCACCGACATGACCCTTGGACAGATAGTTCAGCGTGATGCGGCTGAGGTCTCGATCGCCGGCACGCTTGGGCACCAAGTTGATGCTGCCGCCGATGCCCGATCCGCCTGGCGCCGCGCCGTTCAGGAACGCACTTGCGCCGCCAAGCACCTGGACGCTGCTGTACAACTCAGGCGCGACCAGCTGGCGAGGCGTGATGCCATAAAGGCCGTCCAGCGCCACGTCGTCGCCGAACAAAGTGAAGCCGCGGATGACGAACTGCTCCGCAGCATTGCCGAAGCCGTAGCTGATCCGGGTCGTTGGGTCGTTTTCGAGCAGCTGACCAAGGGTTTGCGGCTGCTGGTTGTAGATCAGGGCGTCGCTATAGCTGCGCACGCTGAACGGCACGTCTTCCGCCAACTTGTTTCCCAGGATGCCGACCTGCCCTCCCCGCTCAACCTGCGTTTGATTGTTGCGCTGGGCGGTGACGATGATCTCGGCCTGCTCCTGCACAGGGTCGGGCACTTCCTGCGCGAGAGCAGGAATTGGCAGCAGAACACAGGTTGAGGCGAGCAGGACGAAGCGGAGCGACACAAGGAATACCTTATCGATTGGAGCGGATTGTTGCCCAAGCAAGGGCGAGTATTGGTGAGGACAAAGTCAGCCAGGCGAGGAGGTCTCGCCAACCTTCACCGGTCAGGGCAACGATGAGGCCAGCGAGGCTGAGAATGGCAATCGCCATTGGCAGAGCGAAGGTCGAACGGATCATTACGACCTGTCCGCCGCGCCTGACCGGCCGCCGCTAATGACCTCCGCCAGACGAACTGGTAGAGGGGCATGCCGGCGACCGAGCCAAAGATAGAGCCCGGAACCGAGCACCACAATTGTGAACAGCGTGAGCATCGCCCAGAGAAGCTTGAGCGGCAGCCCGCCATAATCGCCGAAGTGAAGCGGCTGGCTGATTTGCAGCAGCTTCATGCCGAGTGGCGTTGGGCGAACGTCGGTAAGCGTGCTTGTCCCGGCATCGATCAGTGCGGGAGTAAGCAGCCGTTCGGTGACTGGCGTGCTGCCCTGGAAGAACACGGCATAGTGATGGCCGGTGCTGAAGGCGCCGCCTGGAAAGGCGATGAACTGCGGATTGCTGCCCGGCATTGCCGCGCGGGCCGACGCCATGGCCTTGTCCAGGGAACTGTACTGCGCGGGTGGAAGCGGAGCACTGTCCGACGCCCTGCTGGTCATGTCCGCCAGAGCGCCGTTGCGCCAATTATCGACCAAGGGCGTTGCTAAGGCGTTGATGATCCCGGTCACGCCGACCACCGTCATCCAGGCCATGGCGGTGATTCCGAGGAGATTGTGCCAGTCGAGCCACCGAAGCCTTCGGCTCCGCCGGGTTCGCAAAGTCCCGAAATCCAGCTTGCGCATGAACGGCGCGTACAGAACCACGCCGGACACAATCGCCAACACGAACAGAACGCCCATCGCGCCAAGAAACAGCATGCCCGGGAGCCCAAGGAACATGTCCGTGTGGATCTGCAGGACTATGTCCATCAGATCATCCGCACCGGGCGGAGCCACTAAGGCACCAGTCGATCGATCGAACAACAAGAGCGTCATCTGAGGCTCGGCTGCGTCCGGCGCCGGACCTGTCGTGACGGTCAGTAACGGCGTCTCATTGTCGAACGCCATGTAGAGCGGCACTTCGCCAGGCCGCCGGGCTAAAGCACGCTGAAGCATGGAGTCCAAGGACAACAATTGAGGTGCATCGGAGGACGACGGCGCTCCCTGAAGCCGGGGAACTTCGCCAAGCAAATCGTCGATCTCGTCATGAAAGATTAGCGGCAGGCCGGTCAGGCAGAGCATCAGCAGAAAGCCGGTACAAACAAGGCTCGTCCACTTGTGCACAAGGTACCAGGTTCGGATGGCCGACGTCGTCATGAGCGGCCCCTTAGCCGCTATTGCGACGCATTCGCAATATCAAAAGTCGTAGAGGCGCCAATCTTATGCGCTGCTTGATCCTGCAAAGCGCTGCAGCTCGCCGATCGTGGGAGCGCGCGCAGTCGAGATGCTCGTCACGCAGATGAACTCACGCACACAGTCCAGACAAACCAATTTGCACTCTGTGATGGTTACCGGGGCGAGATGCAGGTGGCTAGTCGAACTGGACTAAGCACCAGCCCGGCTATTCTGCCCGGCAGCACTCTCGCGGTACTACTACTGACGGGTTGCCCCCCATGGGCACCGCACAAAGGCGACCACAGCCGCTCAGCGACCCTTCGCCCGATGCGCCGCAAGCAGCCTGTCGAGTTCGTCGATGCGAAGCCGTTCCGGTGTGCCCTTGGGTAAGCCCTTCAGCCGGCACTCCGCCCAAAGCTTCTTGCGCTCGGACTCCAGTGCCTTGAGGTACAGATCACTCACGTGCCAATTCCTTGTTGCTCTTCTTGGGGCGGGCACGCCTGACCGCCGCGATGCCGGTGTTTACCACATCCTCTTCCGACAGCTTGCGCCACCGGGCGAAACGGGCAGGATCCAGCGTTCCTTCCGTGATTGCAGATCTGATCGCGCAACCGGGCTCATCAACATGAGTGCAATTGGTGAAGCGACACTCAAGCGTGATCGCCACGATGTCGTCGAACAATTCCGCGACACCGGATGCCACTTCCGACATCTGAAGCTCCCGCATGCCCGGCGTGTCCACCAGCCACCCGCCACCCTCGGCACCGAAGCCAAGTCGGTGCATCTCGCGGACGGTCGTGGTGTGAAGTCCCTTTCCATCACTTTCCCGTACCGCTTGTGTCGCGATCCTTTCGGATCCCACCATTGTGTTGACGAGCGTTGACTTGCCGACACCGGACGACCCCACCAGAGCCACCGTCTCTCCAACGCCGCAGTAGGCCGACAAGCGAGCCACGCTCGCGGGGTCGCGCGCGTTGACCAACTCGACCTGCAGCCCTGCTCGAAGGGCGCTCGCTAGTTCCACAAAGCCCTCAGGGGCGGGTGAAAGGTCGGCCTTGGTGAGCAAGACGACCGGGCGCACGCTGACCTCGCCTGCAAGGACCAGATAGCGTTCGATCCGCGCGACGTTGAAGTCTTGGTCGCAGGACGTGACTACGAAGAGCGTATCCACGTTCGCCGCGATGAGCTGAAGCCGGCGATCGTCGCCAGGGGCCGTCCGCTTGAACAGGCTCGTTCGATCGAGAATGCGGACCAGAGCGTGTGTTTTCCGGTCGATGAGCAGCCAGTCGCCCACGGTCGGACGGTCTTCCGGTCCTTTCGGCGCGGGAAGGCTGGAGGCAATCGAGTCCTCCAGGGCTTCCCCCAGCACAGTTACCATGCCGCGGTGAACGGACATCACCCGAACCGGCTGGCACGCTCGCTGTTCCTCGGCAGTGACTTGCTCGCTGAAGAACGGCTTCCAGCCAAGCTGGCCCAAGGGCATTTGAAGTGCCTTCATCGGCTTACAGCGAGCTCGCGCTGCTGAGCGCTACTCGTCCGCACTCGGCTCCGCCTCTGACGGATTCAGGTCAGAGGCTTTCTTGTCCGCTTTGGCCTGCGCCTTCTTGGCGGTGTCCACAGCCTTACTTCGTTCACGCTCGCGGCGTTCGAAGTCATAGTTAGTTTTGCGTGGCGTGATCGTTCTCCAACGATGAGTTGCGGGGAAGGCTGGTGCTAAGCCCTAGTCTGGAAACCTTGGCAACGGCGCTCGCGATTTGCTCGGGCACTGCATAGTGTAACATGTGCCCCTGACCCGGTACGATCAATAGCTCCGAAGCAGGGACTTCCGCAGCAAGTCGCTCGGCGTGCTTGTCGGGGTGCACGATGAGGTCCCCTTCGCCGGCCATGATGATCACCCGCGCGGTGAGCTCGGCATAGCGCTTACTCAAAGCCATTGCGCTGGGTACCATCATAGCGGTCTCCGCAGCGGTCGCGCGGATCTGTGATGGTCGCAAGGCCAGTGCTCTGGGAAAAGCTGAAAACTTCAGCGGTACGGGTGCCGGAGCGAAGCTGGCTTTGATGGCCAAGGGTCCGGTGACGAGCCCTGTTAGCGGGGCAAGCGTATGCGCAAACAAATCTCCCACGATCGGCACCGCGGGAAGGGATCCGCCGATGACATCCGGCCGCAGGGATCCGTAGTAATAGCCTGAGAGCAGTACGAGGCCGGACACCGCTTCGGGATGGTTCACCGCCATGGCGAGGGCGACAAGAGTGCCCCAGCTGTGTCCGACTACGACTGCGGGTCCAATGCCGAGCTTGCTCAGTGCGCGCGCGATCAGCCGTGCTTGGGCGTCTGGTGTCCAAACCGTTGAGCGTGGGCGGTCGCTGTAGCCAAAGCCCGGACGATCGAACGCGAGTACGCGGTGGTCCTCAGCAACAGCCGACAGGACCCCGCTGGCCACATAGTCCTGCAGCATCACCGCGTTTCCATGCAGCAACACCACCGCAGGGCCCTGCCCTCTCTCGACGTAATGCAGGCGTACGCCATCAACTTCGATGAACTTGCCGGCCGGGGGAGTGGCGCGCTCGGCGCGCCGGGTGGCTGCTCGATTTAGCAAAGCGCTGCCTACCATCGCCGCCACGGCAGACCCGGCTATCAAGAGGCGGTTGCTCCCAATCATCCTGCCGCTGCGAGTACGGACTCTGGGGTGAGCGACGGCGCTGGTGGAGCGAGGCTTTTGGTTCGGCTTCTCTGTCATCCTGCAACAACAGTTCTGCAATGCACGAGTTGCCTCGATGGGGCCGCAACAAGGCTCTCGAATTGTGGTAGCTCTCGTGAGGTATGTACGCTGACGCAATCTGCGCTTCAGCTTCACAAACTGTGGAAGGTACAAGCAGAATGGGCATCACGAGCAATGCAGGCGAGCCAGCCAAGACTAGCTCAGCTGGGAGGCTGGTGGCTGTTCATGTAAGTGCTTTACCGCGTGCAGGACATCATGCCGGCGGGCAGAGAACACCGCACCTTCACCCTAGCTCTAGAAATGCCGTGATTGTTAGGCGACCCTCACCCGGATCGGGGACAAGCTTCGCATGCGGCGCGATAGCGCCGCTGTGCAGAACGAAGCTGCGGTAGAGGAGCGCTCGATTATATCTGGCCGCGGCGAGCAGCGTTTGCACAAACTGCGGGGTGTCGCCTGCGATGTAGCTTCGTGGCAAGCCGCCCGCGCTGTGCACCTCGCTCTTGAGCCGCTCAAAATAAGTGGGCGCCCGGGATTGATCGACTGTCTCGAAGCCGGTTGACCGATGACGGTAAAAAGCGGTGCCGTCGCCACCGTCGGGCGACAGATAATGGATCAGTGCGATCCGCTCAGCGCCAAAAGCGTCGCAGTGGGGCACACGTTGTTGTGGGGTGAGAGCGGCTGGAGGCGTGGTGACGATCGAGAAGCTTGCATCGATCAAGCGGATCTCACCTCGATGGCCGAATCCAGTTTCAAGCGCCTCCGCGATAAGCGGCATGGCGTGTTCCATATAATTCGATGGCAAAGGTGCGCGCAAACCCGGGTAATGATAACCCGCTGACGTGAACCGCGAGGCGATCGCCGCGGCGCGAAGCGCGTCGGGATCGGGCGCGAAGCCGTCGATCGTAACCAGCGGCTGCGCCTCGGCACCGATCGCGCGCACGCTAACCTTTGGCTCCGTCATCGCGGCGACCGGCGCGTCAGGCAGCCTGTGCGGGAGCCGACCCGCAATATTGCGCAACATAAGCGGCGTGCTGGGGAAGCCCTCCAACGGTGCGTGCGACATTGCCTCGGATCGTGGCCAGGAGCTTGGCCAATTCCGCGTCCGGCAGCTTCTCGGCGATCGGGTGGTAGGCCTGCGGCACGATACCCTGCCCCATCATCACCTGCACCCAGCTATTCTCGGCGAACAGTTCTTCGTTCTTGCGGAACACGCGGCCGGTTTCGCGGAACAGCTCCATGCGGTGCTTCAGCGTGTCGGGGACTTCCATGTCGGCACATTGGCGCCAGAACGGGCTGTCGCGGCGCTCGGTCGCCTTATAGTGGAGGATCAGGAAATCCCGGATCTGCGCCATGTCCTGATCCTGCTGCTCGTTGAATTCGGCGATGTCGCGCGGGCTGACTGCACCGGACGGCATCATGCGGATCAAGCGCAGCACGGCGCGCTGGATCAGGTGGATAGAAGTTGATTCCAGCGGCTCCATGAACCCGGCCGACAAGCCGATCGCGATGCAGTTACGGTGCCATTGCTTGCGCCGCGCGCCCGTCGTGAAGCGAAGAAAATTGGGCTGCACCAGCGTGCGGCCCTCGATGTTGCCAAGCAGGCGCTCAAGGGCCTCGTCCTTGCCCAGATAGCGGCTGCAATAAACGATGCCATTGCCCGTGCGATGCTGCAGCGGAATGCGCCATTGCCACCCCGCGTCATGCGCCATCGCCCTTGTGTAAGGAATGGCCGGACGGACGCTCTCCGTCTGAATGGCGATGGCGCTGTCGCAAGGCAGATAGTTCGACCAGTCGTCGTAACCGGCATGAAGCGCGCCTTCCATCAGCAACGCGCGAAAGCCCGTGCAGTCGAGGAAAAGGTCCCCTTCGATCCGGGTGCCATCCTCAAGCACCAGAGCGGCGATGTTTCCGCTTTCCCCGTCGAGGTCCACCTGGGCGATCTTGCCTTCCACGCGGCGGGCGCCGTCACCTTCGGCCATGGTGCGCAAGAACTTGGCGTAGAGGGAGGAGTCGAGTTGGTAGGCGTAATTGACGCCGTCGTCGGGCAAATGCGCGAACTTGCCTTCGCGGGCGGCGATCAGCTCCAGGCAATAGTCGTCATAGGGCTGTTCGTGGCCCTTGGCGCGGCCGTGCATCCAAAAGTGCTGGAAACCAGCCGACCAATGGTCCTTTCCCGTCAACCCAAAGCTGTGGAAATAGCTCTCGCCGATGGTCTTCCAATCGTCGAACATGATGCCAAGCTTGAACGTCGCTTGGGTGGCGCGCATGAAATCGGCTTCGTTGATGCCGAGCAGCCGGTTGTAGGTGACGAGTGGCGGGATGGTCGATTCGCCAACGCCTACCGTGCCGATCGCTTCTGATTCCACCAGCGTGAGCTCGGCCGATCGCCCCATCGTGCGCGCGATCGCCGCGGCGGCCATCCAGCCGGCCGTGCCTCCGCCAGCTACGACGATTTTGCGGGGTTTTGAGCTATCGGTCATCGGCTAAGTGCTCGCAGGAGGAAGGCGCGGATGCGGCCAGCGGTTTCGGGCGTGAGCGGCGCAAGCACGCTTCGGCCGGCAGGCGGGATATGCTTGACCACCTCTTCGCTGTCTCCAAACACGTAGTAGTCGAACATCTCACGCCAATGGCGCTTGTGATCTTCAGGGAGGTCGCGGATCGCCATCATGGCGTGGTTGAGTGCATCCTGGGGCGTCCCGAGCCACGCGGGCGTTTCGCGCCACCAGTAGTTCACGAGCACGTTGAAGGCGTCGAGCCCCTCAACATGGTGCCACCACATCGCCGGAATGTAGAGCGCGTCTCCAGCCTCCAGCTCGGCGACCTGCGCGTACTGCAGTGCTTCGCGGAAGCGTGGATGGGCGGCGAAGTCCGGCGCATGGAAGTCGACCATGCTGACCGCACGGCCGGCTGGCGTATTGTCGATTGGGCCGAGGTAAAGATTGCGAAACTGCTCGCGAGGAAACAGCGTGAAACGGCGACGGCCGACGGCGACGCAGGCCAGATTGTTCGGCATGTCGTTATGCGCCGCGATGCGGGTGCGCGTCCCAATCCAGATACTGGCGAGGGCCTGTCGGTCGCCAAGATCGACGTGATTGGCTTCGTGCAGGCCGGAGAAATATTCGTGCATGTCGATGGACGCGAGATAGATCGCCGGGGCGTCCAGCTCCCCTTCGAACGCGTCCAACTTGGCCATGATCTCGGGCAACTTGGCCTGCATGGTGCGAAAGTTCATCGCCATGGCATCGTCGTAGAACAGGCGTCCGCCGCTTCCCGGTGCGCCAACGGAAACAGTAAAAGGGCGGCTCCGGTGGTGTTTAATCAGATACTCGCGGGCGTCATGCGCCGAGCTCAGGCCCGCCTCCACGAGCGGCCAATCCGCCACTAGGCCGCGGACGATGAACGGATGGGTGGCGCCGCTAAGCACCGCGTCCAGATCGGCCGGCGATGCGGCATTCACTTCGGGGACGCGGCCGAGCCCGTTCAAAACTCCGGGGTCCGCCTCAGCCATGCGCCATTCGCCGGTTCTTGCGCGCGATCAGATTGGTGAAGTTGGACAAGGAAGCGATCGCCATGAAGATGTGCAGAAGATGGTCTTCGGCGTGAAGATCAGCCAGTTCCGCGGCATCGAGCTGCTGCAGGCGAACTTCGTCGATCACCTGAAACCCGACCAGCCGATTGGTCGACCCGTCATCCAGCGTCACCTCAAGCGTCAGAGCCTCGAGCAGCCGGTGCCGGCGGAGCGCATTGAAAAAATCCAGCGATGCTTCAAGTCCGGCATCGAGCGCGCCAAGCCGCTCAGCCGCTGCGTCGAGGAAAGGCGTCGGGCGGGCGCTGTCGTCGAACAGTAGCGTTCCCTCAGCGGCGCCCACTCGGGGGGAGGCCATGTCGATGTGAACTTGCTTCTCGCCTGCGCCGTCCGCCGGGCGGCCGATCAGGAAAGGTTGGATGTCCATGGCGAGCGGGCGATAATAAGCGTCCCAGCGACTGCCGTCGACAAAGAGGTTCTCCCCGGTTTCAAAGCCGAATATGGCGTGCGCGGAGAAGCTGTCGCGTTCCGGATTGAGCCGAAACAGGATTGGGTATTCGTTCTGAAGCTGGCGAAATTCGGTTGGCACCGCCACGGCGGACATGACCGCATCGCCGAATTCTGCGCCGCGATCCGTGCGGACGCGTAGCGAGCGGTGGGCCTCAGTCGTCAGTATCTCATGCGCGGTCACCAGGCGACCTCCAGCGCGATAGGTCGCTGCTCCGCGCGCAGTGCATCCAGATAGGCGCGGTTGGTTGGCAGGCTCGCGGCAAGCACGCGAGCCCGTTGGTCCACCTGCCGCAAGGCCGAAGCTACGCTGCCTTGAGTGTGGGTGCGGATGGCGGCCCGGCCGGGCGGCGCGAAGTTCATACCGTACAGCACATATTGGTGGCTCGCGGCCGAGAAGATCTCATCGACAGTAGGGAAGTCAGACAGCGATGGCGGCTGGTCCTGCCACAGCCGCAGCAGGTCGGCCAAACGGATCGGGATGGAAGCCGGGTCGCGGTGTGCCCGCCAGTAAGGCTCCTCGCGGCGGCTGAGCACGTAGTGAAGCTTGAGAAATTCAACGATCCGCCCCCACCGATAAAGAAACAGCGCGTTGAAGCGCGCGGCGTGGATGTCCATTACGTCGCGGCTGCCTGGAAAGTTGTCCAGCAGCGCATTCACCGAAAGCTCGATGAGGACGATGGCGGAAGCTTCCAGCGGCTCAAGGAAGCCGGCGGACAGGCCTACCGCAAGGCAGTTGCGCTCCCAGAAGCGCTCCCGATGTCCGGAGCGAAAGGTCAGTCGGCGGGGAGTTAATTGGTCGAGGTCGAGCCCGGGCGTGGTCCGGCGGAGATAGTCGAAAAGCGTCGCCGCGGCCTCTTCGTCCGTGGCGAACTGCGATGCGTAGACGCAGCCAACGCCGCGGCGAGTCGGCAGGCCGATGTCCCAGATCCAGCCGGCAGCGTGCGCGGTAGCATCGGTCTGCGAGGCGATCGGACTGCCGGGCGCGACCGGCACCTGCACCGCCAACGCGCGATCGTTGGGCAGCGCGTCGCTGCGATCGACGAAGGGAACGCCGTAATGCTCGCCGATCAGAAGCGCGGCGTTGCCAGTGCAATCGATGAACAGATCGCCGGCCATGGGACCGTTGGAGCGGGTGCGAACCGCCTGGATGTCGCCGCTTGCGGCGACGTCGACCGACTCAACTTGATCTCGCACATGATGAACGCCGAGCTTGGTGGTGGCATGTGTCCTGAGGACCGCCGCCAGCTTCCCGGCATCGAGGTGGTAGGCATAATTAAGCGCGCCGGCATAATCGGGCATGTTGCGCTGACGCGGCGCGAGGCCGAGCCGACATGCCTTGGGCTGAGCACAGACGGCGTCGGCGAAGGCGCGATCGTCAGTGTGCGCTGCCCAGCCGGAGATGACGTCCCGAGGCTCCCCGTCGACCGGCGGCACAAATGGGTGGAAATAGGCATCGTCAGCCGAGCCAGTGTGCCACCCGACGAAGCGCGAGCCCTGCTTGAACGAGGCGTCGCAGGCGAGGAGGAAGTCGGCTTCCGACAAGCCGATGCGTTCCAGGGTTCCGCGCATCGTCGGCCAAGTCCCCTCGCCCACGCCGATGGTCGGAATGTCGGGAGACTCGACCAGCGCCACGCTGATCGGCGTGGCCTGCGAGGAATCCGCGCCCGCAGCAATAAGACATGCCGTTAACCAGCCGGCGGTGCCGCCGCCAACCACTACGACCTTGGTCACCGTGCTATCCACCGTCTGGCGCCCCCTTCAGCCCAAGCCGCATCTGTGCCTCGGCTTACCCGGGAATGCCACCCTCTTGAGGGAAGGCGTCACATTCCGCCTATCTGGCGGAATGGATCACCTGCCTCCGAAGGCGAACCGCAGCCCCCCCGAGTAGCGCGCATAGCCCGGCTGCGAGAAGGTGACGAAATTGTTCGAGCGTCGGTGACCACGACGGCTTGCACCCGTCAAGTTGATCGCCTCAACGAAGCCGGTAAGCCTAGGCATGAACTCGTAGCTCGCACTTGCGTCGATCTGGCCATAGGCTTCGACATAGGTCGGGTCGGGATTCCCACCATTGTAGAATTCATCTCGCCAATTGTACGCGACACGAGCCTGCAGCCCGCCCTTGTCGTAAAAGGCGACCGCATTCGCGCTGTCACTAAGCCCTACCAACGCAAATTGGCCCGTGGCAGGATTGATCGTGTTGTCGAAGCGCGCACTGCCTTTGACGATCGTGTAATTCAGCAGCACGCCAAAACCCGTGTTCCAGAAATTGTGCTGGATCGCGAACTCAAAACCGTGGAGCTTCGCGGTCTGGTCACTGTTGAACGGTGTAGCAATCTGCTGGTTGAGCAGATTGTCTCCAGCCACCGCGAGGATGTCGCCCTGGATGAACCCGTTGGAATCGCGTCTGAAAGAGCCGTCCGCATTACGCAGCGGAACGGTCGACCCCGGGAAGTTGAGAAAGATATACTCTCGGATCGCGTTGGAGTCGGCGCTTCCGCCCAGCGCGGCCACCGCCGCCCGATAGCGAGGTCCGTCAGCCGGATTGAGAAGCCCGAAAGCCGGCGAGTCGATCGTGGTCGATCCGATATAGTTTGACACGTCCTTGTGAAAGTATCCGGCCGATATGTAACTTGCGGGCCCGTAATACCATTCCGCAGAGAAATCGATGTTCTTCGACTTGAACGGCTCCAGGCCAGGGTTGCCCTGGGATCCCGTGCCTCCGTTGATGCGCGGATTGGAGGCAATGCTTAGCCCACCCTGAAGACTTGCATAGTCGGCGCGAGTGATTGTGTGGCTGTACGATGCGCGGAGCTTGACGTTGCGGACCGCTTCGATGTCGAAATCGATCGCCGGCAGCCAATTGTTATAGTTGCCTTGGAAGCGGGTGAACGCACTTCCCGAAAAGACAACGGCAAGCTCGTTTGCCGACACCCAGCGCACACCCGTGGGGGTCGGCACTAGCGCAGCGGAGTCAACCGCCGTTCTGTCGTATCGAACACCGGCAATCAGTCTCGTCGGCCGATCAAACAAGTCAAATTTGAAATTGGCCTGAATGAACGGCGAAACGGTCTTCTCCGTGATGCGCCTGTCGGTCGTGTAATCGGCGAGGCAGGTTCCAGCCTGCGCCGTCCCCGACTGCGACTTGCTACAGACCTGATAAAGGGCCTGCAGATTGTCGGCCAACTGTTCGAAGTTGAAGGTGTAGAAGGATGGAATGATGTCCGCCGCGCCAGACACGCCCTTGAATTTATCAGGCAGGGTCACGAGCGAGAAGATGTCGTCCGGAATGTCAGACGCAGGACCCGCTCCGCCCCAAGTGTCATTCTGAATGAAGCCGTAAGCCGAACGCACCTTGTTATTGATGTACGAGACTCCAAAATCGAGCGAGTCGAGAATGTCGCCGTCGTGATCGTAACGACCGGTAAACTGGACTTGATCGATCCGGTCTTTGAAATACGCATTACGGAACGAATTTCCGGTAGGCGTGATCAGGGCTCTATTGAGAGGGTCAATGCCTGGAAACATTTGATAGGAAATGACCGGCAGGTCTCTTTCGAAGTTTAGCGTCTGGCTCTGTACGCCGAATACGGCGTTACCGATGGAGGTACTGCTGCCGTACTTATTGGTCGGCTTGGATTCGGCCGTTGAACGGTGAGCGTCCAAAGCGAACGAGTAACCGTTGCCAGCGTCCCAGCTCAAATTGCCGCCGAGCGACTTGTTTTCAGTTTGGTTGGCGCTCAGCGCCCCGCTGTAGGACAAGTCCTTGCCTGGTCCGAACCGCTCCGAATAGAAGATCGGACCTGCGGATGGGCCGTCCGTCCACGCACTCGACGTGTCGCCGAAGTTAAACCAGATGCCCACGCTGCTGTCGCGCACTTCGATCTTGTTGCGCGAGTAGGTGTAGTCGAGCGTTGCAGTCACCGAGTCGACCGGACGGTACTGCAACACCAGCTGACCATTTATACGTTCGCGTTTGATGTCGATCAGATCGTAGGCAGCACTTTGTGGAATCTCGTAGACCTCGTTCGCGTCAGGACGGTTGGTGATGTTGGCAAATCCCGGCGTGCCCGGTTGCGCAAGAGTGCCCCAATTATTCTCGGAACCGAGAAAGCCATCGCGAAAGCCAACGCTGGCAGAATTCGCACTGGCATTACGCTTTTGATAGATCCCGGTGAGCAGGATACCAAACCGTCCATCGGCGAAGGTGTCACTAAAAATGCCAGACACCTCAGGAGTGATGTCGTCCTTGGCATTCTGCGACGTGTCGAGCACGCCCTTGACCGCGACGGAACCGCGCAAGCCCTTGCGGTCGAGCGGCCTTGGTGTGCGGATGTTTATGGTTGAGCCGATTCCCCCCGAGGCGACGGCGGCGCGGCCAGTCTTGTATACCTCCACTGCCGAGATGCCTTCGGACGCAAGATTGGCAAAGTCGAACGAGCGGGTTGCGGGCGCGCTCGCGCCGTCACCGAGCGAAGCCGTCGGCATCTGACGACCATTCAATGTGACTAGATTGTACTCCGGTCCAAAGCCGCGAACGGTGACCGTGGAACCCTCGCCGTTCGAACGATCAATCGAAACGCCGGTGATGCGCTGCAGCGACTCCGCCAGATTGGTGTCCGGGAACTTGCCAATGTCTTCAGCTGAAATCGCGTCAACGACGCCCTGGCCATTGCGCTTAATATCTACCGCTTGTCGCAGGCTGCTCCGGATTCCGGTCACTACGATCTCAGTGCCGGTCTCGACGGTGTCAACAGGAGTGAGTGGAGTTTCCGAGTCTCCAGGTTGACCCATAGTCGTGGCCGCATCCTGCGCGAACGCGATGCCGGGCGCGGCTGTTAAGGCCAACACCGATGCTCCAAGCACCAGACGAGCCGTCGAACGAGCGTGGAAGCTAAGCATTATTCTCTCCCTGTTCGACGAAGCATGCCCCCGCGCCGAAATCCGGAATGATTAGTCGGAAAAAATGGCAACGTTGTCAAGCAGACCGGATTTCCGGTAAAATTAAGGTCACGACAACAAGCCGTGACACTACCTGCAGCAAGCTTTTTACCGCCCCGCTGCTTTCCAGTAGCGCACATAATCGACCATCATCGCCTGAGGAAAAGCTTGGTCATCGATGCCCTTCTGTCCGCCCCAATCACCACCAACGGCCACGTTGAGGATCAACGTGTAAGGACGATCAAACGGCCATGCACCTTTGTCG
This sequence comes from uncultured Sphingomicrobium sp., assembly GCA_964243335.1. Lineage (GTDB taxonomy): Bacteria > Pseudomonadota > Alphaproteobacteria > Sphingomonadales > Sphingomonadaceae > Sphingomicrobium. The sequence goes on along the minus strand of CAXTED010000001.1, from coordinate 342,565 downwards.
CGGGGCCGACTATTGGCGACCCGCATGTAAGCGCGGTCGTCCACACCTATGGTAATTGCTTGGGGGCTCCACTCAAGCTGATACCGATGAAACTCCGAACAACTCGTTGCCACGGTTTTCTGCGCCCCACGTTGCGTACCGAGCCGGTGATTATACGATGCGCTGTGAAGCGTTGCGTGGATCACGTGAGGGTCCCAACCGACCATTTCCATGATGTCGATCTCGCCTCCGTCAGGCCATTTACCCGATGTCGGCAACATCCAGATAGCTGGCCATATTCCGCGTCCGCAGGGAAGCTTTGCGCGGACTTCATAGAAGCCAAATCCATAAAGCGTCCGCGAAACCAGCTTGGCCGACGTGTACTTCTGGCCCCCACTATCCTTGAAGCGGGAGCGCAAAGCCTCCTCGCGGCGAGCCTCAATCACCAAGGAACCCTTGTCGATCCGCGCATTGTCGGAGCGCTCGTCTGCGTAATATTGCCGTTCGTTATTGAACCAGCCGGCCGCGTTGCGAGAGATGTCGTACTTCCACTTCGTGCGATCGATCTTGCGACCGCCAAACTCGTCAGCGAAACTAGGGACCGCTGTAGGAGCGGTCATTGGTGCATCAACAGTGTAATTGGTTGCGCCTAACCCTACGGTTTGGGCGAGCAGAACTAACGGAACCATCGAAATATACTCCCCTGGTCAATCTTCGAGACGGCCGCGCTTACCCAAAGATCTTGGACCGACATCGCACAACCGATCGAAATCTGACGAGTGTCATAGCGCGGCTTTAGAGCGATGAAATGATCTTTCATCGAAGCTATAGGGCTTAGTGTATGAGGTCGCGCCTTATGGCTCGCGGGAGCGGAAGCGCAGACCCATCCACAGCGTGCGCGGCGTCGCACGTTCGCGTACTCCGTCGCTTGTCAGGCCGGCAATCACCTTGGCGTTGAACAGATTCTCCGCACGAAGCGTCAGGGCGGCGCCCGGCGCAATCGGCCAAGCCACGAAGCTGTCTACCGTTGTAGCGGCGGGAAGGCGGAGACGGTTCTGATCGTCTTCGAATTGCGCACTGCTGTAGCGTACGTCGGCACGTGCCTCCTTGCCAGCATGAGACCAACCTACACTGGCCACTGCACTTAGGCTCGGTGTTTGCGCCGGGCGAAGACCCGAAAGGTCGCTGCCCCTCATCCGGGCCTGGCTCCAAGCGGCACTGGCTCGAACCATCCAGTCGCCTCGCCGGGCGGTGCCTTGTGCCTCGATGCCATGCACGCGCAGCGTTCCTGCGTTTTGGCGCTGACGGTAAATGCCGCCCGCGGCAACAAAGCCGACCTGCGGGAAGACGCCCGGCCCGGCGCCAAGGGTTACATTGACGACAGGGTCGATCAGATCGTTGATGAAAGCCGTCGTGGCGAGCTCCAGACCGTCAAGCTGCCAATCAAGCCCGGCTTCGACGCCGCGTACGCGCTCTGGCTTCAGCGCGGCATTGGCACCCACCGCATCCGATCCGACGCGATAAGGCCGGAACAACTCGTTCAACGTTGGCAAGCGCCAACCGGCATAGATCGCGGACCGCAGCGAAAGTTTACTGCCGAGCTCGGTGCCAAGCGAGAGTCGGCCGGTTGGCTGTGCGCCCGACCGGGTGGCGAAAGGCTGATCGACGGCAATCACACCTGTCGCCAAGATGGTTTCGCGAAGATTGTCGGGATCAATCTGCCAGCGATCGAGCCTTGCGGCAGCGCTCCAATCAAGCGCGCCGGCCTCGCCCGCGACCTCTGCAAATACGCCGATCGTTGAACTTGACCCGCCGGTGACGCGCTCACGCGTCGGTGCACCAGCAACGTAGCTCGCAAATTCCTCGGAGCGGCCCTTCGTTGATCGGCCATCGGCTCCGAGCCGCAGTGCGAGCCGGCCCGCAGGCGGACGTACTTCGGCGCTCCAGCCCAAGCCGGTGCCCGGCACGTGGTGCTGAAAGGAAGTCTGTCGAACAGTCGACCGCGCCGCGTCAACGGCGGCGAAGCTCGATTGAAAGCGCCGGACCTGCCCGTAGCCAAGCAGGGTCCAACCCCACCGCCCGCGTCCAACCAGACGCACCGATGCGTCGGCACCGCGCGATCGATTATCCGTGAAGTTCACGCCGCGATCGCGGGAGTCGGTAAAGCCGGAGGCGTTCAGCTGAAGCTCCGTCGCATCACCGATGGGCGCAACCCAGCGCGAACGAGCATTGGCGTTCTCATAAGGAGCCGGGCGATCAACGATGCCTCGTCGGTCCGCAGTCACCGGAACGAAGCCATCGCCCCCTGCCCCAGCTATCCCGATGGATAATTGGCCGCCGGCCACCTTTCCGCCCACGAGCAAGTGCCCTTCCGCCGACCGCCGGCTTCCCGCAGCAGCCTGCGCACTGGCGCCATCCGCCAGAGCGCTGGTCAATTCGATCGCCCCGGCAATGGCGCCCGGGCCTTCGCCCACCAGCCCCGCACCGCGTACAACGCGCACTTCGGCCAGGCTGGCGGCGTCGAAGGCCGTCCAAGCAACCCAGCCTCCGAACGGATCCGCTTGGGGGACTCCGTCGAGAGAAACCGTAGCGCGACTGGCAGCGTTGCCGCCGAGCGCGCGAAGAGTCACGCCGCCGCTGGTTGGATGGCTGCTGCGAGTGTCGGACCGACGAAACATCTGAACGCCTGCTGCGCCACGCACGATTTGATCAAGGCTGTTTGATGGCGAACTGTGCAAGGCGTCCGCGTCAATGACGGTGACCCCGCGCAACCGCTCAGCTTCGAACGACGGGAGCGCTCGGCCAGTCACAACGATTACCGGCGGCTCGATCATAGGTGCCACGACTTGCTTTTCCTTACCGCAACGCCGCGTGCGCGCTCACCGAACTAGACCGCTGCAGAGCGCACCGTCTTCTCTGGAGTTCCGGCGCCCTGCATCGCCAAGCCTCGGCATGGGAGTGACGTGCATCCGACCCTCTGCGCAAGACGCGGTTTCCTCCGACGGTAGCCAATGCTAGCGCTGCGGCCGAAACATCGGGGATTACCGACGAATGAGCCTTCCTTCCGTGTTCAGCCGCCTTCGGTTCCCTGTGATCGGCGCTCCGTTGTTCATCGTATCCAACCCTGATCTGGTGATCGCCCAGTGCAAGGCTGGCATCGTCGGCAGCTTCCCAGCGCTCAACGCGCGTCCGCAAGCGCAGCTTGGCGAATGGATCCACCAGATCACCGAGGAACTCGCCGCGCACGACCGCGATCATCCGGACACTCCTTCGGCGCCCTTCGCGGTGAACCAGATCGTGCACCGCTCCAACGATCGCTTCGAGCAAGATGTCGAAACATGTGCGCAGTGGAAGGTGCCGATCGTGATCACCTCCCTTGGGGCGCGCGCGGACCTCAACGATGCGGTGCATGCATGGGGCGGAATTACTCTGCACGACATCATCGACGATCGCTATGCTCGGAAGGCCATCGAAAAAGGCGCCGATGGATTGATCGCGGTTGCTGCGGGCGCCGGCGGGCATGCAGGCAAGTGGTCGCCTTTCGCGTTGGTGCAGGAAATCCGCAGCTGGTTCTCGGGCCCACTGGCTTTGAGCGGTTCCATCGCTACTGGCGGGGCAATCTTGGCCGCTCAGGCGATCGGAGCCGATTTCGCCTATATTGGTTCGCCCTTCATCGCGACCGATGAGGCGCGGGCAGACGCCGGCTACAAACAGGGGATCGTCGACTCCGGAGCGGGCGACATCGTCTACTCCAACCTGTTCACCGGCATCCACGGCAACTATCTGCGCTCGTCCATTGTGAGCGCTGGGCTTGATCCCGACAATCTTCCGCAGAGTGGTCCTGAGGCCATGACCTTCCAGAGTTCGGCCGGAGCCAAGGCCTGGCGCGACATATGGGGATCCGGCCAAGGCATTGGCGCGGTCACCAAGGTGCAGGGAGCGGGCGAGCTAGTGGCGCAGTGGACGGCCGAGTATGCAGCGGCACTCGCACGGGTCAGTGCCGGAGCTCACGCCTAGGACTCTTCGTTCAGCGCCTGAAGTGCGGTCCGCCATGCCGCCGGCCATGGAACAGGTCTACGGTCGTCTCGGCCAACCGCGACATGAACGAACTTGCCCTCGGCCGCGGCAAAGTCCGCGCCGGAAGCGAACACGCCGATGGCGTATTGAACGCTGGAACGGCCGAGCTTTGCCACTTTGAGCCCAATCTCAACCTCGCCAGGAAAGCTGAGGGGTGCGTGAAATGTGCAGCCAGTCTCAACTACCAGCGCGATCAGGTCGCCATGAGCAATGTCGAGCAAACCCTGCTCAACAAGCCAAGCGTTCACGGCGCTATCGAACCACTGATAGTAGACCGTATTGTTGACGTGCCCATACGCGTCATTGTCGGCCCAGCGGAGCGTAATCCGCTGCCAAGCGCGGTAAGTGTCGCGGCCTTGGGCGGGAGCTGAAGTCACCTCGGCGTGGCCTGAATCTGAAGCTCGTTTGCCATAATCCCGAAGCTAGAACGTCAGTCCGGTCGTTGCCACAGCAAATCCCGTTCCAGCCGGCCCATCAAGGCTCGCGCAGGGCTCGAGACTGGTGTTGAGGCAACGCTGTCCTCGTCGATGCGCTGAATCCGAGCAAACAAGTCAGCCGACGCCCGAACGAGCCGCTGGGCGGCGGGCGGAAGCTGCTCGATAACTGCGGAATCACTTTCCCCTGCGTGACCCAGACGGCGCTCAGGTCGCTTTGCCCCGCTTGGGCTTAACTCTCCGCTCTCGACTGCGCGCTGGGTGAGCAGCCACGCAATAATGTGCATGATGCGCGTGGTTACCTTCAGGGACTCGCAGGCAAAGGCAACCCGCACGAATGGCTCTAGTAAACCGCGCTCCTGGCGACTTCCGCTGTCGAAATAGGTCCGTGCTTCGTCAGCGAGCAACATGGCTTCGGTGTAGAGGCTTTCAATCAGCCGGGGGGTGATGCGGGCTTCTCCGGCCCGCCAATCATTTTCGCTCACTCTTTTGACCTGCTTCATATTTACAGGGAAGGAAATGCCTCAAAACGCATCCGGTCACCTGCCCCGACGAATAGTGTCATTCAGGGACGTTGCGGTTAGGCCAAGATGTCTGGGATCGCGCGATCAGCGAGGAGTGCGATCTCATCGCGCAGCCGCAACTTGCGCTTCTTAAACCGTGCGATCTCGATCTGGTCCACCGATCCGCTCGCTAGCAAGGCTTCGATTTGCAGGTCGAGTGCGCGATGCTCGGCGCGCATCGCGTCGAGCTGCTCCGTAGGAACATCGTCATTGGTCACCGGCACGCCCTAGACCTTGGATTCGCTTCGGTCACGACAGGTCGCGGTGGCTTTCCGGCAAGTTGAGTGGATGACACGCGACAAGCGCCTTTCATTGTGGTCTTCTGACCATTCCGCAAACAAGAAGGGATTGCACCCGATGGACAAGGCTCCTGGCGACGCACTGGCTTCCAAGCATGCCGAGCTCGACTCAATGATCAACGCGGAGGAAAACCGCCGCCATCCCAACGATGCAACTCTGAACCGCCTCAAGAAAGAGAAGCTGCGGATCAAGGACGAACTGGTCGGCGCACCGCTTAACTGAGAGTGATTGAGCGTCTCCTCTTACACGAGAGGAGACGTGCCTCCCCTACGCGTCAGTCGTCCCGGCTTACCTTCTCAATGCGCTCGTGGCGCTCCTGTGCTTCCAAGGTCATGGTCGCAATGGGTCGAGCTTCCAGTCGTCCAAGTGAGATCGGCTCGCCGCTCACTTCGCAATAGCCATATTCGCCCGCGTACAAGCGACGAATGGCAGCATCGATCTTGCAGATCAGCTTGCGCTGCCGGTCACGCGTACGAAGCTCGATGCCCCAGTCGGTCTCGCTCGACGCACGATCGGCAAGATCAGGCTCACGAAGCGAATCGACTTGAAGTTGCGCCATGGTCGCGCGGGATTCTTCGATGATGGCTTCCTTCCACGCGCGCAGCTTGTGGAGAAAATAGGCGCGGTGCAGCGTGCACATGAACTCGTCAGTCTCAGCCGGGCGATAGCCAGCGGCCAGGATGATCCGATCGAAGGGTTCGGGTTTGTCGGTGAAAATGTCGACTAGAGCTGTAGCCAATGTCGCCTCCCCAAAACGCGGCAACCATGATGGTGCCAACAGGAGCCCGTCGCCAACTGCGCCAAGCCACTGGTGCAGCCGGAGCCGAAACCGATACATTCCCGAGACTTACGGTCGGAAGGATCGGTTATCCCCGAGCGGCCTATAATAAGGGTTCCTGCAGTGAACAAGAACTGACTGGTTCTTGCGCAACGCTAATCATCAGTATGTTGCCAAAATGGCGCGAAGTGGCATGCGGTTGCACCCACGAGCCGCTCCGCCCATAGGCGCCCGATGCGAATTCTCCTCACCAATGACGACGGCATCGGTGCCGCCGGGCTCGCGGTCCTAGAGAAGCTTGTGGCACCTTTCGCGACGGATCTGTGGGTCGTCGCGCCGCTGGAGGAACAATCGGGCACAGGCCACTCCTTGACGCTCACGCGGCCCATTCGGCTGCGCAAGATGGGAGAGCAACGCTTTGCTGTGGCGGGCACACCCACAGACGCCGTGATGATGGCGCTTTCTCATCTGATGAAGGACGCACGGCCAGACCTGATCCTTTCCGGTGTGAACCGCGGTGCCAATTTGGCCGAAGATGCGACCTATTCGGGCACTGTCTCGGCTGCCATGGAAGGCGCGCTGGCCGGTGTGCCGTCTATTGCACTCAGCCAAGCCTATGCTCGGGAAGGCATGGGCGCCGACGTGCCGTTCGCCGCTGCGGAGGCCTGGGGGGAGCGGGTCCTCAAACCCTTGCTCGATTACCCGATGGCACGGGGCACGTTGCTCAACGTCAATTTCCCTGCCTGCTTGCCCGACCAAGTACAGGGCGTCCGCGTGGTTCAACAGGGACTGCGCGACTATGGCCGATTGCGGATCGACAAACGCACCGATCCGCGCGGCTTCGCTTATTACTGGTTTGGCTTGGCGCATGCCGTCGAGACACCAGGCCACAAGACCGATCTCGAGGCAGTTGCCGACGGCTATGTATCGGTCACGCCTTTGCACCTGGACCTGACCCAGCACGACGCTCTACCTGGCCTGGCAGAACGCTTTGCCAGTGGCGCATGAACAACTGGTACCAACTCAAGCTTCTGCTGAGTCATGCCAGCGGTTTCAGCATGGACTCGCTGCACGTCCTGCTTGGTCCGTTGGGGATGCTCTTCTTTGCCTGGGCGTTGGGCCAATCGGTGGCGCGTTGGACGCCATGGCTGCTGGTGCTCGGTCTGGAATTCATCAACGAAGTACATGACCTTTCTGTCGAGCATTGGCCGGACCCGGGGCAGCAATATGGCGAGGGATTGAAAGACCTTATCCTAACCATGATCCTGCCGACCTTGTTGCTGTGGCTCGCCAGGCATCGCCCGTGGCTATTCTCCCGCTAGGCACGCTCTGGCGCTGGACCCGTCTGCTTGTTAGGACCCGCCGCGCGGGACGCCTCGGGAGTTTTTGATGCATATTGCAATGATCGGGACCGGCTATGTCGGGCTCGTGTCCGGCGCGTGTTTCGCCGACTTTGGCCATAAGGTGACCTGCGTCGACAAGGATGCCGGCAAGATCGAAGGCCTGCATGCCGGACGCATGCCGATCTGGGAGCCGGGCCTCGATGACCTGGTTGCGCACAATGTGAAACGCGGACGGCTGTTGTTTACAACTGATCTGCCCGCAGCGGTTGCCGACGCAGATGCCGTATTCATCGCGGTTGGTACGCCTGCCCGCCACGGTGACGGGCATGCCGACCTGAGCTATGTTTACGCCGCCGCTGCCGAGATTGCCGAGGCCCTTACCCAGCCAACGGTTGTCGTGACCAAGTCTACCGTGCCCGTTGGCACAGGGGACGAAATCGCCCGGATCCTGAAGGAGCACGGCGCTCCGCAGGGCACCAGCGTGGCATCCAACCCGGAGTTTCTGCGCGAGGGTGCCGCCATTCGCGACTTCAAGATACCCGACCGCATCGTTGTGGGCGCCGAAGATGACCGCGCACGCGACGTGCTGCGTGAAGTGTACCGGCCCTTGTTCCTCAACAAGGCTCCAATCCTTTTCACTGGTCGCCGCACCGCCGAACTTACCAAATATGCTGCGAATGCGTTCCTCGCGACCAAGATCAGCTTCATCAATGAGATTGCGGACCTTTGCGAGGTGGTCGGTGCCGACGTGCAGGACGTGGCGCGCGGCATTGGCCTCGACAATCGCATCGGTCCCAAGTTCCTTCATGCGGGTCCTGGGTACGGTGGCAGCTGCTTTCCTAAGGACACGCTTGCGCTTCTGCAAAGTGGAGAAGCGAACGGTGTGCCGATGCGGATCGTATCATCGGTCGTGGAGGTCAATGACAGCCGGAAGGCAGCCATGGCGGATCGCGTCCGCGAAGCGCTCGGCGGAGTTCTTGAAGGCAAGCGTATTGCCGTGCTCGGCCTTACGTTTAAGCCGAATACCGATGACATGCGCGACGCGCCGAGCGTGGCGCTGATCAAACGGCTTCAGGAGGGTGGAGCTTCTGTCGTCGCCTTCGATCCGGTCGGGCGTGAGCAAGCCGAGCCGATGCTTCCAGGCGTAGAATTTGCAGATAGCGCCGAGCTGGTAGTGGTGGATGCGGACGCCTTAGTGATTGTCACCGAATGGGACGAGTTCCGCGCCCTCGATCTCAGGGCGATCGCAGCAGCGATGCGTGGCAACGCACTGATCGACCTTCGCAATATCTACGACGAAGAAAGTGTAACCAAAGCAGGAATGACTTATCGGGGCATCGGCCGAGGAGAAGTCCGGCGCCCGCCGGATTGAGCTTACAGGGTCTCGCGTCGCCATGCCTCGAACATCAGGATCGACCAGATCGCCGCGGTTGCGTCGGTTCGCTCGCTTAGGTGATCGCGCCAACGTCGACTGACAACCTCCGCGTCGAAGTAGCCGTTTTCGCGCATGCTCTTTTCTTCGAGAAGGTTTTCAGCCCAGTCGCGTAGTGGACCCCGCAACCATGCGCCCACAGGTACGCCGAAGCCGGACTTGGGTCGGTCGAACAGATCGCGGGGTGCATTGGCGAACAACAGCTCGCGAAGGATGTGCTTGCCGTTTCCGTTCCGCATTTTCATCGACAGCGGAATGCGCGCGGCAAGCTCGGCGACGCGGTGATCCAGGAAGGGTACTCGGGTTTCCAGGCTTACAGCCATGGAAGCGCGGTCGACTTTGCACAGGATGTCGTCGGGTAGGTATGACACCGCGTCGGAATACATCATGCGCACGGCTTCGGGCGCTCCTTCACGCAGGCCCATGTCGAAGATCGTGGGCTGTCCTGCATTGCCCAGAACTGGCGATGGCCGAAAGCTCCACTCGTCGAGGAAGCTGGCGAACACGTCTTCGAACCGGGTCGCCCCAGCCGCAATACGAAGCGCCTTTTGCAGCTTCGTGCCCACATGCGGCTGCGCACGGCCGGGTAAGAGCCCTGCCCCGCGGCTCCAAACTCGCGCTGGAACCCTGCTCAACGGCCCGGCGATGCTCTTGCGCAGAGGGGCAGGAAGCTGGTTCATGCGGCGCCACATGGGCGGCGCGATCACGTGACGATTGTAGCCGCCGAATAGCTCGTCGCCGCCATCACCGCTCAACGCGACAGTGACCTGCTCGCGAGCGAACTTGCTCACGAGATAGGTCGGGATCTGCGAGCTGTCGGCAAAGGGTTCGTCGTACATCGCTGGCAAGAGGGGAATGACGTCCTGGGTCTCTTTGACGGTGACGTAGCGTTCCGAGTGGATCGTACCGAGCTGTCGGGCGATTGCCTTGGCATGGTGAGCCTCGTTGAACTGCGCGTCGTCGAACCCGATCGAGAACGTGCGCATCGGGGTCGAGCCATGCTTTTGGTACAAGGCCACGACGGCCGAGCTGTCGATGCCACCGGAAAGGAATGCGCCAACCGGCACGTCTGCCATGGACTGGTCGCGAACCGCTTGCCCGAGCGCCTGGTCCAGCATCGCCAAGGCTTCCGTTTCGTCAGTGACTGGCTTGTCCAGCCCGTCATTCACGACTTGCCGGTACGACCAGTAACGGGTCAGTTGGCAGCCGTGCGCACGGCTGCCTTCGTGCACGGGACCATCTTGTGGCTGGCCTGCGGCCGCTTGCGTGAGCGTCAGCATGCAGCCGGGCTCCAGCTTGAACACGACTTGGTAGATCGAGCGGGGTGCGGGCACATATCCCCGCCGGGCGAAGTCCCCCAGCGCTTCACGAGACACCTTTGCCTCAAATCGGGGGTGAGCCTTGAGTGCCTTCAGCTCAGAGCCGAACAGAAAGTCACGCCCTGCCCAACCATAATAAAGGGGCTTCTCGCCGAAACGGTCGCGAGCCAGCGACAGTTCGCGCGTGTTCCGGTCCCAAAGAGCGAGAGCGAACATTCCAACAGCGCGCGACAGCGTGGCCTGCAGCCCCCAGCTCGCGATGCACTCAAGCAGCGTCTCTGTATCTGAATGCCCTCGCCAGCCATTGGGAGGAGCGTGCCCTGCCCCCGTCAGGTCAGCCCGCAACTCCGCGTGATTGTAAACTTCCCCGTTGTAGCAGAGGATGTAGCGGCCGCTGCTTGAGGCCATCGGCTGATGGCCGTGCGGGCTAAGGTCGATAATCGAGAGCCGCCGATGCGCGAAGCCGATGCCGCTCTCAGGGTCCGCCCAGACACCATGATCGTCTGGTCCGCGGTGCTCAAGCTGACCGCCCATTGCCCGCAAGGTTTCTAGCGGTACCGGCTGAGCCGAGAGAACACCGGCGATGCCGCACATGAGGCTTAATAACTTTCGTGGCTTGAGCGTGGCTGTGAGCCATCTCCTCATGGGAAGCGCCAGTCAACCGCGACGATGCAGGTCCGATCCGCTAAGGGAACCTCGCCTTGGTAGCGCTTGCGCCGACAGCGGGCGGCTCAAGGCTACATAGGTGTCCGCCAGGATCGCATGGCACCTAGAAACAAGCACTGCTTCTTCGATCGGCACATGGATCGTTCGGGCATGGTTATCCCCACAGCTCTCCACCCCGACCAGCCATGCAAAGGCGCCTTTTGCGGTGTCAGCCTGAGTTATCCCCGGAATCCACTGCACTACGTACAACAGTATAGAGTTTTCTTACGTTATTGGAGCAGAAGTCACTACGTAAACATGAGGAATCGAGCTAACTTTCTCTTGTACCTGATCGTACGGAGACAGATCGATGCACACGAATACTTCAGCTAAGCAGACGAAAGAGGCAGGAGCACTTAGGAGAGGCCGAGCAAAGTGGCCAAGGCTGCATGAGGTCGGGCTCTCGGAGAAGGAACTTGAACGACGATCGCGAGCCATCGGAGGCAGCGATGCCAACGTGATCCTGTCTGGCGATCAAGAGCGCATCCACGCGCTTTGGAGTGAGAAGACGGGGTTGGCGGTTCCGGCCGATTTATCCGGTAGCCTCCCCGTTGCACTGGGCTCCTGGAGCGAGCCGTTCAACCGCCAATGGTACGAGAAGCTTTCGGGCAGGGCCGTTGTTCGCTCTGGCGAAAGCATTGGGTGCTCACGACACCCTTGGCGGCGATGCACACTCGACGGGGTTGTTTCAGAGACAGAAGCGGTCTGGGAGGCCAAGCACACGAGCGCCTTCACGAAGTCTGACGAGGTGCTCGAGCGTTACATGCCGCAGCTTCAGCACAACATGGCGGTGGCCGGCCTCAAGCGAGCGGAGCTGTCGGTAATTTTCGGCAATCACAAGTTCGAGGTGTTCGAGGTTGAGGCCGACTGGCTCTACCAGATCGAGCTCCTCCAGGCCGAAGAGGACTTCTGGAAGAGCGTTCTGTCCAAGACCGCTCCAACCGTAGCTGAAGTGCCTGCGGCTCCTCGGCCGGTCGGTGTGCGGGAGATCTGCTTCGAGGGTAACAACGCCTGGGCTTCCTCGGCTGGGGACTGGCTTCAGTTCCGAGACGCGGCAAAGGCCCATGCGACCGCATGCAGCTCGATCAAGGAACTGGTCGAGCCCGATGTTGCGCGCGCGTTCGGGCACGGCGTTGAGGCCATACGAAGTAAGTCGGGTGCCATCTCGATCCGGGAGCTGACCAAGTGAAATCGCGTCAGGTCTACAGGGCGATCAACGGGATCACCGCTGAGCTGGCGGAGCTCGGCATCCCTAAAAACAGCCAGAACGTGGAAGCAGGGTATGCTTACCGATCCATCGACGATGTTCTGAACCGCTTGGCTCCTCTCTTGGCTCGACATCGCTTGTGCGTACTGCCGCGAGTGCTCGAGCGGCAAACGATCGACCGCATCGATGAGAAGGGCAACCTGCTTGCGGGCGTTAGCCTCAAGGTGGCGTACAAGCTCGTAAGTACTGAGGATGCTTCAGGCCACGTCGTGAGTGCTTACGGCGAGGCTCATGATGATGCTGACAAAGCCACGGCGAAAGCAATGTCGGCAGCCTATAAGAGCGCCATGCTTCAAACCTTCTGCATTCCCGTAGGCGAGGCTCAGGATTCAGACTTCCCAAAGGGAAAGGTCGCGAGCCCGACCGCTGGTCATCAACCGGAGCCCGTGCAGGGCTGGGATCAGTGGCTCCGGGACGTCGTCGATACACTAGACGTCTGCGAGACTAAGGAGGCCATTGGGCGAGTTCAGGATAGAAATCGCTCGTTGCTGAAGGCAATCAGTCGGGAGCGGGCTGACTTGTATGCTGCGCTCGGCAAAGCCTTCCAGGCGAAGCGAGAAGCGCTCGCTCAGGCGTCGATCGAAGCAAAGCGGGCCCGCACCGAGAAGCGAAAGCGACCAAAGGCTCCGTCGCTGCTCAGTCCAGTCGTTGCCCTACCACTCTTGGCTCCTCAAGATGCAGCTTCCTAAGCGCCTGGCGAAAGCTCGGAGCTCTGCTAACACTCGGTCCTGCCCGGCTCATCGAGCTTGGGTGCGAAAGCATCATTGCTCCGTGCCGGGTTGCCTGAAAACGCCGATCGAGGCCGCTCACGTCAGACGAGGCTCTGATGGCGGAGTATCGTTGAAGCCTTCCGACAGATGGGTCGTGAGCCTCTGCCGTGAGCATCACCAGGAGCAACACAGCATGGGTGAGATCAGCTTCGAGGCCAAGTACGTGGTGGACCTCAAAGAGCTAGCAAGTAGCTTTGCTACTAGGTCCCCTCACCGGCTTAGACTGCTCTGAACACCCTTGCGGTCCCGACAAAGCATCAGTCGAGCTGCATGATAGACGTAACCTCCCGGCTTATACGACCGTTCTCAAGACACAGTATGCGGTCGCACTCGGCCAGTGTGCTGAGCCGATGGGCAACGATAATGATCGTAAGATTTGCAGGCAGCCGGTTTACGGCTGACATGACCGAACGCTCGCTCGCATTATCGAGCGAGCTGGTCGCCTCGTCTAGCAATAGAACGGTGGCGCGCTTGTAGAGCGCCCTTGCGATACCGATGCGCTGGCGTTGTCCCCCTGACAAACGAGCGCCACGCTCCCCACACTCGGTCGCATACCCCAGCGGAAGGGTTTGGATGAATGCATGCATGTCCGCTGCTTTAGCTGCCTCCTGCACTCGCACATGGTCGATGTCGCTTGAGGGAACACCTAAGGCGATATTCGAAGCGATGCTGTCGTCGGATAGGTAGATCGTCTGAGGAACATGGGCGATCTGCCGCTGCCACCATGCATAACGCCTAGGAGTAAGAATTTGTCCATCTATGCTGATTTGGCCAAACGTAGGCGGCAGGAGCCCTAGTATCACGTCTATGAGCGTGCTCTTGCCGGACCCTGTCGGGCCGACGATGCCGATCCGTTCCCCGGCGGCAACCCTGAAACTGATGCCGTCGAGCACCTCTGGCCTTTCAGCGTAGCCAAAAGACACCCCGTCAAACACTATTTCACTAGCGAAGGGAGGGTTGGCACTAGGCCTGCCGGAACTAGCCTCCGCTACTGGCAAGTTGATGAATTCGGCTACCGACCTCAATGCCGCCTGATTGCTCCGCACCTGGCTCCAGCCATTGTAGCCTTGGCTTAGGAGCGGGATCAGTCGTTGACCGGCCAACGCAAGCGCACCTAGCGTTGGTATTGCTGCGACAAGCCCTCCCGGCTCCCGGGAAAGAGCAAGTGCCAGGCCGATGATAAGCAAGACTCCGACAAGGTCGACGATGATCCTCGGTGCATTTGTGAGATAGTTATTGAGACGAAGTGCCCGAGTCAGTCGCGCGGCATTGTCCGCAAAAGAGCTTTCGAAAACTGGCTGAGTTCGATCTAGAAGAATATCGCGAATGGCGCCAAGGGCCTCCTGCACGTTGCGCACACGCTTGGTCCAAGCGTTCTCGATCACGGCCGAATTCATCGAGAGCGTCCTACGTACCGCCAGTAGGGCTAATCCGTAGGCACCGACTAGAACACCGGCAGCGACGACCGCCACAAACGGGTTCACGGCAAGAAGGAACAAGATGAGCATCGATGCGATCAAACCCGAGATGAGGGCTTGAACTCCACTTACTAGCACCCCTTGAGTTGTGCCGTAGATTAGCTCGAAGCGGGCGATGATCTCACTAGAATGCTGGCGGACATAGAACTCGTAAGGCTGGTGAACGAGTTTGTGAAAAGCCAATTTAGCCAAATCGAGAGAAGCTTGCTGGGCAAATCCTTGTGATACCCACGCGAGCAATAGTCTGAGCGCCGTGCTGATCAGGAGCAAGATGACGAACGTCAAGCTGAACCACCACGTCCTATCGACATTCGGTTCCAAGCTACTGACCCAACCACCAACAAGCGGCAAAGCGAACACGCGATCGGGAGCAACCAGAACAGCGAGGAACGGGAGAACTGCGCCGATTGAGAGAACTTCGGCGAAACTTCCCGTAAGCATCAGGGCAACTACGACGAGAGCCTCCCTTCGACGCACTAGCGGAAGCGCGAAGAAGATTGTTCGGAGCGGGCTCCTACGGCTGAGCTCTTGGGCTTTCATCGGAGAGCGGCGCGGCGCCTCGCCTTGAGCATCAGAGTTGACCAGATCGCAGCCGTAGCATTGACCGCTTGGGCTTCGGTCCAATCCCACTGACCGTCCAAGGCGCGGCGCGCAACCTGGCCAGCCATCGGTCGCAGAATTGCTTCTGCTTTCGCCCCACCGGAGAAAAGGGCGCGATCCCACGTCATGATAATGAAAACCCGAGTGACTAAGATTAGCGAGGCCATCAGCTTACGCGCAGCCCTCGTCAACCACGTGACGCTTCACTCTCTTCGGCGCAGGTCACGAGAACCGCTGAAAGATCAGCATGGTGCAGCCGCTGCAGGACTGCTAGTCGCGCCGCTCGCATGAGCGATGGGGACATTCAAGAGCGTGTTGGTAATCAGCGACGATCAGCTTCCCCAAGGTTGCCAAGTGCACGCACTAACCGTTCGAGGGGACGAGCGCGGGAGCTTAATCGCGCTGGAAGCCGGCCGTGACGTGCCCTTCGACATCGCCCGTGTATACTATGTGTTCGGCACGCAGCCTGGCGTCGCCCGGGGCTTTCACGCCCACGTTGCCCTACAACAATTTGCCGTAGTGGTGAGTGGTGCCTGTACGATGGTGCTGGACGATGGTCACCGCCGGGTCGACGTGCGGCTCGACCGTCCGGATCGCGGTTTGTCTATTCCGCCCATGGTGTGGCACGAAATGCAAGAATTCACTTTGGATTGCGTGCTGCTGGTTTTCGCAGACGCACTCTACGATGAGACTGACTACATCCGCGATTACGAGCGCTTCCTCGCGCTGATTTGTTCGTGAAAGTACCGTTTCTCGATCTAAGTGCTGCCACGCAGGAGCTTCGCCGCGAGATCGACGCCGCCATCGACCGCGTCGTAAGCAGCGGTTGGTACGTTGGGGGCCCCGAAGTGGCGGCCTTTGAAGCCGAATTCGCTTCCTACTGCGAGACGCATCACTGCGTCGGCTTGGCGAATGGCCTGGATGCGCTTCACTTGGCGCTACGAGGAATGGACGTAGGTGCGGGAGACGAGGTCATCGTAGCCGCGAACGGGTACATAGCCACGCTTTTGGCGGTCAGCATGGCGGGTGCGACCCCGGTGCTGGTGGAACCGGATCCGCAGACGCACAATCTCGACCCGGCTAGGATCGAGGCGGCGATCACTAGCCGCACTCGTGTGATCCTGCCAACGCACCTCTACGGACAGCCCGCCGACATCGACCCCATACTGAACATTGCTCGCCGCAATGGTCTGCGAGTTCTGGAGGACGCGGCTCAGGCTCATGGCGCGCGGTACAAAGGGAAGCGGATCGGCGGGCACAGCGATGCCGTGGCGTGGAGCTTCTACCCAAGCAAGAACTTGGGCGCACTTGGCGATGCCGGCGCGGTTACCACGAACGATCCGACCTTGGCCAAGCGCATCCGCACGCTCGGTAACTACGGCTCAGCCGAGCGCTATATCAATATCGAACGTGGCGTGAATTCGAGGTTAGATCCGATCCAGGCTGCAGTGCTGCGGGCCAAGCTGCCTTACTTGGACGTTTGGAACACGCGACGGGCAGCCATCGCCGCTCGCTACTTGGCCGGTCTTGAGGAAACAAGATTGACGCTTCCCTCAGTGCCTGACTGGGCAGATCCAGCTTGGCATCTGTTTGTTCTGCGCTCCTCCGAACGGGCCGTCCTCCAATCGTGCCTCACGGCTGCCGGCATTCAGACCATCATCCACTATCCAGTCCCACCCCATCGCCAGTTGGCCTATGCGGACCTAGGCCTTGGAGCCGGTGCGTTTCCATTGTCCGAGCGCCTAGGGGATGAAGTGCTCAGCTTGCCGATCGGTCCGCAGATGCTTGAAGATGATGTGGACCGGGTAGTCTCGGCTCTTAAGGGCTCCTCGTTGTGAGAGCCGAGACCCCGACGATACACGTCCTCGCGGATGTCTCCCCGGAGGCGTACATTGGCTCTAACACGCGGGTGTGGCAGTTCGCAGTCGTGCTGAGCGGCGCTCGGATTGGCCGCGACTGCAACCTCAACGCTCACACGTTTGTGGAAGGTGGAGCGGTGATCGGCGATCGAGTCACTCTAAAATGCGGCGTTTATGTTTGGGATGGCGTAACGCTCGAAGACGATGTTTTCTGCGGTCCGAACGCAACCTTTACGAACGATCGCCGCCCACGCTCCCGTCTCATGCCGCAGAGCTTTGAGAAGGTGCACGTTGGCAGACGTGCATCGATCGGTGCCGGCGCCATCATCTGTCCTGGAGTGAAAATCGGCGAGAGTGCGCTGATCGGAGCCGGTGCAGTCGTGACCAAAGACGTTCCAGCAGGTGAAACGTGGGTTGGAAATCCCGCTCGAGCGATGCGCTTAGCCAGTTCCGTTTAGTCGAATGCAAGACAAAAGTAACACGACTGGTCCTCACCACGAACTGAGCAACCTTTCGGAGGATCAAAGCAGCCTCGAATTGGCGAGCGTCGACAAATCACGTAAGCAGATTTTGCGCAGTACCTCGATCATGGGAGGCGCAAGTGCCATTGGCATCCTGCTTTCGCTTCTGAGAGCGAAGGTTGTGGCTCTTGCAATTGGCCCCTCAGGGATCGGTCTCCTTGGCTTGATGAGCAATCTCATGAATGCTGTCGCCATAATCGCAGCGCTGGGGATCGGCACGTCAGGTGTGCGCTTCATATCTGAGGCAGTAGGCCGGAGCGATACTCAGGCAGTCGCGCGAGCTCGCAGAACACTGCTTATTGCGACTTCCTTACTCGCCATCCTTGGCGCCATTCTACTGTGGGTATTCCGCCGTCTAGTGGCAGCGCAAGTACTTGGTGACCCGGATCAATCGCACTTGGTTGGCTGGGCGTCGCTAGGGGTAGCCCTACTGGTAGCCTCGGGAGCCCAAGGAGCGCTGCTGAACGGCATGCGCAGAATTGGCGATTTGGCAAGAATGCAGATCTTGAGTGCGCTCACGTCAACAATAGTTGGAGTTTCCGCAGTCCTAATATGGGGCGAGAAGGCGTTGATGGCACTCGTTCTTGCCGCTCCGCTCGCTATGTTCCTGGTAGGCCACTGGTATGTACGACGTCTTGCGCTTTCCAAAATCACGCTGAGCCCAACTGAGTTCGGAAAGCACTTTCTGCGACTCGCAAGGCTTGGCATGCCCGTAATGTTCGCAGGACTAGTTCTGACAGGTGGATTGCTGTTGATCCGAACGAGGCTTCAGACGGAGTTAGGCTCTGGAGCACTTGGTTTGTTCGAGGCCGCATGGATGATATCAACGACGTATCTCGGCGCAGTTATGGGTGCCATGGGCACGGACTACTATCCCCGCCTGACTGCGCTTACTGGGCAACCCGAAGCGGCTGTAGCGCTTGTAAACGAACAGACGCGCATCGCGCTTTGGCTGTGCGGACCCGTGTGCGTCAGCTTCATCGGACTGGCGCCCTGGATCTTCAGCCTAATGTTCTCGAGCGAGTTCGCCGGTTCTGTGGAGGTGCTTCGTTGGCAACTACTTGGCGATTTATTAAAAATTCTCGGCTGGCCTCTTGGCTTCTTGCTTCTTGCGCTTGGTGAAGGTCGTCGCTTTCTAGCGGCAGAGATCTTGGCGATAGGAACGTTCACGACTGTAGTCTGGTTTGGCCTGCCGTATGTGGGGCTAGCCATAACTGGCATCGGCTTCCTTCTTATGTATGTTGTGTATGTGCCAGTAGTGTACTTGTGGGCAAAGCGGCGGATCGGATTCCATTGGGACTTCGGCGTCAGGCGGGATGTACTGATCCTAGGAGCAATGGCGATTACGACCGCGATAGCTGCAGGCCAGTCACCCTTGCTGGGCGCATTTACCGGAATCTTCGCCGGAGCGGGGCTTGCCGGCGCGACGGTCTTGCGGCTGCGCGGCTTAGGCGGGCGAGGTGGGCCTGTTGGTACATTGGCCCGTGCACTCTCTAGGCGAAGTGGCAAGGTCTCGTGAGTTCGACGGCTTGGCCGCGGGTCACGTTTGCTGTTATCGCATACAAGCAGGCCGAACTGGTTGAAGATGCCATCGCAAGCGCATTTGCGCAAAGTTATCCCAATCTGCAAATATTGTTGTCGGACGATTGCTCGCCAGATCAAACATTTGATCTAATGCGGGCGGCCGCCGCAGCCTATAAAGGGCCGCACCAAGTCACCCTGAATAGGAATTTACGAAACCTGCATATTGGTGGCCATGTGAGCACGGTCAACCGATTGGCTGAAGGGGAACTCGTGGTTGTTGCGGCTGGCGACGACGTCTCCGACCCAGAACGAACCGCTAAGCTTGTGGAAGCTTGGCTTTCGGGTGGCAAGCGGGCAGGCGTTCTGCATTCTGCTTGCTATCGCTTGCACGGAAACAGCAAAGCTCGCCACGGTAATCCAACGTTGGGTCACTTAGCCTCTGCCGAGTTAGCTGCGCGGCATGCAGCGCTTGTCATTGGAGCAACCGAGGCATGGGACAAAAGCATGTTCGATCATTTCGGGGATTTCCGAGAGGGCCTCGTACACGAGGATCACGCCCTGCCATTTCGGAGCCTTTTGCTTGGTCGCCCAGTAACCTACGTCGATGAGCCACTCGTGTCATATCGTCAGGGCACAGGCGTGTCGGCGATCTACGGAAGGAACCACTTAGAAGCCAAGGAGCGCCGCCTGTTTCTTAGTCGCTCTTACGACGAAGTCCTGCAGAAGCTAGACGATCTGGCTGTAGCGCCACAACTCGGCGTCGGCTTGATCTTGGAGCAGCAAGCAGAGCGATTTCGAGTAGCCTTGCGGTTCGAGGAAAATTGGCCCTCAGTTAGCGATTGCCTAAGGTGGGGACGAAGTGCAGGTTACAAACATGTTGCAAGGATGTTCGCGAAGAGGCTTCGCAATCATCTGAAAGATCGGCTGGTGCAGGAGATCTAAGCAGACGCTTACGCGGAAGTGCGCAATCAAGCCGGCTTGCGCGCGACAATGCAGAGAAATTCTCGACTTGGCTTCCACAACCATTCAATGACTTTGACGGCAGCGATCTCGAGGCGAAGCCCCGGGGAGAGTGGTCGGTCAGACGAGGGGTCCAGTCCGTCTCGGATGCGACTGCTCATCATCCACATGCCGAGCACGCTATTAGCTTGTCGCACGTCGGCTGCGCGAGAGAATCCGGCCTTGGCTAGGGATGCTTTTAACGAGAGCCCATTGAAAAGAACCAGGTGCCTGGGCGGCTCTAATCCCCGCCAATTCAAACCAAAACGCTTCAACCCAAGCGCCTGGACGCTGGGTGTTTCGATCCAGATCGTGCCGCCCGGCGCGAGTAGTTCATAACAGAGGCGTAGTTCTCCCAAGGGATCGTGCAGATGTTCAATCACGTGACACATAGTTATGAAATCAAAAGGACCTTCGACGTCGCTCAGTGTTCCCAAACGCGCGTCCAGCCCTCGACTTCTCGCATTCTGCACCGCGGCGGGATCGAAATCTGTTCCGACTGCGCGCCAGCCCATTGCTTGAGCACTCTCAAGGAAGCTTCCATCGCCGCAGCCGACATCGAGCACTCGTCCGTTGACTCCGGGTTTAAGCTGCCGAAACTGGCGATCAAGGATTGCCTTTTGAACTGGCAGAAAGAAGGTCACGAATGGACCTAGCCGGCTGGCGGGCTTCAGACGCGTTCCGAAACGACTGTTCTTGTAGCCATTTGCAAGAAGGCGCTGCCACTTGCGAAGGCCATTCAACTCCTCAGCCGGCCGCGGTCCTAGGTGCTTGTGTGTGTAGTAGTTCTCGTATGCACGATGGATCGACTCAGGAGTCGGTCGGGGATCCAGATACCCGGTTTGGCACTCAGTACACTCCTGAATGTCCCAAGTCCCAGGAGCGCAATTGAAAATTCGGTCTCGGAGCCCGCCGATCAGCAGTTTTCTGCCGCTATTTCCACAGATTGGACAGGCCCCTACGAATTCCAAATCGCTTTTTGGCCAATCGGCTGTGTTCAGGCTCGTGCGCAATTCCATGTGAACTCCCATAGCGGAAGAGCTGAGCCTTCTTAAAGATGTTTCTAAGGGCTCTATCGAGGCAGAAGCGCGCTTTGGTGAGGTTTTCGCCCTGCCCCCCGGCTGCTATGGCTTAGCTAAGCCAGTTGCTGTCGTCAGCCTGCCCCACACTTGATATCAAGGCTTCTCAGATGACGTTGATCTCCATCGCAATGACTACTTATAATGGGGAGTCGTACCTCGCGGTACAACTCGCAAGCCTCAAAGATCAGACTCGCCAACCAGATGAAATCGTAATTTGCGACGATCGATCAACGGACCGCACCTTGCAGCTGCTCGAAGATTTTGCAGCCTCAGCACCGTTCTCCGTTCTCGTCGTAAGCAATCAAACAAATCTCGGCCATGAACTCAATTTTGCTAAAGCTGTGGATCTATGCACCGGTGACATAATCTTCCTTGCTGACCAAGATGACCAATGGAACTTAGATAGACTGGAGGTAGTAGAGCAGTACTTCGCGGCCGACGCGAATGCGCTGGTTATCGTTAACGACGTGATGATCACGGACGGCGCTCTCGTTCCGACTGGCCGAACTATTCTAGAGCAAACCCGCGCTGCAGGAGTCTTGGGAAGAAATGGCAAGTCGCTTACGCTTGGATGTGCCACGGCTTTTCGAAGCGGTTTGCGGGAACTGATCTCCCCGATACCAGCACTTAATTATGGACACGACAGCTGGATCCACGATTTCACCGAGGCGCTGGGCGCACGCCGGGTAATACCCGAGGTGCTTCAACTCTATCGCAGGCATGGCGGAAATGTCTCGAGCTGGGCTTTCAATGGGTCAGAACGGGCATCGCCGTTGGTTGTGATGCAGCCCAGCGCCGGCCAAGACCTGACTGCCGCTTACGCCAACAGGATACGCGCTCTGTCTTTGATGCTCGAACGAGTTCGAGCAATGACACCTGACTGCTACGAGCAGGTGAATCGAAATCGCTCGCGGGAGCGCGTTATCTCTGAACTGGAACGATCGGTACGTTCTGTGAAGCGCCGCATGCAAGTCTTCCGACGGGGCTGGCTCGGGCGCAAGCTGCTCGCCATCGGCTTGCTTATTCGAGGAGATTACCGCCACTTTCTTGGCTGGCGCAGTTTCGCCAAGGACTTGGTGCGTTGATCAACAAGCCAATCAGGGCGCTCTTTGTCACATGGGATGGACCCCAATCGGACTACCTGGAAAGCTTGTTCCTGCCGATCCTCGCACGTGTAAGCGAGCTCGGAGATAGCTTCGAGGTCCTACACTTCACTTGGGGGCCGACCGAAACCCGCGAACGTATGAGGGCAGCCGCTCACGCCGTGGGAATTGATTATACCTCAGTGAAGGTCTGGCGCCGGCCTGTCGCCGCCGGGAGCTTCGCGACGGCGATTTGGGCTTCTAGGCTAATCGAGAAGCTCGTTCGCCGAAATGGTATAGATCTAGTTCTTGCCCGCAGTATCATGCCTGCGCTCGCGACGTTGCTGGCCCTGAAAAGCCTCAAGGATGTGAGCTTCCAATTTGACGCAGACGGGCTGCCAATCGACGAGCGCATTGAGTTCGCCAACATGAACCCAGGCTCTCTAAGCGCAATGTTGTTGCGGGCTATCGAAGCCACCGCAACGCGCGTTGCTGACGTAGTGCTTACTCGATCGGTCGAAGCATCGCGCATTCTGTTGGCTCGTGCCGGAGCGGGCACCGACCCTACTAAGTTTTTCCGCGTTCCAAATTGCCGTGATGAGCAGCAGTTCCATCCAGCAAGCTTACCTGAACGGGCCTGCGTGCGCGAGGCACTTGGCGTAAGCTCAACAGCAACTTTGATCGGTTATGTGGGATCCAGTCTGAGCGGTAAGTACGATGGGGCGAGCCTGATTAAGTTTTTCCAGATGGTCACAACTTTGCGTCGGAATACTCACCTCCTGATCCTCACGGCTGCGCCGGCGGAGGCTCTCACGATGATCCGAGCGATTGCACCTTCGTGCGAGGACCGATGCCACGTGCTTCGGGTTCGCCCCTCAGAAGTATCGAAGTATCTTGGCGCGTGTGACGTCGGGCTGGCGCTGATCGAACCAAGCTTTTCTATGCAGGCAGCATCGGCGGTAAAGGTTGGTGAGTACCTGCTTAGTGGATTACCAGTCGTGTCAACCGCTGGTATAGGGGACGCCGCTCAGTTTCTGCCCAGCGAGGTTTGCTACTTCGTGCCTGATCACTCCACTGCTCACCTTGCGGACGCCGCCAAGTGGTTCGTGAGTCTAGATCTCGTGAACCGAGCCGAACTCGCAAAGGCAGCTCGGGCAGCTGGGCTCCTCCATTACGGCTTTGCGGCAGGGATTGCGCCCTATCAGACCGCGCTTTCCCGTGGACTGCTTGCGCGCACCGAGCGTAATAAGTCGATCAGTTGCGTAGCCTGAGATCTGAGTGAATAGGAAGCGACTACTCTGCCGCGGCCGGCTGCACCCATGCTCCGCCGGAGCTGAGCGTTGCCAATGAGTCTGACAAGCGCGGCTTCCCAGCCGGATTCATCCGTAACGAGGAAACCGTGCTCCCCTTCCCCGACGATCTCGCAATTGACGCCAATTGGTGACGCCACCACCGGCAGGCCGCAGGCCATGTATTGAATGAGCTTGTAACCGCACTTGCCGCGTTCAAAAGGTCGATCGAGCAAGGGCATGATGCCGATGTCCATCGCCTGCACGTCCGCGACCTCGCCATCCTTCGTCCAATCGACTAGATTTAAGCCGTCAAACCTGTCGCCATGTGCCGCCGCGCCCGCCCCAACCGCAAGGAAGCGCACGTTCTCCTGGCGGCAGACTCGTTCGATCATAGGCAGCAAGGGGCGGACATTGGCCCAGGTCGTCGGCGAGCCGATCCAGCCGATGGTGACGCCCGCCTCAGCGGCCCTTGGTGTTTTCAGCGGCTGGTAATGATCAGTGTCTACGACGGTTGGGATGACGATGGTTCGTTTGGCATACCTGGAGGCGTAGGCCTGCAGATAGGAATTGCCGCACACAACGGCCGTGGCACGGCCGAGAAGTGGCCTGAGCTTACCGCCGAGAAGCCAACGCACGACTGAACTGCGCGAACTGTCGTACATATGGAAAGTGGCGTCGTCATAATCGACGACGTACGGCCGGCCTGACCAGGCAGCGAACCGTTCGATCCAGGGCAGGTAAGGGAACAGTTCGTAGTGCACCCACAGCAAATCGTAGTTTCGAGCTCGTGCCAGCGTGCGCAATCGTCCGAGATAGGCTTGAGCAACGTGAAGGGGCGACTTGCCGAGACCCCGTGACAGCCGCGCCACATGCTCGTCACCTAGCAAGGGGCTGTATTCAATCTCCATCCCCGCGGCCCTGAGTGCAGGCTCGTAGATCATGATCCGTTGCCGGGTAGATGCGGCAAGCGGGCCGTATTTGGTGAGCGCGAGAATTCGCACACTCATGCGGCGGCGATTCTATTTACCACCGCAGCAGCCGAGTCGCGCCAAGGTGGACAACTATAGCCAACATCCGACGCAAAGCGCCTGCCATCGAGCAAGGAGTTTGCCGGACGCGGAGCGCGGGTGGGCCAATCGGCGGTGGTGATTGGCTCTACTCTGGAGGACGGCACTCCGGCGTTGCGGCAGCACTGCATGACGTGTTCGGCAAGTTCGAACCAGCTCGCCCGCCCCTGCCCTGCAAGGTGATATGTGTTGCCGAGCCCGACGTCATCGCCGGCGGCCCAGCGGGCAACCAACGCCAGCAAGCCGTCTGCCAGGTCCAGCGCTGAGGTTGGCGAGCCATGCTGATCGGCAACGACGCGCAAGGGATCTCTCCCGGCGGCAGCAGCCTTGATCATGGAGCGAACGAAATTTCTGCCGAAGGGACTGTGGACCCAAGCCGTGCGCACGATCACGGCGGATGGGTGGGCGGCCCGAACCGCCTGCTCTCCGGCCAGTTTGGTTTGCCCATAGACGGACGATGGCTCCGTCCGGTCGTCCTCGCGATAGGCGCCTTCTTTTGCTCCGCTGAACACGTAATCTGTCGATAGCTGGATGAAGCGAGCCCCGACACGGGCGCTTGCGGCCGCTGCTTCCCCGGCCGCGTCGGCGTTTACCCGCATCGCCAACGCCGGCTCATCCTCGGCGCGGTCGACCTCAGTGAAGGCGGCGGCGTTGATCACCACCTCCGGCCTAGCTGCCGTGATCGCCGCGCCAAGCTCGCCCGCGCGCTCGAAGTCGACCTGGGGGCGCCCGACGAATATGAGGTCCAGACCTTGGCCGGACGAGCGTTCGGCGAGGCTTCGGGCGACCTGACCCTCGCGGCCGGTGACCAGCACCTTCATCGGCCGGCGCCAAGCCGCTCGCCGGCATAATGACCGTCGCGGATGCGCCGCCACCACCAGTCATTGTCGAGGTACCAATCGATCGTCGCGGCGAGGCCCGTTTCGAAGCTTTCCTGCGCGCTCCAGCCGAGTTCGCGCTCGATCTTGGATGGATCAATGGCGTAGCGGCGGTCATGACCAGGACGATCGCTGACAAAGGTGATCAAAGATCGGCGTGAACTGCCATCTGCCAGCGGTCGGCGCTGGTCGAGCAGGTCACAGATTGCTTCCACCACTTGCAGGTTGCTGCGCTCGGCCCGCCCGCCCACGTTGTAGCTTTCACCAACCGCGCCGCGGGTTAGAACCAGTTCCAGCGCGCGGGCGTGATCGTCGACGAACAGCCAGTCGCGTACGTTCTCGCCTTTGCCGTAGACCGGCAGCGGTTTGCCCTCGAGAGCGTTGAGGATGACCAACGGGATGAGCTTTTCGGGAAAGTGGAACGGCCCGTAATTGTTCGAGCAGTTCGAGAGGACCACGGGCAGGCCATAGGTCTCGTGCCAGGCGCGGGCGAAATGGTCGGATGCCGCCTTGCTCGCCGAGTAAGGGGACGATGGGGCGTACGGCGTTTCCTCGGTGAACACGCCGCTGTCGAGCGGCAGGTCGCCGAAAACTTCGTCGGTGGACACATGGTGAAAACGGAAGCGCCCCTTTGCGTCGTCGTCCAGCGACCGCCAGTGCGCCAATGTGGCGTTGAGCAGCCTGAAGGTGCCGACCACGTTCGTTTCGACGAAAACGCCGGGCGAATCGATCGAGCGGTCGACGTGGCTTTCGGCCGCCAGATGCATGACGCCGTCCACCTGGTGCTCGGCCATGACCGCCGCCATGCGCTCGCCATCGCAAATGTCGGCCTGGATGAAGTGGTAATTGGCCCGGCTTTCGACCTCCCGCAGCGACTGCAGATTGCCGGAGTAGGTCAGCTTGTCGACGTTGACGACGTGGTGCCCCTCGGCGACCAATCGGCGCACCACGGCGCTGCCGATGAAGCCGGCTCCGCCGGTAATCAGAAAGCGAGCCATGCCTAAGCCTCGAAGCCAGTGTCGACGGCGGAAAGCAGCGGCGCCGAGCGGTCCTTGTCGGACAGGATCAGGGCTGCAGGGTCGGTCGGCCACTCGATGCCGATCGCGGGGTCGTCGAACCGGATCGCGCGGTCGTGCTCGGCGCTGTAGG
Source organism: uncultured Sphingomicrobium sp. (assembly GCA_964243335.1). Classification (GTDB taxonomy): domain Bacteria; phylum Pseudomonadota; class Alphaproteobacteria; order Sphingomonadales; family Sphingomonadaceae; genus Sphingomicrobium. Next base: position 316,067 of record CAXTED010000001.1, on the reverse strand, counting down.
GCGCGGTGGTCTTGTACTGCACCTCGGTATCCGGCTCGAGCGTCAAGAAGGCGTGGCCGAAGCCGCGCGGCACCAGCAACTGGTTCCACTCCGCAGCGGAAAGTACCACGGCCGTCCACTGGCCAAAGGTCGGCGAGCCGTGGCGAATATCAACGGCGACGTCGAACACCGATCCGCGGGTGACCCTGACCAACTTGTCTTGCGGCATCGGCGGCGCCTGGAAGTGAATGCCGCGAAGTACGCCGGCTTGCCGCGACAGCGAGTGGTTGTCCTGCACGAAGGTGAGGTCGATCCCGGCCCCGCGCCAACTGTCCGCCTGCCAGGTCTCGGAGAAAAAGCCGCGCTCATCCGCAAACCGAGGCGATCGGATTTCAAGCACTCCGGCCAAGGCGGTTTGCCGCACATCAAGCATTGCCGATTTCCACCGCACGGCGTCGAAGATAAGCGGCGTAATCTGTCTTGCCGAGTTGGTCGGCCCGAACCATCACTTGCTCAGAAGTGAGATAGCCAAGCTCAAGCCCGATCTCTTCGAGGCACATGATCTTCAGCCCCTGACGGTGCTCAATCGTGCGAACGAACGAGCCCGCATCGTGAAGGCTGTCGTGCGTGCCAGTGTCGAGCCAGGCGAAGCCGCGCCCCATGCGCGTGACCTGAAGCGTCCCCCGCTCAAGGTAGGCGCGGTTGACGTCCGTAATCTCCAACTCGCCGCGCACCGATGGTTTCAGGCCCGCAGCGATCTCCACTACGTCATTGTCATAAAAATAGAGCCCAGTTACGGCCCACTTCGACTTGGGCTGAGCTGGTTTCTCCTCAATTGAAAGGGCAACGCCGGTGACAGAATCGAAGTCGACCACGCCGTAACGCTCGGGATCTTCGACCGAATAAGCGAACACCGTCGCACCCGTGCGGCGAGCGGCTGCGACCTGCGCGAGCTCCGACAGGCCCGCGCCGTAAAAGATGTTGTCGCCTAAGATTAGAGCGACCGAGCCGTCGCCGATGAACTCTCGACCGATGATAAAGGCTTCCGCCAAGCCATTGGGGGAAGGCTGTTCGGCATAGGTTAGTTCGATGCCGAAGGCACTTCCGTCCCCCAGCAAAGAACGAAACTGCGGCAAGTCCTGAGGCGTGGAGATAACCAAGATCTCGCGTATGCCGGCAAGCATCAACATACCCAACGGATAATAAATCATAGGTTTGTCGTAGACCGGAAGCATTTGCTTCGACACAGCCAGAGTGGCCGGAAACAGCCGCGTTGCGCGGCCGCCTGCCAAGATGATGCCCTTCATTTAGATCTGCTCCCAGACGCAGCTGCTGGCTTGCGCACTGGCGGCTGCGTAGGACATTTGATCTGATGCCGAAAGGCCTACGAGAACAGAACCGACCCGTAAGGAAGCCAGTAGCTCGCGAAAGTTCCGAAGGTTAGCCAGACAAACTGAACCGAGAAGGCGTAGAAGATCACCGACGCCTTTCCAGCAGCTTCCGTCATCACCACGTTAGGTAGACCCGAAAATACGACTAGTTGGAGCGGAATCACGTATAGCGCTAGTCGGTCGACTACTGTCGACGAGGGCAGCGTGAAGAGCAAAGCAAGACATACTAGAGAGGTGAGTGCAAAATTCCGCCAAAGAGCATTCTTGTGCGGCGGGAATGCGAACCTCTTCATGAAGCATAGAAAGATGATCGCGGGGATAACGCTCATGGCCACTCGGAACCCCGCGCCGCCCGAAGCCATTCCCTTTCTTACGTATCCACTTACCAACTTGTCTGTATCTCCTGCCAAAAACAAAGAATAGAACAGAAAGGTGACACTAAGAGCGATTAAAAAGTTGGTCATTCCATTCCGTTGACCAGCGAGCGCGACGAGGGGAAAGGCGACGACTGCCGTTCTATGGAAGGTAGCCGCCACGGCGACGTAGAAAGCAAAACGCAGAATTGACACATTGTTCTGAAACGACGCGAGACCAGCAAGTATGATCCCGATTGCTGTTGCCTGGCGAGTATAACCCATTGCTACAACGATGATTAAATATGGTAAGGCCACCAACAAGGTTAGCATGGGTCTGCTCTGATAGGATGCAAACCGAACCAATCCCCAACTGAAGATGGCTCCGCAGACTAAGTTTACTAACCAAACGTCGGCTCCAACCTGCTGGACCAACCAATTAATAAACTGATAAGCGGGGTCGCCTGATGCCAAAGCCTGCTCAAGGTTCCGCCCACTTAAAATCTGGAACATTCTGGCGTACGTAAACCAGTCGCCTCCGACTTCGAATCGAAGGCCGATCGATAGACCCAGGATCATTCCCGAAAGTAGAAGAAGCGGGCTCACGTGCCCTTTGCCGTCGCCCGGCTTCTCCGCGAGAGCACCAAGCATCAGAAAAGCAAATAGAATCCAATAGTATAGCAAAAGGGCGAACTTTCAGCCGAAGTAAACTCCCTGCTCAATGCCGTTCGCATCGGACCAGGTAAAGGGGGAGCACAGCATGGCGTTCTTCAAACAATCTTAACCCCTAAGCGGTCAAAGACGCTTGATGTTCGCAATCAACCAGCAGGAACGCCTCGCTGAGGCCTTCGAGCGTATCGAAGGAACCATCCTCCCCTGCATCGCAATGATGCTGGACACGTTGATGGATGCTTCGGCCAATCTTGCCGATGCGGATCCTAAGGTTCTTGCGGCGGAGTTGCAGACGCTGGCGGCAGAACTCGAGGCATTAACGCAGGCAGTGGAACGCTCGTCCCCAACGCGAATGGAGCCAGGCGCCTACCGCACGGCCGCAGGTTGAGCCGCGACTAGATCGCCCGCGTGCCGACCAAACGGTCATGCAGGTCTGCCTCGACGTTCCCGCCGGATAGCAGCACGACCGTATCGGCGATAATGGGGACCCTGCCAGCAAGCACCGCGGCAAGCGCGACGGCTCCGCCGGGCTCAACGACCAGCCCGAGCGTGTGCCGGGCCATCCGCATTGCCTCCCTGGTTTCTCGCTCGCTCACGGCCACTCCGTAAGCCTTCCTTGCGGATAGGATTGCAAAGGTGATCGGCGACACCCGCGTCGTCTGCAGGGCGTCGCACAGGGTGGGAGGCGGACTTGGCTCCACCTCGAGGATCTCGCCCGCGTGGAGCGAGCGCGCCATGTCGTCCCAACCTTCGGGCTCGGCGCAGATTATTCGAGAGCCGGGACAGGCCAATGCGATTCCCGCTGCCAAACCTCCTCCGCCGGTTGGCACCACGATCTGCGGCGGAGCGGCGCCAAGTTGTTCGATGATCTCCAACCCGGCCGTTCCCTGACCGGCGATGATGTCCGGGTCGTCGAAGCTTGGAACGAGCGTACCACCGCACTTTGCTGCAAGCGCTTCGGCGATCGCGACCCGATCTTCGGTAGCGCGGTCGTAGAAATGGATGCGCGCTCCGTGCCCCACCGTTGCGGCGATCTTGAGCGGCGGCGCATCGTGCGGCATCACGATGGTCGCGGCAATGCCCAGCCGCTTGGCCGCGATCGCAATACCTTGCGCGTGATTGCCGGAGGAGAAGGCGATCACGCCCCGCCCCCGCTCGGCTTTGGTCAGTTGGGCAAGACGGTTGCTCGCGCCGCGTAACTTGAAGGCGCCGCCGGTCTGCTCGCATTCGCACTTCAACCAAACAGCGGCTCCGGCGATCTGCACCGCACGCAGCGGCGTCCGCAGTATCAAGCCGTCTATTCGTGCGGCCGCGGCGGAGACGTCGGCGTTTGTCGGCAAGCTCATGCGAAAACTCCGCGATCTCTCAACAGCTTGGCCGAGGCGTTACAATTTGGAGACAGATCACCTGATGCATGTTGGCAACGGGTCCAAAAACGGTTGCGCCCGGGGGGGTGCACCCATATATGCGCTCTCGCTGCCCCATGGGACTTCCAACCGCAAGGCAGTTCGGTTTCATCACCCCTGGAGGTCCCTTGAGTTGCACAAGCATCATAGCGCGCTGGGGCTAGCTGCCGCCCTGAACGGTTCGGCCACTGCAATTGCCGTGGACGCCGCTGCCATTGTCTGTAAGCGTCCGGTCCAGCCGGTCACCTTGCTTCGCCCTCATGCGGCGGCGCGGGCGGCCCGCTTTTTCGTCGCGAACTTCCCTGGACGCTCGCTTTATGCGGTGAAAGCCAATCCTAGCCCCGAGCTGTTGGCGATCTTGTGGGAGTCGGGCGTAACACATTTCGATGTCGCGTCGATCGGTGAAGTGCGGCTTGTTGCCCGCACCCTGCCGGAAGCCGTGCTCTGCTTCATGCACCCCGTGAAGGCCCCCGAGGCCATTGCCGAGGCGTACCACGTGCACGGCGTACGGACGTTCAGCCTCGATACGCTCGAGGAGCTCGACAAGATCGTCGAGGCGACCGCCACCGACGATGTCGCAGCGACCGACCTCAACCTGCTTGTCCGCATTCGCGTCAGTTCGGAGCATGCCAAGCTGTCGCTCGCGGCTAAGTTCGGTGCCGATCAGGGCGACGTTAAGCCCTTGCTGTTCGCCGCTCGCCAGGCTGCGGACGCGTTGGGCATCTGTTTCCATGTTGGCAGCCAGGCGATGTCGCCCTCTGCCTATGCCGAAGCCATGCACCGCGTGCGTGACGCCATTGTCGAAGCCGCAGTGACCGTAGACATCGTCGACGTGGGAGGCGGATTTCCGTCAACCTATCCGGGCATGGAGCCGCCGCCGCTGGAAAGCTATTTCGCGGTCATCCACGATGCGTTCGAGAAGCTGCCGATCAGCTATTCGGCCGAACTGTGGTGTGAGCCGGGCCGTGCCTTGTGCGCCGAATATGCATCGGTCCTGGTGCGCGTCGAGAAGCGCCGCGGAGACGAACTGTATATCAACGACGGGGCTTATGGCGCCTTGTTCGATGCTGCACATATCGGCTGGCGCTTCCCTGTGTCTTTGGTGCGCGAGCAGGACAGCCGGGCGCGTGACATGGCGTTTAGTTTCTATGGACCGACGTGCGACGACCTTGATCATATGGCCGGGCCATTCCATCTTCCGGGTGACGTCGCCGCTGGCGATTACATCGAAGTTGGCATGCTGGGTGCGTATGGCTGTGCGATGCGGACCGGCTTTAACGGCTTTGGCACCGAAGCGCGGATCGTGGTGGAGGACGAACCCATGGCCAGCCTGTACGGCGCGATGACTCAGGACCATGTCCGGACGACCGTGGTCAAACGCTGATTTTCTTCTCCTCCCCCGTTCGCGGGGGAGGCCGGGGGTGGGCCGTCCCCCTAAGAACAAACGACAGCCAATAGCGGGCACCGCCCACAACCGAGCCTTCCCCCTGTGGGGGAGAAGGAGCTATTGGAGCACATGATGAACACCGAGACCAAGATCAACGACACGCGCAAGGCGGAACTGCTGAGCAGCGTCGTCGAACATATCGACATCACCAAGTTCGACGCTCGACCAATCGTGGAAGCGATGGGCAAGATGAGCTTCACCAGCCGCGACATGGCGCGCGCCACGGATCTGTATAATCAGATGCTGGCCGACCCTGATTGCGCGGTCATCCTGGTGATCGCCGGGTCGACATCGGCCGGCGGCTGCATGGACCTGTACGCCGAGCTTGTCCGCTCGAACATGGTTGACGCGATCGTCGCCACCGGAGCGGCGATCGTGGACATGGATTTCTTCGAAGCGCTTGGCCACAAGCACTATCAAGCGCTTGAGATCCCTGACGATGACACGCTGCGCTCGCTCTACATCGACCGGATCTATGACACCTACATCGATGAAGAAAAGCTGCAGGAAACCGACTTTACCATCGGCAAGATCGCCGATGCGCTGGAGCCGCGCCCGTACAGCAGCCGTGAGTTCATCAAGGAGATGGGCAAGTGGCTAATGGAGAACGGCAAGAAGGACAACAGCCTGGTCAAGCTCGCCTACGAGCATGACGTGCCGATCTTCTGCCCGGCGTTTACCGACAGCTCGGCGGGCTTTGGCCTGGTCAAGCACCAAGTCGATGCGATGAAGGCGGGCCGTCGCTATCTCACGATGGACTCCATCGCGGATTTCCGCGAGCTCACTGACGTCAAGATCGCGGCAGGAACGACCGGCTTGCTGATGATCGGCGGCGGCGTGCCCAAGAACTTCACACAGGACACGGTCGTGTGCGCGGAGATTTTGGGCCACAAGGATGTCGAGGTGCACAAATACGCCGTGCAGATCACCGTCGCCGACGTGCGCGATGGTGCTTGCTCGTCCTCGACGCTGCAGGAAGCGGCCAGCTGGGGCAAGGTTTCGACCGCGCTCGAGCAGATGGTGTTTGCAGAGGCGACATCGGTGCTGCCGCTGATGACGTCCGACGCCTATCACCGCGGCCATTGGAAGACCCGTGCCAAGCGGCGGTTCGCCAAGCTATTCAGTTGAGTCCTTCAACCAAGTCTTCACCCCGCAATCACGTCAGGATTTAGCATATTCCTCTTTGGCAAGGACGCCGGAGCGACAGCGCTCGGGAGAGGTGATGGAACGGGCGGCGTAAGGGGCGCCGCTCCGTTTTAGCGCTGAAGATAAGCAGGGCCACTCTCTGTTACGGTCGCTCAGGAGGGCAAAGCGGAAAAGCTCCTCTAAGGCAGGCGGAAGGGCTTAACACGAAGTCTCCAAACACGCCTTGGACCAGCGGAAAATACATGAAATTGGCTCAAGGCTCAGGCGAAGTGCCGAGCAACAATCGAGACCTTGGCGGCAATCAAGTTCGACTACGAGCTGCGGCGACAGCCAATGGATTGGACACTAGGATCGCCAGAGGCCGGTTGATCAACCAGCCCTCACCGCCGCCCCTGCTACCGAGCGGTACCATTGGAGACCGGGCGTTGGCGGGAAGGTCAAAGCAGCAAAAGCGAATCTAGTGGGTCGATTTGTTACATTGCGCAACTGCATATTGACCACCATTCGTTGCCCTCAAGGAGACGGAGGTTGTGCCCCGTACGGCGCCAGCCCTGCGCAGCACCGAGCAGAAATACTCTGTTGACCTCATACCTACCGAAGTGTCGTCGCCGAGGGTGATGCTCCAGGCCGGGTCATTGAAAGACGCGGTCATGACCCCAGGCTCTCGTCGTATCGCATAAAGAGCTGAGGCCTGCGCAGGCGTTGAAACACCTGAAGCGTCCGCCGCCTCCTTAGCTGGACCTTGGGGCCCGCAGGCCGTCGTAAGCACAGTCATGCAGCCAATCGCTAGCACGAGATCACCTCGCATTCCGAACCTCCATCTTCACGGCACCAAGCTCGTCTTCATGCCAGCGTGCTCCCATTCCATGACTGCGCGCGCTACCCGCCAGCACGCGGTCCAGCTGATACAGCAAGGTATCCTTCTCGGCTTGGCGAAGGCTGTCATGTTTGGCTGGGGCGGACCTGATCCGGGAATTGCTCCGCCCCTCCGCCTTCAGGGTCTCCACGAACCACTATCTCCCTGGTAGTCCACGATCCTGGGTGTGTGGGATATACACCTCGGACGTTGGGCTAAAGTCCGAAAAGTCTGGCATGTATCTGGCTCCGCCGTTCCTGCCGGTTCGTCTGTAGGCAGTCGCCCGGGTAGAGTATTCAGATGCTTAACGCTTTTAGGGCCATCGACCTTTGCCACTTCGCCATTTTCGGTCTCCAACAGGACACGAATGTCGCTTATGCGGCCGTGATCCCGAAGTGGACTTCCGCGATGATCGCCAGCGAGCCGATCACTGTTAACGGCAATGGCCAGACCTCGCGCGACTTCTGCTTCGTCGCCAATGCAGTGCAAGCAATTCTGCTGGCTGCTTGTGCGCCGAATGAGGTTGCCGGCGACGTCTTCAATGTTGCTGTTGGCGCCCGCACTTCTTTGCCGGAGCTCTTTGACTCTCTTCGAAGCCAATTGGGCCATCACCAAGTGCACTATGACCTTTCCCGGTCCACGCTAAGTTCCGAGCGGGCGACGTCCTCCACAGCGAGGCTGATATAAGCAACGCACGCAAGTTGCTTGACTACGAACCGGCCCACTCGGTGCTAGATGGACTTATGGAAGCTATGCCTTGATACATCGTAGAGCATCGGCGCAGCCTTGGAAACCGTTAGGCTGCGCGCGCATCTTCGCCGCTCCTAAGTTCGACATACTCATCTATATTACCGCCCGTCACGACATAGTCGTGCCACTTGAGCCAAGCGTGCGCTTCAAACTTGCCGGCCCTCTTGCGAGTACCTAAGGACAGTTGAGTTTCGTGGCCCGAACTAGCGAGCCATCGCCGAGCAGCGAGGGCCTGCACAAGGCAGTCGGCCCGCCACGGCATGCGTGCTGCAACCCGTGGAATGAGGTAAGCGATACGCTTGATGTCAGGCGGAATACCCCGTTTCGTCTGCGCCTGCTGCTCGGTGAAGTGCTCAAGGTTGCTTATGAGCTTGCTTGGCGTGCTTTGCGCAAGAACGATGCGCATGCGAGCTAATAAGAGTTCTGCGGCTGCCCGCCAAACACCGACACAAAGATCAAGCACCCTCACTTGAGTGCGACGAGCGCATGTTCCAGCAGTTGCGAAAGGAGGGCGCGGACGTCGTCCTCGACCCGCCCCAGTTCTTCGTCGAACTGGTTAGCAACTGCAGCGCAGATGTCTCTCAGCATCAGCCTCGACTTCAACCCTCGCCAGACCAGCGCACCCACAGGGTCCAAACCGAAGTAGGTCCCTGTTTTGAGGTGCAAGATGACGATCTCATCTCCAACGCGGCTCTCGGCTGCCTCTGGCGTGGTGATCCACTGTTGATCCAGTGTATCGGTCATCGATGCTCAGATCCGGCAGCCTGGATTACTGCTCGTCCGACCCCTGCCACTTGCCGGTAATCTCTGGGGTAATTGAGCTTGAAGGCCACAGTACACTCAGCCATGCGGCTCGAGAAGGTCAAGCGCTGTGCGGCGCGCGTCGTATCTGATGGATCTAGCGCAAAGCTTTCCTGTATTAACTCCATGCACACTTCAGCGGGGTTCATGCTTTGGATTTCAATCCCCTTTAGGTCCGGGCTTGGCGCTGAAAGAAAAAAGATGCAACGCACCGGCATGGCGGAGGCGAGACGAGCAGCAGTCTCGTTGGCCACTCGAAGCTTGGTAGTATAATGCGCCATTGGACTGGTGCACTCGCCCTGCCCATATATCGCTTCCACTGAATCGGGGAGCAAGCGAAGGCTCGGATAGATGGCCCTCGCCATGATCCGGTTTTCGTCACGGCTAAGCGTTACCGCATCGTCACCCAGCAATGTACAGCCAAGTGTCTTAAGGACTGCTGCCAACGTGGATTTGCCGCGCCCGCTGGCTCCCAGAATAAGTAAGGCCTCATTGTCAACCGATAAAGCGGCCGCATGCGCCACCAAATCGCCCTCGTGGGAGCGAATTCTTGGGACCAACTGGTCAAGAAGAATGTGGTCTATGGTCGATTGCGGCAGATCAAGCCAAAGTGGCCTCAGCATAATATGTCGAGCGCTAAAATCGACATCCAGACTTATCATTTCAGAAAAAGACAGCCGGAATGTGCCCGAGGATGACCGCTCCGCTTTCAGCCCACTGCCATCCTGCCAAATGCACTTATAATCCTGTGCTGACGAACAACGATCTCCCGGGTAACCGACAGACCAGCCCGGGAGAACGTCAGCAAGACATGGTAGCAACGCAGCGTTTCTTATTAGCGTGATTCTGCACCGCCATTCGGTAAGTAGCGTTATCCTTGAGCCCTGTTGGGGTTGCTGCTGGTACCCTCAGGATTCCCACTCGACCCGCCCGCAGTGAGCTTCAACACATCGCCGTACACAATGAGCTTCGGCGACGAATACGCTCGGCTCTTTGGGCGTGCAACAAGTTTCGAAAGTTCCATCATTCGTCGCTCCGCTTCATCAGGCTAGTTGAACGGCCTGCTTAAGCGGAGTTTAATCTCCCACTTTGGGGGGAATTGCAACCATTTTGGTATCAAGCCACTGAGATAGGTACCCCACGTTCCAGGAATGCCGGCTCTCAGGAAGCGCAGTGCCACTGTCGACCTGTGTCAGGACATCTGGGCGTATCCAGGTACTCAGGGTCTGAAGCTGAGTGCGGATGACGTTCGTCCAAGCCGGCTGTTGGGCGGATATGGCACTAGTTATGAAGCTCCTGCCTAAGTGCTCCTTCCCGCGCCTCCAGCGAACCCCGTCTGGTAGCAAACCTGCCATGGCCTCACGAAGCACGCGCTTCGTATAACCGGCATGAACGAGCTGCTCGGGAGGAAGGCCGAGCGAAAACTTGATCAGCCGCAGGTCAAGGAATGGGTCACGAGCCTCTATTCCGAAGAGCGACGCGACGCGATCGTATCGCTCACGACCGGCAACCAGATTGTTGTGCAAGATCGAAGCCACTCGTTCGGATACGTAAGGCTGTGAAGTTTTCGGCGACAACTGGGCAAGCCTGTCCATCCTCTCGGCGAGACCTACTCGTCGTGCAAAGTTCGATCGCACCATTTCAGTTTTCAAAAAAAATTGGCGAGAACAGAGGAGGGTCTTTCGTTTCAGGGCCCTCGACCAGTCGGGGAGGAACGCGGCGCGGCTGGCCTCTATCAGGAGCAGCGCCGCAGGTTCCACCCCGGGCCCCCAAAATCTATGTTCGTCCTGAGCCTCCATCCAAGCCTTGCTGAATTGGCCGCGACGAAGAAGGCGCGCTATCCAGTTCCGATGATCAAGGACGACGTCTGCAGCCATTCCATCAAGCATCGCGTTGCAGCCACTCTGCTGCGCCTTGTGATACATCGACGCCACAAGGGACATATGGCCGTCGAAGGGATTGTAGCGCCCCATGGAAGGCAGAAGGTCAGCGGCAGCCTCAGCGAGATCGCTGGGGCGAACTTCGTAAGTCTCTAGGCCGCCGATCGCTTGGACTCGGCGAATCATTTCTGACTCGGGGCACCCATCATGATAATCACTGATTGCTGAGAAGGTCCTCAACGGCGTCCCACTGCGCAAGCTAGCCGCTATGGCTACGATGGAAGAAGAATCGAGCCCACCTGATAGCATTGCGCCTACCCCGCTAGGCGACCGCAGTCGTGCTCGGACAGCGTCTTTGAAAACGCAAAAGAAAGCTTCAGCATACTCGCCGGTCGACCGGAGGCGAAGCGGCTCTGTTGGCTCCAATGTCCAGTAACGCCGAACTCTTAGAGTGCCCCTCTCCAGCGTGAGCATGTGCGCCGGTGGGAGCCGCTCGACACCGCGGTAGAAAGTGGAAGTGAGGTCAGCACCCTCCAAGTTGGCAAGAAAGTCAGCGACACGTATTTCAGAAAGAGTACTCGGGATCTCACTGTGAGCGATAAGGCCACGGTCATCGGTCGCAAAGGCCAAGATGTGACCCTCGAGGTGGCAGTAGTGCAGCTGCCGCATTCCCATGGGATCTCGAACGGCGATCAGCCGTCGTTTCGGCGCATCCCAGATGACGAAGGCAAAATCTCCCAGCAGATGCTCGGTCGCCACCTCGCCCCAGCGCAGATAGGCAAGTAAGATGAGCTCGCCGTCACCTCTATCGCGCAGATCAATCCCCAGCTTAGAAGCGAGCTCTTCACGACTATCGAGACGTGCGTCAGCTGTGATTGTGCATCCGCTGAGAGCATGCGTCAGTGGGAGGGTTTCGCAAGCGGCTTCCGGCGTGGTGGCCAGGAGCGCAAAGCCCAGTGCCACAGGACCGTGCACCCATGTACCACCCCCGTCTGGCCCACGGTGCGCGAGGGCATTTGCAATTGGCGCGATTTCCTCGTTAGTTGCCGGCTTGCCGTCGAGCCTGACAAGACCGAAGATACCGCTCAAGGCCGAGTCTGATCGGGTCGCCGGCGGACGAACTCAATCATTCGCCGGAGGTACAAAGAAGACGCTGCGGCCTTACTTGCTCCACCATACTTAGATCCTAGGAATGCAGTAGACGGGAAAAGGCGACGGGAGATCGTGGCTAGCTTGCGGGAAAGCGGTCGCACCTGTTGGAGGTCGAGCCATGCACGCTTGACCTGGCCGCCTTCCAGATAGCGCGTAGCAAGTGAACTATCAGCCAGACCGAGTCTGTCGAGTAGGCTGTCCTGAACGGACGTTCCAAGCAAGTTTTTGGCAGACGAAAGCGCACTTCGGAGCGGCGCTTCTAGTCCCAGAGTCGAGGCGCGATCAGCGGCCTTCATTATACCTTGATCCCCGAGGGCTGACGCCAAGAGATGAATATCCCAGATCCAAATGAGACGATCGCCCCCATAGTGAGTCGTGCTTCCGACGTTGTAGGGAGACGCCGTATGCATTCCGCGGTGAACTGCTGAGTGGAGAAGTGCATCAGCGTGGTCGAGACCCCAGCCTCCTCTCGCAAGGCGAGGAAGTGGCCGGCGGCGAGCCCAGCAATCATCGAACAAGAACAATTGCTTCAAAGCACCCGAATTTACCGCGCTCCAGTGCAGGTCGATGACGTGCTCAGATCCGTCGGACGCAGTGCCTACCCAGCCCTCCTGTAGAGGCTCCGTCGAGGCCTCTTCCGGGTTTGAGGCCGTGCGGTAGTAAAGCTGACGCAGAACGTGCCGCACTCGGCCTACCTCCGCTTCGTCAACCCACAGGTCGCTGTCTCCTCGGATCCTGTGGGCGGGCTCTTCATAAAGGTCGTATGCGAGTGCGGTGCCCTTGATCAGAAGGGCCCGAAGGCCTTCGTCCGCCAACCGACCTAGCAGTTCGGAAAGCAGTTGCCGGTGCCGCAATTCCCACATCGCACGTCCCAGTGCCTCGGCCCGGATGGAAGCAGCGAACTCCGCCGGCCAGCCGGGCAGCCCCACGAGGAGACCGGAAACACCATGGAAATGCGCACGATCTTCCACAAGTCTCGCTTCTGCTCCGTCATAGCACTGCTGTACGGACGGCACGGCGCCCGTCCGGAGTGCCGAAGCTAATTGTGAGTCAATATCCTGTGTGCCCTGGCGCATATCTGCTTGAGCCTGCCCTACCCAGCAATCCTTGGCGAGGATTAAAAAACGCCACTGACAAGCTTCGTGGCTTTAGCTTCGATGCCGTGATTGCGACGTCCACTTCCCCAGTCATGTCGGCTATGAGTTCCCCACGCACGCTACTTCCTACAGACTAAGGCCTGCTAAGGCGGAGTTCGGAGATCCTTTGGAAGGAGAATGCCCGGCTTTGGCGTGGGTGTTTGAAGCAGTTGTCAGGTTGTCGTGTACTGCTTCCGGCGCTTTGACCGGCTCCCCTGGCCAAATCAACTTTTCAGCATCAGGGGTTTGACGCTTTGTGTCCTATGCAGCGGAGAACGATGCCTTGCGCTCGCCAACGCTCACTTGAGCTTAGCCTTCCTTGAGGCACCCCAAGGCAAGCTCAGCGCGTTAGGTATTTTCCTTCCTCCGCGCTTATGTACATCTGTGGTCTGAGCGATTTGGCTGGTCGACTGCCCTTGCCGCTCAGACCGCACCGGAATGCCGGGGTGGGCGCTACGCAAGAGCCCAAGTGCACGTTTGACATTGCGTGCTTGGTGCGGAAAGCGAGCGCTGATAACCACGCTTGCCACGAACAAATTCTCTGTCCGCCTTCGAGACTACGCCGGCAAGACGATGGCGAAAGTCATCTTATAAGTAAAAAGCTTCCAATTAGCTTGCGTGGGACCTTCGCAGCCTAGCTTCCAAATCGGAAGTAATTCAGGACCCTGAAGTGCAGCATTTCGCCGTGCAAGAAATTACAAATTATTTTCTAGCCTTACACAACATCTTAACATAGGCTGCTTACCAGCAATATCGACAAGGGAGCACTCTGTGGCAGGGCCAACGAATTACATGAACTGGGTGGCTGCAGTTGCGGCATTGGCAATGTCCGCCAGCGCTCCGGCTGCCGCGGCAGTGAGCGCAAAAGCCTCAACCCCGATTTACAGCCCATGGGTGATGATGTCGGCGATGGCATCGCAGGGCTCCGCCTCTGCCATGTGCGCGGCTTCGGCTTCGGCCTCGGCGGCCTCCATGCAGGGTGCAGCGCCCGGTTGCGTATTGCCTCAGGTCGATGCGCCGGTTCCGGTTGCACAGGCTCCCGAAGCGGCACCGCTTGGCACCAGCGTCGTTGCGCCAGCAGCCGCCTCCGGCATTGGCTTCCTGCCGATCCTGCTCGGCTTGGCTGCGTTGGCGGGCGTCGCTGCGTTGTTCCTGTCAAACAGCGACAACAATTCTCGCGTGCGTTTGCCGAACAGCCCCGTCTGAGACGGCGGCCTTCAACGATACAGAAAAGGGTCCCGGTTCGCCGGGGCCCTTTTTTTGTTGAGCTTCGACCTGTTCGCCAGTGGTCTCAGCACATCAACGAAACGCCCCGCCTGATCGCTCAAGCGGGGCGTTCCAAGATCAGTGAAGCCGAGGCGGTTTAGGTTAGCCGCGCTCACCGGCGGCGCGTGACGTTGGCGCCTCATTGGTTGCGTTGGCAAGCCAGCGCGACGACGCGTTGCAGCTGCTTGTCATGCTCATCGGCTGGCCGGCTTGGAAGGCTTGCTGATACGGCCAGCACTCCTGAGCACCAGACGAGTTCAAGCACATCTGGCCATTAGCGGCAGACCACGTGGCCGGAATAGACCGACCCGACGGGGTCATGATCGTGGCGTTTCCAACGGGCTGGAACATGATTGAATTAACGGTACCGCTGGATTCGACCTGAACGGTCTGACCGACGATTTCAGAACCTGGAGTCCACGTCTGGGCGGCAGCAGCGCTGCCGCAAACCAGAAGACAGGCAGATCCAACAAAGCTCGCGAAACGGATCAAACTCATGGCAGCAACTCCAAATCGACGCTTAAACAGAGAAGAAGGCAGGCGCTGCCCTCTAACGTGATTAGTGCTCCACAACTTGCCACGTTGCAACTGCTGACATTTAGGCGATGAATCACGAAACCACCAAATAACTCACGTGAAAATTAGTGCAACGAGGCGACCAATGTAGCGGCGTTCTTACCTTTACTGAACGTATTCTGGGCGGGATTGACGAACAGCCGTGCCGGTCTTCATGACAACCGTAAGACGGCCCAGTCCTCTCCAGAACAGCGCAATGGCAGGCTGATATGACCCGGGGCGGAAAGCTCGTTGGCTAGGGCTCTCTCGTCGCGAACCTCAACTGTCCTTCGTTGTAACTCAGAGGCTTCACGATCGTCCGTCAAGCTGCCGGCGCCAAGGCGGAGCGAGCAAGCCGATGCAAGCTCCCGCCTGTCCAAGAGGCGGGCGGAAGCTAACAAAAGTCCAGACCATTGGAGTGAACTCTATATCTTCACTTGCTCGTATGCCGTGTACACTCCGTTGCAGTCGGGATCGGTAACGAAGCGCGGCTCGTCAATCCAAGGTTGTGGCTTGTCCTCCGCAATAAGCGCGTCGGTAAGCGCTCGGGACAGAGTCGGGTTGCCCTTCTCAGCGAGTTGAAAGGCTATCTCCACCAGAAGCGCAGCGTTCGTCTCCCACACCATCTTTCCGGCGCGTGTCACCCGCCGCTCCTCCGCGAGTATCTTTGCAAGGATCTCGGTGGCGTTTAGTATCTTCGCCTCGCGCTTCTTCCGAGGCGGAGGTTTCTGGCCTTTCTTGAACTGAGTCTCGACGGGCGGGCGTTTGTAACCAACGTCGTTCCGCTTGGGGCCACGTGGCGCGTTTGCCTGTTCGTTTTTCATGTAGGTTCTCCGAGTCACATAGCTGCGAACGAGGGGCTCATGTGGATGACCGTCTGCATACGGAATGTGGCCGCAAGCGTCGGGTTCCTGGCCATCATTTGGAGCAGTTTCGCGATGTCGCGGACATTGCCCTGCAGGGCTCTTTCTACCATCACGCGCATCAGTCGCTCGACGCGTGGCATGGTGACCTGCTGATCACCGATCTGCACTGCCCGTGGCTCATGGGCCAACCTCAACAGCAGTTCGTTATAGGACACATATTCGTTCGTGCCCGCATTGTGCGGCTTGCGCCCAGTGCCTGGCTGTCTCGTTCTTTTGGTCATGTTATCGCCCTTCCTGTTCGATTGATTCGAACGAGCGCCCGACTTGGTCCAGGATGGCTTTCTTGCCAGTGTCAGCTTCCCAGCGACGGATAGTGACGTCCACGTAGGCTGGGTCTAACTCGATCAGTCGCGCTCGCCGACCCGTCTGCTCCGCTGCCATCAGGGTCGAACCCGAGCCGCCGAAACAATCGAGAACGATGCCGCCCTTCCTTGAGCAGTCCTTCAGTGCATCAACGATCAGCGCAACTGGCTTTACCGTTGGGTGCATGGCGAGCGATTCTGCTCGTTCTGCGGACCAGCCAGCTAGCCCTGGGTAATCCCACACGTTCGTACGATTTCGGCCCTTCTCGCCTAGCCCGAAGTTGTTGATGTGAGGCTCAGTGCCCGACTTCATCGCCCAGATGAGCTCATGCTTCGAGCGATAGAAGCTGCCCATCCCCGCGGACTGCTTATTCCAGCAGATTAGGTTCTTCATCTCGCTGTACTGAGCTGTCGCTTGGACCATCTCGGCCATGTGACGCCAGTCCATGAAGAGGAAGTGGATCGATCCATTCGCGCTGTAGGTGATCAGATTGGCAAAAGCGTCGGTGAGAAAGCCCGCAAACTGGCTCGAGCCCATCTCGCCAGAGGCCATCGCGAACTCTTTAAATTTGCCTTTTGGAGCGACGTTTCCGTTCACCTTGACGTTATAAGGCGCGTCGGTGACCACCACCTGTGCACGCTCAACGCCCATGAGCGCCTGGAAGCTGGCTGGAAGAAGGGCATCCCCACAAAGCAGCCGGTGCTCACCTAGGAGCCATAGGTCTCCGTCGCAGGAAACAGCAGGGCGCGATCGGTCAGGCTCAATCGGCTGATCCTCGTGGGACTCGGTCAGACCATCGAGCATGATCTCGACATCCTCAAACACGAACCCCGTGCAGGTGAGATCGAAGCTTGGATCCAGGAGCTGTATCGCTTGGTGCTCAAGAGCAAGGATCTTCCGATCCCACGTCCCCGCGACTTCGTTCATTCGGTTATCGGCGATTATGTATGCTCGCTTTTGCGGTTCCGTCATGTTCGAGAGGCAAATGGTTGGGACTTGCGTCATGCCAAGGAGCTTGGCCGCCTCAAGCCGAGCATGGCCGGCTATAACGTTACCTGCGTCATCGATCAGGATAGGATTAGTCCACCCGTAGGTTTCGATGCTGCGAGCTACTAGCTTGATCTGCTTGGGCGTGTGAGCTCGGGAGTTCTGTGACCAGGGCGTAAGAGCATCGACTTCGCGATATCTAACCGCGAGTGGCTCAGTGGGTGTTTGTAGGGACATGGTTTTATCCTTCGAGCAACACGCCAAACTGGGCGCGGTCACTCGAGCGACTTCGTCGTCGAGTTGACGACGAGCCGAATGTCGGCCGGGTGCTTTCCCCGTAGTGTCAGCCTAAGAATATATTTCTCAAGATGCGCAGCTGACTACACTCACGTGATTGGGAAAACCTTGGGATTTCCATGGGCATCCTGGCGTTTCACATCGCAGCACGAGAGTAACTAAGATTCGTCTCTTTCCGGCGGTGCCAGGAAATAAATGTTCGCAGGGCGTTTGCCTTGGCGATCGCTTCGTCAACTCATCCAACTGTAGTCTTAGTTCGGCGCCTCGGCGGTGCTGTCGCCACACCTACCCGGCGGCGCAGCAAGCAAACGAGATTCTGCGGAGTACGAGGCGAAGTCGTTAGATGTTTAGATCAACATCGGAGTCCGCGAAGGTAAGATGCACCCGATTCCGCTGTAGACCACCGAGTTCACCTCCAAGCATGAAGCGCGGAGCTTTGTCCGCCAGCCGCTGCCCCACAACAGCTGAGCCTTCATGAAGCCAACCGGCCACCTTGGCCGCCATCGCAAGGCCGTCGTCGCTGACACACAGGAGCAAAGCTCCGGCGAAGGGCGGTGCAGTGCGTGGGACAGCCCGAAACACAGCAGCAAGCAGGGCCGGATCATCGCTATTCACCACCAAGTCGCTGACATAGTGCAGCCGGGCTAAGCGATACTGCCGGCCAGCTTCGCCGTCTGCACCCCGTATAACCCAGTAAGCCAAGGGTAAGTCACCGGCTGCATCGAACATCACGTGGAAGCGAGGGCCCCTTGTTGGACGCGCGGAAAGGTGGGCTCGCCAATCCTCCGCTCGTCGCCGCCGTCGAACCAATTTGGCGGGGCGCCGGCCATCAATGAGGTCGAGAAGCGCGGCCAGCTCCGAAGGGAAGGCAACTGCACTGGCGTTCCATGACCGGACCCGCACATCCCCAAGCGCACGCAGTCGCTGCAGCCCGGGAAGCGGTAGCAGGCGGAGGTGGGTCGGGAATGGTCCAAACCAGCCGAGCGCCTTGAAACTTTGCACCGCAGCGTCGCTGATAGACAAAGCGTTCTGAGCAGGCACGCGATCTGAGAAGGAGGACACGAGCCACTTACCAATGCCCTTCCCCACGAACTCAGGGTGAACAAACCAATCACAGACAGAAACGGTCGAGACCTCATGCCCGCTAGGAAGATGCCAAGTGCTGGGTATCCCTACGCACAGTCCGACCATCTTGCCGCTTGCTCGGTCAAATGCCGCGTTGGCCGCAGCAGAATGGCTTCGACGCCACCAGCGCCGCTCCATCGCCTCCGGATCGCCGGGCCACACTGCTGAGGCGAAGGGACTCAACAGCGGCGCTTCGACCTCTCCCGCCGGTCGGACAAACCAATCTCGGTCAGTCAAAGGAGGTACCTCGATTGAACCGCCACTTGATCCAGCATCCCACATTTCCGCCGTGCCCCTCGTAGCCTAAGGACCGCGCCGAAGATCAACAAGTTGATGACGAAGCTGGTCACTGGCCGTCTCCAACTTCTTGCAAGCGAGAAGCTAGAGGAGCGGGATGGCTCCGGCGCTTCGTGTCGGCAAAGCCATAACAATGCGCCGAATGTGAGAAAGTATTTCTGAGCAGTTTCAGTCGCTAGAAATATTTCGACGAGCCGCTTCTCTTGCGAATGCTCGTGTGGAGTGACCAGAGAATCTCATGAGGCTCATGGGATTTTACATGGCACCACCGGAAGAACGGAGGGTGCCGGCAGCCCAGGCGTACTCCGAACCAACGAGCCAAATGTTCACTTCTTCGCGTATTCGCGTTTGGCAAAGGGCATCTTCCCGCAGTCCGTAAAGCCAAATCCCGCCTGTAGCAGAGCGATTCTGCACCCACCTTTCTTGGTTTTCCACCATCTTCCGCGCTCATGCGTGGCCGTAGCTGGCCGAATGAGCCGCACATTCCCGTGCCGCGGCGCTTTTACGGGATCTCACTTCTTAGAAGAGACAAGAAAGGGTCCCGGTTCGCCGGGGCCCTTTTTTGTTTGTTGCCCGTGAGGACGACAGATCGCGAAGGCTTATGAACCCAATCACCCTTAGGCCTTTGCGCCGAAGGCAACGCGCCCTATCTGAAGCCTCATGACCCAGTACATTCAAGTAGCGGACGACCAGCGGGTCGAAGCGCGAAGCGGCGTGATCAAGCTGCACGGACCCGAGGGCTTTGCAGGCATGCGGGCCGCCGGTCGCCTGGCCGCAGAGATATTGGACGCGCTTGTTCCTCACGTAGTGCCCGGGGTCACGACGGCCGAGCTTGACGCCATGGTGTTTCGCTACATGCGCGATGCTGGGGCCGTGCCTGCCACTCTGGGCTACCGCGGCTATACGCATAGTTGCTGCATCTCGAGCAACCAGGTGGTCTGTCACGGCATCCCCAGCGACAAGCCGCTGCGCGAAGGCGAGATCATCAACATCGACGTGACGCCACTCCTGAATGGTTGGCACGGCGATTCCAGCCGCATGTATCTGGTCGGCGACGTGCCGATCAAGGCGCGCAAGCTGGTAGACATCACCTATGAGTGCCTGATGCTCGGCTTGGAGGAGGCCAAGCCCGGCAACCGGCTGGGCGATATTTCCGCCGCGATCCAGCGGCATGCCGAGCGGCATCGTTACTCGGTGGTTCGCGACTTCTGCGGGCACGGCCTCGGCCGCTTGTTCCACGACAGTCCGGAAGTCGTCCACGCCGGACGTCCCGGAACCGGTCCAGAGCTTCGTCCCGGCATGTTCTTCACCGTCGAGCCGATGATCAACACCGGCCGGGCAGAATGCCGGATACTAGAGGACGGCTGGACGGCGGTGACTCGCGATCGATCGCTGTCGGCACAGTTCGAGCATTCGATCGGCATCACCGAGAGTGGCTGCGAGATATTCACAGCCAGTCCCAAGGGGTTACACCAGCCGCCTTATTGAGCAGCCCAACCGGCGACCATGGCTTCAGCTTGCGCGACGTCCTGAGGGAAGTCGACCTCACCCCACTCTTCGCCCTGGATGTCGAGCGTCCCGACGCGGCTGGATTGCGCCAGGTGATGGATGACGCGCAGATACCAGATGGTCGTGCCCTCGGGTGTCCGCATCGCCTCCTCTATGGCCGAGCGGAAGGTGGCCGCGCCTGCTCCCCGGAATGCCAGAAGACCGATCGATTCCGCATTCACACCGTCCTCGAGACGTTTTCCGATCGCCAGCAACTGGCCATCATCCGCCGTGATCACCTTCATGTCGTCGGCGTCATAGTCCGGCTTGCGATCTACCGTAACGCAGATACCCGAGCAGTCGTTGGCGACCACCCGCCGCATCAAGGATTCGCTGACCATTGTGTCGCCGTTCCACACCAGCACGTCGCCCTGCAGAGCCTCCCTCGCGATCCACAACGAGCCGGTATTGTCGGCGACCTTGTAGAAGGGATTGAACGCCGTTCGCACCCGAACGCCGCCGCTTCGCTTGGCCAGACTGCTCTCGACATCGCCGTCACGAAAACCCGTAACCACGATCGCTTCCTCGACCCCGCAGGCACCGAGCGTGTCGAGTTGTCGATCGAGCAGCGTTCGACCACCGAACTCGATCAGGCATTTTGGCCTCTCGGAAGTGAGGTGACCGAGCCGCGAGCCCTGGCCGGCGGAAAGAATGATGGCGCGTTTCATGAGCAAACGCGTGGCGCATGATTGCGGCAAGAAGCGGACGCAGACTATGCTCGGTCCAAGTCTCAGGGGTTTTGTCGATGAAAAAGATCGAAGCGATCATCAAGCCGTTCAAGCTCGACGATGTGAAGGACGCGCTTCACGACGTCGGCGTGTCCGGTATGACCGTCACCGAAGTAAAAGGTTTCGGTCGCCAGAAAGGACATACCGAGCTCTACAGAGGTGCCGAATATGTCATCGATTTTCTGCCCAAGGTGAAGATCGAAGTCGTAGTGGAGGCCAGCCTGGCGGACAGCGTGGTGGAAGCCATCGCCAACGCAGCTCGGACCGGGCGCATTGGTGATGGCAAGATCTTCGTGACCTCCGTTGAGCAGGCTGTCCGGATCCGGACCGGGGACTCCGGTAATGATGCGCTTTGATCTAAGCGACATAGCCAGCGCGATCCGCCCACGCGCCAAGGAACGAACTTGACCGGCCCCGACCCGCTTCTCGCCTCCATGGCTCCTGACGACCTGCGCACCCACATGCGGGCGCTGGGATATCGCACCCAGGCGGACCTGGCCTCGGCCATTGGCGTGTCCCGATCCGCCGTGTCGCTTTGGCTGGAGGGCAAGGTCGGCGTGCCTCGGCCGGTCGCCATGCTCCTGCGCATGTTGGTTGCGGCCCAGCGCAGGACCTACTGATGGGTCCGAACTGAAGCAATTCTGTCACACCGTTCAGCCTTCGACGAAGGCCGCTTGCGCGCTTGTTTGCATCTGCCCATTTTGCACTGCAGCATCAGCTTGGCGCCGGTCGTCGGCTTCAGCTCACGGGGGACCTCACATGCGCGTTCGTTTCAGCCAACTGTCACTTCTCGCTTCGATCAGCCCACTCGCGCTTCTCGCGACACCGGCTGTCGCCCAGCAGAACCAAGGCGCCATCACGGAACCAGCCGTTGGCGAAGCGCAGGCGCAAGGTGACACCCCCGATCAAACGACGATCGTTGTTACCGGCACGCGCCGGACGGATCGTTCGGTTGCGGACTCCACCGTCCCGGTGGACGTCATCAGCGCCGAGACGCTGCAGAACACCGGCTTCACCGAAATCAACCGGGCGCTGACCCAGGAAGTGCCGTCGTTCAACTTCCCGCAGCCTTCGATCACCGATGGCACGGACGTCATCCGTCCCGCGACCCTGCGCGGGCTCAACCCCGACCAGACCCTTGTGCTGATCAACGGCAAGCGCCGTCACACGTCATCCTTGTTGAACATCAACGGTTCGGTCGGTCGCGGCACCGCGGCGGTCGACATCAACCTTATCCCGACCATTGCTCTTAGCCGTGTCGAGGTGCTCCGCGACGGCGCTTCCGCTCAATACGGTTCGGACGCGATCGCCGGTGTCATCAACTTCCAACTGCGCAGTGCTCGTAGCGGCGGCCGCGCAAGCATCACCTACGGCCAGTATGAAACGGACGTTCAGGGGATCGAGACCTACTCGGGTGTCCAGACCGGTGCCGGCAACACGCCGGTACTCGCACCGGACGGCACGCTGGCACTAATTAACACCGGCAACGACCGTCGTCGCAGCGACGGTCGCACCGTCACGATGGCTGCCGTGGTCGGCGTACCGATCGGTGCCGACGGCTATCTGGATGTCGCCGGCGAGTATCAGGACCGCAACGCCACGAACCGCACTGGCGCCGACCCACGCCGCCAGTTCAACCTTATCGGCGGCGCACTTGACCCGCGGGAGCTGACGTTCAATCGCTTCAGCCATGGCTATGGTGACCCGAACACGCGCGACATCAAGGTTTTCGCCAACGGCGCGATCCCGGTGGGCATTAGCGAGAACGCGCAAGTCTATGCTTTCGGCAGCTTCAACAATCGCAAGGGCGAGAGCGCGGGTTTCTACCGCCTTGCCAATGACGCACGGAACTTGCCTTCGATCTATCCCGAAGGATTCTTGCCGCTGATCGGCACCCTCACCAAGGATTACAGCGGAACGTTTGGCCTGCGCGGCGAAGCGCAAGGGTTTCGCTACGACGGTTCGGTTCAATACGGCCGCGATGCCGTGGACTTCACGATCCGCAACTCCTTGAACCGCTCCTTGGGCGCTGCCTCCCCCACCGAGTTCGACTCTGGCGGGCTGCGCTACGACCAGACGCTGGTCAACGTCGACATCAGCAAGGACCTGAGTCTGGGCTTGGCCGAGAAGACGACGATCTCGGGCGGTGTCGAAGTGCGCCGCGAAAGCTTCGACATTCGTCCAGGCGAGCTCAACAGCTATGTCAACGGCACGGCTGGCGGCGCTCCCGGTGCACAGGTGTTCCCGGGCTTCCAGCCCGTCATCGGGGGCCAACGGGTCGACGGGAAGCACAGCCGCAACAACAAGTCGGCCTATGCCGAGATCGACAGCGACATCTCCAGGCAGTTCAACATCCAGGCAGCGCTTCGATACGAGGACTACTCCGACTTTGGCTCGACGCTGAACTGGAAACTGGCTGCTCGGTTCGAACCGGTCGAGGGCTTCGCTCTTCGGGCCTCGGCATCGACGGGCTTCCGTGCGCCGTCCCTGCAGCAGCAGTTCTACGCGGCCCAGGCCACGAACAACGTCAACGGCGTCCTCCTCGATACCGTGACACTGCCCGTCGACAATCCGGTGGCGATTGCTCTTGGCGCCTCGCCGCTTCGTCCCGAGAAGTCGCGCAACTACTCGATCGGAACCGTGATCAGCGCCATCCCGCGGCTCAACATCACGGTCGACGCGTACCAGATCGATCTTCGCAGCCGGATCGTCGTCACCGACAACCTCACGGCCACGCGGGGCCCAACGGGCTTGCCGATCTCCGCTCCTGTAACGGTGGGCGGTGTCACTTTCGCCGGCAACCCGACTGGCGCGGCCATTGCGACCATCCTCAACAATGCCGGCTTTATCACCACCAACGCCGCCCGCTTCTTTATCAATGGCGTCGATACCCGCACCCGCGGCCTGGACTTCGTGGCCACTTACCGCGTCCCCATGGGGCCAATCGGGCGGCTGAACCTCACCGGCGGGTTCAACTACAACAAGACCAAGGTGCGGCGTAATGCGGCCGTGCCCAACGCTTTGTCGAACGTCCCAGGGCTCGTGCTGTTCGGTCGCCAGGAGACACTTCGCCTGACCAATGGCCAGCCCAAGACCAAGATCAACGGCTCGGCCGACTTCGATCGAGATTGGTTCGGCGCCACGCTTCGCGCCACACGTTACGGCAAGGTGCTCGGCGCGGGAGCGGACTTGTTCGGCGACGTCAATCTCAAAGCCAAGGTGGTGACGGATCTTGAACTCCGCTTCAAGCCGGTCGGCGAAGCCGCAACGATCGCGCTTGGCGGCAACAACATCTTCGACGTCTACCCGACGAACATCCTTCGTGGTCGCGGCGTCGACCCTGCCAATGGCGCGGCACGCAACTATCCGGCGACCAACTATGTCGCGCCGTTCAGCAACTTCTCGCCGTTCGGCTTCAACGGCCGCTTCCTCTACGCGCGGCTGACCGTAAACTACTAAGCCAAGGCCACGTTCTCCGTCATCCCAGCCCTGCTACGCGCAGGGCTGGGATGACTTCGTTGAAGGCCGACAGGTCAGGCTCCCGAGCGGACCGAATTACCCACGTGAATATCTCACGAACCCCTCGACCGCACGCTTGCGAAGCGGGAAATGCAGGTCCGGAGCCCCTTCCGCAGCGGGCGATTCTCATCTCATCAGCCGAGGTCTTCTTTCCCATGACAACATCCGCAAACGACATCCTTGCCCGCATCAAGGACGAGGAGATCGAGTGGGTCGACCTGCGATTTACGGACCCCAAGGGTAAGTGGCAGCACCTGTCCATGGTCGCAGGCGCGATCGACGAGGACATGCTTGAAGACGGCTTCATGTTTGACGGTTCGTCCATCCACGGGTGGAAGGCGATCAACGAGAGCGACATGATCCTGAAGCCGGATCTCGACGCGATCTACATCGATCCCTTCTCGGCAACTCCGATGATGATTCTGGTGTGCAACGTGGTGGAACCGTCGACCGGTGAGCTTTACGCCCGCGATCCGCGATCCACCGCCACCCGAGCCGAAGCATATCTGCAGCAGACCGGCATCGGCGACACCGTCTTCGTTGGACCCGAAGCCGAATTCTTCATGTTCGACGATGTGCGTTTCGAAGACAGCTACGCGACCAGCTTCTTCAAGATCGACGACATCGAGCTGCCCACCAACAGCGGCCGCGAATATGAAGGTGGTAATCAGGCGCACCGGCCGAGCATCAAGGGCGGGTATTTCCCCGTCGCACCGGTTGACAGCGCCGTAGATATTCGCGGCGAGATGGTCTCGACCATGCTCGAAATGGGCTTGCCCTGTGACAAGCACCATCACGAAGTCGCCCCTTCCCAGCACGAACTCGGCCTTACCTACGGCAAATTGGTGGAGACCGCGGATCGAATGCAGGTCTACAAGTACGTCGTGCACCAGGTGGCTCACGCTTACGGCAAGACCGCAACATTCATGCCCAAGCCGATTGCACAGGACAATGGATCGGGCATGCACACCCACTTCTCGATCTGGAACGGTGGCAAGCCCCTCTTCGCCGGCAATGGCTATGCCGGCCTGAGCGAATTGGCACTGTATTTCATCGGCGGCGTGATCAAGCACGCACGCGCCCTGAACGCATTCACCAATCCGACCACCAACAGCTACAAGCGCCTGGTGCCCGGCTTCGAAGCGCCGGTGCTCTTGGCGTACTCCAGCCGTAACCGCTCCGCATCGTGCCGCATCCCTTATGGCACCGGCGAGAAGTCCAAGCGGGTCGAGTTCCGCTTTCCGGACGCCATGGCCAACCCCTACCTGGCATACTCCGCCATCCTGATGGCCGGCTTGGACGGCATTCAGAACCGCATCCATCCGGGTGAGGCGATGGACAAGAATTTGTACGACCTGCCGCCGGCCGAACTGGTCAGCGTGCCGACCGTGTGCGGCTCCCTTCGCGAAGCGCTGGGCGCCTTGACCAGCGACCGCGATTTCCTGCTGCGCGGGGACGTGTTCAGCTCCGACCAGATCGATGCCTACATCGAGCTCAAGTGGGATGAAGTGATGCGCTGGGAGACGACGCCCAGCCCCGTCGAATTCGAGATGTACTATTCGATGTAGTCGAGCGGGCGTTCGAGCTCCGGCAATCCTTACAAAACGATAACCTTTTTGGCGTAGGTCAACCCTCCGACAATGCACCTGCAGTGCTCGGGGGAGAAGCCTCACGTGAACAGATTCCGCTCGACGCTCGGCTCCGGCAAGCCGGCCAAACAAGCACTTCTGGCGGAAAAGCCCGCGGAGGATCGGCCTTCGATCGGCGACAATCTGGGCAAAGTTGCGGTTGTGCGCGCGGAAACTCGCTCGGCCAACCACCGCGGCGAAGATCGCCACCGGCTCAACCGGGAGGACGCGATGGCCCGCTGGAACGACACCGAGCAGGCTGTCGACCTCATCAACCTTTCCGGCGGAGGGGCGATGATCGAGGCATCCTTCCGGCCCATGCTGTGGGACCGGGTGGACCTAACCCTTGGCGAATGCGGCACGTTGGAGTGCGCGGTACGCTGGATCAAGGGCGACCGGTTGGGACTGGAATTCGCGCATGAGACCCAGATTGAGGCTTCGCCCGACATCCGCGCGGAAACTCTGCGGGCCGTCATCGCCCGAAGTTTTCCCGACGTCGCTATCGCTCGCATCGCGGAAGCGGTTCATCCCCGCGAGGAGTCCGCGCCCCTCGTCGCCGAGAAAACCGACGAAGATCTCGGCGAACAATCGCGCCGCGAGGGATCTCGCCATCCGCTCATCTGGAGCGGTCTGGTGCACTATAATCATGACAGCAGCACCGTCCGCTTGCGTAACATCTCCGCCGGTGGCGCACTGATTGAAGGCCCGGGCGTGTTCCCCCTTGGCTGCGAGCTGTTGCTCGACCTGGGTGAGGCAGGCTCCCTGTTCGCCACGGTTCATTGGGCCCGGGGCGATCAAGCGGGGCTTGGCTTTCACGCCCCGTTCGACCTGACGCGGCTGAGCCGATCCAAACCGGAAGTGGCTCCAACGCGCTGGGCTCAGCCGGAATACCTAAGGGACGAGTCCAGCGACAGTTCCCCATGGGCATCGCAGTGGGGCCGTCTCAATCTCTCGCAGCTGCAGAACCAGCTCGAGGGCTTCCTCAAGCGGTGACGTTCGCCGCCGCTCTCGCCCGGGCGGCGGCTCCGCTGCCATAAACGAGGTATAGCAACAGTCCGATCAGCTGGGCGACGAGGAAGAACTTCTGCGTCATCACCGGCAGGCTGATGAACAGATAGATGCAGCCCAAGATGCCGACCGGGCCGATGATCCAGGCCGCCGGTGCCCGGAAGCGACGCTCCCGGTCGGGCTCGCGGCGGCGCATCACGAGCATTGCCGCGCACACGGCAACGAACGCTGCCAAGGTGCCGGCGTTGGCCAGGGCCGCGATCTTGTCCAGCGGGAAAAAGCCGGCGACGATGGCGACGACCACAGCGGTGAACAGGGTGATCCGCACCGGCGTGCCGCGGCTCGACACGCGCGCAAGGCTGGCCGGCAGCAAGCCATCCCGAGCGACCGTGAAGAAGATCCGGCTCTGTCCAAAGAAGAACGCCAGGATGACGGTCGGCAAGGCGATCACCGCCGACGCGCCAAGCACCCGCGCCGCCCAGCCATGGCCGATCTCGCGCAGGATCAAAGCCAAGGGTTCGGGGCTGTCTGCAAAGCGGGAGTAAGACAGAGCGCCGATCGCGGTGGCCGCGATCACCATGTAGATCAGGACGCACAAGGCCATGGATCCGACGATGCCGATGGCCAGGTCCCGGCCCGGGTTCTTGGCCTCTTCCGCGGCAGTGGCGATGGCGTCGAAGCCGTAGAACGCAAAGAAGATGATAGCGGCCGCGGCCATGACACCAACCTCAGCTCCGGCCGGACCACTGCGCGGGAAGCCGAACGGCATGAACGGTTGGAAATTGGTGGCGCTGAAAGTCGGCAAAGCAACGGCGACGAACAAGACCAAGGCGAGCAGCTTGACGATGACCAAGACCGCGTTGAGCGTCGCGCTTTCGCGGGTGCCCGCGATCAGCAGCCCGGCCACCACGAAGATGATGAAGATCGCCGGCAGGTTGATGATCCCGCCAAGCTCCGGACCTTGGATCAGGCTGGCCGGTAAGGCCCATCCAACCGATTGCAAAAACCCGGCGGCATAGCCGGACCAGCCCACCGCGACCGCGCTGACGACTAGGCTATACTCGAGGATCAGCGCCACCCCGATCATCCACGCGATCAGCTCGCCGAACACCACATAGGAATAAGTGTAGGCCGATCCGGATGCGGGGATCATGGTTGCCACTTCGGCATAGGCCAGCGCCGCGCAGGCGCAGATCAGGCCGGCGATCGCGAAGGACAGGATCACCGCCGGGCCGGCCTTGCCCGCCCCTACCCCGATCAGCGTCAGGATGCCGGTACCAACAATGGCGCCGACGCCAAGCGCGACCAGGTGCGGCCAGGATAGGGATTGCGCCAGCTGATGGTGCGCGGGCATGTCCTCACGCGCGACGACGGCTTTCTTGACGTTCCAATTCTTCATGCAGTCCCCACCTGATCGCCGCGCGGCTCCTTGTGCCGCGCCTGTCCGTTCCTGTGGGTGCAGAAGAGAAGCAAGGCGGGTTCCCGGTCAAGCCCAGGATGAACAAGTGCCGCTTCGCCGAGGCTCTAGTGGATGGTGCCGGTGGTCTCCTCACTGGCAAGGGTCACGATGACTCGTTCGATCTGGCGCCAATGGCAGAAGCGCAGGACATTCTCGTCCTTGCGGCTTTGCTCTGCCCGCAAGGCAGCCTCGGAACGCGCCTCGTCGCCAAAGCTGCGAATGAGGTCGGCGGCGTCGTCGAGTGTCGCCCGGCCGGCAATGAAGATGGTCTGCATGGAGGGGCTTTAGGCTGTTCGACCTTACCGCGTCGCTCAAGGGGTGCGGTGAACAGCGCGTTCACCATCGTGATTTCGCCTGCACTGGCCAATCAAGCCGCCGTCTGGCAGGGCACCGCCATGACAAAGCGCGAACCTCAAGCCGGTGGTTTCTGGCTCGTCCTGGCGATCATCGTCGGCGCCACAATCGGCATTTGGCAGGGCCAGCCTAGCATCGGCATTCTGGCCGGCACGGCGGTCGGCGCGCTGATTGCCGTCGCTGTTTACCTGCGAGACCGCGCGCGCTCCTGACCGCAAGTGTCAGCTGACCCGTCGACCGGTCCAGATCACGCGGCCGATGCATCCCAGTTCGGCTGGATTGCAATTCGGCCAGTCCGCATAAGCGGGATTGTCCGACTGCACCGTGATATTTCCGGTGATCGGATGAACTGCCAAGCGCTTGACGACCAGCGCCTCGTCAATTCGCAAAACGTATATGCCGTCTCGAAGCCGTTCGGCGGCGTCGCCTCGATCGACCATGATATCGTCGCCATCCTGCAGCGTCGGCGACATGGAATCACCCTCCACACGGATGAGCGTGAGATCGGTATGCACCGCTCCCGTAAGCTTGCGCAGCCATCTTTCGTCAAACGCGAAGTAGGGTCGGCTATTCTCCTCGGTGGGCAATGCGCCGGGCCCAGCGGAAGCTCGAACGGCGCTGCGCGAGATCATGACCAGTGCGTCCGAGGAGACTTCCTGCGGCGAGTCGGGTCCGCCTAGTAGCGACTCGGCAACGCCAAAATAACGCGCCAAGGTGCGGCGCTCCTCCTCGCCCAGACGGCGCGGTGTGCCGCGACGAATAAACTGCTGAATATAAGCGGGATTTCGGCTCACCAGTCGCGACAGGCTGGCGAAGTCCTCGCCGCGTTCCAGACAAAGACGTTCCAAGGTGGCGCGGGCTTGATCGTTCATGGCACAGCTTTTAACCATAGGAAGAAACCTAGACAAGTAGGAAAGCGACGTGGAGAAACGTTGTTGCCGAGTCGATGTACCACTGCGGGGGCTAACAATGGTTCTGTTGAGAGAGATTGAGCATCATCTTCGTGCGACACAGCTGAGCGCCGCCAAGTTCGGGCGCACTGTGATGGGTGATCCGCGCTTTGTTTTCGACCTGCGCAAGGGTCGGGAACCGCGCGGCCGAACCGAGCGTAAGGTTCGTGCTTACATGGGACAGGCCAAGTGAATCGGCCGGCAATGACAAGCTCGGCGAGCGCGCTCCTGCGAAGTCTCCTGGCGCGTGAGCCTGCGGACGCGCATAGGATTTTGCTTAGTAATTGGTGCTCAGCGGATTGGCACTCCCTTACCTTCGCTGGGGAGCGTCATCAGGCTGGTTTCGTCGTTCGGGGGAACGATGCCTTGGCCCTGGCAACACGCTGGACAGCGGACCTGAGCGAAGCCGAACTTCCTATTGGTCCCAAGCGCTTCGTCGCCGAAGTTACAGTCTCAAGCGAACTGCAGCTACGCGACGACGGCTCCGTGCTGGTCGAGTTGGAAGCGCTGACGTTGTGCGAGTAGCCGCGCCAGCTATTGGGTGGCGCGCCGCAATTCGCCCAACGCCGACCGGAGTGCGGCGGAAGCGTCCGCAGCCAGAGGAACGACCCGCTCGGCGGACGTAAGGTTGAGAACGTCCGATTGGCTCGTTTGGCGTAGATGCTGCTCGATCCGCCGCTGGAGTTCGCCGGGAGTCGGAAGAGCGGAAGAAAGGCGGACCACAATCGCCCCGTCGAGTTGCCGAGGCGGCCGGTCTTCCACCCGATCGGTCAGCTCGAGGCAGTCGCTCTCCCCGTCGCTGGTGAACGCCTGCTCCCACGCCCTCGCCGACCGCAAAGGCATGGCAAAGCGAAGCGGCTCGGGAGATACCTGACGCAAGCTCCACAGCCCAGCACCAAGCGCCAAGGCGGCACACAGCATGCCGATCTCCGCACCGGCCAGCCAAGTGCCGCAAACACCGGCTGCCGCTGCCAGCGCCAGGGCTGCCGCCGCGTCGATCATCCAGGCCGTCAGGCCGCCATCTGTTCCCCCGTCCATGAAAAGCCGATTACGCCCGTAAAGGTTGCCACTGTGTTGATTGACGCAACAATTCGATCAGCGCGTCGGCGAAGGCCAGACTGTCCCTTGGGCCAACCGCAGTCACAATCGTGCCGTCCACGACCACCTGATCGGGCGTCACGGTGGCCCCCGCATTGCGAAGGTCCGTGTGGATCGATCGCCAGCCGGTCGCCCGGCGGCCGCGAAGGGCATCCGCTTCGATCAGCAACCATGGGCCATGGCAGATGGCACCGACCGGCTTACCAGCTGCAACGAACTCACCCACAAGCGCCACGGCCTTCGCGTTTGTGCGAAGACGATCCGGATTGATCAAGCCGCCCGGTAAAAGCAGCGCGTCGAAGTCCGTTCCGGACACTTGCTCGATCATGAGATCCGGCGTGATCCAGCGCCCCGGCGCATCCAGCACGGTAGCGCGGATCGGGGCGGCGGCAGGCGCGGCCAAGGTCACGGTGCATCCAGCGTCCAGCAAAGCCTCGCGAGGGACGAAAAGTTCATCCTCCTCGAAGCCGTCGCTGGCAAGGATAAGGACTTTGGGCGGTGTCGAACGGGTCATCGGGAACAAGCGGCTGCCAGAGCGCGCTGTGAGGAGCAAGAGGAGAAACTATCCGTGCTTCGCCATAGCCATGATCGTCAGCCGGGGATCACGCGTCAGCGGATCAAGGACTCTTGGGCCTATTTCGCCGCCGATGGCAGCAGGATCACCGACCGCGAGGAGATCGACCGGCTGAACGCCATCGCCCTCCCGCCCGCCTATGAAGACGCCTGGTACTGCCCACACCCGAACGGCCACGTCCAAGCGACCGGACGCGATGCCAAGGGACGCAAGCAATACCGCTACCACGGCGACTTCCGCGACAAGCGCGATGCCAAGAAGTACGATAACACTCTCGAATTTGGTGCCGCTCTGCCGCGCTTGCGCAAGAAAGTTGCGGCCGATTTGAAGGGACGCAAGCTGAGCCGGGACACCGTGCTCGCCGCCGTCGTTCGTCTGCTCGACACGCAGTTCCTGCGGATCGGCAACGAGCAATATGCCAAAGCTAACAAGAGCTTCGGCGCGACCACCCTGCGCAATCGCCACCTCAAGCAGCAGGGCGACAAGCTGACTATGCGCTTCACGGGAAAACACGGCGTGGTGCACGAATTGCCGATCACCGACAGCAACCTGAAGCGGATCGTTAAGAAAACGCGCGAACTGCCTGGCCAGAATCTGTTCGAATATGTTGCGGAGGACGGCACCTGCACGCCAGTGACTTCCAGCGACGTCAACGATTACATCCGCGAGGCCAGCGGCGGGGATTTCACCGCCAAGAACTTCCGCACCTGGGGCGCGACGGTGATCGCGTTCGAACAGATGCTGGAGGCGCAGGAGGACGACAGCGTCCGCAAGGTCAATCTCAAGACCGTGCTCGAACCGGTCGCCGAAGCGCTTGGCAATACGCCTGCGATCAGCCGCAAGTCCTACGTGCATCCCAAGTTGATCGAGGCTGCCCGCGAGAACCCGAAGGCACCGCTTGGCGAGCTGGAACTTCCCCGGGCGAGAAAGTGGCTTTCGAGCGGCGAAGTGGCCCTGTTGGCGTATCTGCTCAAGGGCAAGCGCAAGAAGGCGAAATCCAAGCCAGCGCCGGTGGAAGCCGCGATCGCTGCGGCCGATCACGGGCCAGCTGCCGTCGACGAGGTCGCCGCCGCGGCCTGAGCCGTGAGGTGGGGATGCAAGTAGGCGCCGCTTGACCGAGCGCCACCTTCGCCCCCATCCCGCGGTCGATGAGCAGCTTACCTCCTCGCATCCTTGGCTTCGTTGGCTGGCTTGGCGCCAATCTGGATGCCTTGCTGCTTGGCGCGCTGGTCGCCTGCGTCCTGGTTGCCGTCATGCTCGGGCTGCGTGAGGTCGGCAGGCGCATCGTTCTACGAGACCCGCACTGCCGCAACTGGCATTCGGTGCTTGGCCGCGTGCTGTCGCGCACGACGATCAGCTTCATGGCCGCCGCCGCCGCCGCCATCGTCGTCAGCTATGCCGCGCCACCCCCGAAGGTGGAGCGCTTGTTCGACATCGCCTTCACGATCGCCTTCGCGCTGCAGGCGGCGGTGTGGGGACGCGAGCTGATCTTCGGCCTGATCGGCAGTCACGCCGGCGACAAGCCCGGCGAGACCGCGATCGGCAATGCCATGGGCGTGATCCGCGTCCTGATCAGTGTGGCCCTTTTCGGCATCGCGCTGGTGGTTATTCTCGACAATCTGGGCGTCAACGTCACGGCGCTCGTCGCCGGGCTCGGCATTGGCGGCATCGCCATCGGCCTCGCCGCCCAGGGCATCTTCGCCGACCTATTCGCCGCCTTGGCCATCCTGTTCGACCGACCGTTCCGCCGCGGAGACACCATCCGCTTCGATAAGACCATTGCCACCGTGGATCGCATCGGCCTCAAGACCACGCGCCTGCGTTCGATCGACGGCGAGATGGTCATCATGGCCAACACCAAGCTGCTGGAACGCGAGATCCATAACCTCGCCGAGGGCAGCGACCGCCGGGTCACACTGACGTTTGCGTTGACATACCAGACCCCACCAGAGGCGCTTGCCCGCGTGGAAGGACTTGCCCGCGCCGCCGTGGAAAGCCAGCCCGGCTGCACGTTGGTTCGCTGCGTGCTGACCAATCTTGCACCATCCAGCCTTGAGCACGAACTTGTGTTCATCCACGAAGGTCTCGACGCGGAGGCAATGTTCATGAAGCGCTCTGCCATGCTGCGGACCTTGCTGGCCAGCTTCGCTGCTGAAGGTCTGCAGTTCGCTTATCCGACTCAGACGACCTTCACCGCCGCGCCCGATGGGACACTGGTGATGCCTTATGCTCCCCCGACGCACGTCGCCGAGTTGAAGGCCGAAGCCTAGACCTTGCTCCCTCCTCCGCCGGCGTTAAGGAGTGTTCGCCATGACAGCCCTTACCTTTGATGACATCCGGGCCCGCGTGGGCAGCGAGATCGGCGTGTCCGACTGGATCACCGTGGACCAGGATCGCATCGATGCGTTCGCCGAAGCGACGGACGATCGCCAGTTCATCCATATCGATCCGCAGGCCGCCGCCCAGACACCATTCGGCCGTACCATTGCCCACGGTTTTCTCAGCCTGTCGCTGCTCAGCGCCATGGCTTATGGCGTGCTCCTCAAGCCTGAGGGGCTCAAGATGGGCGTTAATTACGGGCTCGACAAAGTACGCTTCATCTCCCCCGTCCCCTCCGGGTCGCGGGTTCGTGGTCGCTTTGTGCTCGAAGCCGCCGACGAGAAGAACCCCGG
Organism: uncultured Sphingomicrobium sp.; assembly: GCA_964243335.1. Lineage (GTDB taxonomy): Bacteria > Pseudomonadota > Alphaproteobacteria > Sphingomonadales > Sphingomonadaceae > Sphingomicrobium. Next base: position 281,804 of record CAXTED010000001.1, on the reverse strand, counting down.
GCAACTGCTTACCCGTCACCTCGTTACCGTTGAGATCGAAGGCCGTGACAAGCCGGTGCTGACCGCGTCGTGGCTCGGCCTGTTGTTCACCTAAAGGAGTTCACGAATATGTCCGCTCGCGACGCCGTTATCGTCTCCACCGCCCGCACCCCAATCGGCCGCGCTTATCGCGGCGCCTTCAACGCGACGCCCTCCCCGACCCTCGCCGCCCACGCGATCCGCGCCGCGGTTGAGCGCGCCGGCGTGTCACCCGACGAGATCGAGGATTGCGTCATCGGGGCGGCGCTTCAGCAGGGCGTTCAAACCACCATCGGCCGCACAGCAGCCCTCCGCTCAGGCCTTGGTGTCGGCGTGGCCGGCATGTCGATCGATCGCCAATGTGCCAGCGGCCTGATGGCCATTGCCACGGCCGCCAAGCAGGTCATCGTTGACCGCATGGACGTGTGTGTTGCCGGCGGCGTGGAAAGCATCAGCCTGGTCCAGACCGGCGAGATGCGCGTCGGCCCCGATCCCGAGCTCCTGTCGATGCACAACGGCGTCTACATGCCGATGCTCGAAACCGCCGAAGTGGTCGGCACGCGCTACAGCGTCAGCCGCGATCGCTGCGATGAGTATGCGCTTCGCTCGCAGCAGCGCACCGCGGCCGCGCAGGCAGCCGGCCGGTTTGACGCCGAGATCGTCCCAGTCACCGCCAGGATGGGCGTAAAGGACAAGGAAACCGGTGCGGTCTCCTTTAAGGAGATCACGCTTACCAAGGACGAAGGCAATCGTCCGGAGACCACGCTCGAAGGGCTCAAGGCGCTGCAGCCAGTTCGTGGTCCCGACGCACTGATCACCGCCGGCAACGCCAGCCAGCTATCGGACGGCGCCTCGGCCTGCGTGATCATGGATTCGGTACTTGCCGAGAAGAAGGGCCTCCAGCCACTTGGCCGCTATCTCGGCATGGCGGTGGCCGGCACCGAGCCCGACGAGATGGGGATCGGGCCAGTGTTCGCCGTGCCCCGCCTGCTTGAGCGCTTCGGCCTCAAGGTCGAGGACATCGGCTTGTGGGAGCTCAACGAAGCTTTTGCGGTGCAGGTGCTCTATTGCGCCGATCGCCTGGGCATTCCGGAAGAGCTGCTCAACGTCGACGGCGGGGCGATCTCGATCGGTCACCCTTATGGCATGTCGGGCGCGCGCATGACGGGCCACGCCCTGATCGAAGGCAAGCGCCGCGGTGCCAAGCATGTGGTCGTGACCATGTGTGTCGGCGGCGGCATGGGCGCTGCGGGCCTGTTCGAGGTCTTCTGATGGGGGATGGCGGCATCGTTTGCGCGCGCTTAGCTTGAGCGCATGAACTGGTTCGCCGTCCTTATGTCTTTGCTGGTCCGGACCGATGCGTTCCGGATCAGCAAGCTACCTGCCGGTTTCCCGTTTTCGACAGGGAATGAGACATAGAGGCTACCTCTCTCCTGGCGCTCGCCACCTCGACCAGTCTTCTGGCGGGATGGCGATTGTACTTGGTTACCTTCGTCACTGGCCTCGCCATGCGCTTCGGCTGGCTGGAACTGCCGCAACATCTGCAAGCCTTGAACGTGCTCGCCAACCCTTGGTTGATCGGTCTGGCCGGCGTCGCCGCCGCGTTCGAGTTCTTCGCCGACAAGATCGCTTGGGTCGATTCGGCCTGGGACTCGATCCACACCTTCATTCGACCAATTGGCGGTGCGCTGCTCAGCCTGGCGATCGTCGATGCAGCCGATCCGTCCTGGCAGGTAACCAGTTTTCTGCTCGGCGGAGGCGCCGCTTTCTTCGCCCATGCCGGCAAGGCGGGCGCCCGTACGTTGGTCAACGCAAGCCCGGAGCCGTTCAGCAATATCGCGGTATCCACCACCGAGGATGTCGCCACAGCGGGGCTGCTGACTCTGGCGTTTGCGCACCCGGTGCTCGCTGCAGGGATTGCGATCCTTTTGGTTGGTCTCAGCATCTGGTTGATGCTTGCCGCACGCCGCGCATTGCGCCGGGTCGGCCGCGCCGTGAACCGAATGACCTCTTAGCCGTTGCGCTTACCAACAGGAGAACATCGACCATGGCCGAAGGCGGACATACCAGCCTTGTTGAACGCATTGCCCGCGTGCTCTGCGCCGCTGAACTCAGCCGCAACGCCGAGGGTGCAGAAGCGTCTGCCGGCGCGCATGTAGACGAGCAATGGCATCACCACACCAATCAGGCGCTCGCGGTCCTGCGCGCGATCCGCGAGCCGGATCAGGCCGGAGCGAACGTTGGCGATCCCAACATGTGGCAGCGCATGGTAGAGGCGTCGATCGCGGCGGTGGACTGACCTGTCCAGCGCGGCGGAACGTCTCAGGCGGCCTCGTGCGAAGCTATCCAATCTTCCACGACCGGCGCGATGAACTCGCGCCATTTGCGACCGTTAAAGATGCCATAATGGCCGACCCCTTCGGCCATCAGATACTTGCGATCCGCGGCTGGTAAGCGGCTTGCCAGCGTAAGCGCGGCCTTGGTCTGGCCCAGGCCGCTGATGTCGTCGCGCTCGCCTTCGATCGCCAGAAGCGCTGTCTTCGTGATTGCCTTCGGATCGACCTTTCGACCGCGATGCAGCATCTCGCCGCGCGGCAGCAAGTGCCGCTGAAAGACGGTGTCCACCGTCTGAAGGTAGAATTCGGCGGTCATGTCACACACCGACCGATATTCCTCGTAGAAGCTCTGGGTAGCGTCGGCGCTGTCGTCATCGCCTGCCACGAGATGCTTGAACATCTCGTAATGGCTGTTGAGGTGCGACCCCAGGTTCATGGTCATGAAGCCTGCGAGCTGCAGAAAGCCGGGATAGACCTTGCGCCCACCGCCCGCATATTCGCGCGGAACGGTGGCAATCACATTGCGCTGGAACCACGAATGCGGCCGCTCGGTGGCCAGGGTGTTCACGGCCGTTGGGGCTTCGCGCGTGTCCACGGGGCCGCCCATCATGGTCAACGTGCGCGGTGTGGCCGGGTGCTTGTCAGCGTTCATCAGCGCCACCGCAGCGTAGGCCGGGACGGACGGCTGGCACACCGCAAGCATGTGCGCGCCCGGTCCGATTGCTTCCAGGAACTCCACCAGATAATCGATATAGTCGTCGAGATCGAACTTGCCGTCCGCGGTTGGGACCTGCTTGGCATCGCGCCAATCGGTGACGTAGACGTCGTGTTCCGGAAGCATGCGCTCGACCGTGCCGCGAAGCAGCGTCGCATAGTGGCCGCTCATCGGAGCCACGATAAGCAGCCGAGGAGCCCCGTCCGCAACGCCTTCGCGCACAAAGCGCTTCAACTGTCCGAACGGTTTGCGCAGGACGATATCCTCCCGCACCGCAACGTTCCGTCCATCCACTTGCGTGGTGTGGAGGTTGAAAGCGGGCTTCCCGCGCGGCGCTGAGGCATGCGCGAAAACTTCGAGCCCGGCGGCAGCAATCGGCCCCATAGACGAATAGGATAACGGATTGGCCGGGTTACTCAGCCATTCGCTCGACAGATTGGCGAAGTGGCTTGCGCCCTCCATCCATTTACGCTGCACTTCATAGGCGTCGTAAAGCATTCAGAATCCTTGCTGCATCGCACAATGAAACGGGTGTGGCCGCGAAAGGCTCCACCGACAAGCAGCAATGTGGAGTCGCTGCTCCGTCCGGGTGCCATTGTTGCTCGCACCTCTGCACCCGGCTAGGCGGAAGCCCATGGCGACATCCCCCGACAGCAATACTCTATCTGCCGCCCCCAACTCAGACGCACCAGAGCCGCCAACCGGCAAGATTGGCAATCTCATGCTGGTGTGGCGTGCGGCAGGCCGTTACCCACGCCAGATCCTCGCAGCCTTGTTCTTCCTTGCGCTATCGTCCGCGGCGACGCTGGCTATCCCGTACAGCCTCAAGCGCGTCATCGATCGCGGCTTCATCGGCGGCGGCGGAAGCATGGATATCGCGATCGGCACCGCGGGGCGGGCGTCGGTCAACCAGTCCTTCCAATTGCTCCTTCTGGTTGTGCTCGTTCTGGCCTTCGCATCAGGCATGCGCTTCTACTTCGTGTCTTGGATCGGCGAGCGCACCGTGGCGGATTTACGCCGCCAGGTGCAGCGCAATCTGCTCACCTTGCCGCCGCGTTTCTTCGAGGAGAACCGCCCAAGCGAGATCGCGTCCCGCATCACCACGGATACTACCCTGCTCGAGCAGGTGGTCGGTTCCTCCGTCTCCGTGGCCCTCCGCAATGCGGTCACCGGGATCGGCGGGATCGTCTATCTATTCGCGCTGTCACCCAAGCTGGCAGGGATGCTGCTGATCGCCATCCCGCTGCTATTCGGCCCCATTCTTCTGTTCGGGCGAAAAGTTCGCAAGCTGTCGCGCGACAGCCAGGATCGCATCGCCGACGTCGGCAGCGTTGTCAGCGAAGTGCTTTCCGGCATGCGCATCGTTCAGGCCTTCGGGCAGGAGAAGCGCGAGGAGCAGCGCTTTGCAGACACGGTTGAAAGCGCTTTCGGCACCGCCAAGCGCCGCATGCGCCTGCGCGCCGCCATGACCGTCGTGCTGATCGCTTTGCTGTTCGGGTCGATCGTACTCGTCATCTGGGAAGGCGCGATCGACGTCGCGGCCGGGCGCATGACCGGCGGTTCGATCACGGCATTCGTGTTCACCGGCATCCTTGTCGGCGGCGCCTTCGCTGCTTTGGCGGAGGTCTATGGCGACCTTCTTCGCGGTTCGGGTGCGGCGGCTCGGATCGCCGAGCTGATCGCGGCACGGCCGGAGATTGCTGCCCCTGCTCACCCCCGCGCCTTGCCTCAGCCCGCCCGCGGCGCGCTGACGTTCGAAGCGGTCGAGTTCCGTTACCCGAGCCGACCGGACGACAAGGCGATCCACGATCTCACTCTCGCCGTGCAGCCGGGCGAGACCGTCGCCGTGGTTGGACCATCCGGCGCGGGCAAATCGACCCTCTTCCAGCTCGCGCTGCGCTTTTACGATCCGCAGTCGGGCCGCGTCTTGCTCGACGGCGTGGACCTGCGCGACGTTGATCCCGGCCAAGCGCGTGCGCGGATGGCGCTGGTGCCGCAGGACACGGTAATCTTCGCGGCCTCGGTGCTCGACAATCTGCGTTACGGGCGCTGGGACGCAAGCCGCGAGGACATCGAGGCCGCCGCAAAAGCCGCCAATGCCCACGTGTTCCTTACCCAATTGCCGCAGGGCTATGACACGTTCCTGGGAGAGAGCGGCGCGCGGCTATCCGGTGGCCAGCGCCAGCGGATCGCCATCGCCCGCGCGCTCCTGCGTGATGCGCCGCTATTGCTTCTCGATGAGGCTACCAGCGCGCTGGATGCCGAAAGCGAAGCGTCGGTTCAGGACGCTCTGGAGCGACTCATGCAGAGCCGCACCACGGTCGTTATTGCGCACCGCTTGGCGACAGTCCGAGCCGCCGACCGCATCATCGTGATGGACGAAGGCCGCATCGTGGAAGAGGGCAATCACGTCAGCCTGATCCAACGCGACGGCCTTTACGCCCGTCTCGCGCGTCTGCAATTCGATGCGCCGGCACCGGTAAAGGCGTAACCGCGGCCACGGCTTTCAAAGCCCTCAGAAGCTCTCGTAAGCCTCATTCCCAACGAATCCGACTCGGCTCAACTGGGCGCGCTTGGTAAGGGCGAGTACCGAGTCCACTACGCCGTAGGGCGCCTGTGCGACGGGGGCCAAATGGAGCTCGGGCGGCCGTGGCAGGGCGCGGCTCTCGTCAAGCAGCACGCGGAGCTCCCCTCGGTTCACGCGTGTACCGTTCCACGCCAGAGTGCCATTTTGATCGATCACGAGAACGTTCTTCACATGGTCGATCGCGACATCAGGGCGGGGTACCGGCAGGTCGAGTTTAACGGCGTGCGTGCTGACCGGGATGGTGATGATGAGCATGATCAAAAGCACCAGCAGCACGTCGATCAACGGCGTCGTGTTCATCTCCATCATGACATCGCGGGTGTCCGAGTTCTTGGTGTAAACCATGTCACTCTCCTTCATGAGACAATGTAACGTCTCACAAAGGTGTACGCGACGCAAGGCGCATGGAGCATGAACTCGGTAAGCCAAAAAAAGGGCGGCCCATTGCGAGGCCGCCCTTCAGTGTTCGGGATGGACCCGAATGCTATGCGTTGAGGATCAGAACTTACCGTAAGCCTCATTGCCTACGAAGCCCATCTTCTCGACCCTGGCCTGCTTGGTAACAACTAGTACCTGATCGACCTGCTCGTAGCGAGCAGTAGCCTCAGGCTGCAGATGCAGTTCGGGAACTGGGTTCATCTGCTGCGTGATGTCAAGATACTGACGAAGCTGCGTCAGTTCGACCGGCGCACCGTTCCACAGCGTCTGGCCAGCACCGGTGATCACGATCTTGTTCTTGACCGGATCGATCGGCGGCGGATTATTCTGATCCGTATTCTGCGGCAAGTCGAGCTTCACCGCGTGGGTCTGGATCGGGATGGTGATGATCAGCATGATGATCAGCACCAGAAGTACGTCGATGAGCGGAGTGGTATTCATCTCCATCATCGGTTCGGCTTCTTTATTCTCAGTCGTCGTCTGCATCGCCATGGGACGAAATCCTTCTTGAACTCAGCCGCTGCTTACAGGCGGGCGGTCTGGAACCCGGGAGGCGGCTCCGAGATGAAGCCAACGCGGGCAAAACCGGCACGCTGCATCGTGTAGATTGCTCCGCCGATGCACTTGTACGGCGTATTGATGTCGCCGCGGATGTGCGCTTCCGGCATCGTCTCGTCGGTAATGTTTTCTGCGCCACCCGCCAGCTTGACAGCATCCTCAAGCTTTTTGACGGACCGGTCGAGCAGATCCTCGGAACTGACCTTCGTCAAATCCCAGTAAACCTCGCACTCCCCGCTAGGCGTCCCACGTACCGACAAGGATACGTTCTCGGGCTTGGTCACGGTGACCTCGTAAGGCACCTTGGGCAAAGCCAAGGGCACAGACTCGACCACCACGGGAACGGCGATCAGGAAGATGATCAGGAGAACCAGCATCACGTCGACCAGCGGCGTGGTGTTGATGTCCGACATTGGGACGTCGTCGCCGTCTTCTCCGCCTACGCTCATGGACATGTGGTTGCGGCTTTCTTTTGGCTCAGGTCATTGGAACGGTCAGGACCAGCAATCTGCTGCCGGTCCTGACCGCGTGACAGCTTAGCGCGGGTTGATCGTCGAAGTGCCCGAGCCACTGGCCTGTGCACCCGTCTGGGTCTGGCCGGTGCGCAAAGGCTCAGTGCCGGCTGGCGTCGGAGCGGCTGCGGAGCGCGTCTGGGCGCCCTTGGCAACCGTGGACGAACCGCCAACAGCCTGATTGCCGACCATGGCTGGCTTCACCCTGCCGTCGGACATGACATAGCCATGCACGTCGTTGGTGAAGGCGGCCAGATCTTCCATGATCGACTTGTTCCGGCGGATCAGCCAGTTGTAGGCGAGCACCGCAGGAACGGCGACGACCAGGCCGAGCGCGGTCATGATCAAAGCCTCACCGACCGGACCGGCGACGGTGCCGATCGAAGCCTGACCGGCTGCACCGATCTTGATGAGAGCGCGATAGATGCCGATCACGGTGCCGAACAGACCGATGAACGGCGATGTTGAACCGACGGTCGCGAGGAACGCCAGACCTTCGCCCAGACGGGCGTTGATGCCGCCCTGTGAACGCGCCAGCGAGTTGGCCATCCAGTCATGCTGATCGATAGGATCGGTCAGCTTGCCGTGCTGCTCCTGGGCAACAAGCGTGTCGTCAACAATCGCGCGATAAGCGCTGCGTTGATCGAGCTTGGTGGCTGCCTCGCGCAGGTTGGGCGAGTTCCAGAAGCTGGCCCGGACTTTCTTGCCCTGGCTGATGATCTTCTGCTGTTCGAAGAACTTGGTGAACAGAATGTAGAACGTGCCGATCGACATGATCACCAGGAGTCCGAAGACTACCCAGGAGATGAGCCCACCTTCTTCGAGGGCCGCAACAAGCCCATATGGATTTTCGCCGGCGGCGGATGCAGGAGCTGCCATGATGTGATTTCCTCGTTTGAACTTGATCGACTAAGGGTTTGATAAGCGAAAGAAAAGTCTATTCAGCTGGAACCACCCAACGGATGCGCGCGGTGTCCGTATCAGTCGCAGGCTGGCCGGCGCTGTTACGGGCAGGCGTGTACCGGGCCCGCTGCCGAAGGATCCTGCAGGTTGCCGAGTCGAGGGAGGATGAGCCGCTGGATCCGGTAACGGAGCAATCCGAAACGCGTCCATCGGTCCCGATCGTCAGGCGAACGGCCGTGGTACCCTGCTGCTCATTACGCAATGCGTCAGCGGGGTAATCGTCCGTCGAGAACAGACCAGGCAAGGAACCCCGTGCTCTCGCGGACTGCACTACCTGAGGCGGTGGAGGCGGCGGGGGCGGCGGAGGAGCAGGCCGCGGCGGAGCCACGATCGGCGGCGCCGTGTAAGTCACAACGGGCGGAGGCGCATCACGCACGGTGGCGATCGGCGGCGGAGTGGTGTTGGTCCGGACCAGCGGCGGCGGCGATACCACGGGTGGTGGCACCTCAGGCTGATTCTCGGGCGGCGGCGGCGGTGGTTCGTCAGGTGGAGGTGGCGGTTCGTCCTCGACGTCGAACGTCTTGAGGTCTTCGGCCGCCTGTTTGACGACGTTGTAGGCAAGTCCGGTTACGAGTGCATAGCCCAGCAGCACATGCAGCAGCGCCACGATGACAATCGCCACCGTCCGGTTCGAGCTCATTTGTCTGCGATTGGCGTAAGACATCCTGCCGCAATTCTCCTCGAGTGGACCTCAACGCCTGAGCACCTTGTGACTGGCCGCCCAACCGGGAAGCCGCATGGTAATCAGACGTGCCGTTGTATCAACATATCATTGGCGGGTCGGCGCGTTTCTTAACTATGGCTCAATCGTGGCACAAGGATATTGTTCCACCTCCGACTTTTCCGCGTCTCTCTGTGGGGCGCGAACGTGACAAAGGGATGACGAGTCAGGGTGCCATTCCGCAGAAAGAAGCGATTTCCACGCCCACTCCTTGGGCATTTGGATAAACGTCTGGCTTGCACGTTCCCACTCGCAAAGCCCGCACTCCGGACCGCGCAGCGATCCAATCGTAGATTTCCTGGGCAAGTGTTTCCTGCAGGTTGAAACGCCGGCTCGAAGCGATTCGCTCTATTTCGAGCTTCAGGTGGTCATAGTTCCAGGCTCCGGCCGAGGCGTCGCCTTGCGGCGGTTGCAAGTCGATCAGCCAAACCTCAACGCTGATCAGCAGCCTCTGCGGGGTCCCTACCTCAAAATCATGAAAGCCGATGTCGGTCATGACAAACAGGGCATCCAGATGAATTCGTACGGACGCTACGGCCAGTTGCGGCGGCACAAGGCCGTCGAGTTGCGGATGTTCAACAAGGTTGTCGGTCATTGGGAAGGTTCTTCGATAGAGCGGAGGTCAAGGTACTGAACGTCGCGGCCAAGGCCCCAGAAGCGCTGGCCGGCATCGAGCAGCAGCACCTCCCCTGTCGTGATGCGGCTGTCGCGAAGGAACCGCAGGGCGGACAGCACATCGTTCGGTTCGACCCCCCGGCCAAGCGGATTGAAACTGTGGGCGCGCTCGAAATTGTCCGCTGTCTGACCCGGCGACTGGAGCATCAAGGCGGGCGCAATGGCGTTCACGCGAATGCCCTTTTCGGCCAGCGCTCTCGCTGACAATTCCGTGAGTTGCGCAAGCGCCGCCTTGCTCAGCGTATAACTGAGGAAGTCCGGATTGGGAGCACGCCACTTCGCGTCCAATATGTTGATGATCGAGCGATCCGCCTGATCCGCTCCGGCGGCAGCCCTCGCGAAGGCTGCCGTGAGCAGGGCTGGAGCAACGACGTTGACCGTCATGTGCGCGGCAAGTTCCGTTGGCGAGAAATCCTCAAGCGAGTCAGGAGCAAAGCGAGCAGCGTTGTTGACGAGTAGAACCGGAGCTTGGGCGCAGCCGTCGAACAAGCGCTCGGCGCAGTCTTCATCGGCAAGATCGGCGACTACCCGAATGGCGCCCGGCGGGACGTCGTCGTCGTCACGGTGGACATGCGCGACAACCTTCCAGCCGTCGTCGAGCAGGCCCTGCGTCAGCACGCGTCCAAGCCGGCGGGCGGCGCCGGTGACAATGGCAGTGGGGGCAGTCATCGGGCAGGCAGTGGCGCAGCGTCCATCGCTTCGCAAGGCGGCGATTGTGCTTGGTTCCGGAACGGACCGGGCTGGCCCCGGGGGTGTCGCAATCGCCAGCGCAGGCTCCTACATGGCCAGCATGCCCGAAACGCGCCCTCCCCTTGATGTTGCCGGAATGAGCCTGTCGGACATCGCGGCCGCGGTTGCCGACCGTCGATTACCGCCTGTGGAGCAATGGCATCCCACGCACTGCGGTCATAGCGGCATGCGCATAGCCCGTGACGGCACCTGGTTTCACGACGGCGATCCTATCCGCCGTGAAGCGATGGTACGCCTGTTCTCGACCGTGCTTCGGCGGGAGCCCGACGGCAGCCATGTGCTGGTGACGCCCGCCGAGAAGCTGACCATTGACGTTGAACTCGCTCCCTTCCTGGCCATTGCCATGACCGCGGACGGAAACGGGCAATCGCGTCAGATCGCATTTTCGCTCAACAGCGGCGACGCGGTGCTGCTCGGTCCCGAGCACCCGCTTCGGCTGACGGACGAAGGCGTGCCGCTGGTGCACGTACGCGCCGGCTTGGAGGCCGCCTTGGCACGTCCAGTCTATTACGAGCTGGCGGAAATGGCGCTTGCCGATGGTGCGGACGGCCTTTGGAGCGGCGGCGCTTGGTTCAAGCTGGAGAGCGCGTGACCCTTTCCGATCGGCTGCTCGACTGCCTTAGCGCCCCTGTCCCTTCGAACTTGCTGCCAGGAGACCTGCTTGAAGGCGCCTCTGGTGACCCTCGACCAGCCGCCGTACTCGTGGCAATCACCGATCGGCCGGAACCGGGCGTATTATTCACCGTGCGGCGCGAACATTTGCGGCACCATGCGGGGCAGATCAGCTTCCCGGGTGGCCGGATCGACCCGGAAGATGCGGATGCCACAGCCGCGGCACTTCGTGAGGCCGAGGAGGAAATCGGCTTGCCACGCTCGGCGGTGCGAGTGTGGGGCACGGCCGACCCGTACCGCACCATCACTAACTTCGACGTGACCCCAGTGCTTGGCTCGATACCGCCGGACCTGCCCCTGGAGCCGCATGAAGCGGAGGTTGCCGAATGGTTCGAAGCCCCGCTCTCGTTCCTGCTCGACCCGGACAATCAGATCCCGGTGACGGCGGACTTTCGCGGGCAAACCCGCACATACTTCCAGATCAATTGGCAAGGTCGGCGCATTTGGGGCGCAACGGCGGCGATGCTGGTGAACCTTAGCCGGCGCCTCCGTTGAGCCGGGCCAACCTCAAGGCGTTGGCAGGGCGGCCCGGCATGGCGCCTTTGCTTGCCGCTCTGGGTGAAGGGCAGGTCCGCTTCGTTGGCGGGGCCGTGCGTGACAGCCTGCTTGGTTTCGGCGTGCATGATCTCGACCTGGCCACGCAGCACTCCCCGTATGAAGTGATGCGGCGGCTGGGTGCGGCGGGCATTCGCACCGTTCCAACCGGACTTGCCCACGGGACGGTAACGGCGATCAGCGACGGCCAGACCGCGGAGGTGACGACGTTGCGGGCAGACGTGGCAACGGATGGCCGCCGAGCCACCGTGGCCTTTACCGACAGTTGGACGGCCGACGCCGAGCGCCGCGACTTCACGGTGAATGCGATGTATTGGGACCCGTGGAGCGAGGATCTTTTCGATCCATTCGGCGGCGAGCACGACCTGGCCGCTGCTTCGGTGCGCTTCATCGGCGATCCACAGGTTCGAATCGCCGAAGACCATCTGCGCGTCCTGCGGTTCTTCCGCTTTCACGCGCGATTTGGACGTGGTGCTCCGGATGCAGCGGGGCTTGCCGCTTGTGCCAGCCGGGCCAATGACTTGATGGCCCTATCGCGCGAGCGGATAGCCGACGAACTGCTCAAGCTGCTGACACTCCCCCACCCATCGCCAACGGTGGCGATCATGCTCGGCAACGGCATCCTCTTGCCGGTTCTGCCGGAGATCGCCGCCGAGCGGCTACCCCGTCTCGAGCGGCTGGTCACCGCGGAACAGGCAGCGTCGCTCGAGGCCGACCCAATTCGCCGACTTGCCGCGCTCTTACCGGTCGATCCAATCGTTGCCGAGAAGATTGCTGCTCGACTGAAGCTCAGCAATCGGCAGCGTAAGCGGCTCGCGCTCGCCGCCTCCACCCATCTTGGTATTCGGCCAGACGCTTTAGCCTATTCGGTTGGTGTCGAGTCCGCCCAAGACCGTTTGCTTCTGGCGGATAGGCCCGAAGATGCGGCTACTCTGTCCTTGTGGACAGTGCCTCGCCTCCCGATCGGCGGAGGAGTGTTGATCAAGCGTGGCATTCCGCCAGGACCGGCGGTCGCCAAGGCCTTACGTGCAATCGAGCAGCGCTGGTTAGCGCAAGGCTTTCCGGTCGACGAAGCCTTCGAACGGCTCGTCGATCAGGTGATGTCCGAACGCTGAAGGGTTCTCGCGCTCCCAAACCAGCGTTCGCCCAAAGGGAGGAGGCACCGGCCCAGGAGGGCTTAAAGACCGGCCGCCCGTTCGAAGAGCGCGAGAACCACCATGTGGTTTCGCGCAACACTAAAACGATACGGAATAAAGACCGGTGCCGGACTGGCGCCTAAAGTCCGGCCTCTACGGCAAGCCGGATCAGGTCGGCCGACGTCGGCACACCCAGCCGCTCCATCAACAAGGCCCTGTGCATCTTGACGGTCTTCTCGCTGATCCCAAGCTTCCAGGCGATCTGCTTGTTGAGCAGGCCACTCGCAATTAATTCAAGCACCTGTCGCTGGCGCGGTGGAAGCGTCTTGACCTTGACCACCGCCTTTTCGCGCCGACCGGCGAACACTGCCGATGAAGCCTCCCCAAGCTCTACCTGACTGCCCAGGAACCAGGCGAGTTCGCCATGCGTGTCGAACAAGGGGGTCACCAACACGGCATTGCGAAATGGCGAGCCGTCCCGGCGGTAGTTGAGGATGTCGACCAGCACTGGCTGTTTGAGGCTGATCGCTTGCCGGATTCGCTCGGTCAGCCAAGGCTCTGTCGCCTCACCAGCAAGAAAGCGGCAATTCCGCCCGATGATCTCGGGCTCGGAATAGCCTGTCAGGTCGCAGAACGGCTGATTGGTGGCTTCGATGGGATTGTCCTTGCGGCGCGGATTGCTGATCACGGTAGCGATCGGCGAAAGGCCAATGGCGGCAAGCAATTCGTCTTCAGTCTTCGCCGTCTGCAGCACCAGGCATTTCCTAAGGCTTTGGTCAGAGCCGATAGATAGGACCACCAAAACGTTTTTGCCAGCGGGGAGCGAAGCAACGCCTGCCAACGCTTGCATGCTCGGCGATGCTGCGCCACCGGCAAGGAAATGTCACCCAGTTCATCGCTTTATGACGTGATCGTGCTCGGCGCTGGCGGAGCGGGGTTGATGGCAGCAGCCACGGCCGGTCAGCGCGGTCGGCGCGTGCTGGTCATCGATCACAATGATGAGCCCGGTCGCAAGATCCTGATTTCCGGCGGCGGTAGGTGCAACTTCACCAACCTTGATGCAGAACCGGCCCGTTACCTGTCCAGCAATCCGCATTTCGCCAAGTCGGCCCTGAGCCGCTACACGGCGACCGACTTCGTGGCCTTGGTCGAAGCCCACGGCATAGCCTGGCACGAGAAGACCTTGGGTCAATTGTTCTGCGACGGGTCCGCCCGACAGATCGTTGCCTTGCTGATGGACGAGTGCACGCGCGGCGCAGTCGACTTTCACTTTGGTAGTCCGGTGACCGACGTTGCCGGCGGCGATGGCAGTTACCGCGTCACGACGAGCCGGGGTGAACTGCAGGCCAAGACCCTGATCATCGCCACCGGCGGTCCGTCCATCCCGAAGCTCGGCGCGACCGGCTTTGCCTACGAACTCGCCCGCAAGTTCGGGCTCAAGGTCGTCGAACCGCGTCCGGCGCTGGTTCCGCTTACGCTCGGCGGTGAGGAGGCGCTGTTCCGCACCCTGTCCGGTGTCGCCGCCGAGGTAGCGGCGGGCTGCGGCGGTGCCAGGTTCCGGGAAGCCGCCTTGTTCACGCACCGCGGGCTATCCGGTCCGGCCATACTGCAAGTATCCTCTTACTGGCGTCGCGGGGTTCCGGTCTCGGTGGACTTCCTGCCCGATTCTGCTCCTGGCTGGTTAGTGGATGCAAAGAGAACGCGTCCGAGAACGACGCTCAAGGCGCTGCTTACGCCTGCCCTCCCTGCCCGCCTTGTTGATGCTTTGCTGGATCGTCTCGGTTTCCCTTCTGCTGACCTTGGTCAACTGCCCGATCGCCTGCTCGTCCAAGTCGAGGAAGCCCTTCGCGCCTGGGAGTTCAACCCGAACGGCAGTGAGGGCCTGGCAAAGGCGGAAGTCACGGCTGGTGGCATCTCGACCGATGGACTTTCGTCACGAACGATGGAGGCACCCAAGGTGCCTGGATTGTTCGTCGTTGGCGAGGCAGTCGATGTTACTGGCTGGCTTGGCGGCTATAATTTCCAGTGGGCATGGGCCAGCGGCTGGGCAGCTGGGCAGGCCGTCTGAGCCTTGCAGTAGCGATCGAACGATGGTGTGATGTCGATTCTCAATCGGCCTCGAACCGGTGCCCGAAGATATCGAATTTAGGAAAAGTCTTGGGCTTCCGACACTTAAGCGATTCTAAGAAGATCAGAACTTAGCAACGCACTCACGAGAGTGTGGCATTGAGGCAACAACTGTTTCCACAAACCGGCGCAGCTTTGGCTTGCCCGCAACTTTCCACCTGCTCTACAGGTTCGGAGCTTCAATATCAGAAGAGCAAAAGGGGACCCCTATGCGCAAATACCTACTGGTCGCAGTTGCTGCGGCCGCTATTGCCACGCCGGCAATGGCCCGAGATGGTTCGGGCTACATCGGCATCGAAGGCGGTGGAATGATCGTTGAAGATATGAACTTCGACGCTCGTGGTACCACCGGTTCGTTCAACAATTTTCTCAGCGTCGACCATAAGGTCGGTTACGACGTTGACGCCATTGCCGGTTACGACTTCGGTGCGGTTCGTGCCGAGGCCGAGGTTGGCTACAAGCGTGCAATTCATGATGGTTACACGCTCAACGGCATAAACTCCGATGCCAATGGCAAGAGCAGCGCGCTTTCGCTCATGGGCAACCTTCTGCTCGACTTCGGCGCTGACGATGGCTGGAATGGCTATGTCGGCGGCGGCGCGGGCATTGCCCGCACGCGTATCCGTTACTCCTCGGCCACGCCGGTTGGTAATTTCCGCAACAGCGACAGTGGCTTTGCCTATCAGGGTATTGCCGGTGTGCGTCATCCGGTCAGCCAGAACATCGACTTCGGCTTGAAGTATCGTTTCTTCAATGCCAAGGTTCGTGACGATGTGACGGGCTTCAGCACGGGCACGATCGGCACCAGCAGCCGCTTGAACTCGCGCTTCCGTTCGCACTCGCTGCTCGCCAGCCTGATCTTCAACTTCGGTGCGCCTTTGCCGCCGCCGCCAGTCGTGGAGGCAGCACCGCCGCCACCGCCACCGCCGCCACCACCGGCGACGCAGACCTGCCCAGACGGTTCGGTGATCTTGGCGACCGACGTCTGCCCGGCACCGCCGCCGCCGCCGCCGCCGCCGCCGCCCGCTCCTGAGCGTGGCTAAGGCCAAGGTAGCGTCAGCTAATTAGCTGGATGCAACAAATTGGGCGGGAGGACTAAAGTCCCCCCGCCCTTTTTGCGTGTGGTTGAGGTGGAGATGCTGCCGGCTAACTAGCTGATGCGGCTGGCCACGATTGCTCGCCAAGCTCGCCTACAACTGAAATCACTTGGGCTTGGCGCCGACCTTCTTTGCAGTAGCCTTGCTGGTTGTTGCCTTCTTCTTCGTTCCGGAAGCAGCCTTCGTCGGCCGGGCAATTCCGACTGCTGGTTTGGTCGACTTGGTCGGCTTGGTCGGCTTCGTCGAACTCGTCTTCGCCTTCGTCTCCAGAAGCGAAGCAGCCTTGGTCTTGCTTCCTGCTTTGACAGGGGTTGGAGACGCAACTTCTCCGCCGAACACAGGCTTCGTAGACTTCAGGCTTACTGCTTTGCGTACGGGCGCCTTCGCGACGATTGCCTTTGGCTTTTTCATTGCCTTCGGCGCCGACGAGTCGGAAGCCGGCGCAAGAGCGTCGGCGGTGGCATCTTCCTTCAGGCCGGGCGCCAAGGGATCGGGCGGCAGGTCCGCCGCTGCCATGGCGGGCAGCGGACCAAGGCTGCCCACCATGGCATCCAGCACACCGGCGTCCCGGTCGTACGGATCCCGACGGAACTGCACGCCGTCCGGACTCGCCGCTGCGGTCAGATACGTCATGTAGACCGGCACGGGCTGGGTCACATCGACCCGATCTTCCGTGTCCGGGTTCTTGCCCGAAGGCATCGATCCGAACACGAAGCGGGCGAGCGCCTCGGCATCCTCAAGCCTTACGCAACCGTTCGACACCCATCGATCATCCTGCGCGAACAAAGCGCGATTGGGCGTGTCATGAAGATAGACGCCATACTTGTTGGGCATGAGGAACTTGATCCGCCCCATGGAATTCGTGCCGCCTGGCAGTTGGCGTACCCTGAGTTCTTCGGAGTTATTGGCCACTGCCTGCCAGTTCACGACTTCCGGCTCCAACGGTGTGGCAGCCTCGGTCCAGTCGCTGAGCACCTGATAGCGGCGATCGACCAGATAGGTCCGCCCTTGCGCCAGGACCTTGGGCGCGATCAGCTTTGCCACCAGATCGGGCGGTACATTCCAATACGGGTTTACCGCGGCGTAGCGCAGTTGCGTCGCGATCATCGGGGTTTGCGAACTGGGTGCGCCGACCACGACCTTCATGGATCCAACAGCGTCGCCGCCCTCGTACATGGTGAGACGCGCCGCCCCGGCATCGACCACGATGAACTTGCTCCCCGTGCCGGGCGCGGGCAGGCGGCGTGATCGCTCCATGTTCAACAGGATCAGGCGCTCGTAATAAGCGGCCCCGCGGTTCAGCGCGGCTAGCGTGTCCTCGCCGGCGAGGCCGTCAACCGACAACGCGTGGACAGCCTGGAATGCCCGCAGCTTGGCGCCCACGGCCTCGTCGAACTCGCCCGTTGGGAGCAGTCCAAGCCGCTGTCGCAGAGCCATGACGCGTCGGCCTCGCGACTCCGGCCCAAGCGCTCCGCCGGAAGGTACCTCCACTTGCGGCAAGGCTCCCCAGCTCAGCTGGTATCGCACGAGCGCCCGTCGAAGATCGGTGTACAGATGGTGCACCGGCACGCCCGCCAAATCCGCCGGCGCCCCGCTCCACTCGGAGAACTGCACGGCAGGCAGATCGTCCGGGGCATATTCCGGCTCGGCCGGCATGCCGTCGGGATCGGCCAGCACCATGTCGAGGCCCGCTTGCCCGGACTCCGCCGCCTCGGGGGCCACTGCCACGGCGGGAGGGGTCATCAGGGCAGCGGCCGCGATGCCAATAAGTAGGGTCCAGGGTTTGATCACGATGCAACCGTAAGTAGCCTGACCTGAACGGCGGTGGAATCCCTTTGTAACAAGAACCTGCGGCGGTTCGTTCGCCGTGACAACGCAACGTTAACACCCGGGCGGTATCGCCGCGGCATGAACGCTGCCGCACTGCGCTCGCCCGACGTGGCGGCACCGACCAAGCGAGCGCCGATCTCGGCGAGTGATCATGCCTTGCTGAATGCCCTTCCGATTGCCGCGGCGGTCGTTGGACTGACCCGCCATGGCATTCTCAAACTCCTCGACCGCAATCCGAAGTTCGATGAAGTGATGGCGATCACCGGCGATCCCCTCATGATGACCGGTGATTTCCGCAGTTGTGCGCACCTTCAGATTGCACAGCTGATGATGGCGTTTCTGGCTGATCCCGATGCCCCGAGCGAATTGGCCTTCAGCGAGGGCGAAGGCTTCTCCGCACGACATTTTCGCATCAAGCTCGCGCCGCTCCTGCGCTGCCCTGAGTTCGGTCCGCGTTGCCTTGTCAGCCTGGTGGACTGCACGGGCGAACTGCAGGCCGAACGCACTCTCCGTGCCGAGATGCTCCGCGACAGCCTCACCGGCCTGCCGAATCGCGTTGCTTTCGGCGAGATGATCGAGGGCATTATCGAGGCCGAGGACGGGCGCGGTCGCTGCCACGCCGTGCTGGTGGTCGACATGCTGCGTTTCTCGCGGATCAACGAGAGCATGGGCAGCCTGGCTGGCGACGAGCTGCTGATCACTTTCGCGCGCCGCCTGATCAGTGCGCTTCGGGCCGGCGACAAATTGGCGCGCACCGGTGGCAATGAATTCGGCGTGATCGTCTCACTCGGCCGCGGCGTTGGCGATGCCAGCCGAACCGCCGACCGCATCCAGGAAGTGATGTCGACGCCGTTTCGCTTGTCCGAGCTGGAGATCCGCGTCGAATGCGCGATCGGCCTGGCGATGGTCCAGCCCGGTTCCGACCCCGAAGACCTGTTCCGCAACGCGCAGTTCGCGGTCAAGCAGGCCAAGCAGACGGGCAAGCCGCAAATCTACGAACCCCGCGAAGCCAGCATGGCGCGGCGGCGTTTTTCCATCGAGACCGAGCTCCGCCGCGCGCTTGACCGCGACGAGCTCAACCTCTGCTACCAACCACTGATCGACCTCAAGTCCGGCGAAGTATCCGGTTTCGAAGCGCTCGCCCGCTGGACGCATGAGGATCGCGGCGAAATCAGTCCGTCCGAGTTCATCCCGGTCGCCGAAGAAAGCGGGCTGATCCTGGCGCTCGGCCGCTGGGCGATGGACAAGGCCGCGCAAACCCTGGCGGGCTGGGATCAAGCCGCTGGCAAGGTTCTGCCGCTCTACGTCGCCGTCAATCTGTCGGCGATCCAGGTCGCCCGCGACGACCTTGCCGGCGTGGTGTCGAGCGCGCTCAAGTCGTCGGGTCTGACCGGTCACCGGCTCACACTGGAGCTCACCGAAAGCGCGATCGTGCAGGATCCGGGCCGAGCAATCCGCGTGTTCGATAGCCTGAAGGCACTCGATGCGACCATGGCGATGGACGATTTCGGCACCGGTTATTCCAGCCTCGCCTACCTCCAGCGGCTGCCCATCGACGTCCTCAAGATCGACCGCAGCTTCGTCACCGGCATGATGATCGATCCGGACAGCGTGGCGATTGTTCGCGCGGTGCTCAGCCTGGCCGATGCGCTGGGCATGTCGACCACCGCCGAAGGGATCGAAAGCCGCGAGCTGGCGACCACGCTGGCGGCACTCGGGTGCGATTCCGGCCAGGGTTTCTACTTCGCCAAACCGCTGCAGCCGGACGCCGCAGTCGCCTATTGGCGAAGCCGCCGCATAACCAACTGACGCCGGCGCCGCCGTGGCCGCGCCGCAACGCTTTGCCAGCAAGTAACAATCCTGCACCCGGTTCACTTGCCGGACAGCCGCTCCTCCTTAGATACAGTGGTATAATCATGCTCTGTTGGGGGATACCCTCGTGAAGACCCTGTTGCTCGCCGCCTCCGCCCTTTCCTTGGTGATGACTCCGGGCACCGCGTCCGCCAAGCGCCGCCCTCCCCCGGCGCCGGCGCCCGTGGCCGCCCCTGTGCGCGTCATGCCCACAGACCCGGTGGAAGCCTATTACTTCACCCATGGTGACGCGCCGATCTGGCTGCGCAACCCCGACAGCCGCGCCGCCGCCGCCCAGCTTCCCGCCTTGCTGCGCCGGGCGCAGGTCGAAGGCTTGAACGATGGCCCGCAGCTTGCGCAGCAGGTGGAAAGCGCACTGGCCGCCGCCGCTTCGGGCGACCCGCGCGCCGTGCAGGCCGCCGAACTGGCCGCGAGCAAGGCCTGGGTGCGCTACGTGCAGATGATCAAGACCCCGCCGCAGGGCATGCTGTTCGGCTATGCCGGAATGGCGCCGCAGGGTGGCCGTGCGGACCAGATCGTGCTTACCGCTGCGGCAGCGCCGAGCCTGGCGCTGCACGTCAGCAGGACCAGCGACGTCAACCCGACCTACAAGGCGATCCGCGACAGCGCCTGGGCCGCGGCGCAGGCGGCGCCCGGTACGGTCGATCCGCGCCTGCTCGCCAATCTGCAGCGCGCCCGCGTGCTTCCCACTGGCGGCCGGTATATCCTGGTCAATGCCGCCACGGCGCGCCTGACGATGTTCGAGGGCGGGCGACCGGTCGACAGCATGAAGGTGGTCGTCGGCAAGAACGAGTCCCCGACCCCGCTGATCGCCAGCATGATCCATTACACGACCTTCAATCCCTATTGGAACGTGCCCGGCAATCTGATCCGTGAGCGGATCGCACCCAAGGCGAAGGCTGGCGGCAAGGCCTATCTCGACAAGGCCGGCTATGACGTGATGAGCGACTGGTCGGACGGCGCCGCCGTACTCGATCCCAAGACGATCGATTGGGACGCGGTGATCGCCGGCACCAAGGATATCCGCCTGCGTCAGCGTCCCGGAGCGATCAATTCCATGGGCAAGATGAAGTTCAACTTCCCCAATTCCGAAGACATCTACCTCCACGACACGCCGCAGAAGGAGTATTTCGCCAAGTCGCTGCGGACGCTCAGCAATGGCTGCATCCGGCTGGAAGACGCCAAGCGCCTCGGCACCTGGCTCCTGGCCGCGCCCGCGGTCGCGCCCGATGCCGTGCCCGAGCATCATGTGAAGCTGCCCGCGGGCGTGCCCGTCTACGTAACTTATCTGACGGTCGCGCCCGACCCGATGACCGGCCAGCTGACCACCGTCGCCGACGTCTACGGCCGTGATGCCGGCGGCGTGCGGGTGGCGAGCGGCCAGCCATAAGCAGTCAGTCCCGCTTCAGGTTGCACTCTCGGGAGCGCGACCTGAAGCCTAGGAGCTAGGCTCGCGATCGACGTGCGCCTGTCCGCAGCCACCCGTGTCCAGAATAGGCGCACGTGCAGCGCCGTTTTTAGCTGGGCGCAAATGCCCTCGCCCTGCTAACCTCCCTTCATGCCCACGCCTGACGACACCCTCTCCACCACTATCGACACCCCCTTCAGCGCCGCTTTGTCCGAGCGGTACCTGGTCTATGCCCTCTCCACGATCACCGCGCGGTCGCTGCCGGATGTGCGCGATGGATTGAAGCCGGTGCATCGGCGGTTGCTATGGGCGATGCGGTTGCTGCGGCTCGATCCCACCGGCGCGTATAAGAAATCGGCTCGTGTGGTCGGCGACGTCATTGGCAAATATCATCCGCACGGCGACCAGTCGGTTTATGACGCGATGGTGCGGCTCGCGCAGTCGTTCGCGCTTCGCTATCCCCTCGTCGACGGCCAGGGCAATTTCGGCAATATCGACGGCGATAACGCCGCGGCCTATCGCTACACCGAGGCACGGCTGACGGCGATCGCCGGGCAATTGATGAACGGGCTCGACGAGGGCACGGTCGATTTCAAGCCGACCTACAATGGCGAGGAAGAAGAGCCCGAGGTGTTTCCCGGGCTATTCCCCAATCTGCTCGCCAACGGATCGAGCGGGATCGCGGTGGGCATGGCGACCTCCATCCCGCCCCACAATGTGTCCGAGCTGATCGAGGCGGCGATCCACCTGATCGACAATCCGCTGGCCGAACCGCGCGCCTTGATGGACTTCGTCGCCGGGCCCGACTTTCCCACCGGCGGGGTGCTGGTCGACGGTCGCGAGTCGATCGCCTTGGCCTACGAGACCGGGCGCGGCAGCTTTCGCATCCGCGCCTCGATCACGGTCGAGCGCGAGAAAGGCGGCGGCTGGCACCTGCTGGTCAGCGAGATCCCCTACGGCGTGGCCAAGGGCAAGCTCATCGAGCAGATCGCGGCGCTGATCGGGGACAAGAAGCTGCCGATCCTGGCCGACGTGCGCGACGAGAGCGATGAAGTGCTGCGGGTGGTGATGGAGCCGCGCAGCCGCACGGTGGACCCGCAATTGCTGCTGGAAAGCCTGTACCGGCTGACCGACCTGGAGATCCGCTTTCCGCTGAACCTCAACGTGCTCGACGCCAACCGGACCCCGGGCGTGATGGGTTTGAAGGGCGGGCTGACCGCCTGGCTGGCGTTCCAGTTCCAGGTGCTGGTGCGGCGCGCACGGGTGAGGATCGGCAAGATCGACGACCGGCTCGAGCTGCTCGACGGCTTCCTGGTGGCATTCCTCAACCTCGACCGGGTGATCGCCATCATCCGCACCGAGGACGAGCCCAAGCCGGTGCTGATCGCGGAGTTTTCGCTCAGCGAACGGCAGGCCGAGGCGATTCTCAACATGCGGCTGCGGTCCCTGCGCAAGCTGGAGGAGATGGAGATCGGCAAGGAGCGCGCGGCACTCAGCCGTGAGCGCGACGGGCTGGCGGCGCTGATCGAAAGCCCGATCAAGCAGCGCAACCGGCTCAAGAAGGACCTGCTCGGGGTCAAGGACAAGTTCGGCGATCCGCGGCGCACCCGGTTGGAGGAAGCGGCGGCGGGCAGCCGGGCGGACATCGACTGGTCGGCGATGATCGAGAAGGAGCCGATCACGGTGATCCTGACCCAGCGCGGCTGGCTCCGCGGGATCAAGGGTCACATGACGGCGGAGGAGATGGCCGCGCTCAAATATCGCGAGGGCGACGGGCCCGGCTTTGCCTTACACGCCCAGACCACCGACAGATTGCTGCTGGCGGCGGAAAATGGGCGGGTGTTCACTCTGGCCGGCGACCGGCTTCCCGGCGGGCGCGGCTTCGGCGAGCCGGTGCGGCTGCAGATTGATCTTGGCGGCGACGTGGAGATCGTCGCGCTGCTGGTGGTCAAGCCCGCGTCTAAGCTGCTGGTAGCAAGCTCGGATGGGCGCGGGTTCCTGACCAAGGGCGCCGCGGTGCTGGCCGAAACGCGCAAGGGCAAGCAATTGCTCAACCTTCGCGATGGCACGAAGCTGTCGATCATTCGGCTGGTGCCGGCGGAGGCGGACTCGGTCGCAATGATCGGCGACAATCGCAAGATGCTGGTATTCGCCTTGAGCGAGCTGCCCGAAATGGCGCGCGGTGCGGGAGTGCAAATGCAGCGCTTCCGCGATGGCGGGCTGGCCGACGCGGTGCCGATCGTGCTGGCGCAGGGCCTCAGCTGGGCGATGGGCGGCGACGGCAAGCGCACGCGGACCGAAGCCGACCTGACCGCCTGGCGCGCGATCCGCGGCGCCGCCGGTCGAATGGCGCCGGTCGGCTTTCCCCGGAACAACCGCTTCAGTTGAACGAGCCCGTTTGCGTGGGGCACCGCCCGCCCCTATAGCGGCATTCATCCGCCCCGGCACTTCCCCCGGGCTGCTCCATGCGGCCTGAAGGAGCACCGGGGCGGTTGGTTTTTCAGTGCACAGGAACCCCGCCCATGCCGCGCCGCCGCCAGATTTACGAAGGCAAGGCCAAGATCCTCTACGAGGGTCCAGAGCCGGGAACGCTGATCCAATATTTCAAGGACGATGCCACCGCGTTCAACGCCCAGAAAAAGGGTACGATCAGCGGCAAGGGGGTGCTCAATAACCGCATCTCCGAGCATATCTTCGTGTCGCTCGCGCTGATCGGCATCCCGACGCACTTCATCCGCCGCCTGAACATGCGCGAACAATTGATCCGCCAGTGCGAGATCGTGCCGATCGAAGTGGTGGTGCGCAACGTCGCCGCCGGTTCGCTGAGCAAGCGCCTGGGCATCGAGGAAGGCACGCAGCTTCCGCGCACGATCATCGAATATTATTACAAGGACGACGCGCTGGGTGACCCGATGGTCGCCGACGAGCACATCGCCTGCTTCGGCTGGGCCAGCCAGGAGGAGATGAACGACATCGCCGACATGGCGATCCGCGTGAACGACTTCATGTCCGGCATGTTCGCGGCGATCGGCATCCGCCTGATCGACTTCAAGCTGGAATTCGGCCGCATCTGGGAAAACGAATATCCCCGCATCCTGCTGGCCGACGAGATCTCGCCCGATGGCTGCCGCTTGTGGGACATCAAGACTGGCGAGAAACTCGACAAGGACCGCTTCCGGCAGAACCTCGGCGGCGAAGCGGAGGCCTATCAGGAGGTCGCGCGTCGGTTGGGGCTGCTGGAAGGCGACACGGAATCGGCAGTGCTGGACCTCGACAGCCATCGCAAGAAGCGGGGCAAGTAGGGGGGCGGATCTCGGTCCTTTGAGACGCGCCTTCGACCAGCTTCGCTGGCTCAGTCGCTCCTCAGGATGAGCGGGTTTGTGGTCTGACGTTTTCTCCTTATGTTCTTTCTGTCCGCTCATCCTGAGGAAGGACTGAGCAGGCGCAGCCTGTCGAAGGCTTGTCTCGAAGGACCGAACTCAAACTTGTCCCTCCCCCGCGCCCGTGTTGTCACCCTCAACGCTGCCCTCGGCCCGCTGGATTACCGCGTGCCGGACGGCATGGTGGTTGAGCCGGGCAGCGTGGTGGTGGCCCCGCTGGGGCCGCGGCAGTTGATCGGTGTCGCGTGGGAAGCCGAGCGACTCCCCAGCGAGGAGGTCGGCGACAACCGGCTTCGTCCGCTCGCTGCCGTGATGGACGTGCTTCCGGTCGCGGCGCCGTTGCGGCGGCTGTGCGAGTGGACCGCCGATTATTACCTCTCGCCATTGGCCGCCGTGCTGCGAATGGTGCTGCCGTCCTCAGCGGCGCTGGAGGGCGCGCGGCCGTTGGTCGAGTATCGGCCGACCGGCGTTGCGCCCGAGCGTATCACCCCGCAGCGGCGTATCGCGCTCGATCGGCTGGAAGGCCGGCAGGGCACCATCCGTGAACTGGCCGAAACGGCGGAGGTGTCGGACGCGGTGCTGCGCGGGCTGGTCAATTGCGGCGCGTTGGAGCGCATTGAAATCCAGGGCGACGCACCCCTCCTCCGTCCCGACCCGGACTTCGCCCCGCCGCACTTGAACGACACGCAGGCCGAGGGCGCGCGGTCTTTGATCGAGGGCGCTGCGGCCCCGGGTTTCGACCCGGTGCTGCTGGACGGGGTAACTGGATCGGGCAAGACCGAAGTCTACTTCGAAGCGATCGCCCACTGCCTGCGGCAGGGCAAGCAGGCGCTGGTGCTGCTGCCCGAGATCGCCCTGACCGAGCCGTTCCTGAAGCGCTTCGCCGCGCGCTTCGGCTGCCCCCCGGCGGCGTGGCACTCGGGCCTGCGATCGTCGCAGCGCCGTCGCACCTGGCGCGGCATCGCCAGCGGCGAGGCACTGGTCACCGTTGGCGCACGCTCGGCGCTGTTCCTGCCCTACCGCAACCTTGGCTTGATCGTGGTCGACGAGGCGCACGAATCCAGCTTCAAGCAGGAGGAGGGCGTCCAATATCATGCCCGCGACGTGGCGGTGATGCGCGGCAAGTTCGAGAACGTGCCGGTGATCCTGTCCTCCGCGACCCCTGCCATCGAAACCCGCCACATGGTCGACATCGGCCGCTACCGGGAGGTGCGCCTGCCCAGCCGCTTCGCCGGTGCGCAGTTGCCCGAGATGCGCGCCGTCGACCTGACCAAGGACCCGCCGCCGCGCGGGCGCTGGCTCGCCCCCAGCCTCGTCGCCGAACTCCAGATCAATCTGGATGCCGGCGAGCAGAGTCTCCTGTTCCTTAATCGCCGGGGTTTCGCGCCCTTGACCCTGTGCCGGGCGTGCGGACACCGTTTCCAATGCCCAAACTGCACCGCGTGGATGGTCGAGCACCGGCTGATGCACCGTCTGGCCTGCCACCATTGCGGGCATGTCATGCCGCCGCCTCGTCTGTGCCCGGAGTGCGGCGAGGAGGATAGTTTGGTCGCCTGCGGACCCGGTGTGGAACGCATTGCCGATGAGGTCGCCGCACTTTTCCCCGACGCCCGCGTGGCGATCGTCACCAGCGACACGATCTGGTCGCCGGCCCGCGCGGCGGACTTCGTCGAGCAGATGGAAGCGGGCGCGATCGACATCGTCGTCGGCACGCAATTGGTCACCAAGGGATATCATTTTCCCAACCTCACGCTGGTCGGCGTGGTCGATGCCGACCTTGGCCTGCAAGGCGGCGACCTTCGCGCGGCCGAGCGCAGCTTTCAGCAGATCGCCCAGGTCGCTGGGCGGGCAGGTCGCGGCGACAAGCCGGGGCGCGTGCTGGTGCAAAGCCATGACCCGGATGCACCGGTGATCGCAGCATTGATCAGCGGCGACGCGGCAAGCTTTCTGGATGCCGAGACCGAAGCACGACGCGAGGCCGCCATGCCACCGTTTGGACGTCTCGCGGCGATGATCGTGTCGTCGGAGGATCAGGCAGAGGCTCTGGCGGTGGCCCGGCGGATCGCTGCCGCGGCACCGGCCACCGACGGCATGGCGGTATTCGGCCCCGCCCCTGCCCCGCTGGCCATGCTTCGTGGTCGGCACCGCCAGCGATTGCTGGTCCATGCCACTCGCGCGCTCGACGTCCAGGACGTTATCCGCGCCTGGCTCGCCGAAGTGGAGTGGAGCGCCAAGGTCCGCGTCGCCGTCGACGTAGATCCATACAATTTTCTCTGAAAGATTCCTGCTTCGTTGACCCCTTGCTCTCGCAAGCTCTGCCAGTAGGCTGATCCCAAGGGGATAATCTAATGCGACGAGTGAAGGTCCGTGCGCTCTTGGTAGCGGCTGCGATGTTGCTAGCCGCGCCGGCCCAGGCGGCATGGCACAAGGCGAGCAGCCGACATTTC
Source organism: uncultured Sphingomicrobium sp. (assembly GCA_964243335.1). Lineage (GTDB taxonomy): Bacteria > Pseudomonadota > Alphaproteobacteria > Sphingomonadales > Sphingomonadaceae > Sphingomicrobium. Next base: position 255,007 of record CAXTED010000001.1, on the reverse strand, counting down.
ATCATCTATGCGAATGGTGATCCCCGAAGTTTGCGTGACTTCGCCGTCAAACTCGAGAAGTTCGACAAGGCTTTGCGGGTCAGGCGCGCAATGTATGATCCACCGGTGGGCGACGGCAATCGCCTGACGATCTATTTTGTGGATGACGTCGACGACGTGCAGCGGCTGCTGACAGACGGGAGGGATGTCGCGGGCTTTTACCAAGGCCGTGTCTCCGGATCCATCGCCGTCGTCCCACGATCAATCGGCAATGGCGAGGTTGTGTCAATGAGCAGCAATGCAGTGCTGTTTCATGAATATGCCCACCACCTCATGCTCTCGGAAACCGATCGAGCGCTGCCGGCCTGGCTAGTGGAGGGTTTTGCGGAATTCATGGCCACGGCGACGATCGAAAAGGACGGCGGCGTCCAATTGGGCCGGTCGCCGCAGTATCGCGCTTATGGGATCGGTGATCGGACGATCACGCCTCTTGGCACGCTGTTGAAGGGCGATATGTCGCGCCTCAACGGAATGCAGATCGACGAACTCTACGGCACAAGCTGGCTTCTGACACACTACCTGACCTTCGAACCTAGCCGGAAGGGACAGTTGAATGCCTATGTGGCCTTGGTCGCCAAGGGCACTGACAGCCTGGCGGCAGCGACCTCGGAGTTCGGCGATCTCAAGAAGCTCCATCGCGACCTCTTGTCGTATCTCAGTAAGCCCACGCTGAATGGGATCAAGGTTAGTGCCGCCGCGATCGGCGAGGTGACCGTTGACGTCGTGCCCTTGTCGCCCGGCGGAGCGGCCGTGATGAAGGACCGATTGCGGTCGAAGGTAGGCGTGAACAAGACAACTGCCGGGCCGCTTGCAGTCCGCGTGCGAGCGCTCGCCGCGCGCTTTCCAGGCGACCTGCTGGTCCAGCGCACTCTGGCAGAGGCCGAGTTCGACATCGGCAATTTCGCCGCCTCCGAAGCGGCTGCCGACCGAGCGATCAAACTCGATCCTCGGGACACCGAAGCGATGATTTACAAGGGAAGGGCAATCCTGGCCGGGAAAGGCGGGCCTGACCGCGCCGGTGCCGCTCGTCGGTGGTTTGTCCTAGCAAATAAGGTTGATCCGGAAGACCCGGAGCCGCTTTGGTATTTCTACAGCAGCTACATAGATGGGGGAGCGAGACCACATCCGAATGCGATCGCCGCGTTGCATTATGCGTCTGATCTCGCCCCGCAGGACATGGGATTGCGCATGAGTTCGGCTGTCCAGTTTCTGCGCGACGACAAAAAAGCGGAAGGTCGTCTCCGCTTAGCGTCGGTCGCCTATAATCCGCACGGGGGAGCACTCTCAATCCGGGCCCGCGAAGTGATCGCAAGGCTCGACGCCGCCGATATCCCTGGGGCACTGGAACTGCTCGATGCACCGTACGAAGCAGCTGCTGCAAAGCAAAGGCCCGCAAGTCAGCGCTAGGAAGGTAGCGGGTCCAAGCCGCCTGACAGCTTAGGGGTAGCTCGCGCCCATGACGTTTCCGGAAGGCGAGTAGCGGCACACAAGATATTCGTCCCGCCCATTGGCGCGGATGGCGCAACCCACCGCGGTCGATCGGCGCGAAATGATCTGGGTGTAGTGGCCGACGTCCGCCCAATTGCCCGTATTGGTTACCGCTGGAAACACGCCGGGGCGGAACATCGAACGTTCGGACAACCAGGCCCCGATCATAGCGTTGACTGGAAAGGCGCCGCGCGTGCCCATCCACAGGTTTTCGCCTTGGCCGGGCCGACTGGTTTTTGGCGAATGACCCCAATTGCCGGTGGTCGCGAGGGAAGCGGCGTAGCTCTCCGCTCCGGCGGCGAGTGCCGGATCCCAGGCGAGCGGCGCGATGCCGAAGCGTGCGCGCTCGGCATTATGAGCCGCAAGCAGGCGCAGTGGCACAGGCACCGGATCGGCCGTGCGGGCAACGGCCGTGGTACCCGGCACAAGTGTCGTGAAGGCGAGCAGCAGCGTTACATACCGGCGGCGTGGAAACATGCCGTTCGGCGTAAGGGGCGAATCTTAAAGATGCGTTTGCTCGAAAACCAATTATCGCCAAGGCGAATTGATACGTCGCTGGAACGAACGTCCGCGAAGGACCCGTAAGCTCAAATTGAACGTTGACGCGGTTACAGCAACCGCGCCGGCTCGATCTCAACTCCCTCGGCAGCCAGAAGCGCGCGTTTGCGGTCGAGCCCGCCAGCATAGCCGCCAAGCGATCCGTCGGAGCGGACAACCCGATGGCATGGCACCAGCACGCAGATCGGGTTGGCACCATTGGCCGTGCCCACTGCCCGGGTCGCGCCAGGTGCGCCTACCGCGGCGGCGATGTCGGCATAGGACCGGGTCTCGCCTGCCGGGATCTTGCGAAGCTCGGCCCAGACCCGCTCCTGGAATGCGGTACCGCGCACGTCCAAAGGCAAGTCGATGGCGGCACCGGGCTGTGCAAGAGTGCGGCCAACGCTTTCTACCATCGCGGTCATCGATCCATCATCGGGGATGATCGTTGCCTTGGGGAAGCGGCTGACCAGTGCGGCCTCGTCCTCGTCGAAGGTCAGGCGGCACAGCCCGCGTGCTGTCGCGGCAACCAGCAAGCGGCCAAGCGGCGTGTCCAGCAACACGAACCGGATCGTCTCCCCTCGCCCACCATCGCGCCAGGCAGAGGGAGTCATGCCCAAGCGCGGCGCGGCGTCGGCGTAGAAGCGGCTCGGCGCGGCAAAGCCCGCATCGTAGATCGCCTCGGTCACGCTGTTGCTTGCTGTCAGCTGCGTTTCCGCCCTCTTGGCGCGCAGGCCCCGCGCATAAGCGGCCGGAGAGACACCGACGTGTCGGGTGAACAGGCGCTGGAAGTGCGACGGGGCATATCCCACCTCAGCCGCCAAAGCGGACAAGCTTGGTGCGGGGTCGCTGGCCGTGATGATCGACACCGCCTTGGCCACGGCCTCGCCATCGCGCGCAACCTCGTCGGGGCGGCAGCGGAGGCAAGCGCGAAACCCCGCCGCGCGGGCTGCGGCGCCGTCCGCGAGGAAAAGAACATGCTCTCGTTTGGGATGCCGCGCCGGGCAGGACGGCTTGCAGTAGATGCCGGTGGTGCGGACCGCGCCGACGAACTGACCGTCGGATGCCCGGTCACGGCGGCTGAAGGCGGCCCAGGCTTGGTCAGGATCGATCATTGGGTTCGCTCGATTGCCGCGGCAAAACAGCCGCGCGTGGCATAATGCGCATGGACATACGCCACGGCTGGGTTGTCGAACAGCCGGCGCACACCGGCGTCGCCTTGGCCTGGCTGGGCAAGGGCCGCGTCGATGATCATGGCGCCCTGATCGAATGCGCGAAGGGAGAGGACTCGCGATTGCAGTGCCGGCGACATGACGTTGTCGAACCTTGCCGCGCCCAGAACCCCTTCAGTGACGAAGATGGCGTGAGACGCTCGATAAGGACCTTGGTCGACGCTCACATGATTGAGGAGCAGTACCGCCTCGCCAACCGCCGCGTCGTCCAGCGTGACTCGGCATGGCGAGCTGGAGTGCGTGGCGACCATCAAGCGACTGACCCCAAGCTCCTTCAGATAGAGATCGGAAGCGCCGAACAAATGGGCGAACGGAGCGGGATCAAGTCCGATAATGCGATAAGCCATCCCCGTCTTCTGACGCTCCTTCGATTGCGATGCATCCCGCGCCTTGCGGTCAAAGCTGTGGGGTAAGCACCTTGGGTCGCTCCGCCGACATGGCGCTGACCCTGTGGCGCCCTACCCGCCCGGCCTGCCTTGCATCGGCGCGCGGGGGTTGCTAGGGGCGCGGCAACCCGGCTGGGGCGTGCGGCATACCCATGTCGCGGCGCCCCGCTTTGCATATTTGATTGGGAATTGGGCGCGTGGAGACATCCGGCGGCATTCGGGCAAGTTTGGCGGGACGCTATGCTTCGGCCCTTTTCGACCTCGCCCGCGACGAGCGGCAGATCGACTCCGTGTCGGCCAGCCTCGACACGCTCGACGACACGCTGACGCGCTCCACGGAGCTACGCGCGATCACTAGCTCGCCGATGATCAGCCGCGCCGATGCCGGCAAAGCAATTGCGGCGACGGCAGCGGCGCTGAAGCTGGACACGATCACCACGCGCTTTCTTGGCGTGCTGGCGCAGGGCGGACGGCTCCGCGCCTTGCCCGACATCCTTCGCCTGTTCCGGCAGCTGGCCGCCGACCATCGCGGCGAGGCTACTGCGCAGGTCACGTCCGCGCGTCCGCTCGAAGACGATCAGGCCGCCGCTCTGAAGCAGCAACTGCGTGCCCGCGCCGGTCGTGAGGTCCGCCTTGAGACTTCGGTCGACCCATCAATCCTCGGAGGCATCGTCGTCCGGCTTGGAAGCCAGATGATCGATGCGTCCATTCGTACCAAATTGAACACTCTAGCCACGGCTATGAAAGGCTGAACATGGATATCCGCGCCGCTGAAATCTCCCGCGTCATCCGCGACCAGATCGCGAATTTCGACGCAGACGCGCAGGTCTCCGAAGTCGGCAGCGTGCTGTCGGTCGGCGACGGCATCGCCCGCATCCACGGTCTCGACAACGTCCAGGCGGGCGAAATGGTCGAGTTCGACGGCGGCGTGAAGGGCATGGCGCTCAACCTTGAGGCGGACAATGTCGGCGTCGTGATCTTCGGGTCGGACGCGGCGATCAAGGAAGGCTCAACCGCTCGCCGCACCGGCACCATCGTCGACGTGCCGATCGGCAAGGGCCTGCTTGGCCGCGTCGTCGATGCGCTCGGCAATCCGATCGACGGCAAGGGCCCGATCATCGCGGAAGGGCGCAGTCGCGTCGAGGTCAAGGCACCGGGCATCATCCCGCGTAAGTCGGTGCACGAGCCGGTGCAGACCGGCCTCAAGGCGCTCGACGCGCTGGTTCCGGTCGGCCGCGGTCAGCGCGAACTGATCATCGGCGACCGCCAGACCGGCAAGAGCGCCGTCGCCATCGACACCTTCATCAACCAGAAGGCGGCCAACGCCGGCACTGATGAATCGCAGAAGCTGTACTGCATCTACGTCGCGATCGGGCAGAAGCGCTCCACCGTGGCGCAGATCGTGCGCGCCTTGGAAGAGAATGGCGCGATGGAATATACCATCGTGGTCGCCGCTACTGCTTCGGAGCCCGCGCCCCTGCAGTTCCTCGCACCCTACACCGGCTGCGCGATGGGCGAGTATTTCCGCGACAACGGCATGCACGCCGTCATCGTTTATGACGATCTGTCCAAGCAGGCCGTGGCCTATCGCCAGATGAGCCTGTTGCTGCGCCGTCCTCCGGGCCGTGAAGCCTATCCCGGCGACGTCTTCTACCTGCACTCACGCTTGCTCGAGCGCGCCGCCAAGATGAACGAAGCCAATGGCAGTGGTTCGCTGACGGCTTTGCCGATCATCGAAACGCAGGCCGGCGACGTGTCGGCCTACATCCCGACCAACGTGATTTCGATCACCGACGGCCAGATCTTCCTTGAGACCGACCTGTTCTATCAGGGCATTCGTCCGGCCATCAACGTCGGCCTCAGCGTGTCGCGCGTGGGCTCGGCAGCGCAGACCAAGGCGATGAAGAAGGTCGCCGGTTCGATCAAGCTGGAGCTTGCGCAGTATCGCGAGATGGCGGCCTTCGCTCAGTTCGGTTCGGACCTCGATGCCTCCACGCAGAAGCTGCTGGCGCGCGGTGCCCGGCTGACGGAATTGCTCAAGCAGGGCCAATATGCGCCAATGCCGATCGAAGAGCAGGTCGCGTCCATCTATGCCGGTACGCAAGGGTTCCTGGACCCGGTGCCGACCCGCGACGTGACCCGCTACGAAGCGGCGATGCTGAGCTATTTGCGCTCCGAGCGTCCGGAAGTGCTGGCCAAGATCCGCGACACCAAGGCGCTTGCGGACGATACGGCCGCCGCGCTCAAGGATGCGCTGACCACGTTCGGTCAGCAGTTCGCGTAAAGTCATCCCGGACTTGATCCGGGACCTGCCTGCCTTTGGCGGACGGGCACGAAGAAGAAGGCAGGTCCCGGATCAAGTCCAGGATGACGAGTAGGAACGAATGGCAAGTCTTAAAGCCCTCAAGATGCGCATCGGCTCGGTCAAGTCGACGCAGAAGATCACCAAGGCGCTCAAGATGGTCGCCGCGGCGAAGCTGCGCCGTGCGCAAATGGGTGCCGAGGCCGGTCGGCCTTACGCCACTCGTCTGACCCAGGTGGTCACCAGTCTTGCCAGCCGCGTCACCATCGGCCCGCAATCGCCCAAGCTGATTGCCGGCACCGGCAGTGACCAGCGCCACCTGATCGTTGTCGCCACCAGCGACCGCGGTCTGGCCGGTGCGTTCAACACCAACATCGTCCGCGCCGTTCGCCGCGAGGCCGAAGGGTTGATCGCCCAAGGCAAGGACGTCTCCTTCCTGATCGTCGGCCGCAAGAGCCGGCCGATCTTGCAACGCTTCTACCCCAAGGCGATCGCCGGGCAGCACGATACCAGCGAGATGAAGACGCCCGGCTACGCCCATGCGCAGGCGATCACGGCCGAGGTCCTTCGCCGCTTCGAGGCGGGCGAGTTCGACGTTGCGCATCTGGCCTATTCGAACTTCAAGTCGGTGCTGACGCAGGATCCCCGAGTCGACCAGATCATCCCGGTCAAGCCCGCCGCCGCCAATGACAGCGGTGCCGTGGTTTCGTCGGCCGCAGTCGAGTATGAGCCGGACGAGGAAGCCATTCTGGCGGACCTGCTGCCGCGCAACGTGACAGTGCAAATCTACCGCGCGCTTCTAGAAAACCAGGCAGGTTTCTACGGTTCGCAGATGACCGCCATGGACAATGCCACGCGCAACGCCGGCGACACCATCAACAAGCTGTCGATCAAGTATAATCGCCAGCGCCAGGCCGCGATCACGACCGAGTTGGTCGAGATCATCTCGGGCGCCGAAGCGCTGTAATTACACCTGTTCCCCGGCATACGCCGGGGCCCAGGCGGCGCTTGCGCCAATCTTTGTTTAGGACTGGACCCTGGCTTGGCGCTGGGGAACAAGAAGGAAAAACCAATGGCCACCGCCGCTGACACCCTGAACCCCATCACCCCGAGCTCGAACCTCGTCGGGCGCGTTGCGCAGGTCATTGGGCCTGTCGTGGACGTCGCGTTCGACGGCGAGCTGCCCCCGATCCTGTCCGCCCTGGAGACCGAGAACAACGGCGTGCGCCTTGTGCTCGAAGTCGCCCAGCACCTCGGCGAGAACGTCGTTCGCACCATCGCCATGGATGCCACGGACGGCCTCACCCGTGGTCACGCCGTGCGCGACACCGGATCGCAGATCCGCGTGCCCGTCGGTCCGATGACGCTTGGCCGGATCATGAACGTCATTGGTGAGCCGATCGACGAGCGTGGCCCGATCGGCAGCGAATTGTTCGCGAACATCCATGCCGAGGCGCCATTGTTCGTCGATCAGTCGACCGAAGCGTCGATCCTCGTCACCGGCATCAAGGTCATCGATCTGCTCGCGCCCTATGCCAAGGGCGGCAAGATCGGCCTGTTCGGCGGCGCTGGCGTGGGCAAGACGGTGCTCATTCAGGAACTGATCAACAATATCGCCAAGGGCCATGGCGGCGTGTCCGTCTTCGCCGGCGTCGGCGAGCGCACCCGCGAGGGCAATGACCTCTATCACGAATTCCTCGAGGCTGGCGTGATCGCCAAGGATGCCGACGGCAATCCGACCCCGGAGGGCTCCAAGGTCGCGCTCGTGTTCGGCCAGATGAACGAGCCGCCAGGAGCCCGCGCCCGCGTCGCTCTGTCGGGCCTCACCCAGGCAGAATATTTCCGTGACGTCGAAGGCCAGGACGTTCTGTTCTTCGTCGACAACATCTTCCGCTTCACCCAGGCCGGTTCCGAAGTGTCCGCGCTGCTCGGCCGCATTCCGTCGGCGGTGGGCTATCAGCCGACCCTGTCGACCGACATGGGTCAGTTGCAGGAGCGCATTACGTCGACCAACAAGGGATCGATCACCTCGGTCCAGGCAATCTACGTTCCCGCTGACGATCTTACCGATCCGGCGCCGGCGGCGTCGTTCGCCCACTTGGACGCGACCACGACGCTCAACCGCGCCATTTCCGAGTTGGGCATCTACCCGGCGGTCGATCCTTTGGACTCGACCAGCCGCGTGCTGACCCCGGCCGTCGTCGGCCAAGAGCATTACGAGACTGCCCGTGCGGTTCAGGAAACGCTGCAGAAGTACAAGTCGCTGCAGGACATCATCGCCATCCTGGGCATGGACGAGCTTTCGGAAGAGGATAAGCTCACCGTCAGCCGCGCCCGCAAGATCCAGAAGTTCCTCAGCCAGCCGTTCCACGTCGCTGAAGTGTTCACCGGTATTCCGGGCAAGTTCGTCCAGGTCGACGACACGGTGCGCTCGTTCAAGGCGGTGGTCGAAGGTCAGTACGACCATCTGCCCGAGAGCGCTTTCTACATGGTCGGCGGCATCGACGAAGCGGTCGCCAAGGCCGAAAAGATGGCCGACGAAGCCTAAGGAACATACGGATGGCCGACCTTCAATTCACCCTCGTCACGCCCGAGCGCCAGGTGATGAGCGAGCAAGTCTACATGGTCGTGGTGCCCGGCGCCGAGGGTGAGTTCGGCGTCATGGCGGGGCACGCGCCATTCATGACCACGCTGCGCGACGGACCACTCCAGGTCTATCGCACCAACGGCGGCGCGCCCGAGCTGATCGCGGTCACCGGCGGGTTCGCCGAGGTCGGCGACGCTGGGCTGACGGTGCTGGCGGAGAGCGCCGAAGTCTGAGTTCTCCGGCGGAAGTTCTCCCGCCGCAGCATGCCGTTCACGTCTCAGGTGTCATTTTAGCGTTTCGTAAAAGTTTGGTCCCTATCAACCATAACTAATTCCACCGGGTTGAACGGGAACGCAGCGCACATGAATGCATTCGGCAAGCGCAATAACGTGGGCGCGGCAGCGCGGCCGAGCTTCGGCGTCGCACGTCCCATGAAGGGCAGCGCCGGCAGCGATGGCGGCGACCAGTTCCCGCCTATCGACGAGCTCGATGAAGCGGAGGAAACCTCCGACCCATCCGTCCCCGGCGCGCCGATGGGCGCGATGGACCGGCTCAACTTTCGCCAGAGCCAAAGCGCCGAAAGCGGCTCTTCCAAGAAGGAAGGGTTCGAAGCCTCGGTTCACCGGATCAAAGAGCAGGTGCTCCCGCGCTTGTTGGAGCGGGTCGATCCCGAGGCCGCGGCGACCCTTGGCAAAGACGAACTGGCCGAGGAATTCCGCCCTATCATCGGCGAAGTTCTCGCCGAGCTGAAGATCAACCTCAACCGGCGCGAGCAGTTCGCTCTGGAAAAAGTGCTGGTCGACGAACTGCTCGGCCTTGGTCCCTTGGAGGAATTGCTCAGCGATCCGGCGATCAGCGACATCATGGTCAATGGTCCGGACCAATGCTTCATTGAGCGCAAGGGCAAGCTTGAGCTGGCGCAGATCCAGTTTCGCGATGAGGAGCATCTGTTTCAGATCGCTCAGCGGATCGTCAACAAGGTCGGCCGCCGCGTCGACCAGACCACCCCATTGGCCGACGCCCGCCTGCAGGACGGCAGCCGCGTCAACGTCATCATACCGCCGCTCAGCCTCAAGGGCACGGCGATCTCCATTCGTAAGTTCTCCGAGAAGCCGATCACGCTCGACATGATGCGCGGGTTCGGCTCGATGTCGGAGAAAATGGCGACGCTGCTCAAGATCGCGGGCGCCGCGCGCATGAACGTGATCATCTCGGGCGGCACGGGTTCGGGCAAGACGACCATGCTCAATGCCTTGTCCAAGATGATCGACCCGGGCGAGCGGGTGATCACGATCGAGGACGCGGCCGAGTTGCGCTTGCAGCAGCCGCACTGGCTACCGCTGGAAACGCGTCCGCCCAATCTTGAGGGTCAGGGCGCGATCACCATTCGCGACCTCGTCATCAACGCGCTGCGTATGCGGCCCGATCGCATTATCCTGGGCGAAATTCGTGGTCAGGAAGCGTTCGATCTTCTCGCGGCCATGAACACGGGTCACGACGGCTCCATGGCCACGCTCCACTCCAACTCCCCGCGCGAATGCCTTGCGCGTATGGAGAACATGGTGATGATGGGCGACATCAAGATCCCGAAGGAGGCGATCTCCCGCCAGATTGCCGACTCGGTCGACCTCATCGTGCAGGTAAAGCGCCTCCGCGACGGATCGCGCCGCACCACCAACATCACCGAGGTCATCGGCATGGAGGGCGAGGTCATCGTCACCCAGGAACTGTTCAAGTTCGAATATCTGGACGAGAGCGCCGACGGCAAGATCATCGGCGAGTATCGCTCGATGGGCCTGCGTCCGTACACGCTGGACAAGGCCCGGCAGTATGGCTTCGACCAGCCCTATCTGGAAGCCTGCCTGTAGACCTGTCGCCAAGCCCTCACCCGTGCCGTATTGGTGTCTGGCCATGGACGTCACCATCTACCACAATCCCGCGTGCGGCACGTCGCGCAACACGCTAGCGTTGATCCGCAATGCCGGCGTCGAGCCTCGCATCGTCGAATATCTGAAAACACCTCCGAGCCGTGAGGTGCTGGCCGACCTGATCGCGCGCATGGATGTGCCGGTGCGTTCGGTGCTTCGGCAAAAGGGCACGCCCTTCGCAGAACTCGGATTGGCGGATGAAGGCCTAAGCGACGACGCGTTGCTCGACGCGATGGTCTCTCACCCGATGTTGATCAATCGCCCGATCGTCGTCACCCCGCTCGGCGTGCGACTGTGCCGACCATCTGAAGCAGTGCTGGACCTTCTTCCGCCGCAGCAAGCCGAGTTCCGCAAGGAGGATGGCGAAGTAGTGGTGGACGCGCGGGGACTATCGAAAGCCCGCTAACCGCAACGCTTTGTGAAACGGGCATATAGACAAGCGGCAGAGCCTAGATGAGGCCCTGCCGCATGCTCATTAGATGATGTTATGGCCGGTCGCTGATGGTGCTTGTGCCCGTCGCGCGACGCGTATCATGGTCATGATGGTCGTTCTTCTTGCGGCCAAGCAGACCGGCTAGCCCGAGCAGGCCGAGCAGGCCCCATGGGAAGTCATTGTCTTCTTCCTGAGGCTGCACGTTCTGCGCCAGGGCCATGTCGTTGGCGAGCGGATCGGTCGCCAATGGATCGACTGGGGCGACAGTGGTGCCGGCTGCTCCGGCGCCAGTGCCGCTCGTGTCGAGCGAGCCGCCGCTGTTGGTTGCCAACGGATCGGCAGTGGTTGTGCCGACATTGGTGGCGAGCGGATCGACCACTTCCGTGCCATTCAATGTGGAGTTGGTGACGGATGTATCGGCTGATGTGTCACCGGTCGTGTTGCTTTGCGCGATGGCACTTGCCGGAGCGATCGCGAGAAGTGCGGCACCCACTACGAGTGGCAATTTCAAGTTCTTCATCATTGAGCCTCCTGTTATTCCAGTGGCGCCAACGCGCGCTTTCGTCCGCCCGTTCCCAGTCGGGTCCTGCGACCCGAAGAGTCCACTTGTGCTGTTTGTGAAATATGCTTGTAAAAGTGACCCTTCTTCTAGGAACATAGTGAAGCGCCACGGATTTGAGTTATTAACTTGGATCGGGGCCAAGCGGGGAGTGACATTGAGCGAGGCGCCAGCACAACCGGGCCGTTCCAACGCAGCGGACTACATTCTGGTTGTTGAGGACGACTTTCTGGTTCGCCTGATGGTCAGTGACTCGCTCCGGGAAGCGGGCTTCAACGTGATCGAGGCATTCAATGCTGATGAGGCAATCTACATCCTGCGTTCCGGTGTGCCGGTAGACCTGATGTTGAGCGACGTCAGAATGCCGGGCACGATGGACGGTTTGGAACTGCTGGAGCACTCCCGCCGAACGTATCCCGATATCCCCGTGATCATGATGTCCGGTCATCTGGCGGCGCATGAAGCACTCAGCCGAGGTGCATCGCACTTCCTGGCCAAGCCCTATTCCTTCCAAACGGCACTTACGCTCATCGGCCAGGAACTGGCGAGGACACGATGAGCGAAAAAGATTTTGCGGCCGCCTCGGACGATTCCATTCTGATCGTTGATGGGGACATCGTCTCGCGTCACGCGATTGCCGGCTACTTGCGGCATTGCGGCTATGACGTGATCGAAGCCGCCAACACCGACGAGGCCCTTCTCGCGCTTGGCGAGGAGTCGCTTTCGATCGACGTCATCGTCTGCGATATCGCCGCCGTTGGTGCGCGATCCTGCTTCGAACTGGCCAATTGGGTCAGGAAGTATCAGCCGGGGCTAGAGGTTCGTCTTGCTGGTTCGTTGGAAAGCGTGGCCAAGACCGCAGCGGAATTATGCGAAAGCGGGCCGCATCTCGCCAAGCCTTATGACTCTGAGGCCGTGGTGGACTATGTCAAACGCTTGCGAGCGGCGGCGCTGCGTCCGAAAGCTTCTCCGCGCTCGTCCGCCCTCAGTCCGACAGTCGATCGCGATCCAGCAGCAGCGTGACGATCAGCCCTTCGGGCAGCCAATCATATTCGATCTTGCCGCCAAGTTGCTTCGACACGCTTCGGTGCACGAGCTTGCTGCCGAAGCCGCTAGCTTCGGGCGGCGCCTCCACCTTAGGGCCGCCGCGCTCCATCCAGATCAACTCAAGCTGCTTGCCTCGTGACTCCGTCTTGATGTCCAGCGTTCCGGTGGCTGCAGACAAAGCGCCATACTTCAGCGAGTTGGTGGCGAGTTCGTGGAATACCAAGGCTAAGCTTGTGGTGGCTGCATCTCCGACGCCCATGCGCTCGACGGCAACCCTGATCCGGCCGCTAAAGGCACCAAGATCATCATAGGGTGCAAGGAGCACTGTCAACAGGTCACCCAGCAGCGCCGCGCTGCCCTGCCCACCGGGAAGCGGGCGCACAAGGTCGTGCGCCCGCCCAAGCGCACTCAGTCGCTGCGTAAGCTCGCTGGCCATCTCGGCGGTGGTGGTTGTGGAGCGTGACGTGATGTGGGTCAGCCCCGCAGCGATCGCCAGCAGGTTCTTGACCCGATGGGTCATCTCCCCCGCGAGCAGTTCATGCCCTTCCTCCGCCTGCTTCCGGCCGGTCACATCGAGGAAGATGCCGGACATGCGGCGCTGATGAATGCCGACATCTTCGCCTCGGCCCCGTGACGAAATCCATCGCACGTCATCTTCAAGCACGATGCGGAAGTCCGTCTCATAGCCGCCATCGACGCCGCGTGTTGCGGTGAATGCGGTGCGGACGCGGTGACGGTCGGATGGATGGATATGCTGCGACAGGTCTTCGAAAGTAAGATGTTCCTTCCATGGTAGACCCCACAGCGCGAAGCCGCGCTCGTCCATGGTGAAACTGTCGTCGTCGACGTTCCAGGTCCACAAGGCGAGGCCGGCCGCTTCGAAGCCGCGCAGAAGTTCGGCCGACGGCCAGCTGTGCGGCTTGGATCCGGGCAGGACATCTGTGTCCTGGGCAGGAGCGTCCTTGATCGGCATCCTGTTCTGACTTGGCATGCTGAAGTGTCCCCCTCGTCCGGTGCCCCGGCTCATGATAATGTTTGGTCTGAGATAAGACGTGGTCACAACGTCGCCGTCGGCCGCTTATCTATATTCCGCCGCTAGTTAGGCGGCCCCCTACTATGGCCCAATTGCCTTGTTCATCTGAAGCCTTGGTGAACACTTGCCTTTGGTGCGGTCGGCTACGAAGAAACTGCGATGCCGAAGCATCGCTGGCTGGTGTCCTCTATCGAAGGCATCAACGTCACGGATGCTTCGCGCCTGATAAGTGCTCGCTCGCTCCTTGGTTTGCCCCGCACCCTGTTGAGGAACTTCGCTCTCGCCTTTCCCGTTAACGAGCTTCGGTGGGGCTTACCGACTGTTCGAAAGAGGGAAACTTTTATGGTTCTGAACAAGAAAACTCTGGTCCTTGCGGCCGGCATCGCTCTGTCCTGCAGCACCGCGGGTTTGGCCCAATCGACCGCTCCGACCGATGGATCGGGCGTCGCCACAACCGACACGCGCAGCGATGATGACGACGGCGACAAGTGGGGCTGGCTGGGCTTGCTCGGCCTGGCCGGTCTGCTCGGCCTCAAGCGCAAGGATAATCACGACCATCGCACCACCAACGGCACCAGCAGCACCAGCCGGCTGTAAGGCGGGCTGACGCGTAGCGGCAGGGCACTCGAAGATTGCCCTGCCGCTTACTCGAACGAAAGGACAAGAATGTTCTTCTTATCCAACCGTACTGGGTGCCTTGGCTCCCTCCTGATCACAATCGTCGGAACGCTGCTGCTGGCGTTGCTTCTAGGCTGGTTCCGGTTCTGAGCTAGCAGCACGAATTACCGAGAGTCCGGTCGCACTGCCTAGCAACTACTCGACCTTGCTTCCGTCGGCCTTGCTCAAGTCCGTTACTTGCACGGCTTTGATATTGACGAACTCGCGGATGCCGTACGAACCGCACTCACGACCATAGCCCGACTGCTTGACGCCGCCGAACGGCATCCGCGGATCGGATCGCACGTTCTCGTTGACGAAGCTCATGCCTGCCTCGAGCTCCTCGGAGGCGATGCGGCGGCCGCGTTCCAGGTCGCTGGTCAGCACGCCCGAGCCAAGCCCGAATTCGCTGCTGTTGGCGATGCGGATAGCCTCCTGTTCGTCCTGTGCAGCGATGATCGCCGCGACTGGCCCAAAGACCTCCTCGTCATGCGCCGGCTGCCCCGGCCGCACGTTCGTCAGAACGGTTGCCGGATACCAGGCCCCCGGCTTGTCCGGCACGGTCCCGCCGAGCAACAGGCGCGCGCCGTTCGCGATACTTTCGGTGACCTGACGATGAATGTCGTCGCGGGCGGTAACGCTCTGCATGGGCCCAAGCTTCGTTCCAGCTGCCTTGGGATCCCCCATCTCGAACGCCTGCATCGCCTGCACGAGCGCTTGTTCGAATGGCTCAACCACGGACTGGAGCACGATGAAGCGCTTGCCTGCGATGCAGCTCTGGCCGCCATTGACCATCCTTGCCGTCGCCGCGATCTTCGCGGCCGCCTGGATGTCCGCATCTTCGAGCACGATGTAAGCGTCGGATCCACCCAGCTCCAAGACGCACTTCTTCAGCACCGACCCGGCGGCCGAGGCCACGCTGCGACCCGCCTCCACACTGCCGGTCAGGGTCACGGCAGCGATATGCTCGTCCTTGATCAGCGCCTCGATGTCGCTGCTCGGCAGGATCAAGGTCCGGAACAGGTCACGGGGAACGCCTGCGTCGTGCAGCACCTGTTCGATGGCGAGCGCGCAGCCGGGCACGTTGCTGGCATGCTTCAACAGGGCACCATTGCCGGCCATCAACGCCGGAGCCACGAACCGGAACACCTGCCAGAACGGAAAATTCCAAGGCATGACCGCCAGCACGACGCCGATCGGGTTGAAGGTGACGAACGCCTCTCCCCCGCCAATGTCGACCGGCTCCTTGGCGAGATACCCTTCAGCGTGCTCGGCGAACCAATCGCAATGAACGGCGCACTTCTCGACCTCGGCTTTGCCTTCATCGAGCGTCTTGCCCATCTCGGCGGTCATCAAGGCGGCAAGGTCGTCCGTGCGCTCGCGCAGCAACTCCCCTGCCCGCCGAATGACGCGTGCCCGATCCGCAAAGGATGTCCTGCGCCACGCACGATAGGCTTCGCTGGCGGCTTGGGCGGCCGCCTTCGCATGGGCCGCCGTATGAACGTCGTGGGCCGGGCCCTTTTCACCAGTGGACGGATCGACCGCCTGAACTCGCTTCTTGTCGTCCCGCTCGGTGCTTTGGGTCTGGCCAGCCATCAGGTGCTCCTTTCACCCCCAACGCGGCATCGGCGAAATAGGAGCGAAAGGATGCGCCGTCTCAGCTATTTTCGAGATGCATTGAGGTCAGGGCAGCCACAAGGACGCTCACGCTCAGAAAGCGCGTCCAAGTTCCCGGTGGAAACTGGTGGGCGTGGCAAGGATTGAACTTGCGACCCCTGCGATGTCAACACAGTGCTCTACCACTGAGCTACACGCCCACTGATGGCGCCTTTACGGGGCGGCTGGGCTGCTTGCAAGCGTGCTTTGCTTTACCGCGGCTAGCCGAAGGCTGCCTTGCGCGAAGCGACGAACTTCGTAAGGGCTGGCGCATGACCGACGTCCCGCCGCTTGCCGACATTCTCGACGATTACCAGATGCTCGACGCGGAGGATCGCTACGGGCTGCTGATCGACCTTGGCCGCGCGCTGGAGCCGATGCCCGACGCCCTCAAGACCCCCGCCACGCTGGTGCGCGGTTGCTCGGCGTCGGTCTGGGTATATCCGACACGGCTGGACGATGGCCGGTTGCATTTCCTCGCCGACAGCAATGCAGCGATCACCAAGGGGATCGTCGCTCTGGTGCTGAGTGCCGTGCAGGACCAGGCCCCGGCCGACATCGCGGAGACCGACGTGGCCGCGGCTTTGGCGCCGTTCGAACTGGCGCGGCAGTTGTCGTCGAACCGGACTCAGGGCGTGCCCAATATGATCCAACTGGTGCAGGACACCGCTCGGCGCCTGGCGTGAGCGCGGCCGAGGACTTCCGCCGTGCTGCATTCGGGGAGCCTGGCGGGTTCGATCCCGAGGCCTTCTTCAAGCTGGCGAGAACGGTTGGGCACGGCCGCGCGCTAGGGCTCGAATATCATGCGTCGGGCGACGACTGGGTCGAACTCGCGCTCCCCTGGGCCCCCCAACTGGTCAGCCTGCCGGGCAGCGGAGGGATCGCCACCGGCGCCGTGGTCAGCCTGGTCGATACGTGCGCCGGAACCGCCGTGTGGAAGAAGATGGGGCGCTTTCGGACGGTGGTGACGCTCGACCTCCGGCTCGATTACCTCCGCCCATCCGCGCAGGGCGAAACGGTCATCGCGCATTGCCAATGCACCAAGCTGACCCGGCGCGTCGCTTTTGTTCGCGGTCTGGCGCACGGCGGCGATCCGTCCCGCCCGATCGCGCACAGCGCCGCCACCTTCATGATCCGCGGCGAGTGAGCGACGCCGCTTTGTAGCGATCGAGGAACGCCGCGGCGTAGGCGGTGAAAGTGCCCGATGCGATGGCCTCCCGAAGGCCGGCCATCAGCCGTTGGTAGAACCACAGATTATGCTCGGTCATCAGCATGGCACCCAGTATCTCGCCCGATCGTACGAGGTGGTGGATGTAGGCGCGGCTCCAGCCGGTGCAGGCGAGGCACGGGCAGCCCGGCTCGATCGGCTCCTCGTCCTCGGCGAACCTGGCGTTGCGCAGGTTGAGGGGGCCGTCGGCGGTGAACGCTTGGCCGTTGCGCCCCGATCGCGTCGGCAGCACGCAGTCGAACATGTCGATACCGCGGCGCACGGCCTCGACGATGTCGTCGGGCTTGCCGACGCCCATCAGATAGCGCGGCTTGTCGACCGGTAGCTCGCCAGGCGCGAAGTCGAGGCAGGCGAGCATCGCCTCCTGCCCCTCGCCTACCGCCAGCCCGCCGACCGCGTAACCGTCGAAGCCGATCTCCTGCAGCGCCTCGGCGGATCGCCCGCGAAGGCCTTCGTCGAGCGCCCCCTGCTGGATGCCGAACAAAGCCGCGCCCTCTGCATGGGCTTCGCCGCGGTCGAACTCGGCGCGGGACCGCTGCGCCCAGCGAATCGACTGCCCCATCGCTCCCTGCTGCACCTCGGGCGTGGCGGTGGTGGGCACCAATTGATCGAACTGCATGACGATGTCGCTGCTCAGCAGGCGTTGGATCTCGATCGAGCGCTCGGGGCTGAGCATGTGCCGCGATCCATCGAGGTGGCTCTTGAACGACACGCCTTCCTCGGTGACCTTGGTGAGGTCGGACAGGCTCATCACCTGATAGCCGCCGCTGTCGGTCAGGATCGGCCGGTCCCACCCCATGAAGCGATGCAGCCCGCCGAGGCGCGCCACCCGCTCGGCCCCGGGACGAAGCATCAGGTGGTAGGTGTTGCCCAGCAGTATGTCCGCCCCCGACGCGCGCACGTCGCTGGGCTTGACCGCCTTGACGGTGGCGGCGGTGCCCACCGGCATGAAGGCGGGCGTGCGGATCGTCCCGCGACGCATGGCGATGGAGCCGGTGCGCGCGGCGCCGTCCGTAGCATCGATGGTGAAGTGAAATCGTGTCATCGCGCCCGCCCTACGTCGCGGGCAGCCGCAAAGTCGAGTTCGGAGCGCTAGGGTTGGGCGGTGACGGCGCGGTCATGCCTGCTATGGGCACCGCATGATCGATCAATGGCTCTATCCCGCGCTGACCGCCGTCGCCTTTGTCACCGGGTTCATCGATGCGATCGCGGGTGGGGGCGGGCTGATCATGATGCCGGCCCTGCTGTTCGCCGGGCTGCCGCCATTGCAGGCGCTGGGGACCAACAAGCTACAGTCGATGTTCGGCACTTTGGTTGCCATGTCCAATTACGGCCGCAAGGGCCTGATCGACTGGCGCCGCAACATCGTCGCGGTGGTGGCAGTATTCGCCGGGGCCGCGGCTGGTTGCGTGCTGGTGCAGCAGGTCGACACGCGCTTCCTCAACCTGCTCATCCCCGGCCTGCTGATGGCGGTTGCGCTCTACGTCCTAGTCAGCCCGCGCATGAGCGACGAGGACGCGCATGAGCGAGTGTCGGCACGCGGCTACACCCCTGTCGGCGGCGCAATCGGCTTTTACGACGGTTTCTTCGGGCCGGGCACGGGCACCTTCTTCACCGCCAGCCTGGTCGGCCTTCGCGGCCTTGGACTGACCCGCGCCACCGCGCTGACCAAATTGTTCAACTTCACCAGCAACATCGCGGCGGTGCTGTTGTTCGCTCTGGGCGGCCAGGTGTTGTGGCTGCTGGGCGCCTGCATGGCGCTTGGATCGATGGCCGGCGGATGGCTGGGCAGCCACACCGCCATGCGCTTTGGCGCGGCGCTGATCCGGCCGTTGCTGGTGGCGATCAGCCTGGCGATGACCGCACGCCTCCTTTGGGGCTATTTCCACGCCTGATCCGGCGTCCTATCTAAGGGGGATGCAAGCGGCCCCCGCCCTTACTCCCGAGCGCCAGACGCGCATTGGATTGCTGCTGGCGGCGGCCATCATCGCGTCTTGGGCGGCGCTGCACGTGTTTGCCGTGTTCCTCTTCCGCCCGACCGGAACGCAATGGGCATGGGCTATCCCCATCGTCGCCGTCCAGACCTGGCTTTGTGTTGGCCTGTTCATCGTCGCGCACGATGCCATGCACGGCAGCCTGGCGCCCGGACGGCCAAGCGTGAACCGCTCCGTCGGCCGGCTTTCATTATTGCTCTACGCGGGCTTCTGGATGGACCGGCTGGCCCCCAAGCACTTCGACCACCATCGCCATGTCGGGACGGGCCGCGATCCCGATTTCCACGAAGACCACCCTACCCGGCTGGTGCCTTGGTTCGGCCAATTCATGCGCCGCTACTTCGGGCTGCGCGAGTTCCTGGTGCTGGCGGCGATCTCTTGGACCTACATGCTTCTTCTCGGCGTGCGGCTGGAGAATCTGCTGCTGTTCTGGGCCTTGCCCTCGATCCTGTCTTCGCTGCAATTATTCTACTTTGGCACCTTCCTGCCGCACCGGCATGAGGATGCGCCGTTTGCGGATGCGCACAACGCCCGTAGCAATGAATATCCGTGGCTGGTCTCACTGCTGACCTGTTTCCACTTCGGCTATCACCGCGAGCATCACCTGAGCCCGGGCACGCCGTGGTGGCGCTTGCCGGCCGAGCGCCGGCGACTGTCGGGCGGTTAAGCCAGCCCGATCATGCGCAAGCTGCCGATCAGCAGCCCGTCACCGATCATCACGCCGGCCATGCCTTCGATCGCAATGAGGGTCGCCATGATGCGAGCGCCGGACCAGTGCCGGGCGGCAAGAAAGCCAAGCATCCCGGCCACCAGGTCTCCGGCAACATTAAGCAAGGAATCGCCACCGTAACTGGAAGCGCCCGTCGGCGGATGGAACAAGGCGATCACGGCGGGCACATTCTCCACCGCTTCCCACGCTGCCAGCCCCGCAAAAGCCGTGCACGCCTGCATCGCCGCGGGCCAGCTGAGCCGGTAGAAGCGCAGCACGCCAAGCAGGATCATGCCAAAGCTCAGGTGCAGCAGAGCATAAGGATCAAGCAGGCTCTGGCTATTGCCCGCACCGCCGAAGCCATTGTCCCAAAGATTGAATCCCTGGTCGCCCAACCACGACCGTCCGAGCCATTGCAGCCAGACGCCCAGGGCAAAGGTCAGAGCCGTACCGGCGAGCGCCCACACGATCGGAGGCCAACGCGACAGGGTCGCCGCCATCGGCGACGGCGCAGCGCTCGGAATGATACCAGACGAGGGTAAGCTACGCATCGCGCTTGGGAATCCAGTGGCCATGCTCACGAACGAGCAGTCTGGATACGGACGGCGCGGCAAAAAGTTTCGCATTGCCACCAGCCTCTGGCGCAGCGCACAGGCAGCCACAGCCCATGGCCCGTATCGCGATTCTCTGCCCACCCTATTTCAGCCACGTGCGCTTGTTCGAGGTGCTGGGCGAAGCACTGGCTGCGCGCGGTCACGCCGTGCACTTCGTGCTGAATGCCGGTGGGCGATCTCTGGTCGCCAGCCCCGTGATCGGCGCGCATCAAGTGAAAGCGCGCCCCGGTGATCCCGACGCTGCCCGCGTGCTCAGCAATGCGGAGCGGCCAACGGGCGTGTTTGGCGTGCTCCGGACGATCCGTGATTTGGCCAAACTGACGGATCAGCTTTGTGATGGCGGACCTGAGTTGCTTCGGGAGCTCGGCATCGAGGCGATCATCGGCGACCAACTCGAACCCGCTGCCTTTCTGCTGGCGGCGCACCTGCAATTGCCCGTCGTAGCCGTCGCCTCGGCGCTGCCGATCAACCGCGCGCCGGGCATGCCCTTGCCGTACCTCGACTGGCCGTTCGATCCATCGCCGGCAGGTATCAAGCGTGCGCTTGGCGGCGAGAGGGTCGCGGACTGGCTCAGCCGTCGGCACTACGAAGTGATCGCGAAAAGGACCAAGCGCTGGGGCCTTGCGCCGTGGCGAACGCTTCAGGACTGCTTGCCGCCGATCCAAATCTCGCAAGTGCTGACTGGCTATGACTTTCCCCTCAGCACCCCTCCTCCATTTGTCGCCGTGGGACCAATCCGCCGGGTGGAAGCGTCGGTGCCGCTGCCGTTCACGCCGGATCCCGCCAAGCCGTTCGTGTTCGCGTCGCTCGGCACGGTGCAGGGTCATCGCTGGCGCTTGTTCCGGTCGATCACGCGCGCGGTACATGCGGCGGGCGGACAAATCCTCGTCGCCCACTGCGGCAAGCTCTCACCGCGCCTGGCTGCCCGGGTGGGTGCGGACTTCATCACCGACTTCATGCCTCAACGCGCCACGCTGAAGCTGGCGGACCTCACCGTCTGCCATGCCGGGCTGAACACCGTGTTGGATTCGATCGAGGCCGGCGTTCCCGTGCTCGCCCGACCGATCGCTTTCGATCAGAAGGGTGCCGCGGCTCGGCTTGTGCATCATGGCGTCGGCGAGCGGATGGCCAAAGGTCAGAAAGGCCTCGACGCACAGGTGGCACGGATGCTTGCCGATGCCGGAATGCGCCAGCGCGTTCAGGCTCTCGCGCAAACCGTGCCAAGCGCTGGCGGAACAGCGCGGGCGGTGGAGATCATCGAAGCGGCCCTGCTGCGCTGAGCCCTCATGGCAGCAGCAGGCTGGTGTCTCCGTAACTGTAGAACCGATACTCCGCCGCGATGGCGTGGGCATAGGCCGCGCGCATGGTGTCGAGCCCCATCAACGCTGATACCAGCATGAACAAGGTCGATCGCGGCAAGTGAAAGTTGGTCAACAGGCCATCGACCGCACGAAAGCGGTAGCCCGGCGTGATGAAGATGGCCGTGTCGCCCGCAAACGGTTGAATCTCGCCCATCTCGTCCGCCGCGCTCTCCAGCAGGCGAAGCGCGGTGGTGCCGACCGCGATCAGGCGGCCACCCGCGGCCCGCGCCGCGTTGAGGCGGTCGGCGGTGTCGGCGTCGATGCGGCCCCATTCGGCGTGCATCCTGTGGTCGGCGGTATCGTCGGCCTTCACCGGCAGGAACGTGCCCGCACCAACGTGCAGCGTCAGTGTCTCGCGCTTGATCCCAGCCGCGTCGATGTCCGCCAATAGTTGCTCTGTGAAATGCAGTGAGGCGGTTGGCGCGGCCACCGCGCCCGGCTCGCGCGCAAACATGGTCTGATAGTCGGACGCGTCGTCGGCATCGATGGCGCGCTTGCTGGCGATATACGGCGGCAAGGGCATGGTCCCGGCACGCTCCAGCAACAGCTCGACCGGCTCCTCACCGCCAAAGCGAAGCAGCACCGCGCCGTCCTCGCCTTTGGCTTCAACACTAGCTGCAACGTCTTTGGCGAACTCCACTACATCACCGACCCGCAGGCGCTTGGCGTTGCGAACGAACGCCCACCACGCGCGAAGGTCGTGGCGCTTGTGCAGGGTGACGCCAACCCTGGCCTCCCCCCGCCGACCCTCCAGTTGCGCCGGGATCACCCGTGTGTCGTTGAACACCAGAGCGTCGCCCGCGCGCAGCAGGCCCGGCAGGTCCCGCACGCCGTGATCGCTCAGCCCCTCCGGCGACACCTGCAACAGCCGTGCAGCATCGCGTGGCCGCGCCGGGCGGAGCGCAATGCGGTCTTCGGGAAGGTGAAAGTCGAACGCGTCGACCCGCATCAGCCGCCGGTCGGGGACTGTCGGGCGGGTGCCTCGGGATCGGGCTTGGGCGACAGGCTGGTGTCGGTCGCCGCCCCGCCGATGTAGCTGCGCGTGATGCGGGTTGGATTGGCAGGCGGCTCGCCTGCCTCGATCTGGTCGACGAAGGTCATGCCTTCGATCACCCGGCCAAACACCGTATACTTGCCGTCGAGGCTGATCTTCGGCCCGAACATAATGTAGAATTGGCTGTTCGCGCTGTTAGGGCTGTCCGCCCGCGCCGCCGCGACGCTTCCGCGCAGATGGGGCAGCGTGTTGAACTCGGCCGTGAGGTCCGGCAGCGTCGACCCGCCCGAGCCATCACCCTTGGGATCGCCGCCCTGCGCCATAAAGCCCGGGATCACGCGGTGAAAGGTCAGCCCATTGTAAAGCCCTTGCCCCGCCAATTGCTGCACCCGCTGCACCATCAACGGCGCCGCGTCAGGGCGAAGCTGGATGACCACCGGGCCGCCATTGGACAGCTCCAATGTCCAGCGATTGTTCTGGTCGGCGGCGATCGCGGCTGGCGCGTTGATCGGCAGCACGGACACAGCCGGCTGAACCGGCTGAGGCGCGGCCGCGGCTATCAGCGCAAAGCCCAGCAAAGGCAGCGCGAATACGGACTTAAGCATGCTTCTCTTCCCCTACTCGGCGACGCGCCCGCCGCCGGCGGCAAGCCTGGCGGCGACATCGGCGGCAACCGCCGGCGTCACGAACTTGTCAATCGCGCCGCCATAGCGCGCGATCTCCTTGACCAGACGTGAAGCGATCGGCTGCAGCGACACGTCGGCCATCAGGAAGACGGTCTCGATGCGGTCGTTGAGCTGCTGGTTCATGCCGGCCATCTGATACTCATATTCGAAATCGGCCACCGCGCGCAGCCCGCGCAGGATCATCGCCGCCCCCTCGCGCTCGGCAAAGTCCATCAGGAGGGAATCGAACTCGACCACACTGACGCCGGGTATATGCACGGTGTCGCGGCGGACCATTTCGATGCGCTCGGCGACCGTGAACATGGGCTGCTTGGACGGGTTGGTGGTCACTCCGACAACCAGGCTGTCGACCAGCCGCGCGCCCCGCTTGACGATGTCGAGATGGCCAAGCGTCAGCGGGTCGAACGTGCCCGGATAGACGCCGATGCGATGCGCTGGCGGCGGTGAGGCAACGCTCACCGGTCGCGCTCCACGGCGTACCGCGCGACGGCGCGAAGCAGGTCGGCCTCGGCGCCCCGATCGTGGAGGTGCTCGATCGCCTGCTCCACCAGCATCTCCGCCTGGGCCCGAGCGCGGTCGGCTCCCAGCAGAGACACGAAAGTCGCCTTTCCGGCTGCAGCATCCTTGCCGACGCGCTTGCCCGCGGCCTGTTCGTCGCCGGCATGGTCGATCAGATCGTCCGCGATTTGGAAGGCAAGTCCGACGTTGCGGGCGAAGCCGCGCAAGCCCACTCGCGCTTCGGGCGGCTGGTGACCCATGATCGCGCCCGCCTCCACCGAATATTCGATCAAGGCGCCCGTCTTAAGCTGCTGCAGGCGCGTGATCGCTGGCAAGTCGAGCTCGCGAGCTTCGGCGTCCAGGTCGAGCATTTGCCCTCCGGCCATGCCATGCGGGCCCGACGCGCGCGCCAGTTCGAACACAAGTTCCGATCGGACGAACGGGTCTTCGTGGGTGGCGTCATCCGCCAATATCTCGAAGGCCAAGGCATGAAGGCTGTCCCCGGCGAGTACGGCGGTCGCTTCACCATACGCCTTGTGCACCGTTGGCTTGCCGCGGCGAAGGTCGTCGTCGTCCATGCACGGCAGGTCGTCGTGGATCAGGCTGTATACGTGGATGCACTCGATCGCCGCGCCGGCACGCAGCGCGCGATCCTCGGCAAGGCCGAACAGACGAGACGTGGCGACGGTCAGCACCGGTCGAAGCCGCTTGCCGCCGCCGATCGCCGCATGGCGCATGGCTTCGAACAAGCGGTCCCGGCCGTCACCATGACCGGCGAGCAAGCGCCCGAACAGATCATCGAGGTCGCCGCCGATCCGCCTGGACTCGGCGATCAGGTCGGAACTGGTTGCGGAGGGCTCAGCCATTGCCAAAAGGAACGGTTCCCTTGGGGGTGCCGTCCGGCCCGAGCGCGATGGCGTCGATCCGCGCCTGGGCGGATGTCAGCCGTTCCTCGCACAAGCGCTTGAGCCGATCGCCCTCCTGGTAGAGGTCGATCGACTGGTCGAGCGGCGCCTCGCCGCGTTCAAGGAGGCGCACGATTTCCTCGAGGCGGGCAAGCGCCGCTTCGAAGTTCAGCGCGTCGGGCATGGACTCAGCGTTCATGCTTCAAACCGTGGCGCAACCGCCGCTGCGGTTCAAGCGCGCTTGAACGGATCAACGATGCCGGGGACGATTTCGCGCGGAGCATCGGCCGGGTCGGCCAGCGCTGCCTCGGCATCGCGGGCGTGCTGCAGGCGCTCGGCGCGCAGCTCCTCGATCAGGGCCGCGCGGTCGCCGTCGAAGCGCGTATCGGTCTGCGCTTCCATGCCGGCAGCCTTCTGTGCCTTGGCGACAGCCGCATCGAGTTCACGCTGAGTGGTGAGGCCAAGCGTCACCGGATCCTTGGGCTGGATATTCGGCATGTTCCAATGGCTGCGGTCGCGGATCGCGGCGATGGTCGTGCGGGTGGTGCCGATCAATTTGCCAATCGCGCCGTCGCTAACCTCGGGATGATTGCGGATGATCCAGTTGATGCCGTCGGGCTTGTCCTGCCGCTTGGACACCGGCGTGTAGCGCGGGCCCTTGGTGCGGGTGACCGGATCTGGCTCCTTGTGCATCTGCAGGCGATAATCGGGATCGGCCTGACCCTTCTCGATCTCCTCATGCGTCAGCTCGCCCGAAGGAAGCGGATCGCGGCCGGTCAGCTTGGTCGCTGCCGTGTCATCGGCAATGGCCTGCACTTCCAGCAAGTGAAGGCCGCAGAAATTGGCAATCTGCTCGAAGGACAAAGCAGTGTTGTCGACCAGCCAGGCGGCGGTGGCATGAGGCATGAGCGGCTGGGCCATGGGGCGAAACTTTCCCGAATATAGAAAGGGCCGCCCCGTCACGGAGCGGCCACTTGGATGCCACGACGTTTACGGCGAAGGCGCGCTGCGTGCAAGGCGAACATGCTTTGCGCCCGCAGGCTGCACTGGACTTTGGCAGATGGCGGGACTATATACGTCACATGGCCACAGCAGTTCAGGTCGAGGACTTTCCCAAGCAGGTTTCGCCCGCGCGCGTTGCGGCGATCGAGGCTGGCTTGCCGGTCAAGATGTTGCGCGTGCTGATGCGCGATTACGGTTTCACCATCGGCGAACTCGCGCAGGCCATCGGCCCACGCCGGACGCTCGAGCGTCGCCTCGAGGCGAACGAGCGGCTCAACGTCGAAGAAAGCCAGCGCCTGGCTCGACTGATGCGCATGCTCGATCTGTCGATGGAGATCTTCAAGGACCCCGCTCGCGTCCGGCGCTGGCTGTCCAAGGAGAAACGGACGCTTGGCAAGCGTGTGGCGCTTGACCTCATGCGCACCGAAGACGGTGGTCGCTTGCTTGAGGAAAAACTGCTCCAGCTGAAGTGGGGCTTCTTCGCTTGATCGTGTGGCGAGTGTCGGAATTCCAGGCGCTTGATGGACAAGGCGGAATGTTCGCAAGCGGCCGGTGGCACAACGTCGGCAAGCAAATCATCTATGTGGCGGAAAGTCCGGCGCTAGCCTTGTTGGAAGCTCTCGTTCAGTTCGAAGAGGAAGAGGCCTTGCCGGCGGACTATCAGCTTCTTGAAATCGAAGTCCCCGACCTCAAAACCGAAGAGTGGCGCGGGGATCTACCTGATATCGAGACAAGCGTCGCGTGGGGCGACCATTGGCTGGCAGAAGGCAGCATTGCGCTGGCGAAGGTACCCGCAGCGATCGCGCCGCACTCGTTCAACTACCTGATCAACCCACTCCATCCCGATGCCGCTGGCGTTCGGCTGATCGGAGCGCAGCGCTGGGATTGGGACGATCGGCTGGCGCGCTAGATCGTCAGCACGATCTTGCCGACATGGTCGCCGGCTTCCATCCGGGCATGGGCCGCCGCCGCCTCGGCTAAGGGAAAGCTCCGGTCCATCACCGGGCGAAGTTGGCCGCTCTCGACAAAGCTCCACACATGGGACTTGATCTCGTCCGCAACGGCGCTCTTGAATGCCACCGATCGCGGACGGAGCGTCGATCCCGTCAGCGTGAGGCGCCGGCGCATCACATCCATGAAGTTTACTTCGGCGTTCACTCCGCGCTGAGTGGCGATCGAGACATGGCGGCCCTCTTCGGCAAGCGCCGCGATATTGCGCGGTACGTAATCGCCCCCGACCATGTCCAGCACCACCGACACGCCTGCCCCGCCCGTCAGCCTCATGACCTCGGCCACGTAATCACCCGAAGCATAGTTCACCGCGGCGGCGGCGCCGAGTTCAAGCGCCCGCGCGCACTTCTCATCCGACCCGCAGGTGACGATGACCTTGAGACCGAACAAGCGGCCGAGGCTGATCGCGGTCGTGCCGATGCCGCTCGTGCCGCCGTGCACCAGCACCCAATCGCCGTCGGCGGCGAAGCCCCGCTCGAACAAATTGGTCCACACGGTGAAAACCGTCTCGGGCAGCGCCGCGGCCTCGTTCAGCGACAAGCCCGCCGGTACCGGCAAGCACGTGCCCACTGGCGCAACGCAATATTCCGCATAGCCGCCCCCCGCGACCAAAGCGCACACCTTGGTGCCGATCAGATGCATGCCATTCGCTCCGGCTCCGACCACCGTTCCGGCAATTTCCAGGCCGGGGATGTCACTGGCGCCCGGCGGCGGAGCGTAGAACCCCCGTCGTTGCAGCATGTCGGGCCGGTTGACCCCCGCGGCGGCCACTCGGATCAAGACTTCGTCCGCACCGGGCTTGGGCACCGGGCGCACGGAGGGCACCAGCACCTCCGGCCCACCGGGCGCGCTGATCTCGATTGCGGTCATGGTCTCGGGCACGGCGTCGCTCACGCAAGTTTTCCTTCAACAGCCTGTTAACGCCCTTCAGCAGAGCGGCGCTTCCGGAGGAAGAGGGTTTCGCGACGGTATGCGAAACAATCACGTCTGCGCCGGGATGAGCGGTTGCGCACGGCGACCGGTTCAAGACCGCGTTGACAGTCGCCGGTCGCAGGCCGACCTTGGCAGCCATGGACCTCGACGAGCTCTTCCCGTCCACGCCGACCGATCCGCTCACCGCGGTCGGAAAGCAGGACCTCGACCCCTTGTCGCAGCACGAGCTTGCAGAGCGGATTGCTGCCCTGGAGGCGGAGATCGTGCGGACGCGCAACCACATGGACAAAGCGGCTCAGCACCGCAGCGCCGCCGATGACCTGTTCAAGCGATAGGCTCCGACACGAATACGTCTTTGGCGCCCTTGATCGGTGCGCCTCCCTTTCCGACATACGTTACAAGTCCGAGGGCCCGTTCGCCGCTCGGCTCAGGAGCTCCTAAATGCCCAGTTTCGCTCGCGAATTGGAACAGACTCTTCATAACGCCCTTGGTGAAGCAAGCCGGCGTCGGCACGAATACGCCACGCTCGAGCATCTGCTTATGGCGTTGATCGATGACAATCATGCTTCAAAGGTGATGACCGCGTGCGGCGTGAACCGCGACGAACTCAAGGCCACCGTGAAGCAATATCTCGACGGCGAACTCGGCGCGCTGGTCGCCGACAGCGGCACCGATCCGACGCCGACGTCCGGTTTCCAGCGCGTCGTTCAGCGCGCTATCCTGCACGTCCAGTCCTCCGGCCGCGACGAGGTCACCGGCGGCAATGTGCTCGTGGCTTTGTTCTCCGAGCGTGAAAGCTATGCCGTCTACTTCCTCCAGCAGCAGGACATGAGCCGCCTGGATGCCGTGACCTACATCAGCCACGGCGTCGGCAAGGGCGACACGCCGGCCGAAGAGACCAAGGCGACTGGCCTCAATGAAGAAAAGGCCGACAAGCCCAGCGGCGACAAGAAGGAATCGGCGCTCAAGCAATTTTGCGTCGACCTCAACGAGAAAGCCAAGTTGGGCAAGGTCGACCCACTGATCGGTCGTATGGCCGAGGTCGATCGCACGGTGCAGATCCTCTGCCGCCGGTCCAAGAACAATCCGCTCTATGTGGGCGATCCGGGCGTGGGCAAGACCGCCATTGCCGAGGGTCTCGCGCGCAAGATCATCGAGGGCGACGTGCCCGACGTGCTCAAGCCTGCGGTTATCTATTCGCTCGATATGGGCTCGCTGCTGGCCGGCACACGCTACCGCGGTGACTTCGAGGAGCGCTTGAAGTCCGTTGTGTCCGAGCTGGAGAAGCTTCCGGACGCGATCCTGTTCATCGACGAGATCCACACGGTGATCGGCGCCGGTGCCACCAGCGGCGGCGCGATGGACGCGTCCAACCTGCTCAAGCCCGCCCTCTCCTCAGGTGCGATCCGCTGCATCGGCTCGACCACCTACAAGGAGTTTCGCAACCACTTCGAAAAGGATCGCGCGCTACTTCGCCGGTTCCAGAAGATCGACGTCAACGAGCCAACGGTCGAAGACACGATCAAAATCATCGCCGGGCTTCGCTCGTCGTTCGAGCAGCACCACAATGTCCGCTACACCCCGGACAGCATCAAGTCGGCGGTCGAACTTTCCGCCCGCTACATCCACGACCGCAAGCTGCCGGACAAGGCGATCGACGTGATCGACGAAGTCGGCGCGATGCAGATGCTGGTGCCGCCTTCGAAGCGCAAGAAGGTGATCACCACCCGCGAGATCGAGCAGGTCGTCGCAACCATGGCGCGCATCCCACCGAAGAGCGTGTCGAGCGACGACAAGCGCCTGCTCGAGCATCTCGAAAGCGATCTCAAGCGCGTGGTGTTCGGCCAGGATCTGGCGATCGAAAAGCTCGCCTCGGCCATCAAGCTGAGCCGCGCTGGTCTCCGCGACGCTGACAAGCCGATCGGCAATTATCTGTTCTCCGGCCCCACCGGCGTCGGCAAGACCGAGGTTGCCCGTCAGCTGGCGAGCGTGATGGGCATTCCGCTCCAGCGCTTCGACATGTCGGAGTATATGGAACGCCACTCGGTCAGCCGCCTGATCGGTGCGCCTCCGGGCTACGTCGGCTACGATCAGGGCGGATTGCTGACCGACGCGGTCGATCAACAGCCGCATTCGGTGCTGCTGCTGGACGAGATCGAGAAGGCGCATCCCGACCTGTTCAACATCCTGCTGCAGGTCATGGACAACGGAAAGCTGACCGATCACCACGGCAAGACGGTCGATTTCCGCAACACGATCCTGATCATGACCACCAATGCCGGCGCGTCGGACATGGCGCGTGAAAGCATCGGTTTCGGGGCCATGAGCCGCGAGGACGTGCAGGAAGACGCCATCCGCAAGATGTTCACGCCGGAGTTCCGCAACCGCCTCGATGCCGTCGTGCCGTTCGGCTATCTGCCACCGGCCGTCGTGGCGCGGGTCGTCGACAAGTTCATCCTCCAGCTGGAACTGCAGCTGGCCGAGCGCAACGTCCACATCGACATGGACGAGGAAGCTCGGGCCTGGATGACCGAGCGCGGCTACGACAAGCTCTACGGTGCGCGCCCGATGGGTCGCCTCGTGCAGGAGAAGATCAAGCAGCCGCTGGCCGAAGAACTTCTGTTCGGCAAATTGGTCAACGGCGGTGAGGTCAAGGTCCGGATCAAGGACAATGCCCCTTCGTTCGAGATCACCCCGGCACCGCCCAAGGCGCCCAAGCCCAAGCGTCCGAACAAGAAGACGAGCGTCGCCCCGGAAGACGCCCCGCCAGCGGACCCGGAAGCCGACTGACACTGACGCGTTTAAGCCGTCATTCCCGCATTGTCGGGGATGACGGCTAAACCATTGCGAGCGAAGCGCGGCAGACGCCGACGCACGGGCCCCTTACCAATTGAAATCGCCGCCCGGATAGCGCACCTCCTCTGACCTGTTCAGCAACGAGCGAGTCACCGGACCCATGCGCACTATTTCAACTCGTGCCTTCCTTTGCGGCGTCGCAGCCCTGTCCCTCGCTGCGCCGGCAACCGCGCAGACCGCGGTCTCGATCAGCCCGCAGCGCCTTGCCAGCCACATCCAGGTGCTTGGCTCGGACGCCTATGAGGGCCGCGGTCCCAACACGCCGGGCGAGACCAAGACCGTCGCCTACATCACTCAGCAATTCAAAGCCGCGGGGCTCCAGCCCGGCGGCGCAGTGGTCAACGGCAAGCTCACATGGACCCAGCCCGTACCACTGCTGAAGTCCGAACATCGCCGGAACCCAACCGTCGCGCTGCAGACCCGCGCCGGAGCGCTGAACCTGGTTCAGGGCACGGATGTCGCCGTTCGCGCCCCAATGAACGGCCAGAGCCAAGTAAATATAGCCAACGCGCCTTTGGTGTTCGCCGGCTACGGCGTGTCGGCGCCCGAGCGTGGCTGGGACGATTTCAAGGACCAGGACGTGCGCGGCAAGATCCTGGTCGTGCTGATCAACGACCCGGATTTCGACGGCGGTGAAGGCCAGTTCGGCGGCAAGGCGATGACCTATTATGGCCGCTGGACTTACAAATATGAGGAAGCGGCCAAGCGCGGCGCGGCGGGCGTCATGATCGTTCACGAGACCGCACCGGCCTCCTACGGCTGGAACACGGTCAAGAACTCCAACACCAACACGATGTTCGACATCGTCCGCCAGAACCCGTCGACCAGCCACACCCCATTCGAAAGCTGGATCCAGCGCGACACGGCGGTCAAGCTGTTCGCCGCGGCCGGTCTCAACTTCGACACCGCCAAGGCGGCCGCCCGGCGCAAGGACTTCCGTCCCATCGACCTTCAGGCGACCCTCAACGCCAGCGCCGAAGCAACGGCGCAGGTGATCAACTCGCAAAACGTCGTGGGCCGCATCATCGGCAAAAGCCGGCCCGACGAGAGCGTGATCTACTCCGGCCATTGGGATCATCTCGGCATCGGCCTGCCAGACGCCAATGGCGACAGGATCTACAATGGCGCGCTCGACAATGCCTCGGGCATTGCCCAGATCATCGAGCAAGCGCGCAGTTTCCAGCGCGGCCCACGCCCTGAGCGCTCGATCGTGTTCCTTGCCGTCACTGCCGAGGAGAAGGGCCTGCTCGGTTCCGAATATTACGCTCGCAACCCGCTGTATCCGCTGGGCAAGACCGTGGCGGTGCTCAACACCGATGGCGGCAGCATTAGCGGGCCGTCACGCGATTTCTCAACCTCCGGATCGGTGCAGCAGGACCTGCTCGGACTGCTGGTCGAGGAAGGCGCCAAGCAGGGCCGCACCTATTCGCCCGATCCCAAGCCGGAAGCCGGGCACTTCTACCGCTCCGACCATTTCCCCATGGCCAAGGTTGGTGTCCCGTCCCTCTCGTTCGAAGGCGGCCGCGATCTGGTCACCGGCGGCACCGCGCGCGGCGATGCCCTGGCGGAGGAATATACGACCAAGCGCTACCACCAGCCGGACGATGAGTATCAGGCCAGCTGGGACCTGACCGGCATGGCGCAGGACACGGTGCTGCTCCACAATCTGGGCGCGCGTCTGGCGAACTCGACGGCTTGGCCGAACTGGAGCACCGAAAGCGAGTTCCGCGCCGTCCGCGACCAGAGTGCTGGCGAGCGCGGGGGTGCCGCTGTGGCGGCTCCGGAAGCCGCGGTGCCCGCGCCGGAAGCAGCGCCGGCGAGGACTGGCGAGCGGGGGTAAGGACTGACACCTGACACCCAACACCCGCTCATCCTGAGGAAGGACTGAGCGAAGCGTAAGCGTAGTCGAAGGCCTGTCTCGAAGGACGGTTCTGCTCGTGGAACGTCCTTCGAGATGCGCCTTCGACCAGCTTCGCTGGCTCTGTCGCTCCTCAGGATGAGCGGCCGTCAACGTAGAGAGGCCCCTACTTTGCCTCCGCGCGCCGCTCCTCGGCCTTGCGCAGCACCTCATAAGCCGTCTGCACCTTCTGGAACGTCGCAGCCGCGGCCTTGTCGCCCTGCTTCAAATCCGGATGGTTAGCCTTGGCCAAACGCCGGTGAGCCGCCTTGATGTCCGCAAACGTCGCGTCCGTCTCCAGCTCGAGCGCGTCCAGGGCACGCATCTCGTCACGGCTGCGCGTACCATCGCCGGGCCCGGCCCACGCCCAATGGCTCGCCTGCGTGTAAGCGGACGCATCGGCCTGTTCGCCGCGCATGCGCTCCTCCGCCGACTCCTTGTCGAGCCCTTCGAAGTAATTCCAGTTACGATTATACTCCGCCGCATGCGGCTCGCAGAACGCCCAGCGTTCGGGGCTGTTGGGCGACTTGGGCGCGGGACGATCGCCCGGTTCGGTGCAGCCTTCCCGGTCGCACAGGCGAATGTGCGCGGCACTGAACGAGCCGTCATAGTCTCGCCAGCGGGGAAAGCCCCAGTCGTTCGATCGTCTATGCTTTACCATGTCGCTCTTAACTCGTGCCCGGCGTGGGAAGTTGCCCGCCGCCGTAATGTGTCAGAGGGCCTGTAAGCCGGGTTCTGTCCAGCGCCCGAAGGCACCTGGGCGACCATTCCTCTAGGCCTGACGTTACCGACAGGCTCAAGCAACCAACCCGGGCGACGGGCCGAAACATGCCCCGGAACTTGCGTCCCTTGCCGCCCCTATTCGGTCTTGCACCCGGTGGGGTTTGCCGTGCCGCGCCTGTTGCCAGCCGCGCGGTGCGCTTTTGCCGCACCGTTTCGCCCTTGCCCGCCCGAAGGCCAAAGGCTTGAAGCCAAAGGCGGTCTGCTTTCTGTGGCACTGTCCCTGAACCCCGATCTGCATCGAGGCCCGCCGGGCGTTACCCGGCACCGTTGTTTCGTGGAGCCCGGACTTTCCTCGCGCCTCCTTGCGGAAGCCCGCGGCCGCCCGGCCCTCTGACCGGAGTGCCGTTACCCCACTTTCGCGGTCATTGCGAGCGCGGCTATTCCTCGTCGCCGAGCGGCCTTGGCAGCAGCAGCGCCAGCAGCTTGGCTCGGCACTCCCCATCGATCACCCCGTCGATGGTCCCGGGCCGAAACCGCCGTTGGAACGCAACCACCGCTTTTTGCTGATCGGACACGTCATAACCGAAGCGCTCGAGTGCCAGCAGGAAGGCTGCATCGCACCACAAGGGATCGACCAGATTGCGTGTCGGGCTGGGCAGCGCGAGCCGGCGCCGGGCGAGCGCTTCCCAAGGGAACAGCTCGCCTGGATCTTCCTTGCGGCCCGGTGCGATGTCGCTGTGCGCGACGACATTGCCGCGACCGATGCCGTGGCGTTCCTTGATCTGCGCGACCAAGGGGATGAGTGCCGCAATCTGCTCGTCGGGGAAGTCGCGGTAGCCGAACTCATGACCGGGGTTCACTATCTCAACGCCGATCGAGGCAGAATTGACGTCCCTGATCCCGCGCCAATGCGAAGCGCCGGCGTGCCAGGCGCGCCTGTCCTCATCGACCAGATGATAGATGCTGCCGTCTTCGTCGACCAGATAATGGCACGACACCTTGGCATGGGGAGACGTCAGCCGGTCGAGCGCCCCGGCTGCGTCGGGCATGCCGGTGTAATGGAGCACGATCATGGTCACGGGCAGCGCCCGCGCATCATGGTTCGGCGAGGGTCGAGCGATGGTTTGCACGGGCGTAAGAAGCGACGAACAAAGGGCAAAGGTCAAGACTTGCCGCCACTTCGCGCGTGCCTATGCGGTTTTGCGCACGCTTTCCGCCTGAGTGTGCCGGTATAGCCCGCGATTGTCCCGATCCGCTTCGAGCCGCCGGGTCTGGCCGATCACCGTCTCCCCTGCCCCAAGCATCAGCCACCCATCCGGCGCCAGCGCTTCGGCCAGCCGATCAAACGCCTTGGTCTTGGTCTCCGGCGCCAGATACAGCAGCACATTGCGGCACAGAACCAGGTCGAACTGGCCCGGCCTCGGCGGGGTTTCGAGGATGTTGTGGTTGGCGAAGCGCACCTGGCGGCGAAGCGCTTCCACCGCCTGCCAGCCGCTCGGCACTTCCTCGAACCATTTGATCATCTGCGAGATGCCAAGCCCGCGCTGCACCTCGAACTGGGTGTAGCTACCCGACCTTGCACGCTCCACGGCGCTGTCCGACACGTCGGTGCCAAGGATGTCGATTTGCCAACCGGCCCACTTGGCCGGATCCTCGGCGAACATCATCGCCAGCGAATAGGCTTCCTGCCCCGTCGAGCAGCCTGCCGACCAGATGCGCAGGCGGCGTTCCCGCGCGCGGCGGATGGCCAAAGCGGGAAGCGCTTGACGAGCAATCAGGTCGAACGGTGCGCGGTCGCGGAAGAAGTAGGTCTCGTTGTTCAACAGGGCCTCCACAACCCAATTCGACAGTCCGGGCTCTCGGCCCATGACCAGGATGGTGATGAGTTCGTCGATGCTGGCGATGCCGCGTTCGCGGAGCAAAGCCGACAGAGCCGTTTCCAGTCGCCAGCGGCGGCTCATGGTCAGTTGCTGGCCGGTGCGGGCTTCCAGCAGTCCCGCCAATATTCGTGACGAACTGTCGCTTATTTCGACCAAGAGGCATCTCCGATACGCGAGACAATTCGGCGGGCAATCTGGTCGGGCGGCAGGATCGCGCACGCCAGACCCGCTTCGGCAACAGAGCGCGGCATTCCCCACACCGCGCTGGAACATTCATCCTGGGCCATCACGCCGCCGCCGCACGCCACCAGTCGAGCAGCGCCCTGGGTCCCGTCCCGTCCCATGCCCGACAGTACGACGGCGAGCGCGCCGCTGCCGTACAGGTCGCCAACCGACGCCAGCATCGGGTCGAGCGAGGGCAGGCAGCCGCTCGCAACCGGGTGTTTCTCCAAACGGACATAGGGGTGCCGCCCCGCCCCGCGCCGTTCGAGCGTCAGATGCGCGTCTCCCGGCGCGATCAGGATCTCGTCGGGGCGTACCGGACTGCCGTCCCGCGCAACCGTGGCCGGGCGCTTGGCCGCAGCGGCGATCTGCCGCGCAAAGGTTTCCATGAACGGGCTCGGCAGATGCTGCGTGACCAGGATGGGAACGCCGGTGGTCACCGCCATGTTGCTGAACAAGGTGCCGAGGGCGTGGATGCCGCCAGTGGACGCCCCGATCGCCAGCAGCGTCAGTGGTCCTTCGGGGATGGCGCGAAGGTGGATGTTGGCTGCCAGGCGCGAGGACCGAACCGGCCGGGGCGGCGCTCCGGGCACTGCCAGGTCGCCGCCGACCGCGTGACCAAGGGCTCGCAGCTTGCCGAGAAGAATCTCCGAAAAGCGCCCATTGAAGCGCCCGGTACCCGGCTTGGGCAGGGTGTCCGCGGCGCCAAGCGCAAGCGCCGCAACGGTGACCTCGGCTCCGTCCTCCGCCATGGACGACACCACCATCACTCGCGCACCACGCGCCGCCGCCAGTATGCCGGGTAGCATCTTGAGGCCGCCGGCGCCGGGCATCTCCAGGTCGAGCACGACGATGTCGACGCGCACATGGGCAAGGGTCGCGATCGCGTCCTCGGCCGTGCCCGCCACTCCGGCGATCTCGAAGCCGCCGTCGGTTTCCACCATCCGCGACAGCACCGCGCGCGCCACCATGGAATCGTCGACCAGCATCAGGCGCAGCGGGCGCCCGATGCGGGCGTTCGAGCGCTCGCCGCTAGAGGTGGTGGCAAGCGCCGGAGGCATACAGTGCGTTTCTTAAGCGACGCCGACGAGCTGTAGCTTGATGTGCAGCGTTTCGCGGTCGAATGGCTTCATGACATATTCGTCGGCGCCGGCCTCCAGCGCCGCACGGATGTGCGCCATGTCATTCTCCGTGGTGCAGAACACCACCTTTGGTTGGTCTTCGTGGCCGCGCTGGCGAAGGAGTTTAAGGAACTCCATGCCGCTCATCACGGGCATGTTCCAGTCCAGCAGAACCACGTCCGGCATATTGGCTTCGCAGCGCTCAAGCGCTTCGCGCCCGTCGCCGGCTTCTTCCACGCTGAACTCAAGCGTTTCCAGGATGTGGCGGGCAACTTTGCGGATGACCTTGCTGTCGTCGACGATGAGGCAGGTTTTCATGATCGTCCATTATCCTGAGCGGTGATGAGGGATGGCGTAAGGGGAAAGGCCTGAAGAAGCTGTTAAGCGGCGACGGCGCGAGTCTCGGCGGGCGGACCGGCCACGAGGGCGGCGACGTCCAGCTGCAGCAGCGCGCCTTCCTCGGTCTCGACGGTGCCCTGGCTGGCGCGTTCCCAGCCGGGGCTCATCGCAGCGCGCACCGGCTGCGGATCGGACAAGGCTTCGATGACGTCCTCGACGCTGTCCACGATCAAGGCGTAATGGTGCCCATCCAGTTCGACCACGGCGGCTTCGATAATGGCGCCATCTTCGCGAACGGCCTCGGGCAGTTCCAGCGAGCGGCGGCAATCGATTACCGTCAGGACGCGACTTCGAAGCGCCGAAAGACCGGCGACGTGGGCGACCGCGCGCGGGACCGGGATCAAGGACTCCAGTTCGACCACGCTCTCCACCGCAGCCGCGGGAAGCGCGACACGCTGGCCGGCGATAGTGACGATCAACAGCAGCGCGCTCATGCCTTGCCTCCCACGGCGGTGCCCTTGAGCGCGTCGAGCAAGCCCGCGCGGTCATAGCGATAGATGCTGCCGTCATTGGCGTTCGCGGCGGGTGCCTTGCGAAGCAGGATCACGCGCGATCCCGGCGACGCTGCGGCGGGTTCAGGCTCCCCGTCGGCGCATGCGATCACCAGGTCGGCGGGCAGATCGCCCGCGCCGATCACCCGGTAACCGGCGGCCTCCACAATCGGGCGAAGCATGTTCTGCATCCAGGGGTCGTCGTCGGGCAGGCGGCATACCAGTCGGTCCTTGGCCGGACCTCCGCCGATTGCAGCGGCGCGGGCGAACAGCCAGTGCGCATCGACCAGCTCGGCGGGCTCGCCGTCGATCAAGGTCACGCCCGATATCTCGCCTGCAATCTCGGACGGGATAACGTCGGCATCGATCGCCGCCATGTCGATCACTTCGGCAAAGGCCAAGGCAAGTTCGCCCACGCCGTCGCTCAACCGGAACAGCCGCACCTTGGTGCCGGGCTCGGGAAGGTCGTGAAGTCCGATCACCGGCAGGATCGCCTCGCCCAATTGCACGCGCAACTGCCCGGCGCCCCAGCGTACGGCAGCGGCGGGCACTTCCTCGATTCGGTCGACCACGCCGAGGCGGATCGCGCGGCGGGCGCCGTCGAGAGCTCGGAACAGCAGAACCGGCACCGCCGCGCGCGTGTTCGCGGACAGCGCCTCTTCGGCCAGGCGCGGCTTGCGCTCCTGCACCTCGAAGCGGATGCCGCCGACCCGGGCGAGGCCCACGGGATCGAACAAGAGAATGGGGCTACCATCGTCCGCCAGCGTGGTGCCGGCATACAGACCCGTCGCCATCACTGCAGGCGCGGCGGGCTTAACCACCAGTTCCTCATGGTCGTGGACCTTGTCCACCGCCAAGGCGTAGACTTCGCCGCCGGCCGGCTTGAGCACGATCAGGGTGCGCTCGGTCGCCTTGAGCGGGCTGTACAGGCCAAGCACGTCGGCCAGATTGATCTCGGGCACGCGGCGACCGCGGATGGTGGCGACCCCTGCCCCGCCCACGCGGTCCAGCATCACGGCCTCGCCGTTCGCCCGAACGATCTCCTCGATCGCGGAGCGCGGGATGGCAAAGTGCTGCTGGCCGATTGATACGGTGAGCGCGGGAATGATGGTCAGCGTCAGCGGTACGCGAAGGGTCATGCGAGTGCCCTCGCCGGGGCGGCTGTCGACTTCGACCAGGCCGCCGATACGCTCCACGTTTGAGCGCACCACGTCCATGCCCACGCCGCGGCCCGAGATCTGCGTCACCTGCCGAGCGGTGGAAAGACCTGCCTCGAAAATCAGCGCCAGCCGGTCACGAGGACTCATGCGTGCGGCTTCCGCGGCATCGATCAATCCGGCCGAAAGCGCTTTCTCAACCAAGCGGTCGCCGTCGATGCCACGACCGTCGTCGGCGATGTCGATCAGGATCTGATTGCCCGACTGCCGCGCCGACACCGTCAGAAAGCCGATCTCGCGCTTGCCCGCCTTGAGCCGCTCGGCCGGTCCTTCGATGCCATGATCCACCGCGTTGCGCACGATGTGGGTCAGCGGATCGCGGATCATCTCGATCATCTCGCGGTCCAGTTCGACGTCACCGCCATCGATGTCCACCAGCACCTGCTTGTGAAGTTCGGCCGACAGATCCCGGACCATGCGCGGCAAACCAACGAACAGATTCTCGACCCGCTGCATTCGCGTCCGGGTGATGGCGTCGCGCATCTCGGCGATGATTCCCGACAGCCGCTCGAACGCACCGTCCACGGCCACGTCAGTGGTGCCGTCGCGAAGCCGGCGGGCAAGCTCGTTGCGGGCCAGCACCATGTCGGACACGCCGCTCATCACCCTGTCGAGCAGTTCGACCGATAAGCGAATGGTTCGCGGCGCGGTGTTTGCGCGGTTCTCGCCGCCAGCGGCCGGCGCGACTTGGACCGGCGCCTCGGCACCGGGTGCAAGGGCGTCCGTGAGGTCGCGGTCATCGCCATCCGGCAAGGGATCGCCAGCGGCGATCACGTCGATCATCTCGCCAATGCGGTCGATGACTGCCAGCACCGCACTGACCAAGGCCG
The DNA here is from genome assembly GCA_964243335.1 of uncultured Sphingomicrobium sp. Classification (GTDB taxonomy): domain Bacteria; phylum Pseudomonadota; class Alphaproteobacteria; order Sphingomonadales; family Sphingomonadaceae; genus Sphingomicrobium. Next base: position 215,552 of record CAXTED010000001.1, on the reverse strand, counting down.
CGTCGGCCTGTCGCCGCCCGGCGCGCACGTCCGCCAGAACGTCCTCCGCCGCATGGCTCAGAGCCTCGAGACGTGGAAAGTCGAAGAACCCGCAATTGCCCTTCACGGTGTGGACGAAGCGGAAGATGTTATCGAGCCGGGCGCGGTCGCTAGGCTCCGCCTCCCACGCGACAATTTCCCCGCCGAGACTTTCGAGCATCTCGCGGCACTCGGCCACGAAGTCGGCAATCAGATCGTCCATTGGCCCCACGCGTCGAAGTGCTTGAGGGCCGAGGTAGCGGGTGAGGAGTTAAGAGCACGTTAGCCGTTGCGCGGCCGCTTGGGTTACGGCGTGGGCAACTCGACACCGATCAGCAGAACGTCGGCGTTCGCATCGGATATCTGAATACTTCCGCCCGCCCCAGCGGCAAGGCCATGCGCAAGCCAGGCGCCAGCAGCACGCGGTTCCACCTTGCCGGCGGATGACCCGCGCTGCAGCGTCTCGCGCAAGGTCGGATCGAGCAGGATGCGCGGCCCCTCCGCGCGAATGACGAGCTCCAGCCCGCGGTTCGACCGCTCGCTGCCGACATCCAACCGCCCGCCGCGCACCAGCGCATCGCCGGCGATCATCGCCAGGTTGAGCAGCAGCTTGACCGCATCCTTGGGCAGGCGCTCGCTTGACACCATCCAGCCCAACTGGATCTTTCGCTCGGCGCCGTACAAGCCTTCAAGCGCGGCCTGCGCCTCCCGCGTGTCCACTTCCTCGCCGAACCCGCCCGCCGCGCCAAAGGCCAGGCGAAAGAACTTCAGCTTGTTGGCGCTGGCCCGTGCGCTCTCGCTGAGCAGTTCCAGGCAGCGGTCGCGCATCTCCGGGTCCTGCTCGTCGGCAAGCAGCTCAAGGCCATTGTTGAGCGCGCCCACCGGGGACAGCAGGTCGTGGCACAGGCGCGAGCACAACAGGCTGGCAAGATCGATCGCATTCATGGGTCGTGAAGTGGAGGAATGCTCGAACGGGCGCAAGTGTTTCACTTAGACCAAGGCTTGAATCCGTCGATCAACACCCGACATGATGGGTCGCATGACCGGGGGGTCCCAAACCATCAGCGTGGCCCTTGATGCCACCCACACCGCCTGGCGGCTGGACCGTGCCTTGGCCGACGCCCTGCCGGATCTGTCGCGTGAACGGCTCAAGGCGCTGGTCAAGGCCGGTGCCCTAACCAAGGCGGGCAAGCCGCTGTGCGACCCTTCCGCGAAAGTGGCGGGCGACGAAGTGTTCGAACTCGCCGTGCCGCAGGCCACGACCTCGCACAATCTGGCGCAGGATATTGCGCTGACGATCGTTCACGAGGACGAATATCTGCTGGTGGTCGACAAGCCGGCCGGGTTGGTGGTGCACCCCGCGGCTGGAAACGCCGACGGAACGCTGGTGAACGCGCTGCTGCATCACTGCGCCGGGCGCCTGTCCGGCATCGGCGGCGTTGCGCGTCCCGGCATCGTCCACCGCATCGACAAGGATACGTCGGGCCTGCTGGTGGTGGCCAAGACCGACGCCGCGCATGAAGGCCTCGCCCGGCAGTTCGAGGCGCACAGCATCGATCGGCGCTATGTGGCGGCGGTATCCGGCGCGCCGCGTCTGCAATCCGGCACGGTCGAGAGCTATCTCGCCCGCTCGCCATCGGACCGGAAGAAGGTCGCGGTGGTCAAGGACGGACGCGGCAAGCGAGCAGTCACTCATTGGAAGCAGATCGAGACGTTCCGCGAATCCGCGATGGTGGAATGCCGGCTCGAAACTGGCCGAACACATCAGGTGCGGGTGCAAATGGCATCGATCGGGCACCCTCTGCTGGGCGATCCCGTCTACGGTCGCGCACCGCATCAGCGCCTGCGTGAATTGTTGGTAGGGCTGGAGTTCAAGCGGCAGGCGCTGCATGCTGCAAATCTGGGCTTTCTCCACCCCGTCACCAAAGTCCATCTATCGTTCGAAAGCTCCATTCCGCAGGATATGCAGGAACTGTTCAGCGCGCTCAGGGTATAGAACAACAGTCGAATGGGATCGCGCTCGTTCGGCTAAACGGAAAGACAATTGACGCATGGCACAGGGTAAAAGCGTGATGTCCATCCCCGCTTCGAATGGGGAAGCCGGACTCAATCGCTATCTGTCGGAAATCAAGAAGTTTCCCATCCTCGCTCCCGAGGAAGAGTATATGCTCGCCAAACGCTGGACCGAGCATGGCGACACCGACGCTGCGGCCAAATTGGTCAACAGCCACCTGCGCTTGGTGGCCAAGATTGCCATGGGCTATCGCGGCTACGGCCTGCCCGTCAGCGAGCTCATCTCCGAGGGCAACATCGGCCTCATGCAGGGCGTGAAGAAGTTCGAGCCCGAGCGGGGCTTCCGCCTGGCGACCTACGCCATGTGGTGGATCCGTGCGTCCATTCAGGAATTTATCCTGCGTTCGTGGAGCCTGGTGAAGATCGGCACCACCGCCGCGCAGAAGAAGCTGTTCTTCAACCTGCGCCGGATGAAGAACCAGATTGAAGCGTTCGAAGAAGGCGACCTTCGCCCGGAGAGCGTGACCAAGATCGCCACCGACCTCCGCGTTACCGAGGCGGAGGTCATCTCCATGAACCGCCGCATGTCGATGGGCGGCGACACCAGCCTCAACGCCCCGCTCAAGGACAGCGAAGGCGAGAACCAGTGGCAGGACTTCCTCGTCGACAGCGGTCCCTTGCAGGACGAACTCATTGCCGACGACGAAGAGAAGCGGGTCCGTCACGACCTGCTCCAGGAAGCGATGGGATCGCTCAACGAGCGTGAGAAGCACATCCTGGTCGAACGTCGTTTGGCCGAGGAGCCCAAGACACTCGAGGAGTTGAGCCAGGTCTATTCGGTCAGCCGCGAACGCATCCGGCAGATCGAAGTCCGCGCGTTCGAAAAGCTGCAGGCCTCGCTGATGAAGCTGGCCGGCGAGCAAAGGTTGCTGCCCGCTAGCTGAGGAGGTTCAGACGGGCCGCGCGCGCCTGTCTCCTATATACTCCAAGCTTCCAGCTCCGCTCATCCTGAGGAAGGACTGAGCGGAGCGGAGCGAAGTCGAAGGCCTGTCTCGAAGGACCTCAGTCCGGCTCCCGCCGCAACCAAGCCAGGCCCGCGGCTGTGGCAAGAATGGCAGCGCCGGCCCCGCCCTTCCCCTTCTTGCGCAGCAACGACAGTCCGATGGTCGCCAGTGCCGATCCGATCATCCCGATTTTGCCGCCGCCAATTACGCGCCCAGCCCGCGCCGACACGCGTGAGGTGAGATACTTGTGTTCGGAGGCTGGCCCAGCCCCGGCTCCGGGCTTGGCGTCAACGCCAACCCCCTTGTCCTTGGCCGCCGCGCGATTGCCACCGGTCGGCCCCTTGGGCGCACCGCCTTCGCCTTCTTTGCCGTCATCCCCGGCGCCTTCGGCGACGTGATCCGCCGACCAGGCACCGCGTGTGCCCAGCGGCTGCCCGTCCCCGGCCGTCGTGTCCCGCTCGGTCTGGTGCTCAAGCTCACTGTTCAACTCGGCGCCAAACAGAAACACATAAGCGGACAGATACACCCAGGTCAGCAGCGCCACGACCGCGCCTAGCGAACCATAGGTCTTGTCGTAGCTGCCAAAGCGCGACACGTAGATGCCAAAGCCGACCGTCATGATCAGCCAGCCCAAGCCGGCGAACAGCGTGCCGGGCGTCAGCCAGGTCCACTTCGCCTTCTCGCGAGAGGGCGCATAGCGATACACCGTGGCGGCCAGCGCCGCGGCACCGACCCCCAGCAGGACGTAGCTTAGCCCCTTGGTGAACATCAGCACCGCCGCCGGCGCATTGGGGATCAATGCCTCCAGGAAGTGCAGCAGCGTCATCGCGCCAACGGCAACCAGCGCGGCAAGCACGGCGCCGGCCGTCATCGCCAATGCCAATGCAGTCACCTTGATGAAGCCGCGCTTCTCCTCTTCCTCATAGGCAATGTTAAGCGCGGTGATGACCGATCCGGCTGCGTTACGCGCGCCGAACAGGGCCACGGCGATCGCGATCAAGATGCCGAACCCCTTCTTGCCGCCCGACGACTGTACGACGCCCATGAGTTGATCGCCGATCAACTTGGCGATGTCCGCGGGCATGATCGCCGTCAGCGACTGCATGTTCTGCAACACCGTCTCGGGCTCGGCTACGAAGCCATACGTGAGCACAGTCGCTGCCAGCAGCGGCACCAGGGCTATGAAGGTGTAAAAAGCGACGCCCGCCGCGACCAGCCCGACATTGTCCTTGCCCGACTCCTTGGCGGTGCGAAGGAGTACTTCCTTCCACCCGGCCAGCGGCATCGCCCAGGGAGAGTCGGCATGGCGGCCGCGATCAGCGGCGTCGGGTCTGGCGGTTGAGGCGGCAGTCATTGTCTTTTCCGATGCAGGTTCAAGGGCCTAACCGCGCGGCCGCCGCCCTGTTCCCGGCCGAATGCTGACCAACAAGCGTCAGAGTGACGCCACCACCATCAAAGGTTCCCACTCGCCCAGACCGTGCTGCGCGACAAACCCATCCGGCAAGCCGCGACCTTCATTGATCCCGCCCGTCACGAACACGCACGCAATCCCGGCACGTGCCGAACCAAGCACGTCGGTAGCCAAGCCATCGCCAACCGCGACGACGCTGCTTCGTGGCGGATTGCCCGCCTGCGCCAGCGCCGCATCGTAGATCGCCGCGTACGGCTTGCCATACCAGGCCACCCGCCCGCCAAGCTCTTCATACCGATCCGCCAGCGCGCCCGCGCACACCACGGCCTTGCCCATGTGGTGAACGATCCGGTCAGGGTTGAGGCAGTGCAGCAGCACGTTCGAGGCTCGCCAACCCTGCAGCTGCGCCTCATAGTCCTCGACCTGCGGGCGATCGACGACCAGCCCGGCGCAGGCCAGTTCGTCGAAGCCTTCATCCACCAACGAAAGCCCGCGCGCGGTTAGGTCGCTCCGGTCCGCCGGCGTCCCCAGGAAACCGACAGGGCGCCCGAGCAATTGCATCGCTCCAGTTTCCCCGGCCGTTACGATGCCGTCATGCAGTCCGGACGGCAGCCCCAAAGCATCCAGTTGTCGCTGGATTGCCGCGGGGCTCCGCGGCGCATTGGTGACGAACAACACTCGCCGGCCCTCGCCGCGCCAACGCTGCAGGCGCTCCAGCGCATCCGGCAGCAGCCGCTGCCCATCATGCACGCACCCCCACAGGTCGCACAGCACGGTTGAGAAATCAGGCGAGAGTTTATCAAGGTCGGTCATGGTCCGCCGCTTGGCCGAAGGCTTGACGGCTGTCGAGTGAGCGGCTTGTTACGGACACCAAATGGCGGCGCTCTGCTCGTCAGGACAAAAGGACGTCTCGCACGTGGGCAATCGGCTGACCTGGTACATCTTGTTCGCGTTGGTGCTGGGCGTGTTCACCGGCTGGGCGATCAACGCGTCCATCGCCGACGGCAGCCCCGCTGCCGATGCCCAGCTCAAGGAAATCGCCAGCTACTTCGGGATCGTCACCTCGCTATTCCTCCGCCTGATCAAGATGATCATCGCGCCGCTCGTGTTCGCCACCCTGGTCGCCGGCATCGCGCATATGGGCGACACCGCCGCGCTTGGCCGCATCGGCGCGCGCACCATGGCATGGTTCATCACTGCCAGCCTGATGTCGCTCACCCTTGGCCTGATCCTCGTCAACCTGCTTCAGCCGGGTGTCGGCCTCGATCTGCCGATCCCGCCCGTGACGGCGGCAAGCGGCGTTGATGCCGCAGCGTTCGATCTTGGCAAATTCCTTACCCACATCGTTCCCCAATCGGGCATCGAGGCAATGGCCGAGAACGAGATCCTCCAGATCGTGATCTTCTCCCTGTTTATCGGCGTGGCGATCACTGCCGCCGGCGAAAAGGCCAAGCCGCTCGTCCGCGGCGTGGAAGCGCTGGTCGAGGTCATGCTGATCGTCACCGGCTACGTCATGCGCCTGGCACCCTTTGCCGTATTCGCCGCCGTGGCCGGCTCGATCAGCGAACAGGGTATCGGCATTCTCGCAACCTTCGGCCGCTTCATCGGCAGCTTCTACCTCGGTCTGGCGATCCTGTGGGTGGTGCTGTTCGGAGCCGCGTTCCTGGCGGTCGGCTCGCGCGTTCGCCACCTCGCTCGCTACGTCCGCGACCCGCTTGTACTAGCATTCTCCACCGCTTCGTCGGAAGCCGCCTACCCGCGCACGCTGGAAGCGCTCGACCGCTTCGGCGTCCCGCCGCGCATCGCCAGCTTCGTGCTTCCCTTGGGCTATTCGTTCAACCTCGACGGCTCGATGATGTACATGACCTTCGCCACGATCTTCATCGCGCAGGCCTATGGCATCGACCTTACCCTGGGGCAGGAAATCCTGATGCTGCTGACGCTGATGATCACCAGCAAGGGCATCGCTGGCGTCCCCCGCGCCAGCTTGGTAGTGATCGCCGGCACTTTGGCCATGTTCAAGATCCCGGAGGCGGGCCTGCTGCTGATCCTCGCCGTGGATCACTTCCTCGACATGGGCCGCTCGGCGACCAACGTCATCGGCAATGCCGTGGCGTCGGTGCTGGTCGCCAAGTGGGAAGGCCCGATGGATGTCGAGCAGTCACCCGAACCGGTGCATGGACAAGCGCCCTCGCACGTTCCGCCGCCGCCTCCAGAGGTTTGACGGTGCGGCGCAGGGCGCGCCGTCACCTTTCAATCCTGGAACGAAGCTTCAAACAAAGGCGTAAGGCCCGCCCTTGCGCAGCGCCGCGACATAGGCAGGGCGCGCATGGCAGCGTTCCAGCCAGGCCCATACGTTCTTATACTCCGCCGTGAGCCCCGCGCGGCTGCGCGCCGCTTCCAGCGGAAAGCTCATCATCACGTCGGCGGCGCTGAACTCGTCCCCAGCAAACCACGGCCGCGCACCGAGCTCGGCATCGAGCCACTCGAGGTGCCTGCTAAACATCTGCAGCAATGGCTTGCGCGCCGGACGCCCGAGCAGCCCCAGGCGCTTGACCACCAGCAGCGCCAGCAAGGGCGGCATCAGTGAACCCTCGGCATAATGCATGAACTGGCGATACCGCAGCTTGCCGCACGGATCCGCTGGAGAGCCCAACTTGCCGCCCGCCTTGTCGACGAGGTACTCGACGATCGCGCCGCTCTCGGCGATGACGAAGCCATCGTCCTCTATCAGCGGTGACTTGCCCAGCGGATGTACCCGGCGCAGCTCAGGCCCGGCCAGCATGGTCTTGGGATCGCGGGCATACCTCTTCACCTCATAGGAAAGGCCAAGCTCCTCGAGCAGCCAAAGGATGCGCTGCGACCGGCTGTTTTCAAGATGATGGACGATGATCATAAGGGTCTGGAATCCTGAAGGGATCAGGAAGGTGGCATGCCCGGCCAACCGGCGCTAGTGCTCGCGCGATCGTTCGGCACGGAACCCGTAGCCAGCGGCGCGCATAGGGGCCGCTTCATGGTATCATTGTCAACGCATTCGTCCGCCGCCGGGCCACGCCCCGGCGCGCGTGAAACCATTGCCCTGCTGGCGGGGCTGATGGCGCTCAACGCCATCGCTATCGACGCGATGATCCCCGCTTTGCCGGCGATCGGCGACGCGCTTGGCGTATCGGAGGACAATCGCCGCCAGCTGGTGATTGTGGCCTACACGCTCGGCTTCGGTTTCGGCCAGATTCTGTGGGGACCATTGGCGGATCGCTTCGGCCGCAAGCCGGTGCTGGCGATCGGCATCGGTTGCTACGCCTTGTTCGCTTTGCTTTGCGCATCGGCAACAAGCTTCGCCGTGCTGGTCGGTGCCCGCATGCTGATGGGCGCCAGCGCCGCCGCTACCCGCGTGCTGGTCGTCGCCATGGTCCGCGATCTGTTCGAAGGCGAGGCAATGGCACGGGTGATGAGCCTCGTGTTTATGGTCTTCATGCTGGTGCCGGTACTCGCCCCGAGCATCGGGCAAGGCATATTGCTGCTTGGGCCGTGGCAGCTGATCTTCCTCGCGCTGGCAGGATATGGCGTGCTGATGGCGGTGTGGGCGATCCTGCGCCTGCCCGAGACGCTGCACCCCGATTATCGCCGCAGCCTGGCGGTCGGCGAGTTGTTCTCGGCCGCCCGCGCGGTGGTCAGCGACCGCCAGTCGATCGGTTATACGCTGTCGCAGACCGCCATCTTCGCCGGGCTGATCGCCTATATCTCGTCCATTCAGCAAATCGTGTTCGACGTGTTCAAGCAGCCTGAGGCGATCGGCTGGGTGTTCGGCGCCGTCGCCGCGCCGATGGCGGTGGCAAGTTGGGCCAATTCGCGGTTGGTTGGCAAGTTCGGCATGCGCCGTGTCGGCCACAGCGGAGTGGCTGCGTTCGTGCTGCTTGCTGGGGTGCATTCGGCCGTTGCGGGCTTTTACGGCGAATCGCTGCTTGGCTTCGTCCTGATGCAGGGACTTGTGATGGCCAGCTTCGCGTTCACCGCCTCCAACCTCAACACGCTGGCGATGGAGCGGATGGCGCCGATCGCGGGCATGGCGTCATCCGTCCAGGGCTTGCTCAGCACGGTGCTTGCGGCTGGCGCAGGGTTCGTCATTGGCCAGCACTTTAACGGCACGCAATTGCCGTTCCTGCACGGCCTCACCCTGTGCGGCGTCGCCGGCGCCATCGGCGTGGTACTGACCGAGCCTCGCCGCCTGTTCGAGCGGTTCACGCCGGCAGATCGCGATGGTCAGGTGGTCGTTGCCGAATAGGCCAGCGTAGTCGCCATTCTTTAAGCCCACTCCTTTCCTGAAGCGAAGCGCTGCAGCGAAGAGACTGCAGCAAGAAGGGCCGGATCGAAAGCTCGTGGCTCTAGTCGCCCATGCCAGACTTGGGGCAAGGGTTAGTGGTCCTGCCCGCCTACCGACGCCTGAAGTGGGGCTAGCGGTCATGCGCGTCTGCCCCACGCCTGAGCCGGAGTTTAGTAGCTCTGCCCGCGTACCGCACCCACGCTTGGAGGGTAGCGACCCTGCCGCCCACCTGCGCTTGGGGTGGATGAGTGGTCCTGCCCACCTATCCCATGCCTCGCGTGGAGCTCCGCGCAACCGCAGGGCTCCACACGGGCGCAGGAAGGAACGACCGGTACTTAGGCGTCGTCCTCGGCGCCCGGCCCGACCATCAAAGCGTCGGCCACTTCGTCCTTCTTACCGCGGACGGCCTGTTCGATGCGGTCGGAGATTTCTAGATGCTCCTTGAGGTACACCTTGGAGTTCTCACGGCCCTGGCCAATGCGGATCGAGTCGTAGCTGAACCACGCGCCCGACTTGTCGACGATGCCGGCCTTGACGCCCAAGTCGAGGATCTCGCCGACCTTGCTCACGCCCTCGCCGTACATGATGTCGAACTCGACCTGCTTGAACGGCGGTGCGACCTTGTTCTTGACGACCTTCACCCGCGTGGTGTTGCCGACGATATCCTCGCGGTCCTTGATCTGGCCGGTCCGGCGAATGTCCAGACGCACGCTGGCGTAGAACTTGAGCGCATTGCCACCGGTCGTGGTCTCCGGATTGCCGTACATCACGCCGATCTTCATGCGCAGCTGATTGATGAAGATGACAATGCACTTGGACCGGCTGATCGACCCAGTCAGCTTGCGCAGCGACTGGCTCATCAGACGGGCCTGGAGACCGACGTGGCTGTCGCCCATCTCGCCCTCGATCTCCGCCCGCGGAACGAGCGCGGCAACGGAATCGATCACCAACACGTCGATCGCATTGGAGCGTACCAGCGTGTCGACGATCTCAAGTGCCTGCTCACCGGTGTCCGGTTGCGACACGATCAAATTGTCGACGTCGACGCCAAGCTTCTTGGCATAGCTCGGGTCGAGCGCATGCTCGGCATCCACGAACGCCGCGGTTCCGCCCAGCTTTTGCGCCTCGGCGATGACGTGCAGCGCGAGCGTGGTCTTGCCCGAGCTTTCGGGACCATAAACCTCGATCACCCGGCCACGCGGCAGTCCGCCCACGCCAAGGGCGATATCCAGCCCGAGACTGCCTGTCGAAATAACTTCGATCTCGGTCTTCTCGCGGCTGCCCAGCTTCATCGCCGAGCCCTTGCCGAACGCGCGATCGATCTGCGCCAGCGCTGCTTCCAGCGCCTTTTCCTTGTCTGTAACGCCCATCTTGCCTGCGTCTCCGCTCGTTCCAACGACTTTCAAACCGGCTGCCATGGTCTTCATCCTCTCGTCAATTCGTGGGACCGAGCGGCTCGGTCGAATGTTGGCGTACACCATCCGTTCCGGAGGAACAAGTAGGGAACACGCAAGATTGTGGCGGTGCCGGAGAAAGGCGCGCTGCTGATGGGCAAATTGGCTTTCCGAAGGGAGTGCCGAGCATCGAGGAGTGTAACGCACTGGCGCCGCGCCACAAGCCAAATCGCCGCACACGGCAAGGGGTTCAGCCCCTGGCGATCGCTTCTTCAAGCGCCGGCGTGATGCGGTCGATGGTGTAGGGCTTTTCCAGCAGCGGCACGTCGGCGAAGGCCGGTGGAGGAGGCTCCACATGCCCGCCGGATGCGATCACGAACGGGATCTTGCGTTCGCGAAGGCGCTGGGCGACCGGCCACACGGCCTCGCCTTTGATGTTGACGTCCAGGATGGCGACGTCGAAACCGTCGGCATCCGCCGCGTCGAGCGCGTCGGGCACATTGTCACACGACCCATGCACCGAATGCCCCAACGTCTCGAGGAAGTCCTCGAGCATCATCGCAATCAGCGGCTCGTCTTCGACCACTAAAATGGAACGCCCCACTGTCACGTTGCGGGTGCATAAAGCTAAGTGCGTCGGGCGCAACAACTATTTCGCTTGTGCAAGGACCCGCCTAGCTGCTTCCGCAAGCTCCTGCACCGAGAACGGCTTGGGCAGAAAAGCAATGTGATCAATATCGATCGTCTTGCGCAACTGCTCCTCGGCATAGCCCGAGATGAACAACACGGGGATGTCCGGCCGCGTCTTGCGTGCTTCCCGGACCATGGTTGGCCCGTCCATGGCGGGCATCATCACATCGCTGATGAGCAAGTCGATGGGCTCGCCCCGGCCGATCACTTCAAGCGCTTCCTCGCCGTTGTTCGCGGTGATCACCGTATAGCCCTGGCGCGTCAGCGCGCGCTCGGCGACGGTTCGAACCATCGGCTCGTCCTCGACCAACAGCACGGTGCCCGATCCCCACAACTCCTCCTTCTTTGCCGGAGGCAGGCGCACCACCTTCTCCGTGGACGGTTCCTCGCGGTGGACCGGCAGATAGATCACGAAGGTCGTACCCACGCCGACCTTGCTGTCGGCGAAAATGAAACCGCCCGACTGTTTGACGATGCCGTAAACGGTGGACAGGCCAAGGCCCGTGCCCTTGCCCACTTCCTTGGTGGTGAAGAACGGCTCGAAGATCTTGCCCAGAACGGACGGCGCGATGCCGCTGCCCGTGTCGCCGACCGACAAGGCCGCATAATCGTCGACCGGCAGGATCTCGCTGCCGATCTCGGCCACCTGATGGCTCAGCACCGCATAAGTCTGGATGGTCAGCGTGCCGCCGCCGGTCTCCGCCATCGCATCGCGCGCATTGACCGCGAGGTTGACGATCACCTGCTCCAATTGCCCGGGATCGGCGCGAACCGAGCCCAGAGCGCGCCCGTGTTTCACCTGTAGGACCACGGTTTCGCCCAGCAAGCGCTTGAGCAGATGCGACACTTCCGACACCACGTCCGGCAGTTGCAGCACCTGCGGCCGAAGCGTCTGCTGGCGCGAAAAGGCCAGCAATTGCCGGGTCAGTCCCGCAGCGCGGTTCGAGTTGGAACGGATCTGCTGGATGTCGTCATAGTCGCTGTCGCCGGGCGTGTGCCGCATCAGCATGAGGTCGCAGTGGCCGATGATGGCGGTCAATATGTTGTTGAAATCGTGCGCCACGCCGCCGGCCAATTGCCCAACAGCCTGCATCTTGGTTGCTTGAGCGATCTGCCGCTTGAGCTTGGCCTCCTCGCTATTGTCCTTGAGCAGCAACAGCACCGCGGCATCGCCCAGGCCGCGGAGCCCGGCCACCGTCAGCGCGACGGGCTCGGCGGGCTGATGCGCCAGCCGCACTGCCAGGTCGCCCGACATGGCGGGGCCGCGGGCGTTGCGGCGAACGGCGTCGCCAACCGCGGCCTTGTCTTCCTTGACCACCAAATCGCCGGGGTAGGCCGGCCGCATGCCTTCTTCGATGCCGCCGGCCACGCGAAAAGCGTTGTTGGTGGTCAGGAACCGCCCGTCGCGATCGACCAGCGCCAAGCCGACCGGCAGAATGTCGAGCAACGCCTGAAGGTTGGAGCTGTCACCCAATTGCCCGTCCTCGGGCGTGTCGAACAGGAATGTCAGCGCGCCGCCGCTATCGCTGCCGGTTGGGTCCACTGGAATGTGCAAAGCGCGCAGCGGTCGTCCGGCCTCGCCCTCATTGGCCAGGCGAAACTGCCCGGGCGCGAGCTCGACCAGCAGATCGGGAAGGCCAAGCTCAGCTTCCTGGCCAAGCGCCGTCAAAACGGGCGCGCGCTCGGTGAACAAACGGTTGGCGGCGAGCACCTTGCCCGATGGGTCGGTGACCGCGGCAAGCACGCCACTGTTGGACAGGCTTTCGCCCTCTGTGCTCGCCATCCTTCGGCGGAGCACCGTCACCATGTCCCGCGCAGGCCTTGGAAAGCGCCACAGCAACTGATCGCCGCGCGCGCCGACGCGCTCGACTTCAACGGCGGTGCGGCCGGCCTCCGTTTGAACCGATACGCAGCCCTGCCCGTCGCGCCAGGCTAAGGCGCGACCCTCCACCAAGGTGGCGCGCGCGTCTTCGTCCCGCCCGAGTTCGAACGGCGGCGGCGCTCCGGGGAAGCGGTCGCGATACGCGGCATTGGCGGCGACAAGCCGGCCGTCGCCGTCGGTCAGTGCTGCCGGGTCCGGGCATAGCGACAAGGATGCGGAGATCAGCGACGTATCACAGGAATTGGTCGCCGCGACCGGCAGAGCCAGGGCGCGGCGGCGGCTCACCCCCGCGATAATGGCGCCGATCACGACCGCCACCAGCAACGCTCCGCCAAGCAGAGCGGCAATGATTGGCTCCCCCGCTACCACGGCAAGCACGGCAGCGCTGCCAAAGGCTGCGGCAAGCAAGGCAGGCATCAGCCAGGGCTCGCCGCGACCAAGCGGTTGCGCATTGATCGCGGCGAGCCGGCTGCGGAGCATCAGCCCGGACTCACCAGATGCGAACGCGCTCGGCGGGAGCGATATACAGCTTCTGGCCAGGCTTCACGTCGAATGCCGAATACCAGGGGTCCATGTTGCGTACGATGTTGCCGCGCTGCTCGGACGGGCTGTGCGGATCGGTCAACAAGCGCTGGCGCAGATTAGCCTCGCGATAATTGCGCCGCCACACCTGTGCCCAGCCCAGGTAAAAGCGCTGGTCGCCCGTGGTCCCGTCCACCGTCGCGGGCTCCTGCCCGTTCAGGCTGTGCCGATACGCGTCGTGCGCCACCGAAAGTCCGGCTAGGTCGGCCACGTTTTCGCCCATGGTCAGCTTGCCCTGCACACGCATGCCCGGCAGCGGCTCATATTGATCATATTGCTTGCCGAGTGCGTCAAGCCGGCTGGTGAAGGCCGACACGTCCGCCGGAGTCCACCAGTCGGTCAGGCGACCCTCGCGGTCGTACTTCGCGCCCTGATCGTCGAAGTGATGGCTCAGTTCATGCCCGATCACTGCACCGATGCCACCGTAATTGACGGCCGGATCGGCGTTGGGGTCAAAGAAGGGCGGCTGAAGGATGGCGGCCGGGAAGACGATCTCGACCATGCCGAAATTGGCATAAGCGTTGACCGTCATCGGGGTCATGCCCCACTCCCACTTGTAGATCGGCTGCCCCAGCTTGTTGAGATTGTAGGCATAATCAAAGCGGTTGGAGCGAAGGGCATTGCCCAGCACGTCCGCGCGGTCGACCTGCAGGCCCGACATGTCGCGCCAGCGGTCGGGATAGCCGATCTTCGGCGTGAACGCGGCCAGCTTGGCATGCGCCCGCGTCTTGGTCTCAGGCGCCATCCACTCCAGCGTGTCGATGCGCCGGTCCATCGCGGCGATGACATTCTTAACCAGCGTGTCGGCCGCAGCCTTTGTTTCGGGCGGGAAATAACGCTGCACGTAGATCTGGCTGACATCGTCGCCAAGCGCCCCGACGGTGAAGGCGACCGCGCGTTTCCAGCGCTCCTCCTGCTGCGGCGTGCCGCCCAGGGTAGTGCCGTAGAAACTGAACTGCTCGCGGTCGAACGCGCTCGGCAGATAGGGCGCGTAAGCGTCGAGCGAGCGCACCAGCAACTGGTCCTTGAGCACGCCCAGCGGCGTTGACCCAATCAGCGCGGCGATCTTGGTAAAGGCGCTCGGCTGTGCGACCAGCACATTGCTGACGTTCTTCGCCCCGGTGGCGTCGACCAAAGCGGCGAAGTCGAAGCCCTTCGCCGAACGCGCCAGGCTGGCCAGCGTCAACTTGTTGTAGGTCTTGGTCGCATCGCGGCTTTCCACCCGCGTCCAGCTGGCCCGCGCGATCGACGTCTCAAGGGCCAAAATCGCCCTGGCACGCGCCGCCGCATTGGGCTCGCCCGCCAAGGTCATGACGTTGGTCAAATGGGCGAGATATTTGGCCTTGGTCTCGGTCAGCTTGGGGTCTGCCGACAGGTAATAATCACGGTCTGGCATGCCCAGACCAGACTGCGACATGGACAGGATGTACTGGTCGGGCTGCTTGTCGTCCTGTCCGACATAGGCCGCGAATGGCGTGCCGACGCCGATCTGCATTGCCTCGGCGTACAAGGCAGGAAGTCCCGCCTTGGAGTTTAGCCCCTTGATCTGCCCCAGCCAGGGCTGGAACGGCGTCAGGCCCTTGGACTCGATCGCGGCGGCGTCCATGAAGCTGGCATAGGTCGCGCCGATGCGGCTGTTCGGGTCCTTGCTCTGCTCCTCGATCAGCGTGCGCGTGCGCTCGCGGGACAGATCGTCGAGCACCGTGAACATGCCATAGTTCGACTTGTCGGCTGGAATGGCGGTGTTCTTGGACCAGGTGCCATTGGCGAACTGGAAGAAATTATCACCTGGCGACACCGCTTCGTTCATGCCCGCCTTGTCGAAGCCAAAGGTGCCTATCTGAGGACGCACCGCGGCGGCTTCCGCGACGGGAACGGCAGGTTGTGCCTCCGTCACCGCCGGGGCGCCCTCGGACACGGGTGCAACGGTGGCGCAGCCCGCCAGAGCGGTGGAAGCGGCAAGAATAACAAGGAGATGCTTCATAGGTCTTCTAAAGCTCCACAGGATCGATCATCAGTTAAGCGAGGTTCTCAATCGCGAACGTCTGCGCCATTTGCGGTTCACCCACCAGCGCCATCCGACGATCGACACGCCGTAGCCGACCAACGCCACCACCAGCGCGATAACGAACAGCCCCGTCATCATCGATGGTGCCGCGTCCGACAACAACCAGCTAAGCCATTCGCCGACACCCGCTCCGCTGCTGTAGAGTGCCTCGAACGCTGCCAGATCGGCGTGGAAGCCCAAGCGATTGCCAACCCACAGGCTGGCAACGAGAAAAAATGGCGTGGTCGCCGGATTGCTCAGGAAGGTCATCCCAGCCGCAATCGCAATATTTCCGCGCATGGGCATGCACATGGCCGCCGCGCCAACGATCTGCAGCCCTGGAATCATCAGGAAGATACCCACGAACAATCCGGCGAAGACACCGCGCGGCACGGATCGGCGGGTGAAATGCCAAAGGTCGGACGCCCGCACCCGTGGTCCAAACGGCTTCAGCCAGCGACTTCCAAGCACTTCCTCGCGGGACAACTTATGCCGCGCCGCAAGCCGCTCCATGAGCGTCAGTCGCTCAGCCATGCTGGCGCATCAGCCGGCCCTGCTCGCGCTTCCAGTCCCGTTCCTTCTCGGTCTCTCGCTTGTCGTGCAGTTTCTTGCCCCGAGCGATGGCGAGCTCGATCTTGGCTCGGCCACGCGAATTAAAATACACCGACAAGGGCACGATCGTCAGCCCCTGCCGCGTGATGGCACCCTGCAGCTTCTCGATCTCGCGGCTTTTCAGCAGCAGCCGGCGCCGACGGCGCGGCTCATGGTTCATCCAGCTGCCGTCGCGATACTCGGGAATATGGCTGTTGATCAGGAACACCTCGTCCCCGTCTACCGTGGCATAGCTTTCGGCGATCGACCCCTCGCCGGCCCGCAGCGCCTTCACCTCGGTGCCGCGAAGCTCGATTCCCGCTTCCAGCCGCTCCTCGACGAAATAGTCGAACCGGGCACGGCGGTTCTCGGCCACGGTCTTGGCCTTGTCGAATGGAGCGGGAAGCGGGCGAGCCATGCGGTGCGGTTAAAGGCTAGCGCAGTTTGATGCCAGCGGTTCCTGCAACAATGGTTATCGCGCGGGTCGCCTAGAGGAGCCCAGCCACCGCCAGCGCCGCATCGACCGCCCCGCGGCCTGCCTCGCCGCTCTCCGTCAAAGGCAACCGCAGTTCTTGCGGAAAGCCGGGCCGCACCCGGCCAAGCGCATACTTCGCCGGACCTGGGCTCGCATCGGCGAACATCGCCTCGTGCAGCGCGAACAAGCGATCCTGCAAAGCCAGAGCCTCGTCCGGCCGACCCTGGAGCGTCGCTGCCTGGAATTGCGCGCACAACCGCGGCGCGACGTTGGCGGTGACCGATATGCACCCCACCCCGCCCATCGCGTTGAAGCCCAGCGCCATGTCGTCATTGCCGCTCAGCTGGCAGAAATCCGTTCCGCAGCTCAGGCGCTGCGCGGTGACACGCGCCAGGTTGCCGGTGGCGTCCTTGATGCCAACGATGGTCGGCAAGGTCGCAATCTCCGCCAAAGTCGCCACGCTGATGTCCGCTACAGTTCGCCCGGGCACGTTATAAACGACGATCGGAAGGTCCGACGCGGCTGCCAGCGCCCGGTAATGCGCCGCGATCCCCGACTGGCTCGGCTTGCTGTAATAAGGCACCACGACCAGTGCAGCGTCGGCGCCCGCTTCCTTCGCCGCCGCCATCATCCGCATCGAGACTTGGGTGGAATAGCTGCCGCAGCCCGCAATCACCGGCACGCGGCCTCGGGCCTGTTCCACCGTCGCCCGCACGACAAGGGCATGTTCCTCGGCACTCAGCGTGGCCACTTCGCCAGTGGTCCCGCACGGTACCAGCCCGGACGAACCCTCGGCAATCTGCCACTCGACAAGGTCGCTCAGCGCCGCTTCATCCACCGCGCCTGCGGTGAACGGTGTCACCAATGCGGGGATTGATCCTGAAAACATGACAATTTTCCTTCGCACGGAGCAGTCCAGGACATACAAGAACGTCTGATTGTTCAGCCATTGATAAGGACCGGTGACCCAAGGTGTCCAGCATGAGGCTTCTCGCAACCGTTCTCCCCTTGGCTATCGGCTCCGCCGCCGTTGCGGCAACGCAATATGGCGTGCCCGTCCTGCAGCCGGTGCAACAGCCCGCACCGGCCTATACGGTGGGCGGCAACATCTATCAGTCGCTGACCGATTGGCGGCGTCTTCGCTCGTCAACCGGCTATGCCTTTGGCGATTACGCGCGTTTCGTGATCTACAATCCCGGTTGGCCGGGCGAAAGTGCCCTCCGCCGATCCGCCGAAAAGGCCATGCGTCCCGGCGAGGACCCGGCCACCGTTTTGGCCTTCTTCCGCACGACCCAGCCCACCACTGCCAACGGCTTTGCCCGACTTGCGGAATCCCTCGCCGGTCAGGGACGCGCGGTTGAGGCGCTCGCCGCCGCGCGTGAAGCCTGGGGAGCCGCCAATCTGACCGGCATCGACGAGACGGCGCTTTTCGCGCGCTTCGGCAATCGTTTCACGTCCCTCGACATGGACCGCCGTGTCGACCGCCTGTTGACCGAGCGGGACGCGGTCAATTCAAGTCGCTTGCTGGTTTCTGCGAGCCCCGGCCGGCGCGCGGCGTTTGCGGCGCGGATCGCCATGCAGACGCGCAATCCGCAGGCCGAGAACTATTACAATGCGGTTGCCGGCACCGTGACCACGGACGGCGGGCTGATGTTTGATCGGGCGCGTTACTTCAAGGATGCCGGCTGGACGGCGCCCTTGCGCGCGCTTCTTGCTCGTCCCCACTCCTTCACGCATCGCCCGGCGGATACCGAGCGCTGGATGGAACTGATGCTCGAAACGGCTCGCGGTGCGGCTGCCGAAGGTCAAGCCACCCTGGCCTTCAATATTGCCCGGCAGGTCGACGATGCGCTGCCGGTGGGCGCTGACGTAGGCCTGCAGCCACTTGGCGTACGCGACGACTACACGTCCTTGACCTGGCTTGCCGGGACCTTGGCCCATCGCACCCTTCGGCGTCACGCCGATGCCGTCGGCATGTTCGAGCGCTACAGCCGCGGCGGGCGCTCGCTGCAGGTTGCGAGCAAAGGCAATTACTGGGCTGGCCGCGCTGCCAGTACCGCGGGCCGCGCCCTCGACGCCAACGCTTACTTCAGCCGCGCCGCGATCTACCCCGACCTGTTCTACGGTCAATTGGCTCTGGAACGCCTTGGTCGCCCGATCCCGGCGCCGATCGCCATGGTGCCGGCTGCCGTGACGCCCGCCCAGCGTCAGGCCTTTGCATCCAGGAGCCTCGTCCGCGCCCTTCCCGCGCTTGCCGCCCAAGGCCGCCGCGACGAGCAGACCTTGTTCATCCGTGCGCTGAGCGAAGCCGTGCAGTCGCAGCCCGAGCGCGTTCTGGCGACTGAGCTGGCGCGCCAATTGGGCCGCCAGGACCTTGCGGTCTGGACCGCCCGGTCGTCCCGCAACAACGGCAGCCCATTCTATGTGCGAGAGGCGTTTCCGACCATTGGCGGCGGATTGTCCAATCCGGCCTTGTTCAGCATCGCCCACGGCATCACCCGCCAGGAAAGCTCCTTTGACCGTACGGCTCTGTCGCCGGTCGGAGCGCGCGGCATGATGCAGCTCATGCCCGGCACCGCCCAGGAGCAGGCCGGCAAGTCCGGCGTGGCTTATGACTGGAGCCGCCTGATGTCCGATCCGGCCTATAACGTCATGCTCGGCTCGGCTTATTTCGCTCGCCTGCTCGATACCTGGGGCGGAAATTACCCGCTCGCGGTGGCAAGCTATAACGCGGGCGCCGGCAACGTCCGCAAATGGGTCCGCAACAATGGTGATCCCCGCGCATCGAACGGCGACATCGTTGCCTGGATCGAGGACATTCCGTTCTCCGAGACCCGCGGCTACGTCCAGCGCGTGCTGGAAAACAGCGTGGTCTACGACCGGCTCGCTCCCAGCTACGGTCAGGGCCCACGCCAGTTGAGCTTCTTCCTCGGCAAGTCGCGCGCGGGCTGATAGGCGGGCGTCATGCCCGCTCCGCCGCCGCTTGCTCCCCGCTTCATCACTGCTTCCGGCTTTGCCGCTCTGCGCGCCGAATACGATCGATTGTTCGGCGATGAACGGCCGAAACTGGTCGAGGTGATCGGCTGGGCTGCGGGCAATGGCGACCGCTCGGAGAACGGCGACTACATCTATGGCCGCAAGCGCCTGCGGGAGATCGATCGGCGGGTTTCCTGGCTCGCCCGCGTGATGAAGGCCGCCAAGGTGGTCGATCCCGCGACCCAGCCCGACCGCGACGTGGTGCGCTTCGGCGCGACCGTCGAACTGGCCGACGAAGCGGACAATCGCCGCATGGTCACCCTGGTCGGCGATGACGAGACCGATGCAGAGGCGGGCCGCATCGGCTGGTCTGCCCCCTTGGCCCGCGCCCTCATCGGGGCGAAGGTCGGCGACGAGCGCGTGGTGCGCCTGCCGAGCGGCGAGAAAAGCTGGGAGGTGATCGCGGTTACCTACGCCTGATCGGCGCAGCGCGACCGCCCGGTCAGACCGCGCGAACCCCCAGCGCCGCCACCTTGACCTCGCCCGCTGGCGGATGCGCCGGCATGGCCTTGGCCAAAGCCCCTGCGATCGCTTCCAGCGCGGCGATCCGCGCGGCTTGCTTGTTGCCCGCGTCGATCACGGTCCACGGCGCCCAGCGCGTATCGGTCTGCGCGAACAGCCGTTCCCATGCCCCCTGCGCTGCCGGGCGGCTGTGAAGGCTACGAAGATCGCTCTCCGTCACCGTCCAGCGGCGCCATTCGTCATCCTGCCGTCCGCGCAGCCGCTCGGCCTGCACGCCAGCGGTCACGTGAAAGAACAGCTTCACGATGGCGGTGCCATGTTCGTGCTGCTGGTTCTCGAACTCGTTGATCTCGTCGCAGGCGCGCGCCGCGGCCTTGCCCTCGGCTCCGCCCGAAAGGATCCGATCGACCACGCGGTGGTGCCAGCTATTATAGAAGATCGCCGTGTTGCCGCTGGCGGGGAGGCTCGACCAGAACCGCGACAACCAATGCCGCTCGCGCTCGTCGTGGGTCAGGTTGCCGACGCAATGGGTCGTGTAGTGGCATGGGTCGAGAGTCGCCGAGAGCCGCTTCAACGCGCCCTTCTTCCCCGACCCCGACCAGCCCTCGAGCACGATCAGGGCACGACGCCCGTGCACGATCTGGCGCGTGTGCAGGCTGGACAGACGCGCCTGCACCACTGCAAGCGCGTCGGCATAATTCCCGGGAAAGGGCTCGCTCCCTTCAAATCGCGTTAATTCAATCGGCACCCGTGCGAAGTATCGCATCCGCAATGGACGGGCAATCGGGGCACAAAGGATGTGCCGTTATGGTGCTCGCTTTATGGCGCTTGGTCCGGTCACCCCTTCGCTGGAGCCTCCGCAACCACCCGGATCGACAGTTCCTTCAGCTGCTTCGCCGTGACGAATGCCGGCGCATTCATCAGCAGGTCCTCGGCCTTCTGGTTCATCGGGAACACCACCACCTCGCGGATATTGGGTTCGCCAGCCAGCAGCATGACGATACGGTCGATACCCGGCGCCGATCCGCCGTGCGGCGGCGCGCCATAGTTGAACGCGCCGATCATGCCCGGGAAGTTGCTGTCCACTTCCTCGCGCGAATAGCCGGCGATCTCGAACGCCTTGTACATGATGTCTGGGCGATGGTTGCGGATCGCGCCCGAGCTCAACTCGACGCCGTTGCAGACGATGTCATATTGCCACGCCAGAATGTCGAGCGGGTCCTTGGTCTCCAGCGCTTCCAGCTCGCCCTGCGGCATCGAGAACGGATTGTGGCTGAAGTCGACCTTCTTGGCCTCTTCGTCATATTCGAACATAGGGAAGTCGACGATCCAGCAGAATTCGAACCGGTTCTCGTCGATCAGCCCGAGCGTCTGCGCCACGCGAGTCCGCGCCGCGCCGGCCAGCTTGGCAGCCTCGGCTTCCTTGCCCGCCGCGAAGAACAAACCGTCGTCCGGGCCCAGGCCCATGGCAGCGGCGATCGCGTCCATGCCCTCGGCGCCATGGTTCTTGGCGATCGGTCCGCCCCATTCGCCGGCCTTGCGGGTGGCATAGCCGAGCCCCGCGAAGCCCTCGCCGCGCGCCCAATCGTTCATCTCGTCGAAGAACTTGCGGCTCTTGTCGGCGGTGCCCGGCGCTGGAATGGCGCGCACGACCGCACCTTTCTCGACCAAGCCCGCGAATAGCCCAAAGCCCGACCCGACGAAGTGCTCGCCGACGTCGGCGATCAGCAGCGGATTGCGAAGGTCCGGCTTGTCGCTGCCATATCTGAGCATGGACTCACGGTAGGGAATGCGCGGGAATGCATTCTCGGTCACCCCGCGTCCGTCGGCGAACTCGCGGAACAGGCCCGCCAGCACCGGCTCGATCGCCGCGAACACGTCGTCCTGCGTGACGAAGCTCATCTCGAAGTCGAGCTGATAGAATTCGCCCGGCGAACGATCAGCCCGCGCGTCCTCGTCCCGGAAGCACGGCGCGATCTGGAAATAGCGATCGAACCCGGCGACCATCAGCAATTGCTTGAACATCTGCGGCGCCTGAGGAAGCGCGTAGAACTTGCCCGGATGCACCCGGCTCGGCACCAGGTAATCGCGCGCGCCTTCGGGGCTACTGGCGGTCAGGATCGGTGTCTGGAACTCGGTAAAGCCCTGCTCGATCATGCGGTTGCGGATCGACGCAATCACCGACGACCGCAGCATGATGTTCTTGTGCAGCCGCTCGCGCCGAAGGTCGAGGTAGCGATACTTGAGCCGGATTTCCTCCGGGTACTCCTGGTCGCCAGCTACCGGCATGGGCAGTTCGGCCGCTGACGATTGCACCTGCACCTGCCGCGCGATCACTTCGATGTCGCCCGTCGCCAGCTTGGCGTTCACCGCGCCGCCTTCGCGCGCCACCACGTCGCCGGTGATCGTGACCACGCTCTCGACGCGAAGCCCGTCCAGGATCGCCAGGGCGTCCGATCCGGCGACACCAACTACCTGCGTGATCCCGTAATGGTCGCGAAGGTCGACGAACAGCACGCCGCCATGGTCGCGCTTGCGGTGAATCCAGCCGGAGATACGGACGGTGCTGCCGACGTCTCCGCCGCGAAGCTGGGCACAGGTATGGGTGCGATAAGCGTGCATTGCGTTCGCTCTACTTAACCAGGGAAAATGAGAGGCCCGCCCCTTCCCCTCCACTCCCCTTTTGTCAAGGCGCGGGACGGGCTAGGACTGGCGTCACATATGCATATTCATCCCCTGATCACCGACAGCGCCGCGCTTGCCGCGCTCATCGACCGCCTCGCTCAGCACCCGTTCGTCGCCGTCGACACCGAGTTCATGCGCGAGAACACCTATTGGCCAGAGCTCTGCCTGCTACAGATCGCCTCCGTCGAGGAGGCCGCGGCGATCGACCCAATGGCGCCCGGCATCGACCTCAAGCCATTGTGGGACCTGCTGGTCGACAATGAAGACGTGCTCAAGGTCTTCCATGCTGGTGGCCAGGATCTGGAGATCGTCCACAACCTCACCGGCAAGGTGCCGCACCCGATGTTCGATACCCAGATCGCCGCCATGGCAATGGGTTTCGGCGAGCAGGTCGGCTATTCCAGCCTGATCGAGTCCATGCTCGGCCACGCGCTCGACAAGGGCGCCCGTTTTACCGACTGGAGCCGCCGTCCGCTCGACAAGCGCCAGATCGATTATGCCATCGGCGACGTCACCCATCTCGCGACGATCTTCCCACGCATGGTCGACAAGCTCCGCGGCAATGGCCGTGGTGCCTGGCTGGACGAGGAGATGGAGCGCCTCGCCGATCCCTCCTCCTTCTTCTTCCCGCCCGAAGACGCCTGGAAGCGGCTCAAGGTACCCAGCCGCAATCCGCAAGTGCTTGGCCGGATGAAGGCGATCGCCGGCTGGCGCGAGATCGAGGCGCGCGGCAAGAACCTTCCGCGCGGCCGCATCGTCAAGGACGATACGCTGGCCGAGATCGCCAGCCACCCGCCGCGCGAACAGGAGGATCTGGGCAAGGTGCGGGGTCTGTCCGCGGGCTGGCGCAACAACGACATCGGCGCGCGGCTGATGGCGGCGCTGGCAAGCGCGGAGCCGCTTGGCCCCGACGACCTTCCCGATCGCGAAGCGCGCCGCCCCGGTCTCAACAAGGACGCGGCGCTGGTCAGCGACCTGCTCAAGCTCCTGCTCAAGATCCGCGCCAAGGAGAGCGGCGTCGCGCCCAAGCTCATCGCCCGCTCGGACGAATTGGAACTGCTTGCCGCGGGCGTCCGCAAGGACCTCAACATTCTCAGCGGCTGGCGTTTCGAGGAGTTCGGGCGCGACGCGCTGGACCTCGTCGAAGGCCGCCTCGCCTTTGCCACCGAGAACGGCAAACTCAAGCTCACCCGAACCCCGGAGACCATCGATGAACCCCACGCCGATTAGCCTTATCGCGCTACTCACGCTGGGGGGTTGCGCGGTCAGCGGTCCCACCACCGGACCGTCGCCTTACCCTCTGCGCAGCAGCGCCGAGAAGTTCGTCTGCCGCAATACCATGATGGATCAGTTCAAAGGCCAGGTCGCAACGCAGGAACTGGCAGTGCGGATGATCCAGGCATCTGGGTCGAAGACGCTCCAGTGGATTCCTCTCGGCACCATGGTGACCATGGATTTCCGCGAGGAGCGTCTGCGTGTGCGGCTGGATGCGACTGGCAAGGTCGAGCAGGCGACCTGCGGCTGAGCGGCGTGGGCACGCTAGCAGCGTTCACTCGTACCAGACCGCGACCTCGCATCCCATTGCGGTGCCAAGCTGCCGAAAGCGCTTCTTCACGGCGTCGCTGAACAG
Source organism: uncultured Sphingomicrobium sp. (assembly GCA_964243335.1). Taxonomy (GTDB): domain Bacteria; phylum Pseudomonadota; class Alphaproteobacteria; order Sphingomonadales; family Sphingomonadaceae; genus Sphingomicrobium. Next base: position 191,311 of record CAXTED010000001.1, on the reverse strand, counting down.
CGCTTTTCGCTCCACCGGCAAAGTGAGCACGATTCGGCGGCCGTCGCGTCGCACCCCGCTTTGCTGAAGCAGGGACGCCGTCCCGCCGCTCAGCCGTTGCGCAAGCCGGATCGCCCGTCCCCACTGCTGCGCCCGCTTCGATTCTTCGGGTTTGAGCAACGCTTCCAGTGCTGGGGTAAAGCAGTAATCGCCCCCGAAGGCGCTGCATAACGATCGTCCAAGCAAGGCTCGGCCGCGGCTGTCGATGCCGACCCAATTGCCGTGCACGCCCATGTCGACCGCCCATTCGGCGCGAAAGTCGGGATGGGCGTTCCATGCCACGTCGGCGAGCAGGCAAGCCGCCAGGCGGATGCGACGGGGCTCGGGCGCATCGTCCGGAAACAAGGGCGAAATCCATTGGTCGAGCAAGGCGCCGTGGTCCCCGAACCGGCCCAGCCGCTCCCCCACTTCCAGCGCGGCCGCCAGCAACGGGTCCTGCGCGCTCACCGCCGGCTTGAGATCGTTGAACAGAATCCCGTCGCGGAGCCCGAATGCAGAAACGACGATCGCACCGGGTTCGAGCACGCGTCCAAGGGCATCCAGCATTGCCGCCGCCGCCGGCAGTGTACCGACCCGCGATGAGGGCACGTCCGCCAGCGTGCGCAGCTGATCGGCCGGTGTTGTGCGCACCAGCGCGCGCAACTGATTGATCCGCTCGCGCGACATGCGGTGGGCGTGGATGATCGGAAGCGGATCCTGGTTCAACCGCAGGTCGAGCAGCCCCAAGGCACGAAAAGACCCACCCACAAGATAGAGCGACCGGTGCCCACGGGCGGCTTCGAGCAGTTCCGGTTGGTCGGCCAGCGCCTTGCGGATGCGCTCGGTGATCGCCCGCGCGCTGACCTTGTCGCCCAGTCTGAGAACGCCCAGCGGCAAGGAGATACCGGGTCCCGGCACGCCGTTCGCCACTGGCGTGAGCTCAAGGCTTCCCCCGCCAAGATCGGCCACGATCCCATGTGCTTGCGGGATGGCGGAAATGACGCCGAGCGCCGCCAGCCGCGCTTCTTCCTCTCCGGGAATGACCTTGGGCGAGATGCCGGCCGCTTTCGCCCGCGCCAGGAAATCCTCGCCATTAATAGCATCGCGCACGGCTGCCGTCGCAACCGCATGCAGCTTCACCAGCTTCATCTCGCGTGCAAGCAACTTGAACCGCGCCAGCGCCTCGATCGTGAGGGCGATGCTCGGCTCGTCCAGCCGCCCGTCCTTGGCCAGGCCACGGCCAAGCGCGGCCATGACCTTTTCGTTGAACAATTGGCTCGGCACCCGCTGCGACCCGCCGTAGACGACGAACCGCACCGAATTTGACCCGATGTCGATGATGCCCACCGGGCCGAACGTGCCCCGGCTCAACTCCCCCGCCCCCAATACATACCGATCAACCTCGCTGGGTCAGGCGCAACTTGGGCACCGCTTTCCCGGCCAGCGCTTGCCCGCGCCCCGACAAAGACGGATTCGTCATGAAATAATGGTGCAGGTTGAAGGCCTTCTTGCCGACTTCCATGCGCGTGTATCGACCATCCTTGTCCAGCGTCCAGCTTTGCTCATTGTCGATAAGGTTGGCGACCAGCACCTGTTCCAGCACCTGCTGGTGAACGGTGGGATTGTCGAGCGGAAGCGCCACCTCGACCCGGCGATCGAAGTTGCGCGGCATCCAGTCGGCCGACGACACATAGACCCGCGCTTTGCGGTTGGGCATGCGCTCGCCATTGGCAAAGGCCCAGATACGGCTGTGCTCCAGGAAGCGCCCGACGATCGACTTGACGCGGATGTTCGCCGACATGCCGGGCACCCCGGGCTTGAGGCAGCAGATACCGCGAATGATCAGGTCGATCGACACCCCCGCCTGACTGGCGCGGTAAAGGCGATCGATCGTCTGCGGGTCGACCAGCGAGTTCATCTTGGCCCAGATCGCCGCCGGCTTGCCCGCCTGCGCATTGGCCACCTCCGCGTCGATCAGCGATCCCAGCCGCTCCCGCATCGAAATTGGGCTCATGGTGATCAGCTCCAACCCCTTGGGCGGCACATAGCCCGAGATGAAGTTGAACAGCTTTGCCGCATCCCGCGCGGCCCGCCTGGACGCGGTAAATAGGCTCAGGTCGGTGTAGATGCGTGCGGTGGTGGGATGGTAATTGCCCGTCCCGAAGTGGCAGTAGGTACGATACACGCCGCCCTCGCGCCGCACGACCATCGACACCTTGGAGTGCGTCTTCCACTCGATGAAACCGTACACCACCTGCACGCCCGCGCGCTCCAGCCGTGATGCCCACAGCAGGTTCTGCTCCTCGTCGAAGCGGGCCTTGAGCTCCACCACCGCGGTGACCGACTTGCCCGCTTCCGCCGCGGCCACCAAGGCGTCGATGATCGCCGACTGCTTGCCCGCCCGGTAAAGCGTCTGCTTGATCGCGACGACATCCGGGTCCTCGGCCGCCTGGCGGAGGAAAGCGACCACCACCTCGAAGCTTTCGTAGGGGTGGTGGACGATCAAATCCTTGGCGCGGATCGCCGCGAAGCAGTCGCCATTGTGCTCCAGGATTCGCTCGGGGAAGCGCGGGACATAGGGCGCGAACTTGAGGTCGGGGCGGCTCTCCTCGACCAGCAGGCCAAGGTCGGCAACCCCGATGAACCCGCCGCTTTCAGCGATGATCGCGCTGCCCGCGTCCAGTCCGTCGCGCACCAGTTCTTCCAGTTCGTCGGACGTGCCGCTCGAAAACTCCAGTCGGATAACGCGGCCGCGCCGGCGCTGCTTCAGCGCGCTACGGAAGTGCCGCACCAAATCCTCGGCATCGTCCTCGATCTCGATATCGCTGTCCCGGAGCACCCGAAACGCCCCGGCGCCGAGCAATTTGAAGCCAGGAAACAGCAGTTCCAGATGTGCCCCGACCGCCCCCGCGATGGTGACGAAGCGTCCCCGCTCGCCGGGCAGCCGAACGAACCGCGGCACCGCGACGGGGATCATCACCACTTCGTTGACCAGTTCGCCGGTCGGATCGCGCATCGCGAAGATCAGCGAAAAGCCATTATTGGGCACGAACGGAAACGGGTGCGAGGGGTCGATTGCCTGCGGGGTCAGCACCGGCAGGATCTGCTCGCCGACCCAATTGCCGAGCCACGCGGCTTCCTCGCCCTCCAGGGCACTCGCGTCGACCACCTCCAGATGCTCGGCGGCGAGCAATGGTCGAAGGTCGTTCCAGACGCGCTGCTGGTCCGCCACCAACTGCTCCGCGGGCCCGTTGATCACGGCGAGCACCTGCGTCGGGGTCATCCCGTCATAGGATCGCTCCTCGACCTTCTCGATCTGCTGCCCCTTAAGGCCGGCCACCCGGGTGATGAAAAATTCGTCGAGATTGGCACCGCTGATCGACAGAAAGCGCAGCCGCTCCAACAAGGGATGCGCCGGGTTGCAGGCTTCCTCCAGCACCCGGCGATTGAACGCCAGCCACGACAGTTCGCGATTGAAGTAGCGCTCCGATGGCGGTGGCAGGGTTAGCGGCAGCGCAGCGGCGGCGACATCTTTCGCTTCCGCCCTGGCTTCGGCCTTGGCCTCCGCCTTGATCGTACCTGCGACGTTCACGCGTACAACTCCCCCTGGTTCGGACGCGGGATAAGCCCAGCCTCCACCAGTGCCTTACGAACGGTTGGAAGCGTCAGGCGGGCCCCGCTGGCAATGGCAAATCGATCGATCGCATCCACGACGCGTTCGGCCGTCCAATAGTCCCGCGTCACCCGGCTGGCGAGATAGCGCAGCGCGTCGCCGGGAAGATGCAATCCGCGGTCGGCAAACAACCGCTCGACCAAAGCCACGAACAGCGCGTCATCCGGCATGTCGATCCGAACCACCGGCGTAATCGCCAGCCGCGTGCGCAGATCGGCCAGCTTGGGCAGCCATTCCGGCGGCGCAAGGTCGGTCACCATCAACAGCGGCCGTCCGCTCTCCTGCGCGGCGTTCCAGGCGTGGAACAGCGTCTCCTCGTCATGCGTCTCGGCATCGTCGAACAGGCGTCCACCCATTCGCGTCACCACGCTTCGCGCAAGTAGTGAGCGTCCCGACCGGCGTGGCCCGGTCAGAATCGTCGCCCGAACCGGCCAGGTGGCGGGCCGGCTGAGATGCTCGACCGCAGCCCGATTGGCCGCACCGGTGATGAATCGGCTGTCGTCGCTCCCCTGCGGCCAGTCGAGCGGAAGCGCGATCTGGTCGGCGGTGCGGCTCACGGCGTTCCCGGTCTCGGCGGCGGCGGCGCGGGTGAGACGGGCGCCGGTGCCGGAGCAGGCGCCGGAACCGGAGCTGCCGGCGTTGGAGCGCCCGACACGCGCAGTCCCCCAACATCGCTCGACACCGTCCAGCCGCGACTCGCCAGCGCCGTCTGCAGCGCGCTCTGGCTGCCGCTATAGGTCACCACGATCACGGCCCGGCCAATCTCCGTCACCGACCTGACCCCGCCAAAGCCGCGCAGCATGTTGGCTGGCGACAGCGGGCCCTCGACGACGATCTGGATCACCCTTGCAGCGGCCTGCGCGGTGGCCGTGGTATCCGCGACTTCATCTTCCTCTTCCTCCGGCGGAGGCGGCGGCTCGGGCACGATAAGGCTCGGATCTGGCGTCAACAGTCCCGCGGCGAGCGCCTGGCGGAACAAGCCGTCCAGCTTCTGCACGCCTAATTCCATCACTTCGGGCAACTCGGCGCTATTGGCCGCGCGCAAAGTCACGCTGCCCAGCGGTCGCGAGTCCGGACCGGAGCGCGCCATGAACGTCGCTGCCACCGGTCCGCCGGGATAGAAGTGCCGCAACTGCACTTCCGCCACCAGCACGTCGGCCGCGCCATATTGATCGATCAGATTGCGCCACCAGTCGCGTCCCGGCCGGCGGGTCTGCGCCGCATTGATCAACAACGGATCGATGCCAAGACCGCTGACCCGCACATAATCCACCGGGCTGGCACTGGTGCGAAACTCGGCCCAGGCGCGCTGCCAACTGTTGCGCAGCTCCACAGAGGTCATCGTGCCTCCGGTGACGATCACGGGGATCAGCAGCAGCGGCGCCGAGTTCCGCACCGGACCCGACACACCCAGCAGATTGCCCGATCGCACCCGATCGAAGGCGATGCCCAAAGTCGCCATGTAGCGGGTCGGCCCGATCTGCTCCGACTGCACGATGATCGAGCTGACCAGCGAGTCCAACGTCGAATCGGGCAGGTTCGGCGCTTGGTCGATCGGCAGATTATGCGTCTTGGCCCACAACGCCTTGAATCCCTGCCGCTGCGCCATGCGCCAGCCGGCAAAGCGCGCCGACTCCGGATCCTTGGCCGTGACGTCGACCTTGATGCCGCCAATCTCCAGCGTGTTGGAGCTGTCGATCGGCGGGATCCCGCGGTCGCCGCTTTCAAGCTGCGCCATCACTCCCCCGCCGGCCAAGGCAAGCGCGGCAACGGCGGTGAAAGCATGGCGAACGGAGCGGGACACGAACATGCGGGCCTTCTGGCGACAACGGCGTGGATTTCCAAGGCTCTTGTGGAGTAAGTCTCGCAGCAGCCCGGAAGAAGGGCGCGAACACGGGGAAGCAAGCGCAGTGGGCCTGACGTACGAAGATGCCGGCGTGTCGATCGCCGCGGGCAATGCGCTGGTAAAGGCCATCGGCCCCCTCGCCCGCTCCACCCGCCGCCCCGGCGCAGACGCCGAACTAGGCGGCTTTGGTGGCTTGTTCGACCTCAAGGCCGCCGGTTTCACCGACCCGATACTGGTTGCTGCCAACGACGGGGTCGGCACCAAGCTGAAGCTCGCCATCGACCTCGACCGCCACGATGGCGTCGGCATCGATCTTGTCGCGATGTGCGCCAACGACCTGATCGTACAAGGCGCCGAGCCCCTTTTCTTTCTCGACTATTTCGCCACCGGCAAGCTCGATCCGCGCGTGGCCGAGGCCGTGGTCGCCTCCATCGCCGACGGCTGCCGCCAGGCTGGCTGCGCCCTGGTCGGTGGCGAAACCGCGGAGATGCCGGGCATGTATGCGCCGGGCGACTACGACCTTGCCGGCTTCTGCGTCGGCGCCGTGGAGCGCGGTCAAGCCATTGACGGCCGCACCATCGCTCCCGGCGACGTGCTCCTCGGCCTAGCCAGTTCGGGCGTCCACTCCAATGGCTTCAGCCTCGTTCGCCGAATCGCCGCGGATAACGGTTGGAAACTTGACCGACCAGCGCGCTTCGACCCGGACGTGATCCTCGGCGACGCGCTCCTCGCTCCCACCCGCATCTACGTCTCGAGCCTGCTCCCCGAAGTCCGCGCCGGCCGCATCAAGGGTCTCGCCCACATTACCGGTGGCGGCCTGCTGGAGAACATTCCGCGCGTGCTGCCCAAAGGTTGCCACGCGCTGGTGGACGTCGGCGGCTGGGACCTTCCGCCTATTTTCGCGTGGCTGCAGGCCGGCGGCGGCATCGAACCGGGCGAGCTCGCCCGCACGTTCAACTGCGGCATCGGCATGGCCGTGGTGGTTGCCGCCGAGCACGCCGAGGCCGTCAGCGCCAACCTCTCCGCTGAAGGCGAAATCGTCCACCGCATCGGCGCCATCGAAACCGGTCCTCGTGGCTGCACCGTCTCCGGCCCCGTCGAAAGCTGGAGCTCCCGCACTGAGTGGAGCGCCACTCACAGTCATGCCTGAGGCGACGCCACCAGGGCGCACCCGAGTCGCCGTCCTGATTTCCGGACGGGGCAGCAACATGGCCGCGCTGATCTACGCGAGCCGCGCCGAGGATTGCCCGTTCGAGATCGCCTTGGTCGCCTCGGACCGGCCGAATGCGCCGGGCCTGGCGTGGGCCATCACTGAAGGCGTTCCAACCCGGGCATTTGACGCGAAAGCCTCGGGTCCGGCATTCTGGGTCGAACTCAGCTCGGCCTTGCAAGCAGCGAACGTCGGTGTCGTCGCCCTCGCCGGCTTCATGCGCATCCTGCCAGCTGATTTCGTTGAGCGCTGGTCCGGGCGGCTGCTTAACATTCACCCCTCACTACTGCCCAAATACAAGGGCTTGGACCCGCACGCCAAGGCGATCGCCGCCGGGGACAGCCACGCTGGCTGCTCGGTTCACCTGGTCACGTCCGAGGTCGATGCGGGGGAGGTTCTCGGCCAGGTTCCCGTGGCCATTCTGCCCGGCGACACGCCCGACATGCTCGCCGATCGCGTGCGGATCGCCGAGCACGGCCTCTACCCCCGCATCCTTGCGGCCTTCGTCACCAGCGAGCGCGATCCGGAGTGGATCACCGACAAGGTCGGCCAGCTCGCCCTCGACCTCCCCGAAACCCGCGCCAAGACCAGCCACGGTGCCCCCGGCTGGCGCGTCGGCAGCGAGTCCTCGGGCAAGTTCTTCGCCATCATGTGGCTCGGTCACCACGGCGAGAACGGCACGGCGGTGCTGGTCAAATGCAGCGGCCAGGACGAGATGGCCGACCTCATCGACAGCGCTCCTGACCTCTACTTTCGCCCTCAATATTACGGCCCAAGCAATTGGATCGGCCTTCGCCTGGACCGCAGCGGCGTAGATTGGACCCACGTCGCGGAATGGCTGGAGAAAAGCTGGGCTGCGGTCGCGCCGGCGCGGCTGGGTAAACTGCGGCAAATTGCCGGGGAGTTCTAGCGAGGTCGCTAGAGCCCTTGCAGTCGCTCCTCATAACCGCAAATGAACTCACACCCTCGCCAAGCGTAATCAGCGTATGGCGACCCACGAAGGTATCTTCCCCACTTTCTTCCTGTCGGGCTTCGAATGCTCGACGTTCATCTGGAAAGATGCGGGCCGCCGCGACTTGACCGACGAAATCCAGCACTACCGCCATGCCGACGAGGATTATGCGTCCCTCCCCAAGCTCGGCATCGCCGTCGCCCGCGAGGGCATACCCTGGCCCTTGATCGATCGCGGCAACGGGGAGTTCGACTTCTCGCCGATCGACGGCTTCCTCGACGCTCAGCGGCGCCACCGCGTGCTGCCGATCTGGGACCTGTGCCACTACGGCAACCCTGACGGTCTTGACCCGCTCGGGAATGACTTCGTCGATCGCTTCGTCGCCTTCGCCCGCGCCGCCGCGCATTACGTCGCCGAGCGCGCCCATGCCGGGCCATTGTTCTTCACGCCGATGAACGAGCCGACCTTCTGGGGTTATATGGGCGGCGAGTGGGGCTGGTGCGGACCGTTCGGCGACAGCGCCGATTACCGCCGGCGCTTCACGACCGCGCTCGCCCGCGCCGACATCGCCGCCGTGCTGGCCATCCGCGAGGACTTCCCCGATGCCCGCATGGTGCACATCGATCCCCTGATCTGGGTGGTGCCGCCGCGTGACCGTCCCGACCAGGCCGAGGCCGCGCACCGCGAGAGCTATGACGATGCTTACCTCGCGTGGGACATCATTTCAGGGCTCAAGCATCCGGAGTTCGGCGGCTCGCCCGAGGTGCTCGATATCATCGGCCTCAACAATTACAGCTTCGGTCAGATGGAATATCGCTCACCCGGTCCGCATGTGCCGCTGGAGCCCGGCGATGACCGCATCCGCCCGCTGTGCGACCTTATCGAGGAGACCTGGCAGAAGTACCAGCGTCCCTGCATCATCGCCGAGACGTCCGGTCTCAAGGGCGGTCGCCCCGACTGGCTCAACGACGTCGTCACCGAAAGCCTCGCCGCGGTCCGGCGCGGGGTCGACCTGCACGGCATCTGTTTGTTTCCGGCCGTGGACATGCCCGACTGGCACACCGGCGAATTGCTCGGCAACGGTATCGCGGACGTCAAGCTATTGCCCAATGGCACGCTGATGCGCGTGCCTTACGCGCCTTACGTCCAGTGCCTGCACCAGTGGCAGCGTCGGCTGAACCGGGTGACGCAGGTCGACGAGGATGCCTTCGACCAGCCGATCGACCTTGACGACATCGTGCGCGCCGCCCGGGAGCTGGACCCCCAGGCGGACGCCAACTGGCACTAAGCTCGACACTCAGCCGACGAGTTCGTCGCCCGAGAAGAAGTACTCGATCTCGATCGCGGCATTCTCGTCGCTGTCCGATCCGTGCACCGAATTGGCTTCGATCGACTCCGCGAGTTCCTTGCGGATCGTGCCCGGCTCGGCATTCGCGGGGTTGGTCGCGCCCATGACGTCGCGGTTCTTCTGAACGGCGTTCTCGCCTTCCAGGACCTGCACGACAACGGGTCCCGAAATCATGAAGCTGACCAGGTCGTTGAAGAACGGCCGCTCGCGGTGCACGCCGTAGAAGCCCTCGGCCTGCTCGCGGGTCATGCGGATGCGCTTGGATGCGACCACGCGAAGCCCGGCCTCTTCCAGCATCTTGGTGACGGCGCCGGTAAGGTTGCGGCGGGTGGCATCGGGCTTGATGATCGAAAAGGTGCGCGTCGCGGCCATGACTGGGCGAACTCCTGCTGTTTGGGTGGTGAAAGGTGAGCCGCGCCCCTAGCTTGCGGCGCGCCAAGCGGCAAGTCAGGCCTGCTGCACCCAGCGCCCGTCGACCCGCTGCCAATAGTGCCGCTCCACCCCGTCACGCCCGGCCAGCAACTTCCACGCCAGCCGCGCCTCCTCGAGCGTGCCCTCTTCGAACAGGAAGAAGGCCCGGTCGAACGTCAGCGCCGCCTCCCGCCACTCGCCGTCCGCGATCAGCATGTTACGCGCCAGATTGGGCGCGTCGGGCGTGGTCGACAGCAGGATCGGCTGGCGCGCATCGTCGGCGCCGCCCGCTTGCCCATGCGCCAGAAAGCTCGCCGGCCCCGCGTCCCACAAAAGGCGATCCAGCTTGGACAGCAGCCCAAGGTCCTCCGCCACGATCAGCAGCCGTCCCCCATCGCCCGTAACCCGCGTGGCAAGCTGCGCCACCACGGCGTCCAGCGGAGTGTCCAGCAACTGGTAGAAATCAACGCGCACCGGAGCGGACGCTAGCCCTCATACCCTTCGACGAACACGTCCAGCACCCGCACGCCGAAGCCGGTCGCGCCCTTGGCGAAGGTGGTCCCGCCCTTGTCGCTCCACACCGTGCCCGCAACGTCCAGATGCGCCCAGCGCACGCCCTCGTCGACGAAGCGCGCGAGGAACTGCGCCGCGGTGATCGACCCGCCTTCGCGCGGCCCCACGTTCTTGATGTCGGCGATGGGGCTGTCGATCAGCCGGTCGTAAGCCTCGCCCAGTGGCATGCGCCACAGCTTGTCGCCGCTCGATGCACCGGCCGCGGTCAGTTCCGCCGCGAGCCCATCGTCGTTGGAATACACACCGGCATATTCGTGGCCCAGAGCGATCACCATCGCCCCGGTCAGCGTCGCCAGGTCGACGATGGTCTTCGGGCGATAGGTCTTCTGCGTGTAGGTGATCGCATCGCACAGCACGAGCCGACCCTCGGCGTCGGTGTTGATCACCTCGATCGTCTGCCCGTTCATCGACGTCACCACGTCGCCCGGGCGGGTCGCATTGCCGTCCGGCATGTTCTCCACCAGCCCGCAGATCCCGACTACATTGGCCTTGGCCTTGCGCCCGGCGATCGCCAGCATTGCGCCGGCCACCGCGCCAGCACCGCCCATGTCCCACTTCATCGATTCCATGCCGGCCGCCGGCTTGATCGAGATGCCGCCGGTGTCGAACGTCACGCCCTTGCCGATCAGCGCGACGGGCGACGTTCCCGCCTGCCCGCCGTTCCACTTCATCACCAGCAAGCGCGGTTCGCGCCGCGATCCAAGCGACACGCAAAGCAGCGCGCCCATGCCGAGCTCGGCCATCTGCCTGGCGTCGAGCACTTCCAGCTCCAACCCCGACCCGGCCATCGCCTCCTGGCAGCGCGCGATGAAGCTTTCCGGATAGATGATGTTGGCCGGCTCGGTGACCAGTTCGCGGGTCAGTGAGATACCCGCCAGCAGCGGAGCGTAACGGGCCGTCCAGCGCGCTTCCGCACCGGCGTCCGCGCCGACGATCACCAATTCCGTAAGCGTCGGGCGCTGCTTGTCCTTCAGCTTGGTGCGGTACTTGTCGTAGCGCCAGCCGCGCAGCGCCGCCGCCAGCCCGACCTTGGCCGCGGCATCGGCGTCGAACTTCAGTCCGGAAAGATCCAGCACCGCACGGGTTTCGCCGGACAGCAGCAACTTGCCGACGATCGCGCCGCCAAGCTTCTCTGCTGCCGCGCCGGGCTCCGTGCCGCTGCCGATTCCGATCAGCACCAGCCGCCGCGTGCTTCCCTCGTCGGTCGTCCACGCCTCGGCCACGCCGCCGCTTTCGCCATCGAAGCGCTGTCCGCGCGCCGCGGCCTCGACCGCCTCGCGACCGGCGCCAAGGCCGCCAAGCGCGCTTCGGTCGCTCCCGGCGACCGGCAGGACCAAGGCATAAGCGCCGCTCGGGCGGGCGTCGGCAAAGCGGATTTGCATGGCGATTGGGTCCGTGTCGATGAAGGGGAAAGGGGTTGGTTCGATTGCCTTTAGGCACGGGACAATGCTTGGCAACCCTTGCGGTTGCCGCGTCTCGCGCACGGTGCAATAGGCGATGGCATCGAACAGCGGTGCAAGGGCGCCGCCTGGGCTGGGTGGAATTGTGAAAAGCGTAAAGTGCTTGGCTCACGGCTGGACGGCTTTGCCGCTTGTGCTGGCACTTGCGGCCGCTCCGGCATCGGCACAGGACGCTGGGGACCCGGCATCGGCGCAGATCGCCGCGGATCCAGACTCGACAAGTCCCGTCCTGCCCCTTCCGGTCGCCGGACCTCCAGCGCCCGCAGCGCCCGCGTCGGTGCCCCAGGCCGAACCAGAAATCGGGTTTGCCGCCGACAGCGTCGAATATCTGCAGAACGAAGACCGCGTCACGGCGCTTGGCCAGGTCCGCATGAACCGCGATGGCAATTACCTCGCCGCGGACAGGGTCACCTGGACCCGTGCCTCGGGTGAGGTCGTCGCTGAGGGCAACGTCGTCGTGGTCAACCCGCAGGGCGACCGGCTCGTCGGCGAGCGGATAGTGCTCTCCGACACGCTGCGCGACGGCACCGTCAGCAACCTGTTGCTGGTGCTCGAAAGCGGCGGCCGCCTCGCCGCCCAGCGCGCTACCCGAAGCGGCCAGGTCACCACGCTGGAAAACGCCGTCTACTCACCCTGCCCAGTCACCAGTGATTGCGGCGGAGATCAAAAGCCAAGGTGGCGCATCATCGCTGCCCGCGTGACCCAGGACGCTGCCAAGAAGAAGGTCCGCTTCGAACGCGCCCGGTTGGAGATCTTCGGTCTTTCCCTGCCGCTCCTGCCGGTGGTCAGCATCTCCACGGGCGATCAGTCCCAGGGTCAAAGCGGCGTTCTCCTGCCTGATCTGCGCTACTCGCGGCAGCTCGGACTGGAACTGTCGGTCCCTTACCACATCAGCCTGGCTCCCAACCGAGACCTGACGGTTACGCCGCACGTCTACACCGGCACCCTGCCGGCGATCGATACACGCTACCGTGAACTCAACAGCCTTGGTGCCTTCCAGGTCGGCGGCTTCGCCAGCTACGGCGACCGCACGGGCTTCGGCCGCCAGCGCACCGACGGCTTTCGCGCTTATGTGGAGGCCAATGGCCGGTATCAGTTGAGCCCGCTGTGGAGCATCACGGCGCAGGTCCGCGCGGCCACCGACAAGACGGTGACCCGCTTCTACGACATCAGCTTCGACGACCGGCTGCGCAACTTCGTCAATGCCGAGCGGATCGACACCGACAGCTATGTCTCCATCGCTGGCTGGGCCTTCCAGGGTCTACGCACGGTGGACGTGCAAAAGACCATTCCAATCGCGCTTCCTGCGATCGACGCGCGCTTCCGCTTTGTGCCTCCTGTCATCGGCGGCCGGGTAGAACTTCAAGCCAACAGCCTGTCGATATTCCGCACCGACGGACAGGATACGCAGCGCGCCTTCGCCGGCGCCCGCTGGGAAGACACGCGCCTGACGCCGTGGGGCCAGCAACTGCTGTTCACCGGCTATATGCGCGGCGACATCTACCACACCGACGAAAGCGCCAAGACGCAGACCCTGATCTACCGGGGCGAGGATGGCTGGCAGGGCCGCGGCATCGCCGCCTTGGCCGCCGAAGCGCGCTGGCCGTTGATCGGGCAGCTGTTCGGCGGCATTCAGCGTTTGACGCCGCGCGTGCAACTGGTGCTGACTCCGCCGACCCAGAACCTGTCCATCCCCAACGAGGACAGCCGCTCGGTCGATCTGGAGGACAGCAACCTGTTCGCCCTGAACCGCTTTCCCGGTTACGACCGATGGGAAGACGGATCGCGCATCACCTACGGCCTTAATTGGTCGCTCGATCGTCCCAACTTGGCGATCACGAGCACCGTTGGCCAAAGCTACCGCCTCAACCGCGATGCCCGCATCTTTCCCGAGGGCACCGGCCTGACCGACCGCTTCAGCGATATCGTCGGCCGTACCCGCGTTCAGGTGGGCCGGTTCATCGACATCACGCAGCGGTTTCGGGTCGACAAGACGAACCTCGCCATCCGCCGCAACGAGCTCGACCTGACCGTGGGCTCGACCCAGACATATGCGCGGATCGGCTATTTGCGGCTCAACCGCAACGTCGATCCCTCGGTGGAGGACCTTCGCGACAAGGAGGAGCTTCGCTTCGCCGGACGGTATAAGTTCACGCGCTATTGGTCGGTTTTCGGCGCCACCGTGCTCGACCTCACAAACACCGACGAGGATCCGCTGTCACTCGCCGACGGGCTGGAGCCGGTGCGGCACCGCGTCAGCCTCGACTATGAAGATCCGTGCCTGGAATTTGGCATATCCTGGCGCCGCGACTATGAGCGCTTCGGGAGCGGGCGGAAGGGTTCCACCTTCGCTCTGCGACTTTCGCTCAAAGGGCTTGGTCGCTGATAACGAAGCTGGGTGGCGCGCGGGGGCGTGCTGCTCATCCATCGTTCAGCGTAGCTTTGACATTGGACGCGAACGATTATTCGCTGGGTAGAATAAGGAATTGAGACACGTGGCAGCAGGCTTTTCGACGTTTCGGGGCAAGATGTTGGCAACGCTGGCGGTTTCGGTAGCCGTAGCCGGGATTGCTTCGGCGCAAACACGGGCGCCGCAAGCACGTGGACCTCAAGCTCGTGGTTCCGCGCAGTCGTCGACTCCTCAGGCGGCAGCCGCTCCCGAGGTGCAAGCCTCAACGGGTCCCAGCAGCGCCAGTGGTTTGCGACTGCCTGACAACCCTCAGCTTTTTGGCGCGGCCATTCCGTCGGTCGTCAAGGCTAGCGCCATCGTCAATGGAGCGGTCATCACCCAGACCGACATCGACCAGCGTATCGCATTGCTGGCGGTCGCCAACGGCCAGGCGATTCCGGCGGACGAAATCGAGCGCTTGCGCGTCCAGGTCCTTCGCAACCTCATCGATGAAACCCTCCAGATCCAGGCTGCCAAGCAGGAGGACATCACGGTCAGCGAAGCCGACATCGACAAGACGGTTGCGCGGGTCGCGTCCGGCGTGAAGCAGACGCCTGAGCAAATGGCTCAATATCTCAATTCTCGCGGAGCATCGATCAAGGCTATTCGCCAGCAGATCCGCGGTGAGATGGCTTGGTCACGGCTGCAGCGCGCCAAGATCGAAAGCCAGGTCAACGTCGGCGACGAAGAGGTCAAGGCCGTCATCGACCGTATGAACGCGGCCAAGGGCACGCAGGAGTATAAGGTCGGCGAGATCTTCCTGACGGCCACGCCAGCCACCCAGCCGCAGGTGCTGGCGAACGCGCAGAAGATCGTTGGAGCCCTCAAGCAAGGTGCCTCCTTCGCTGGCTACGCCCGGCAGTTTTCGGAAGCTTCCACGGCGGCGGTTGGCGGCGACCTGGGCTGGGTTCGTCCCGAACAGTTGCCGGACTCGCTGGCGGGCACGCTCAAGCAGATGGGGCCGGGCACGCTGAGCGAACCGATTGCCATCCCCGGCGGCTTTTCGATCATCGCCGTTCAGGACACGCGCAAGATCCTCACAGCCGACCCGCGCAACGCGGTGCTCAGCTTGAAGCAGGTCTCGATCGCCTTTCCGAAGGGCACCACCTCGGGCCAGGCGGAGCCGGTTCTTCAGCGCTTTGCGGCTTCCGCGACGAACGTTGGCGGGTGCGGCGGCGCGGAGAAGCTTGCCGCCGATTATCGCGGCGAAGTGGTGACCTCCGATCAGGTCAAGTTGCGCGATCTGCCGCCCGCTCTGCAGAACATGATGCTGCCGATGCAGGTTGGCCAGGCGACGCGCCCGTTTGGCAGCCTGGACGACGGAGTTCGCGTGTTGGTGATCTGCGGTCGTGACGAAAGCGCAGACGAGAATGCGCCAAGCACCGACCAGGTCTTTGCGCAGCTGACCGAGGAGCGCGTGAGCATGCGCGCGCGGCGTTATCTGCGAGACCTGCGGCGCGATGCCGTGATCGACTACCGCTAGAACAGCGGCAGCGAGGGTAGAGGTTCTGGTTTCCTTCAACGCGATCCACCCGTTGGCCGTATCGCTCGGCGACCCCGCTGGGATCGGCCCTGAGATCGTCGCCAAATGCTGGGACCGCCGCCACGAGCTTGGCCTCCCGCCGTTTGTCGCCATTGGTGACCCGCGCGCGATTGCGGCGGTGTGGGACGGCCCCATCGAGGTCGTCGGCGATCCGCGCGACGTCGATGCAGCCTTCGACCGCGCTCTGCCCATGCTGGCGGTGTCCGCGCCGCTGGCCGACGTCCCCGGCTGTCCCTCGATCCACGGCGCCCATGCATCGTTCGACTCGCTTGAACTTGCCGTGGGCTTGGCGCGATCCGGCTCCTGCTCGGCGGTGGTCACCGGCCCGGTCAGCAAGCAGCAACTCTACTCCATCGGCTTCACCCACCCCGGCCAAACCGAATTCGTCGCCGAGCGCTGCGGCGTGTCGCAGGGCAATGTCGCGATGATGCTTGCCGGACCCAGCCTGCGTACGGTCCCGGTGACCACCCACATGGCTCTGGCCGACGTGCCGGGCCACATCACGTGCGCGCTGGTCGAGGCCCGTGGCCGCGCCACCCTGCGCGGCCTCAAACGCAACTTCGGCATCGCCGAGCCGCGCCTCGCGGTGGCCGGGCTCAACCCCCACGCCGGCGAGGGCGGTGCCATCGGTCGCGAGGAGATCGAGCACATCGCTCCGGCCATCGCCGCGCTCCAGGCGGAGGGCTGGCACGTTACCGGCCCGCACAGCGCCGACACCCTGTTCCACGCCTCCGCCCGCGCCCGATACGACGCGGCCTTGTGCATGTACCACGACCAGGCCCTGATTCCGCTCAAGGCACTTCACTTCGAAGATGGGGTCAATGTTACGCTTGGCCTGCCGATCGTCCGCACCGCGCCCGACCATGGCACCGCCTTCGACATTGCCGGCCGGGACCTGGCCGATCCTCGCGCCATGGCGGCGGCGATCCGCATGGCCGCCACTTGCGCCGCCAACCGTGCTGCTGCCGCCTGCCTGGCCGCGTGAGCCTGCCGCCGCTTCGCGAAGTCATCGCCCGCCACGGCCTCTCCGCCTCCAAGGCGCTGGGCCAGAACTTCCTCCTCGACCGCCACCTGCTCGCCCGCATCGCGGCTATCCCGGGCGACCTCAACGGCCAGACCGCTTATGAAGTCGGCCCCGGTCCCGGCGGCCTCACCGCCGCGCTGCTCGAAGCCGGGGCCCGCGTCATCGCCGTGGAGCGCGACCGCCGCTGCCTTCCCGCTCTGGCCGAACTCCAGGCCGCCTTCCCCGACCGCCTCACCCTGATCGAGGACGACGCCCTCACCATCGACGAACGCGCAGTCGCTGGCGCAGGCGCACACATTGTCGCCAACCTGCCCTACAACATCGGCACTGCTCTGCTCCTCCGCTGGCTCGGTGGTGACCAATGGCCGCCATGGTGGGCGAGCCTCACCCTCATGTTCCAGCGCGAAGTCGCCCAGCGGATCGTCGCCGACGCCGGGGACGACGCCTTCGGCCGCCTCGCCATTGCCGCCCAGTGGCGCTGCAATGCCAAGCTCGTGCTGCCGGTCCACCGCTCCGCCTTCACCCCGCCGCCCAAGGTCGCGTCCGCCGTCGTCCACCTGACGCCTGCCCCGATGCCCCCCGGCGTTCGCCTCGCCATTCTCGAACAGCTCACCGCCGCCGCGTTCGGCCAACGCCGCAAGATGCTCCGTCAGAGCCTCAAGGGCGTTCCCGGCGCCCTCGACGCCCTCGCTACGCTGAACATCGCCGCCGAGCGCCGCGCCGAGACCGTCAGCGTCGCCGAATGGGTTGAGGTCGCCCGCGCCCTCTCCTAGCTTCGCGTCCGAAGGAGAACGCCCATGACCCCCGAGATCCGCGCCCAAGCCATCGCCCTCCACGACCAGTTCACCCACGAAGACCTCGACCGCCGCAGCTTCCTGTCGCGCATGACGATACTCGCCGGCAGCCTCGCCGCCGCGGAAGCGCTGATCGCCACCATCGGCGCCAACCCCGCTGCCGCCGCGGTGGTACCAGCCGACGACAAGCGCCTGCGCACCGAGACGATCACTCTGCCCGCCGCCGAAGGCCGGCCGCCCTACAAAGCCTATCTTGCCGAGCCCCGCTCGCCGGCTGCGGCCCTCGCCACGGTGATCGTCATCCACGAGAACCGCGGCCTCAACGAGCACACCCGCGATGTCGCGCGCCGGGTCGCGCTTGCCGGTCACCGCGCGCTGGCCGTCGACTTCCTCAGCCCCTCCGGAGGCACGCCTGCCAACGAAGACGCCGCGCGCACCGCCATCGGCAAGCTCGACCTTGGCCAATCGGTCCAGGACGCCACCTTCATGCTTGGCCAGCTCAGTAGCCGGCCCGGCGGCAACGGCCGCGTCGGTGCGGTCGGCTTCTGTTGGGGCGGCGCCTTCGTCAATCGCCTTGCCCTGGCGGCCGGCCCAGCCCTTGCCGGCGGCGTCGCCTATTACGGCACCGCTCCAGCCCCGGCCGAAGCGTCCCGCGTCGTCACACCGTTGCTGCTGCATTTCGCCGGGCTCGACGAGCGCGTGAACGCGACCGGCCTGCCGTGGGTCGCCGCGCTCAAGACCGCTGGCAAACCGGCCGAGGCGTTCGTCTACCCGGGCGTCAATCACGCCTTCAACAACGACACGTCGGCCGAGCGTTACGACGCCGCGGCCGCCGCTCTGGCCTGGACCCGCACCCTCGCCTTCCTGTCGCGCAACCTGAGCGCATAAAGAAAAGGGCTCGGCGGTCTCCCGCCGGGCCCTCCCCATAGTCTCGCTCGAGCGATCCGCTGATTAGCGGCGGTCGCCCATGAAGCTGAGCAGGAACGTGAACATGTTGATGAAGTCCAGGTAAAGCGTCAGCGCACCCATGATGGCCGTCTTGCCCATCATGTCCGTGCCCTGGACGTAAGAGTACATGCTTTTGATCTTCTGCGTGTCGTAGGCGGTGAGGCCGGCGAAGATCAGCACGCCGATCGCGCTGATCGCCATACCGAGCGCGCTCGACTGGATGAACATGTTGGCGATCATCGCCACCAGCAATCCAACCACGCCCATGATCAGGAACGTGCCGAAACCCGACAGGTCCTTCTTGGTGGTGTAGCCGTAGACGCTCAGACCCAAGAAGCCCGCCGCAACGGCGAAGAAAGTCTGCGCGATCGAGGTACCGGTGTAGACGATGAAGATCGACGACATCGACACGCCCATCGCAACGGCGAAGCCCCAGAACATGGCCTGCATCGTCCCGGTGGACATGCGAGCCTGGCCGAAGCTCATGATCATCACGAACACGAGCGGGAGGAAAATGGCAACGTAACGCAGCGGTGTGCTGAGCAACTGCTGGGCCAATCCCGAGCTGAAGAACAGCAAGGCGACGATTCCGGTCAGCAACACGCCGGAGGCCATGTAGTTGTAAACAGACAGCATGTAAGACCGCAGGCCCGCATCGCGGGCCACGCGCGGAACGCCGACACTGGCTCCGGTCGGCGCGGTCATTCGCGGGTCGAACTGGTTCTGCATCGAAATGCTCCATCAACGGCGGCTCAAAGGAGCTGCCTTACGAGTGTATATCGTGGAAGTGCGGAAATGTTTCAAGTGAATCCGGCAACGAAACAACCTCCTTACATGTGAGTAGCTGCTCGCGTCATAAGGACCGACCATGCGACTCTTCCTCGCCCTTGCACTTCCCGAACCCGTCCGGGACCAGCTTCTTGAAATCGCCGACGAGAGCCTGCCTCTGCGTTGGCAGCACGACGCGCAACTTCACCTTACCTTGCGGTTCATCGGCGAGATCGACCGCCACGGTGCCAACGATCTGCTCGCGGCCCTCGAAAACCTGCGCGTCGACCCGATCGAACTCCGCCTCGCCGGCCTTGGCCGCTTCGACCGCCGCCGCTCGGGCGTGTTGTGGATCGGCGCCGAACCCGCCGACCCCTTGCGCAACCTAGCTTCCCGCGTCGAACGTCTTTGCCAGCAAGCCGGCATGCCACCTGAGCACCGCGCCTTTCATCCGCACGTCACCCTGGCGCGCTGGACCGGCCGATCACCCGACCTGCAGCCGTTGCTGGAAAGCTTTGCCCACCTCTCGACGGACACCTGGAGGGCATCAGAGGTCACTCTGTTCGAGAGCCATCTCGGCAAAGGCGGGGCCCACTATGAGCCGGTCGCGACGTTCGGCGACTAATCAAAAGAGCGCCCCTCTCTCCCTTAACCGCTCATCCTGAGGAAGGACTGAGCGTAGCGTAGCGAAGTCGAAGGCCTGTCTCGAAGGAGGGTTCAGCTCGTGAACCGGTCCTTCGAGACGCGCCTTCTACCAGCTTCGCTGGCTCAGTCGCTCCTCAGGATGAGCGGGAGACCCCCAAAGGGGGCGCCAGCCCACAAAAAAGCGGAGGCACCCACCCGGGCACCTCCGCTTCTCGTATCCATCGAACCGGGAGCAGCCGAAGCCGCCCCCAATCCGCTCAAGGTTTAGCGATTATAGTCGCTGCCCTGCTTGTTCGTGCCCAGGCTGTCGCGGTTCATGTCGTTCCGCTCACCACCAAGGCCGAGGCTGCTGTCGTCGTCGCGATCGCTGCGATCGCGATCGAACATCGCCGCACGCTCGGTGCCGGTGCCCGTGTCGCCAAGCTGCTCGATGTCCACGTCGGTGCGGCGAACCGTGTCCGAGATGGTCTCGTTGCGGTTCTCGACGTCCTTGGACACGACAACTTCCTCAACCACGCGAGCATTCTTCGCGACAACGGCTTCTTCGCCGGTCTCGGTCAGCTCGATGTCACGCTCCTGGAACGCATCGGCGCCCAGATTAGCGGCGCTCAGCGGCTGGTTCACCGCATGACGCTCGACGTGAACATGCTCCTCGCGCAGGCTGACCTGCTCCTGCACCGGAGTTTCCTTGACGTAGGAGCGCACACGCACGCCGCCACGGTTCACTTCACGCTTGCCGACGGCCAGCTGCTCCTCGACGATCGGGATGCGCTGCTCATTGCTGTCGGTCGAGCTGCCAAACGAACGGTCGCTGTCGGTCGTGCTTCCAAACGAACGATCGCTGCTGCCCGTCGAGGAGGAGGCAAAGGCCGCGCCCGTCGTCGCACCGGCCGTTGGCGCCGTCCAACCTTCGTTCTTCCACGACGCCGACTTCTCGTCGACGTCCACGGCATTCGAGCTTTCCAGGATCTGGTGCACGCGGTCGGCATTCTGCTCGTCGGTGTTGACCGTCAGCAGGAAGTGACCACGGCGAACGCCTTCCTCATAGGTGTGGCGATCTTCGTCGGGCATGAAGCTGTTCTTCAATCCGCCCCAAAAGCCACCGCTCTGCTGACCTGACGATTGATCGTTTGAGAACCCTGGGGTGTTCTTGTCATGGATGCCATGGCCGCCATCGGTGTCGATGATCCCAAGCTGCTGAAGCTCGGCTTGCACGCGCTCGGCGTCGGCACGGTTTTCATACATCGCAGTAAATGTAGTCATGTTCTTCTCCTTTGATTGAAGTGGGTGATGGTTATTTCGCGGTAACGACCAGGTCGGTACGACGATTGTCGGTACGACCGCCGGCGGTGGCATTGCTGTCCACCGGATTGCTCTCGCCGCCGGTGGCGGTGGCAATACGGCCAGCTTCAATGCCAGCGCCGGTCAATGCCGTCTTGATGGCGGCGGCGCGTCGCGCGCCCAGGTCGGCATTGGCGCCAGCGTCACCAACGGCGTCGGCATAGCCTTCGATGCGCACGGCAGCCTTGGGGCTGGCCTTCAGAACGTCGCTCAGACCCGTGATCGTCGTCGCGGCGTCGGCCGGGACGTCGGCCGAACCGGTGGCGAACTTCACCCCGTCGAAGCTGAAGCGACGTCCGGCGGCTTCACCCGACGCCAGATAGGTCCTCAGGTCATTCAGGATGTTGCCGCTGTCGGCGGATGCCGCCGCAGCCGTTCCAGCCGCGGCCGTTTCACCTGAGACGTCGGCGGTGGCGACATTGTCCACACCATTGTCGACGGCCACAGGCCGCGCCTCGTCACGATTGCAACGGCTCAGCGCAAACAACAAAGCCAGCAGCGCGAGCGCGCCGATGATCCACGGCAGCCAGTTCTTCTTCTTGTCGGACCCGACCTCGTCGATGTGGCTGGTGCCATGGCTGCCACTTCCTGTGCGATTACGGTCGCTATTGGGTTCGATCGCCATTCTTAATTATTTCCCTCTGTTGAAACTCTCTGACCCGGCGGAGACATGTCGTCCGACCCGTCGCGATCGACCTCGGCGCGCATGATGCGGCGCGTCACCGGCACCTCCACTTGCGACTGGGTGTGCTTGCGGCGAATTCGGAGTTCTTCGACGACAAACAGTCGCTTCTCGACGACCAGTCGCTCTTCGACGATCGGTACGATATAAACGCCGTGCTCGTCCGTGAATGGCTGTGGCGCAGTCTCCACCTCGATGCCCATCGGCACTCGCTCGACGTCGACAACGTCACGCTCGAGCGACTCTGTCAGGGTCGACTGCTCTTCCTCGACCCGCGTTCGAACATGGACCCGGCCGGTCTCGACCTCGCGCTTGCCGACGGAGACCTGCTCCTCGACAAGCGGGATACGAACGGTCTCGCTCTCGGCGGAGATGTCGGCCTGCGAAGGACGCGAGGCATCCTTCATGCTTCCCGGAGGGACTAGACCCGCAATGGCCTCGTTGCGGTCGGTCAACGCCAACCTCGATGAGCAACGACAGAACTGATGACCGTTAGTTCGGAGACGAGCGCAGCCGTGCCCAATCCCGCCAAAGACGAGTATTGCGTCATGAATTCAGCCTCTTGCAAAGTTAACGTCTCAACGACGCCTTCCCCAAGCTGTTCCGTGACTTCGATGAAATGATCTATACTTAGGCTCGGTCGCGCCAAGGAGGGTTGCCCTCGATCCAAGGGCAGCGGCTAAGCGTGCAGGCCTTGCACTCCCGGTTGATCCAGCACTGTCGATACCCCATTTGCAATGACGTCGGCTGCCGCTTGCGCCATTAGAACAAATCTGGAACAAATCTCTTCATGCTTACTCATATCTCCGTGCGCGGCGCGCGCGAGCACAACCTCAAGGGCGTCAGCGTTGATGTCCCGCGTGAAAGCCTGACGGTGATCACCGGCCTGTCAGGCTCGGGCAAGTCCTCGCTCGCCTTCGACACCATCTATGCCGAGGGGCAGCGCCGCTACGTCGAGTCGCTGTCGGCTTATGCTCGCCAGTTCCTGGAGATGATGCAGAAGCCCGACGTCGATCACATCGACGGGCTCTCCCCAGCGATCTCGATCGAGCAGAAGACCACCAGCCGCAATCCGCGCTCCACGGTCGCCACCGTCACCGAGATTTACGATTACATGCGCCTGCTGTGGGCGCGGGTCGGCGTGCCTTACTCGCCCGCCACCGGCCTGCCGATCGCCGCTCAAACCGTGTCGATGATGGTCGACCGTACCATGGACCTGCCCGAGGGCAGCCGCCACTTCCTGCTCGCCCCGGTGGTTCGCGGCCGCAAGGGCGAATATCGCAAGGAGCTCGCCGAGTGGCAAAAGGCCGGCTTCACCCGCGTCCGCATCGACGGCACCTTCTACGAGATCGACGAAGCCCCCGCGCTCGACAAGAAGTACAAGCATGACATCGAGGTCGTGGTCGACCGCATCGTCGTGCGCGAAGGCATTCAAAGCCGCCTCGCCGACAGCTTCGAGACCGCGCTCAAGCTCGCCGAGGGCCTCGCCTTCCTCGACCCCGCCGATCCCCCGGCGTCCACCGAGGGCGAGCAGGCCGACAACGTCGGGGTCGCCGCCGTCCTCCATCAGGCCGCCGAGCGCCAGGTCCTCGCCACCAACGCGCCCTTGAACCGCGTCTGCTTCTCCGAGAAGTTCGCCTGTCCGGTGTCCGGCTTCACCATCTCCGAGATCGAGCCGCGCCTGTTCTCCTTCAACGCCCCCCAGGGCGCTTGCCCCGGCTGCGACGGACTTGGCGAGAAGATGCTCTTCGACGAGGATCTCGTCGTCCCCAACCACGCCCTCTCCCTTACCAAGGGCGCGGTCGTGCCCTGGGCCAAGTCGCAGCCACCCTCACCCTATTACATGCAGGTCCTCGCCTCCCTCGCCCTCGCCTACGACTTCGCGCTGGAAACCCCGTGGGGCGAGCTCCCGGAGGAGGCGCAGCGCATCATCCTCCACGGCACCGGCGGCAAGCCCGTCACCCTGCGCTTCATCGACGGCCGCAAGAGCTATGAGGTTAAGAAGCCGTTCGAAGGCGTCCTCGGCAACCTCAATCGCCGCATGGCCCAGACCGAAAGCGCGTGGATGAAGGAGGAGCTGTCCCGCTACCAGGCCAGCCACCCGTGCGAGACCTGCCACGGCGCCCGCCTCAAGCCCGAGGCCCTGTCGGTCAAGGTCGCCGGCGAGGACATCAGCATCGCCGTCCGCCGCTCGGTCACCGACGCGCTCGCCTTCTTCACCACGCTGGAGCCAAAGCTCACCAACCAGCAGCGCGAGATCGCCCGAGCCATCCTCAAGGAAATCAACGAGCGCCTCGGCTTCCTCCACAACGTCGGCCTCGACTATCTCAACCTCGACCGCACCAGCGGCACCCTGTCGGGCGGCGAGTCCCAGCGCATCCGCCTTGCGTCGCAGATCGGCAGCGGCCTGTCCGGCGTCCTCTACGTCCTCGACGAGCCCAGCATCGGCCTCCACCAGAAGGACAACGACCGCCTCCTCGTCACCCTTGAGCGCCTCAAGTCGCTCGGCAACACCGTGCTGGTGGTCGAACATGACGAGGACGCCATCCGCCACGCCGACCACGTCATCGACATGGGCCCCGGCGCCGGAGTCCACGGCGGCGAGGTCGTGTTCGCCGGAAAGCTCGACGAGCTTCTCGCCTGCGAAGGCAGCCTCACCGCCGACTACCTGTCCGGCCGCCGCTCGGTCCCCGTGCCCGCCGTCCGCCGCAAGGGCACCGGCAAGAAGCTCACCGTTCACGGCGCCCGCGCCAACAATTTGCACAACGTCACCGCGTCCATCCCCCTTGGCACCTTCACCTGCGTCACCGGCGTGTCCGGCTCGGGCAAGTCCAGCTTCACCATCGACACCCTCTACGCCTCGGCCGCGCGAACCCTCAACGGCGCCCGCATTCTCGCCGGCAAGCATGACAAGGTCACCGGCCTCGAATATCTCGACAAGGTCATCGACATCGACCAGTCGCCGATCGGCCGCACCCCGCGCTCCAACCCCGCCACCTACACCGGCGCGTTCACCAACATCCGCGACTGGTTCGCCGGCCTCCCCGAATCCCAGGCCCGCGGCTACAAGGCCGGACGCTTTTCGTTCAACGTCAAGGGCGGCCGTTGTGAGGCGTGCACCGGCGACGGCCTGCTCAAGATCGAAATGCACTTCCTCCCCGACGTCTATGTCACCTGCGACGTGTGCCACGGCGCCCGCTACAACCGCGAAACGCTGGAGGTGAAGCACAAGGGCAAGAGCATCGCCGACGTGCTCGACATGACGGTTGAGGACGCCTTTGAATTCTTCAAGGTCGTCCCCGGCATTCGCGACAAGATGGCCATGCTGGTCGAGGTCGGCCTCGGCTACGTCAAGGTTGGCCAGCAGGCGACCACCTTGAGCGGCGGCGAGGCCCAGCGGGTCAAGCTCGCCAAGGAACTCGCTCGCCGCGCCACCGGCAACACCCTCTACATCCTCGACGAGCCCACCACCGGCCTCCACTTCGAGGATGTTCGCAAACT
This sequence comes from uncultured Sphingomicrobium sp., assembly GCA_964243335.1. Classification (GTDB taxonomy): domain Bacteria; phylum Pseudomonadota; class Alphaproteobacteria; order Sphingomonadales; family Sphingomonadaceae; genus Sphingomicrobium. The sequence continues at coordinate 166,125 of CAXTED010000001.1, read as the reverse complement.
ATTGGAAGTGCTCCATGCCCTGGTCGAGCAGGGCAACACGGTGGTCGTGATCGAACACAACCTCGACGTCATCAAGACCGCCGATTGGGTGCTGGACCTGGGCCCCGAAGGCGGAGTGAAAGGCGGCGAGATCGTCGCCCAAGGCACCCCCGAAACCGTCGCCGCCGAGCCCCGCAGCTTCACCGGCCATTATCTCAAGCCGCTGCTCGACAAGGTCGAGCGGGCTGAAGTGAAGACCGTGAAGGTGCGGAAGAGGAAGGCTGAGGTTGTGGCGGCGGAGTAGAAAACGATGGAACTGGCTGCTCCAGGCCTCGATCGAGCAAGGTGAGACCGTTGTCGTCACCAACATGGCCAGTTGGTCCTTGTACCCAGCAAGCTTGACCTACGGAGAGCGAGCCTCATAAGCTTCTATGTAAGCAAAAAGGTCGCATCGATGAGATACCTGAAGTTCCGCATCAAAAACTTCAAAGGTATCAAGAATACCGAGATCGACTTACAGACATCTACTGGCGCGAACGTTTTCGCACTTGTCGGCCTCAACGAAAGCGGCAAGACAACTATCCTTGAAGCAATTCACAGCTTCTCTCCCGATGATCGAACGCGAAGATTGCGGGCAAAACAGACGCAGGATGACGCAGCAGCGGCGAAGGAGCGATTGCCTAGGCATCTGCTAGCTCGCTTCAGCGGGGAAATCGTTGTTGAAGCCGTCGTATCAGTTACTCCAGAAGATAAAGTTGGTATCGCCGAAGCTGTTAAAGCTGAAACCAGCCTCCTGTTAGACCCTGCTCAGATTCCAGATGTGTTTACTTTAACGCGCGCTGACGTTTTCGAGCGGGGAGACTACGTCGAAACTCGTAATTCATACGACTTTGTTCTCATTCTCAAGAGAAAGGGTGATCGAAAGCCAAAACCTTTGACCGAGGTTGATAAACAGCTTGTTTATGACGCGCTTTGGGGTCACGCCCCTGACATAGCGTATCACGACAGCTTCATCTTCGACTTCCCGAAGAGAATCTACATTACGATCAGGCACGGCTCAAATGATTACGTTTACCGCCAAATGTTTGAAGATGTGCTAGCGGCTGGACGAGTGTCTTACAGCTTACAGGATTTAACGCGGCGCATTCGGGATCAGAAGTACAAAAAGTCTTGGGCGGATTTCTTCTCGTCTTGGTCGACTAACGACGACAGATTACGTGTTCAGCAGATTATCGATCAAGCCTCGGAGACGATCACCGAAACTGTCTTTGGTAAGTGGAATAAGATCTTTAAGGAGGACGTAGGCCGTAAAGAGATCTCGGTTCAGTATGGTACTGAAAAAGGTAGAGTCTACAGTAAAGAGACTCGGACATACACCGACTCCGATGAGCATGATCTATATATCGCCTTGGAGATCAAAGACGGGGTGAGGAGATTCCCCATACAGGATCGGTCATTAGGTTTCCGATGGTTCTTTGCCTTTCTACTATTCACTCAGTTCCGAACAAGACGGAAAGGGCAAAGACCAGTCCTCTTCTTATTCGACGAACCTGCCGCCAATCTGCATTCGGCTGCACAAGGCAGATTGATCGAAAGCTTCCCCGAGATTGCAACTGGGGACAATATGCTGATTTACAGCACGCATTCTCATTACATGATCAGCCCTGATTGGCTTGAGCAGACCTTCATCGTAACGAACGCCGCCGATGCTCCAGGCGAGAGCATGCTGAATTCCGCTGTGATCGAAGACGACTCACTGGACGTAAAAGCACAATTGTACCGCTCGTTCGCTAACGAACATCCATCGGAAACAAGCTATTTTCAACCGATTATCGACAGAATCGAAGTCACCCCAAGTAAGTTCGATATCTCTTACCCGAGTGTGATTGTTGAAGGTAAGTCGGATTTCTACATACTTCGGTATGCTCAGATGCTCGGCAATGAAGAAACATCGCGCCTAATTCCTGCTACTGGCTCGGGCACCTTTGACGCCTTAATAGCGCTTGGAGCTTCTTGGGGTACTAAGTTCGTGTTCTTGCTAGACAGCGACAATGCTGGCTTGAAAGAGCGAGAAAGGAATGCACTTGACCATGGAGCGCGTTCAGCCGCACTTTACAGTATCGCAGAAGCAAATGCGAAGTTTAAGGAGATAGAGGATCTTCTCGACGCCGAGGCGATTTCGATAATTGCTCTCAAGCTTGGGGTCGCAAAGCCATCTAAGAAGATGATACTTCGTTATTTTCAAGAGCAATTGGCCAAACGGGACTTTATCTCGCTTGGTAAGAAATTCGATGACGGGAGTATAGCCCTGCTTAAGGAACTTGGACGAAAGCTGGAAAGCATCTGATCTATCTTGGCATTGCGTGCACGCCCACCCTGGCTCTTAACGCTTAGATCCTTCCACACTTTGCGGGCTGCGTTCGACGAGCCAAGGCGCGATCGAGGCGGTACCTAGCGTACTTGGCTAGGTCGACTATTGCCAAGAGGCACGTCCAGCGCGTCGTTACTCGTGCCCTCCACCGTACCGGCCACAAAAATTTTTCCCCTCATGCATCCGCGCGCCACTCCCGTTCGTATCTGAAAACTTAACAGGAGTTTTCATGCGCACCCTTCACCTTCTCAGCATCGCCGCCGTGTCCCTCGCCTCCGCCGCCCCAGCCCTTGCCCAGGACGGCATGGCCGCCCCTTACGCCTCGTCCGACACCGCCCCGTTCACCGGCCTCTATGTCGGTGGGTCGGTGGGCTATGACCTGCAGCCCAACGACGGCCGCTCGACCATTCTCTTTGATCGCGGCCGCAACGGCAGCTTCGGTGAAACGGTGACCACCGGCACCGGCGCCGATGCTTTCAGCCCGGGCTTCTGCGCCGGCAGCGCGCGCGGCAATGCCGTCGGCGGCGGATGCCGCCGCGACAAGGACGATGTCAGCTACTCCGGGCGGGTCGGCTTCGATGCCAATTTCCAGCCATTCGTGGTCGGCATCGTCGGTGAATTCGGCACCACCGACATCACCGACAGCGTCACCGCGTTCAGCACCACCCCGGCCGCCTACACCATGGAGCGCTCGGTCCGGTGGGAAGCCGCCGTCCGCGCCCGCGCCGGTTTCGCCGCCGACAACACGCTGATCTACGGCACCGCCGGCCCAAGCTATGCCAAGATCCGCAACCGCTTCTCCACCACCAACACCGCCAACGCCTTCAGCGCGACCGGCAGTGACAAGGTGTATGGCTTCAACGCCGGCGGCGGGATCGAGCAAAAGCTTGGCCGCAGCCTGTCGGTCGGCATCGAATACATGTTCCACCAGTATAAGGACAATGACGCGCGCGTGTCGGTGACCCAGGGCACGTCGCCCGCCACCAACCCGTTCGTCCTCGCCAACGGTGTCGACTTCCGCCGCTCGGACGACAAGTTCCAGTGGAACAGCCTGAAGGCCACGGCCGCCTTCCGCTTCTGATTAGTGCGCGCCCCCTCCTGGTTGGGAGGGGGCCGTAGCTTGGAAGAACAAGAAGACAGTCCCGGAGTGAATCCGGGACGTCGAACGGCTCGGCGCTTCGCTTGGCCGTCGGCCGTGCGTGCCGCGGCTCTGCGCGCTGGCTTGCGGTTGCTGCGCAACTGCTCGCCTGCGCTCGGCGCGGCTTGCACAATAGGAACTCCCCTGCTCCACCCTTGTCGATGAGCGGCAAGACCTTCACGCACGGCCACAAGATCGGCGAAACCTTTTGGTGTCGCCTGGCCGATTGCTACACGCTGGTGGCGGAGGATGGCTCGCTGGTGCGCAATGCGCCGCCGCCGCCTTATTCCGACGTGCCCGAATATGACGACTATCAGCTCCGCGCGATCGAGGAGGGCAAGGCCGAACGGCGCGCGATGGAGGAGCGCCAGCGCGCCTTCGACGAGCGGCCGAAGGCGCCGCCGGGCCCGCTCCGCACCGATGCTGCCGGCTTCACCTGGGAAGAACCGCGCGAGAAGCTCGACGTCTGGGACCCCACACCCGATCTGACCGGGGCCGCGATCGTCGCCAAGGTCGCCGCGCTTCGCGCCATGCCCGACGATCTGGACCCCGCCGATCCGCGCGCCGCAATGGATTTTTCCATGCCGGCCCGCGTCCACTCGCCCCGCCATGATGGCTGGGTGCCCGAGCGCCAGGAGGCGTTTCTGGAGCAATTGGCCGGCACCTCCCGCGTGACCGAGGCCGCGCGCTTCGTGGAGATGAGCCGGCAGTCGGCGCGGCGCTTGTACAATCGCGATCCGCAATTCCGCCGCCGCTGGCACGCCGCGCTTCGCCGGGCCAAGGTCGTGCTGCTCGAAACCGCCTTCGAGCGCGCCACGCACGGCACCCAGGTCCCCGTCTGGAACAAGGACGGCAACCTGGTCGGCTACCGCGAGCGCCACCACGACGGCCTGCTCATCGCCCTCCTGCAACTATGCGGCCGCGGTCACCCGGGCCTCGCCGATCAGGACGGCGACCACGAAGACGAAGAAGGGATCGGCGGCATCGTCGGCGGCGGCAATGCGCCCGCCCTGCCCTGGCCCATCCCGAAGAAGTAGGACGAGCCCCGGAACTTTCGGAACCTTCGCCTGCTCACACCTGAAATCAGGAGAACTGCTTAAGCTATTGTGAAGGTTCAGGAAGCGCCAGCGAACCGGCGCTTCCATCACCTCAATGGTTCGGCTCAGGCCTTGGTCTTGGCACCCATGGCATCGGCCAGCTCGCGCACCTTGGCAGCGACCTTTTCGTCGTCAGCGCGGTCAGCCGACTTCGCAGTAGCTTCGGCGATGTGCTCCATCAGCGTCTGGATCTTGGCTCCATCAGGCTGATCGCCGCTGAGTTCCTTCTGCAACTTTTCCAGGTTTCCGGCCAAACCCTTCGCGCCTGGAAAATCGGCCTTCTGAAGCGCTTCGACCCAGTCTCCAGCCAGCTTCGCGCCGGCTTTCGGACTGGTGTTCTCAATACCCTTTTCAAAGGCATTCTCGGTAGCGGTAAAACGCTGAGGCATGATTCGTCACTCCTGTTTCGGTGTTTGAAAAGGGCCGAAATGGACCCCGCCAAGCTCAACGCGCCATGCCCAAATCGGCTCACCACACCGCCGAAATACTGGGTCGCAACCGCGTTTTACCTACCAGCGAAGGAGGCACAGGCGATCCGATCTCCGCTATTGCCGCTCGGATCGGTGCGCTCGTCATCCCGCTTTGCATGGACGATCAGCGCGGTTCCGTCCTTGTCGACCACCGGATTGTCGCCGTAGAACAGATTGGCCTTGCGAACCCAGCGCTTGGTCTTCACCGATCCGCCGCGACCGACGGCAAGATTGCCCAAATCGCCGCGATGAGGACCATCGGGATTGGCGTGACCATGCTTCTTGCTGGTCGGATTCCAATGCGGTCCAGCACCGGTGAAGCCAGCGTCCTCGCACCGCCCAACCGCATGCAGATGCGCGCCGAGCGGACCGGCCGGAAGTCCGGAAGCCTTGATGACGACTTGCACGGATCCGCGCACGTCGCTCATCTCCACCGTACCGATCAAGCGGCCATCGCCCGTCCGAAGCGGCGCCTCGACTTTGGCCCGCTTCGGCAAGGCATTCGCGCAGTCGGTCGCTATCAGGGCGATCGGCGCGCACAAAAGTGTCCAGTTCCAACGCATAAAGGCAATCCTCTGAGTCGTTTATCCACTCTCCCTTGCCACGTTCGACAGGGCAGTGAAAAGTGGTGATCAGAGGCTTAACGCTCAACGCGCCGCAACGCTCACTGGCGCGACGGAGGCTGCGGCGATCCGTGCTTCCACAACCTTGGCGAAGCGCGCTTTCACCGCGACACGGCAGCGGCGAACGTCGTTCTTGCCTGGAACGTCAAGGTCGGACGCTTCCCCGCAAACCTCGATCGCCGCCAGTGTCAGCCGTTGATCGAGCGACCGCTTCCCCGACGCGCTGCCAAGGTCAAGATCCGAAGTCCTGACGATGCTGCTGACCGTGGCACTCGGCTCGGCCGAGGCCGGAACGGCGCAGCTCGCTATAAGCACGATGGTGATGAACTTGATCATGGTCGCATTCCTTCTTCACAAGGACCGGAAAAGCCGGCGCGACCGACTCACTAGGCGCGATTTGCGCACGATGTCAGAAACATTGTTGCGCAACCGTTCTGCAATCCTGCAGAATGCAGCGATGGAGATCGACTGGAACGACCTGCGCTACTTTGTCGCCGTTGCAGATGAGGGAAGCACGCTCAAAGCGGGCGGAGCGCTGCGAGTGAGCCAGACCACCGTTGCTCGTCGCATCGCTGCGCTCGAAGCCGCCACTGGAGTTCGCCTGTTCGAGCGCCGCACCGCAGGCTATGCGATCACGCCCGACGGCGAAGCTTTGCTCGCGCACGCCCGCTCCGTCGCCACTGCCGCCAAGCAGTTCGAGGCGGCGGCGAGCGGCCATTCCCGCGACATTGCCGGAACTGTGCGGCTGACCACAGAGGTGATCTTCGCGGACACCTTGCTCGCGCCGATGCTGCGCGAACTCCACGATCTTCACCCAAGCATCATCATCGATCTCGACACCGAGCGATCATTCCGCGACCTTGGCAATGGCGAGGCGGACGTGGCGCTACGCAGCACCTCCAAGCCGCAACCGGCTGGTGTGGTCGGTCGCCGCCTGTGCGTCGACGACTGGGCGCTCTACTGCAGCCGTGACTACGCCGCACGCTTCGGCGTCCCGCACAACATCGAAGAACTGAAAAGTCACGCCTTGGTCGGCGGCGGCGGTGGCAATCTCTGGCGCGTCTACGAGGCCTGGATACAAGAAGTCGGGCTGATGAAGCAGGTAGCGATCCACCAAAGCACGTCGAGCGGATTACTGTCCGCCGTCCGCTCCGGCTTCGGCATCGCGGTCTTGCCTTGCATCATAGCGGACGATGATCCCGACCTGCTCCGCTGTCTTCGTGCCCCGCATGGCCATGGTCGAAGCATGTGGCTGGTCACGCACGAACGGATCCGTCATGCGCCCCGCGTCCGCACCGTCGTCGACTTCCTTTACGAGCGGCTCAAACGCCGGGTGACCGAGCTAAACCTGGCTACCTGATCATTCCACCGTGACGCTCTTGGCCAGATTGCGCGGCTGGTCGACGTCCGTGCCCTTTAGTACGGCGACGTGGTAAGCCAGCAATTGCACGGGCACGGCATAGACCAGCGGTGCGATCAACGGGTGTACAGCGGGCATCTCGATCGTCGCCATGCAGCCTTCGCCCGCCGCGGCGATCCCGGCCGCATCGCTGATCAGCACGATCTTCCCGCCACGCGCCCGCACTTCCTGCATGTTGCTGACGGTCTTCTCGAACAACGGACCTGACGGAGCGAGCACGATCACCGGCACATTGTCATCGATCAACGCAATCGGCCCATGCTTCATCTCGCCGGCAGCATAGCCTTCGGCGTGGATGTAGCTGATCTCCTTGAGCTTCAGCGCCCCTTCCAACGCCATTGGGTAATCCGGACCCCGGCCAAGGTAGAGCACATCGCGCGCCGGAGCGATCAGGTGCGCCATGGCGGCGATATCTTCATCGTGCGCAAGCGCCTGGCTGATCGCTTCCGGTGCTTCCTGCAAATGTGCCACCAGTTCACGCTCGGCCGCCGGCTCAAGCCTGCCGCGTGCCTTTGCCAGATTGGCGGCGAATGAAGCGAGCACGGCCAATTGGCAGGCGAACGCCTTGGTCGACGCGACGCCGATCTCGACGCCAGCCCGGGTCGGCAGCAGCAGATCGGCTTCTCGCGCCATCGAACTAGTCGGTACGTTGACCACTACGGCGATGATCTGACCGGCCGCCTTGGCGTGGCGAAGCGCCGCCAACGTGTCCGCGGTTTCACCCGACTGGCTAATGAACAAGGCTAAGCCGCCTGGCTCCAGGACCGGCTCGCGGTAACGGAATTCAGACGCGACATCGAGATCCACCGGCACACGCGCGAACTGCTCGAACCAATACTTCGCAACCATCCCGGCGTAGAAGCTGGTACCGCAGGCGACCACGGTTACGCGGCTCACATTGGAAAGATCGAACTCCGTCGGCATCGAAACTTCGCCGTCGAACGCGCGCACATAGCTTTGCAGCGTCTGCGCCACGACGATTGGCTGTTCGAAGATCTCCTTGCGCATGAAGTGCGCATGATTGCCCTTGGACACGATCTCCGAATGCGCGCCGCTGTTGACGATCGGACGCTCGACGGGCGCATTGGCGCGGTCGAAGATCTGCACCCCATTTCGACGACAAACGACCCAATCCCCTTCCTCGAGATAGGCGATCTGCTGAGTCCAGGGAGCCAAGGCGATTGCGTCCGAACCGAGGTAGTTTTCGCCTTCGCCGTAGCCAACGGTGAGCGGCGCGCCCATGCGTGCGCCGATCACCAGGTCTGGATGGTCGCGGAACAGGAACGCCATCGCGAATGCGCCGTGAAGACGCGGAAGAACGGCCGCGACGGCGGCTTCCGGAGTGGCACCGGCTTCTACGTGACGAGCCACCAGATGCGCCACGACTTCACTGTCGGTTTGCGACAGGAACTCGGCGCCGTTCGCGATCAGCTCGTCACGCAGCGGCTTGAAGTTCTCGATGATTCCGTTGTGCACCAGCGCAACCGGACCGGCGATGTGCGGGTGAGCATTTCCTAGCGTCGGCGCGCCATGCGTTGCCCAGCGCGTATGGGCGATTCCGATGTTACCCTGCGGCGACACCTCGGCCAATTTGGCTGCAAGATTGTCGAGCTTGCCCTCGGCACGCTGCCGCTCGAACTGACCGTCCATGACCGTGCAGATGCCGGCTGAGTCATAGCCGCGGTACTCCAGGCGCTTGACCCCCTCGAACAAGCGACGGGCAACCGGCTCCTTACTCACGATGGCAACGATGCCGCACATAGCTGATTGAACTTCCTGCAAGGTTTCTGGAACGAGGCTTAGCACGCTTGAAGGCGCGCAAAGCCTGATGTTTGCGGACCGTCAGGACCGCAGCATGTACCAGGTCGTGGCGAATAGCGGCGCGTCGAGCAACCTCAATTGCGCCGGTGCAAAGGTTTAGCCCTTCTTGGCGCCCTGGCGTTCGCGAAAGCGAGCGGCCCAGCCGCCGAGGCCTTTCTGTTCGGCGCGGGTCACTCCAAGCGCATTCGGCTCGACGTTGCGGGTGATGACCGATCCGGCGCCGACGATTGCTCCGGCACCGACTTTGACGGGCGCCACCAGCGCGCTGTTCGAGCCGATGAACGCGCCAGCTCCGACGATTGTCTCATATTTGAAGAAGCCATCGTAATTGCACGTGATCGTTCCAGCGCCGATGTTGGCCTTGGCGCCGATGTCGGCGTCCCCGATGTAGCTGAGGTGGTTAGCCTTCGCTCCCTCGCCGAGCCGCGCTTTCTTGATCTCGACGAAATTACCGACCCGCGCGCCGGCTCCGATATCCGCCCCGGGGCGAAGCCGGGCAAACGGTCCGATCTCCGCGCCCTCGGCAATGTTCGCACCTTCGATGTGCGAGAACGCCTTCAGCGTTGCGCCGTCTGCAACCGTGACCCCGGGACCGAACACTACGTGCGGTTCTACGGTGACATCCCGGCCAAGCTTGGTGTCGAAGGCGAACCACACGCTGTCGGGATCGATCAGGGTGGCGCCGTCGTCGAGAGCCTGAAGACGCCGGCGCGCCTGCCAGTCACGCTCCAAGGCGGCAAGTTCGGCGCGGCTGTTGACTCCGGCCGTCTGCCAAGGGTCGGTTTCGATCGCCACCGCCGGACGGCCTCCAGCGTCGGCCACCATGACCACGTCGGGAAGATAATATTCGCATGCGGCATTGGCATTGCCGACCTGCGCCAGCCAGGCGAACAAGTCGGCTTTGCGCGCTGCCATCATGCCGGAATTGCACAAGCGCACGGCACGCTCAGCGGGGTTGGCGTCCTTATACTCGACCATGCGAACGATCCGGTCCTTGTGGCCAAGGATGACCCGGCCATAAGCGCCGGGGTCGGTCGGCGAGGAAGCGAGTACCACCACGCCCGGCGCGTCGGGAGCCTCGAGCCGCGCGCGCATCGCATCGAGCGTCTCAGCCGCCACGAACGGCGTGTCCCCATAAAGCACGATGACGGTGCCCTCGAAGCCATCCAGAGCGACTTCGGCTTGCTGGACGGCATGGGCAGTGCCCTTTTGCTCCGCTTGCGTAGCGACCAGCACGTCGTGTCCGTGAAGCGCCGCTTCGACCTGTTCACGACCTTTGCCAACGACAACCACCCGCCGCTCGGCCCCGAGGCGATCGACCGTGTCGAGCAGATGTTCGAGCATCGAGCGGCGGGCAATCGGGTGCAAGACCTTGTGGGTGTCCGAGCGCATGCGGGTGCCCTGCCCGGCCGCCAGGATCACGACTGCAAAGGCTTGCGCAGGGAGGGGTTCCGTCATGCCCGCGCTCTTGCCATGAGGGCTACGGGCTGACCAGAGGTCACGTCCGCCGCAAGCTCATCTTCTGGCGCAAGCAAGCGTCAGGCGTCAGTGCCCTTGTTGTCGTCTCCGCCAGGTCCACCATCCTTCTTTGGGCTCTCGCCCCGAGTGCGGCTGGAGGCAGTGCCGCGGCGACCCGCCGTCGCTGTGCTAGCGCGGCGCGTTCCGGCAGCGCGCGGTTTGGCGGGCGCCCGCTTGCGCGACTCGCCGGCGGCTTCACCTTCCGACTTGGCCAGGTTCGGGCTGGCGCTCTCGGGAGTAGCGACTTTGACGACGCGCGGCCGCCCAGGCCCACGCTTGGGCTTGTCGCCTTGATCCGTTGTGGTTTTTACCTTGATCGAGCCTTTGGCGGCGCCACCGTTCGCCGCTGCTGGCGTCGGCTCGCCGGCACTCGCAGCCTTGGGCTTCGCTCCGGCACCGCTCGACTGGGCCTCTTCGCCGCCGCTGAAGTAATTACCGGAAAGAACCTTTTGCGCAGCATCGGCAAAGGCCCCGGCAATCAGCGATCCCAGGCGCGACGCGCTGCTCATCACCGAAGTGGCGGCGTTCGTCGCCGTGTCCGCCGCGTCCACCCCTGCATCGCGGATCTTGCGGCGAGCGGTTGGGCTCGCACTGATCGCGGCAGCCGCAGCGGCGAGACCTGCAGCCAGCATCTCTTTGCTCATCGCAGCCTTGGCCAACTTGTCGAGAGTCTCGTTGAAGTTCTCTTGCGGGCTATTTTGCTCGCCCTTGGCCTGCGCTTCCTCGGCTTGGCTCGGCTTGCTTCCGGCTGCTCCGTTGGAACCGAGTTGATCATTCTGCGGGGTGAAGGACGCATTGCCGCCCGTGTTATTGGACCCGCCGCGATTACCTTTGGCCATGCGAAACACTCCATGCTGATTTGCCTTCACAGACGTGTCAGCCGGACGACGGTTCCGCAAGCGCAAAGCCCAGATATGTTAAAGGGACCGGCAGGGTTTGATCCCGCCGGTCCCTTCGAACATGGTCAGCGGCCGGAGTGCTCCAGCCCGGAAAACCAAGGAGGCGCTTAGGCCTCTGTCCCCCGAACGAACTTCACCGACCTCTTAACTGAACCATGAGACATCGGATCACCTCCTTTCGCTACGTTGATGTTAGGAAGAAGATGCACATACTTCCGCTTGGTTTCAAGGGTTTGTCGAAACGAAATGTTCAGCGATCGCCGGAGCCGGGGAGCGAGCCCCGATCAGCGATCTACTTGCGGCAGTCCTCGATGGCCTTGGCGGGCTCGGCCCAGCTCGGCACCACCAGCAGCGCCGCGCCTGGTGCCGCTACCGCAAAGCGACCACGACTAAAGGCAATCTGATCGAGCAATGGATCGGTTGCAGGCAAGTTCGGGGTGACGAGCATTCGACTCGCCCCGGTGGTCGAGACCGTCATGGGTACTCCGCCGCGTAACCGGGTGATGAGCACGCGCCGGCTCGCCAGTGCGCAGGAGATGGTCAATTGGACGGTTCCCACGCCGTCGCTCCAGGCCGCTTCGCTGCCGCCGGCAATCGCACGATAGCGCCAGCGGCCAACAGCCAAAGGCACGACGCGCCAGTCTGGCGAAACCGAAGCGATTGCAGGAGCCTGGACCAGCAAGGCCAGCGACATCAATATGGACATGAGCGAGTCAGCTTCCGAGCTTGTCGACCTTGGCGCGCAACGCATCGAGCTCGGCTCGAAGAGCGTCAACCTCGCTGTCCGCGCGTGCTGGCTTCGCCTCACCCGCTTTTGCCGCAGTACGGACCGGTGTTGGCACGACCGTCACCGCTGCGGTGCTCAGCGCCCTCGCGCCCTGCTCGAACATCGCCATGTTGCGCTTGGCGATGTCAGCAAACAGGCTCGCCCCGAAGGAGTCGCCAAAGGCGGCACCGTTCTTGTGAAAGCTTGCCATGGCGGTCTCCAGATACTGCGGGACCATGCCTTGCATCGAATTGCCGTAAAGCCCGATCAACTGACGCAGGAACCCCGCTGGAAGCATGGTCGTGCCGCGCGCTTCTTCCTCCACGATGATTTGGGTCAGCACTTGGTGCGTGATGTCGTCGCCCGACTTGGCGTCGATGACCTGGAAGTCGCGGCCGTCACGGATCATGCCCGCAAGCCGATCAAGCGTGACATAGGACGAGCTTTCGGTGTCATAGAGGCGCCGGTTGGCGTATTTCTTGATCAACACCTTTGGAGGGGGCTGGTCCATGCGAAGCACTTCCTTTGATGGTGACGTAAGCCTAGCACCCCCGATTGACGCACCGCAACATGAGCGCGCGCCAAGGCCCCTTCCCTTGTTCCTGGAGCTCGTCCGACGCGTAGCGGCCAACGACCCGGAACTCGCGGCCGATGCGCTTCGAGGCCTGCGCGCCTTTGCCGCCGCCCCCGCTCCAAAAGCACGTGAACAGCGGCCTTTGATCTACCGGCATGGCGGGGCGGCGCTACGTGATTGCGGCGGCAATGGCCGAACGGTTGTGCTGGTGCCCTCCCCCATCAACCCGCCCGATATCCTCGACCTTGAAGGCGAGAGATCGCTGGCGGGCGCGCTGGCGGCGAGTGGCGCGAAAGTGCTGTTGCTGGACTGGGGACGAGCAACGTCGCGGCGCGACCTGGACCTGGGCGCTCACGTCGCCGAAATCCTGGAGCCCTTGCTGGCACAATTGGCCGAGCCTCCCGCCCTTCTGGGCTACTGCCTGGGCGGGACTCTGGCGCTGGCGGCTGCCTCACGCGTGCCGATCCGGCGAGTAGCGACGCTGGCGACGCCGTGGCATTTCACTGGCTATCCTACCGAGGCACGCGAAGGGTTCGGATCATTGCTCCAGGCGGCTGCACCGGTAGCCGCACCCATGGGCCTGCTCCCCATGGAGGTGCTGCAAAGCGCCTTCTGGTCGCTTGATCCCGGCGGGGTGGTGTCGAAGTATGCCGGGTTCGCCAAGCTCGATCCCTGCTCCCAGACTGCGCGGGACTTTGTCGTGCTCGAGGAGTGGGCCAATAGCGGCGATCCGCTTCCGTGGCGTGCCGCACAGGAGCTTGCCATTGCCCTCTTCGCCGAAGACCGGCCCGCACTCGGCATGTGGCACATCAACGGTCAGGCGGTTAGCGCCACTTGCCCGATTCCGACCCTGCACTTGGTTGCCACGCGCGACCGTATCATCCCCGCCGCCGCGGCCCCACCAGGCGAGCAGTGGCTTTTGCCCACGGGTCACGTCGGGCTGGCGATCGGCACCGCGGCGCGCACAAAATTTCACCCCGCATTGTTCGCCTGGTTGAGTGCCTCGTGATCGTTCAAGGTTGAACCCCGCCGCCCAGCCCGCTAAGCGGCCAACCGGAAGCATCCATAGCTCAGCTGGATAGAGCGCTGCCCTCCGAAGGCAGAGGTCACAGGTTCGAATCCTGTTGGGTGCACCACCTCCGTTTGAAGTTGGGCACTCCGGCCCCGCTGCGTTGCGGGGTCGAGATAGCGCCTTTCTCAAGTGCCTTCGGGAAGCTGGCACTTAAACGCTTCGTCACTACCTAAGACTTCATCGACCAGTAGCCGGATATAGGCTTGGCGCAGAGCCGGGCTTAGCGGAGATGCACGCCGTCTTAGCAAGCCGCGGTATGTCGGCACTGATTGTTGGCAGTGCTCGCTGCCTCTCCGGACTGATGCCTATGACGTCGCTACTGATCGAACTGTCCGGCACGACCTTCGCCTGCAGCGAAGCGAGCGGCACCGGGGAGCCCTTCCTTGCGAAGTGGCGCTTCACCACCAGCCGCCTCAATCCTGAGCGCCTCCGCTATATCGCTGTCCCACTGCGTATAAGATGATCTGCGGTCTGCCCGCATGCAAAGCTGCGGGAATACGGCGATGGAACGCGCCAAGCGCAAGGCATCGCTCAACGCTTCGCCCGGTGCAGCAAGGCGATTGGCAAGCCCCATCGACATGGCCTCGGCCGCATCGACAGCCCTCCCGGTCAGGATCATATCCAGGGCACGACCTTGGCCAACGATTCTTGGCAGCCGCACCGTGCCCCCGTCTACCAAGGGAACCCCCCATCGACGACAAAACACTCCGAAGATTGCAGTCTCGGAAGCCACCCGCAGGTCACACCAGAGTGCCAACTCCAGGCCACCTGCGACGGCGTGACCTTCGACCGCCGCAATCACAGGCTTGGACAACAGCATTCGTGTGGGCCCCATCGGACCTGGACCATCGGCGTCGTGAACAGGGCGGGAAGCTGCGACGCTGTGAAGGTCGTAGCCCGCGCAGAAGCTCTCCCCAGTCCCGGTCAAGACCCCAACGTGAGACTCGTCATCCCCCTCGAAGGCTTCGAAAGCCGCTCGGAGAAGGCTAGCCGTTTCGGAGTCGACCGCGTTGCGGCGTTCCGGCCGATTGATCCTGACGACGGTCACCGAACCGTCCTTTTCAACCAGGACCTTGCTCAACCTACCCGCCTGTCATGATCCACCCAGAAGGGATCCCGCAATGCTCTGCGAAGCGGTTTGCCAACGGCGCTCACCGGCACGGCGTCAATGAAGCGTACTTCCTTCGGCGCCTTGTAGTGTGCCAGCCGATCCTGGCAGTGCGTTCGAAGTGCCTCCCCCTCGACGTTGGAAGCAGACCGAAGCACCACGAAGGCCATGACGGCCTCACCCCATTTGGGATCAGGTACTCCAACAACTACGGCGTCGCGAACGGCAGGGTGTGTGAGAAGCGCGTCTTCCACTTCCTTCGGGTAAACGTTGTAGCCGCCTGTCACGATCATGTCGGAGGTTCGATCAACCAAGGTCAGATACCCGTCCACATCGACGTGGCCGACGTCCCGAGTTCTTAGCCAACCGTCCCCGGTAATCGTCTCCGCATTCAACCCGGGCTCGTCGTAATACCCAATCATCTGGAACGGCGCGCGAAGTAGAACCTCGCCCGGCTCATTAGGAGGCGCGTCGATGCGGATCTCTACGTCACGGGCCGATCGTCCGCACGAGCTTAGACGGCGGGGATCGAGATGATCTTCCTTGCTGAGCGATGCAATAACTAGTGGCGCCTCCGTCTGTCCGTAGAATTGGACGAAGCGAGAACCAAGGATGCTTAACGCCCGCTCTATAAGCGGGCGAGGCATTGGTGACGCTCCATAGACGATCGTGTCCACGGATTCGAAGCGTGCTGGATCAAACGAAGGGTGTTCGAGAAGCATGCCGAGCATGGTGGGCACAAGCATCAGTGCGGTTGGGCGCCACTTCTCCATCGCAGCCATGTAGCCCGCTGGTTCGAAGCCGGGGAGAACTGCTGCAGCGGCGCCCCGGAGCCAGAATGGCAGCAACAATGTCCCGGACGCATGGAAGAGAGAGGCCGCATGTAGCATTGCATCGCCCGGGCGGGGATCGACGAGATTGCCAAGAATATTCAGAGCGACAGCCCCATAGGTCGCTTGAGTATGGATTACGGCTTTCAGCCTTCCGGTCGTGCCCGACGTAAATACCGCCAGCACTGGATCGTCGGGCAGAGCATCCTGGAGCCGGCCGTCACCGGAATGCGCCGCAGCGGCGAGCTGCTCAAGCTGGATCAGCGTGAGTTCCGGTGCTTCGGCTTTAAGCAGCTCAGCTCGCTCGCTAAGGTCCCCCGAGTAGATAAGCAGCCGCACATTGGCACGGTGGAGCATCGTAGACTGCTCGCTTACGGAGAGTCGGGCATTCAATGGAACCCGGATAAGGCGCGCCTTTGCACAGGCGAAGTCCAAGGGCAGGCTCAACAGGCTGTTGCTGGCCAGGATGCCGATCATGCTGCGCACGGCGACCTGATCTGACAGACGGATCGCCATCCCGCTGGAGAGCGCGTTCACCTCGGCAAAGCTCAGAACGTTATCGCCGAAACGGACGGCTGCCTTGTCGCTGAAGCGGGCGGCACCTTCTTGGATCATCTGGGACAGAAGCATGCGCGCTTTGTAGACCTATGACGAACAGGCCGGAAGTCTGGGGACAGATACAGCATGATCGGGAAGTCGCTGCCGACAGCTAATGCTCCTCGCTGAGAGAGAGCAAAAGACGATCAGCCAACGCTCCCGGGCAGGTAGTGCCTGTCGGCTCGGTCGGGTGTCGTTAGATCCTGCATCTCACACTGTGATCTGTCATGAACTCGACCCTGTCCATCGTGGGACGACTTACCCTTGACCGCGCTCCGCCGCAGGAATGATGCCTTGCTCCAACAAGCCATGGAGAGCCGGCACATGGCTTTCGGCACGAGGATGGGGCGACGGATCGGAGGTCATGACGACCGTAAGCTTCAGGTCAGGCACAATGAATAACATCTGCCCGCCGTAACCCCATGCAAAGTGGACGTCATGTCCTCCGGCCGTCTGGGAGAACCAGCCATAGCCATAGGGATTCCCGCTCCAGGGCGATGTGGTGCGTGGCTGCCAGCTCTCGGCGATCCAGCGCTTCGAAACAATGCGCTTGCCGTCGATCATCCCGCCCTGACGATAGAGTTCGCCAAAGCGCAGCAGCGCCTGAGGTGACATCAGCATGTCATTACCGCCGAAGTAGATGCCTTGTGGATCGCGAGGCCATTGGGGCAAGCTGATGCCGAGCGGGTCCGCTAGCCAATCTTGCGCAAGTTGATGCGTGGTTCGCCCCGACGCCCGCGTGAGTACCGCCGAAAGAAGATGAGAAGATCCGGTCGAGTAGAGCATCTGTCCGCCGGGATCGTCCACGAACGGCTGCGACAGCGCATAGCGAACCCAATTCGGGCTCGCCACCCAGGCACCATAGTTTGGCCCAGACGTGCGACCGAGCCCAGCTTGCATGGACAGCAGGTGCTCGACCTCAACCTGTTCGATGCGAGGATCCGCATCCGCCGGCACAGACGAGCGCAGGATAGGAGCAATCTTCTGATCTACGCTCCGAAGAACGCCGCGCTCGATGGCAATGCCGGCAAGGGCCGACAGCACGGTCTTAGAGGCCGACTTAATGTTGACGGGTTGATCAAGGGCAGGCCCGTCGAAACGGTGAGCCACGAGTGTGCGCCCGTCCCGCGACACGATCAGCGAACGAAGACGTGGAAGTGCCCTTGCCGAAGCTACCGTCTCGCGCATTAGCTTGGGATCGAGGCCCTGGGTGGGCACATGCTGAACCAGCGCCTTTGGGTCTTGCGCCTGCGACCCGGCCGGCCTTGGCTCAGAACAGGCGGCCACCGAACTTGCCGACACGAGGAGCAGGGACCAGAGAAAGCGTTTCATGGTCGTTAGATGGTTGCTCAGCGCAGCAATCCCACCCTGAACTTTAGGCGCCGTCCGGCTTTGATGGCGAAAGTGGCGGCAAGGGTAAGGAGAGGTCTGCCGTTCTACGTAAGTTGCATGGGATTGATGCGTTGTTTGGTGGGGATCTTAAGTAGGTACGTATGCCGATCAATTGTTCTACCTGATCGCCCCTAGGCCGCGGGGCGACGAAGCAAGCGGACTCGAACATCAGGATCCGAGGACGCGTGGGTGGCATTCGGCGGCGTGTCGTGCATCTGCATGAGAGAGCTCATCAAGGCTCGATCGTCGCTGGAGCAGACACCCAGCACCAGTGCCTCGTCACAGCTCTCCGCCGCGACATAGGCATGGCCCATCTTTGAATCGATGTGAGGTTCATTGTGTCGCGATCAGGATGTAATGTTCTTCTGATGCAAAAACTAGACTGAGCCTAGCAGCATATAGCTGCGGGAAAAGGGAGCTCGCAGATGCGCAAGGTTTTCTCGCTCGTGGCACTCGTGGGTGCTCTGATAGCGCTGCCGCTCTCCGCTCAATCGACCCGGTCACTCAGTCCAGCGTCCTCAGCAGAAGCGATGTCGGTGAGCGAAGCGGCGCAGGGTAATGGCGAAGTTGCGCCTGGACAGGTCCAAGGCGCTGCGCTGACGCCGGCTGATCTTAATGCCTGGCTTGATGGAATCATGCCCTATTCCCTTGCCCGCGGCGATATTCCTGGCGCTGTCGTTGTCGTGGTGAAGGACGGTCAGATCGTTGCGCAACGCGGCTACGGTTACTCCGACGTTTCCAAGCGCAAGCCAGTTGATCCACGCACTACCCTGTTTCGGCCTGGCTCGATCTCGAAGCTGTTCACGTGGACGGCGGTGATGCAGCAGGTTGAGCGGGGCAAGCTCAACCTTGATGCCGACGTTAATCAGTACATCGATTTCAAGATCCCGCCTTACGACGGCAAGCCCGTCACCTTGCGCAACATCATGACGCACACCGCCGGCTTTGAGGAGCAGGTCAAAGACATCATCACTACGCGCGGTAAGGAAGTCATTTCCTACGAAGATTTGCTGAAGCGCTGGGTGCCCACGCGTGTCTACGCACCGGGATCGACGCCCGCTTACTCCAATTATGCCACCTCGCTCGCCGGTTACATCGTCCAGCGCGCTTCAGGCGTGCCGTTCGATCGATATGTCGAGCAGAATATCTTCGGTCCGCTTGGCATGACCCGTTCGAGCATGCGCCAACCGCTGCCGGCAAACCTCAGGCCGCTGATGTCGGAAGGCTATTCACCAGGATCGGACAAGCCGGTTGGCTTCGAGTTCGTCGGCCCCGCACCCGCCGGAAGCCTGTCTTCGACGGGCGAGGACATGGCGCGTTTCATGAACGCGCATCTGCAAAACGGCCGGGGCATATTGCAACCGCGGACGGCGCAGCTGATGCACACGCCGTCGAACCAGCCGATCCCCGGCCTCAACGGCATGACCCTGGGATTCTACCAGCACAACATCAACGGCCGCCGTGTCATCGCTCATGGCGGCGACACCAATGCCTTCCACAGCGACCTTCATCTGTTCCTCGACGAAGGAACCGGGCTGTACGTATCCTTCAACAGCCGCGGCAAGGACGGCACGACAACATCGCTTCGCCAAGCGATCCTCGAGCAGTTCGCCGATCGTTATTTTCCGGCACCGTCGGCACGTCAGGCGGCGATCAGCCCAGAGGCTGCACGAAAGAATGCAGAAATGCTCGTCGGCACCTGGGGCAGCTCGCGGCGTGCCTTTTCCAATTTCGTCTCCATCGCCGATCTGCTCGGACAGACCCAGATCAGCGTCTCGAAAGACGGCAAGCTTATCGCCCCGGTTGCAGAAGTGCTCGGCCTCCGCCCATTCAAGTGGGAAGCCGTCGGGCCAATGCTGTGGCGCGACTCAAACGGCCACGAAATGCTCGGCGCTAAGGTCGAGAACGGCAAGGCGACGCAGCTCAGCATCAACTCGATCGCTCCGATCATGGTGATGCTGCCGGTGCCTTGGTACCTCAATTCCGCATGGCTGCTGCCCCTGCTCTACGCCAGCATGGCTGCCTTGGCCCTGACGCTGATCTTCTGGCCTACCCGGGCGATCGTTCGGCGCCGCTTTGGCGCGACCATGCCGCTCGAGAAGAGCAACCTTCGGGTGTACCGACTCAGCCGCATCGCAGCGGGATCCATCCTGACCATGCTGGTCGCTTGGGCGATCACCGTTACCATCATGTTCGGGGACGTCAGCTTCGGCACCGCCATGGACACCATCTTGATGGTGCTGGGCGTGCTTAGCCTGATTGCCTTCGTGGGCGGGTTCCTGGTGCTGCTTTGGTACGCTTACACCGTGTGGCGCGGTAATTGGCGCTGGACCGCGAAGGTGTGGAGCATCGTGCTGGTCATCGCCGCGGCGACCGTCCTCCACGTCGCGATCAACTACAACCTCATCGGCTTCTCGGCGAAGTACTGATGCGAGCCGCTCTTCAATATGAGGTTGAAACCTGCAAGCTCGCAGCCCCCTTCCGAATCTCTGGCTATGTGTTTGAAACGACCGACCTCGTCGTCGTTACCTTGCGCGACGAGAGGCATCGAGGGCGGGGGGAGGCCGCCGGCGCATATTACCTGGGCGACAATGCCGCGAACATGACGGCGCAGCTGGATCAATACCGTGACGCTATCGAGCAATGCGCGAGCCGCGACGAGCTTCGCTCCATCATGCCCGCCGGCGGAGCGCGCAATGCGGTAGACTGCGCCATGTGGGAATTGGAGGCGTCGCGCGCCGGTCGACCTGCCTGGAGGCTGGCCGGATTGGACAGCATGCGCCCGCTGGTGACCACCTTTACAGTCGGTGCCGACGAGCCTGCAGTGATGGCCGAAAAGGCACGTGGTTTCGCCGACGCGAAGTCGATCAAGATCAAGCTCACCGGCGACCTCTCCCTTGACGCCGAGCGTGTGTCCGCGATCCGAGCCGTGCGGCCCGACGTGTGGATCGGTGTGGACGCCAATCAAGGCTTTTCGATCGGCGAGATGGACGCCCTGGTCGCGGCGATGGTCGAGCAACGCGTATCGTTGATCGAGCAGCCGTTGGCCCGCGGACAGGAAGCAGACCTCGACGGCTATGAAAGCGCAATCCCGCTGGCCGCCGATGAAAGCGCACTCGGGCTCGACGACGTTGCCGGGCTGGTCGGACGATTCCAGGTGCTCAACATCAAACTCGACAAGTGCGGCGGGCTTACCGAGGCACTGCTGATGGTCGCTGAGGCACGGCGAATGGGATTGGGCGTGATGGTCGGCAACATGACGGGCACCAGCCTTGCTATGGGGCCAGCCTTCATCGTCGGCCAACATTGCGATCTTGTCGATCTCGATGGCCCCATTTTCATGGCAGAAGACCGCGCTCCCTCGGTTCGCTACGAGGACGGCACAATCTGGTGCCCGGACGAAGTCTGGGGTTCGGGCGAACTGGTTGCGCCATGATCGGTGAGCGCGCCCCGACCTGGTTCGGCCAGCCGCGCGGACTGACGATCCTGTTCCTGACGAACATGTGGGAGCAGTTCTCCTACTATGGAATGCGGGCACTGCTCGTTTACTACATGACGACCACCTTGCTGTTCGAGCAAGAGGCCGCTTCGAGCATCTACGGCTTCTACACGGCGTTCGCTTACTTCACGCCGATCATTGGCGGGACCATTGCAGACCGCTGGCTTGGCAAGCGCAAGGCCGTGATCATCGGCGCCGTGATCATGGCCGCTGGGCATTTCATGATGGCGTTCGAGCCGGCATTCTATTTTGCACTCGCGACGATCGCGATCGGCAACGGCCTGTTCCTGCCGACGCTGCCGAGCCAGATCAACGACCTCTACAAGGCCAACGACCCCCGTCGGCCCTGGGCCTACAATGTCTATTATGTCGGCGTGAACATGGGCGCATTTCTCGCCCCCCTGATCTGCGGCTTCCTTGGAGAAGTTTACGGATGGCACTACGGCTTCGGGGCAGCGGGTGTCGGCATGCTCGCGGGACTCTTTATCTACCTTTGGGGGCAGCGCTACCTGCCTGCCGACCAAATGATTGCGCAGCCCGTCCTTCCTGCAAGCGCACCATCCCGCGGCGGCCGTGACACGGCGCTTCTGCTGATCGCGATCGGCCTTGCGGTAACGGTGTTCCGCGGTTCCTACGAGCAGATTGGCAATACGTTCGCGTTGTGGATGCGGGACGATGTCGACCGGGTCATCGCCGGCGTCGAGATCGGCGCCGCGATGTTCTTCTCGCTCAACCCCCTGCTGGTGATGCTCGTCACGCCACTTCTGCTCGCGCGCTGGAAGCGGCAAGCTCAGGCCGGCACCGAACTTTCGGTGATGCACAAGATGGCGTTCGGAGCCTTGCTGGTGGCGGCGTCGTACCTGATCGTGGCCGCTGCAGAAGCGGTTAGCGGTGACGGCTCGGCTCACTGGCTGTGGCTCCTGTCTTTCTTCGTCATCTTCACACTTGGCGAGCTTTACATCCTTCCCAACGGCCTTGGCATCTTCGCCCGCCTCGCACCGCCGAAGCTTGGCGCGAGCACAGTCGCTGCTTGGTACCTGGCGATCTTCAGCGGAAGCCTTGTGGCGGGGCAAGTCGGCCGCCTGTGGAGCGGAATGAGCCACGTCAGTTTCTTCATCCTGCTCGCGGCGATCGCAATCATTTCCGCCATGCTCCTCTTCCTGCTCGATCGCCCGACCAGGACAGTGCTCGCACGCGCTGCCCAAGGCACTGGGGATGAGGATCTGACCGACGTTCCGGAAGGCATCGGGAGACCTCGCGATGTGTAACGAATCTCTTTGTCAAAAGCGAAGACTGGGGCGCCTGTTTCGGCGCGGATCAAGCATGGCCGCGTCCGGCCGAACTGTTGTGGAGGGACATCATGAACATCACCATCCTTAAGTCACGCACCGGCTTGCTCGGCTCCGCCGGCATGCTTGCCTTAGCCTGCGCGAGCCCCGCTTTTGCACAAGCTCAAGAACAGCAGCCGGGCCAAGTGGAGACCGCGACACAAGAGAGCGAGAACCCGACCGAGATCATTGTCACCGCACAGAAGCGCGCCCAGGTTCTGATCGATGTGCCGCAGTCCATTTCGGTCGTGACGGGCGCGACGCTGGAGAAGCAGAACGCAAGCACGTTCGCCGACTATCTGAAGTTGGTTCCGGGTCTCCAACTGAACCAGAGCACTCCGGGCCAAGGGCGACTGATTGTTCGCGGCGTCAATTCAGGCGGTGTAGCCTCCACCGTCGGCATCTACATGGACGAAACGCCGTTCGGGTCGAGCAGCGGTCTTGTGAACGGCGCGGTGCTCGCTGCCGACTTCGATACCTTCGACCTCGATCGCATCGAAGTGCTGCGTGGTCCTCAAGGCACGATTTACGGTGCAAGCTCTTTGAGCGGTGTGCTCAAGTTCATCACGAGGCAGCCTTCTACCGAAGCATTCACGGCGCGCGGACGTGCCGGCATCGAAACCACCGCCGGCGGCGAAACGGGGTATTTCGGTAATCTGGTCGTGAACGTGCCGTTGGCAGAGACGGTGGCTTTCCGAGCAACCGGTTCTTATCGCACCTATGGCGGTTTCATCGACTCGATTGGCACGAGCGACTCCGATTTGTTCGGCGTCGAGCGAACATCGAATGTCGCCAAGAACATCAACGACAGCAAAACATACGGCGGCCGTGCATCGCTGCTGTTCAAGCCGAGCGACCGCATCTCCCTGCGCTTGACCGCTTTGGCGCAGAATATTGAGGCGGACGCCTCGTCGGTAGTCGCAAGCGATCCACAGACGCTGAGGAGCCTCTACGGCCAGCGCAGCCAGGCGCAATTCGTGCCGGAGTTTTCGGACGTCAAGTACCGCGTCTACAATGCAACTGCCGGCCTGGACCTCGGCTTCGCCGACCTTACCACTTCAACCAGCTATTCCACGCAGAAGCAGGATTTCAGGTCCGACTTCACGTTCGCGCTAAGTTCTCTGGTCGAGTCCATCATTGGACAGGAGAATGATTTCTTCCAGGCGCAGTCAACCGATTCGAAGAAATTCACGCAAGAGGCGCGCTTGTCTTCGCAGAGCGATCGCTTCGATTGGCTGGTCGGTGCCTATTACACCAACGAAGATGGTCGCATCCAACAGGACTTCGTTGCCTCCGCTCCCGGCACGGTCAATCCGCTCACCGGCATTCCACTGCTCGGCCTCGCGCAAGTGAGCTCGAAATATAAGGAGTATGCCGGGTTTGCCGATGTGACTATCCACCTCACAGATCGTTTCGATCTGGGCCTGGGTGGGCGCTACAGCCACAACAAGCAGGGCGCCAAGCAGGTAAGCGATGGGGCTCTTGCAGGTGGTTTCAACGAGCTGCCCACAACGAAGTCAGACGAGAATGTCTTCACCTACTCAATCGCTCCGCGCTTTGAGGTGAATGACAACATGTCGCTTTATGCGCGCGTGGCGAAAGGCTTCCGTCCAGGCGGGCCCAACGTCGTGCCGCCGGGCGCCCCCCCGGAGGTGCGCAGCTACGAGTCAGACTCGCTGATCAGCTATGAGGCAGGCATCAAGGCGCAAAGCCGTGACGGCCGCTTCAGCGTGGATGCGGCCGTCTTCCACATCGACTGGACGGACATCCAGCTGATCGCCACGGTGTCGGACTTCAACATTAACACCAATGGCAGCAAGGCGCGGGTTGATGGCGCCGAAATCAGCGCAACTGCCCGGTTGGTCCGCGGTCTCTCGCTGTCGGCCAATGCCGCGTATACGAATGCGCGCCTGACCGAAGACCTGCCGCCGATCCAGGATATTATTTCCGGCTTCAAGGGTGATCAGCTTCCCTTCACCCCGAAATTCAGCGCCGCAGTCAACGTGGATTACAGTTGGCCGCTGAGCACGGGCGTCAGCGCAAGCGTTGGCGCATCCGCCAGGCATCTGTCGAGACAGACGGCGACATATGACGCGGACTATGTGGCCGCAAACAACGAACAGCGCCGGATCCCATCGTATGGCGTCGTCGACCTTCGCGCCGGCCTGGATTTCGGCAAGTTCTCGCTTGACGCATACGTCCAGAACCTGGGGAACAGCGCCGGCCGCACGTCGACCGAAGGAACAACCGTTTTCGGCCCCTTCCCGCTCAATCCGGGTGGCGCGCTGAATACGGGCATCATCCGTCCGCGCACGGTCGGGCTTAGCCTGACCGCCGGCATATGATCGGTGGCAGTGATCGCGACGGCCTCGTCTAAGTCGATCCAGACAGGGAAGGCAAAGAATGTGCTTCCGGCACCTTACCTGCTGTTCCTTGGTGACACCGTGGAGCCCGGGTTCGCAAAGACCGCTTTCGGTCTTTGTGCCTGGGCTCCGGACATGTGCATCGGCCAATACGCGCTTCCTTCCGCGCGCATCGACCTTGGCCTGCCGACCCTGACCCCGGCGGAGGCGTATGCCCGCGGCGCTCGCTCGCTGGTGATCGGGGTCGCCAATCCGGGTGGCTTCATCGCGCCTTCCTGGATCCCGGCACTCGTCGACTCGCTCGAAAACGGCCTTGAGATTGTCAGCGGAATGCATGCGCGGCTCGGCGACATCCCCGAGCTGCGGAGCGCCGCCGACCGGCTTGGGCGGCAGCTGATCGACATCCGAACCCCACCGAGCAGCATTCCCATTGCGACCGGGATCAAGCGCAGCGGCAAGCGCCTGCTAACAGTTGGAACCGACTGCGCTCTGGGAAAGAAGTATACGGCGCTTTCACTAACCCGCGCGTTCGCCGCCCGCGGACTTAGCGTCGACTTCCGGGCGACCGGCCAGACCGGGATTATGATCGCCGGAAGCGGCATTCCGATGGACGCGGTCATTGCAGACTTCGCCGCCGGCGCCGCCGAAATGCTCAGCCCTGCTGCCGCGTCCGACCACTGGGACGTGATCGAGGGACAGGGGTCGATACTTCATCCGGCTTACGCGGGTGTCTCGCTAGCGTTGCTGCACGGCAGTCAGCCCGACGTTTTCGTCGTCTGCCACGACCCCGCTCGGACACGATTGCTCGGCGACGAGCGCTTTGCCATCGCGAGTATCGAAGACATCATCGAGCTAACCGAGAAGTTGGGTTCCCGCACCAATCCTGGCATTCGCTGTGCAGGGGTCGCGCTGAATACCGTTTCCGTTTCACCAATGGATGCTGAGCGGCTTTGCGCCAGCGAGGCGGCGCGCCTGGATCTTCCGGTCGCGGACCCGGTCCGCGCCGGACCCGCTTTTGAGGCTCTCGTCGAAAGTTGTCTTTCGGCATGACCGATGAGGTCGGACAGCGGGCCAGCTGGTTCCAGCGGATCCTCCTACCAGGGTTTGTCTTCAAGGGCGTGGTGATTGGCGGCGGGTACGCGACCGGCCGTGAGTTGGTCGAGTTCTTTTTCCTCAGCGGTCCGCTCGGCGCGCTTTACGGAATCCTGTTTGCGATGTTCGTCTGGAGCATCGTCTGCGCGGTGAGCTTCGCCTTTGCCCAAGCGGTTCGTGGTTATGATTACCGCACCTTCTTTCGCGAGTTGCTCGGCCCGTTCTGGGTCCTCTTCGAGCTGTCCTATCTAGCGTTGATCGTCCTGATCATCGCCGTCATCGCTGCCGCGGCCGGTACGACCGGCTCAACCCTGCTCGATTGGCCTGGCTGGCTGGGGACAGGCTTGCTCATGGCGAGCATCGTTGCGGTGTGCAGCTTTGGCTCGGCTGGCGTTGAGCGGATGTTCCGCTTCTCCTCGCTGCTCCTATACGCGATATATCTGCTGTTCGTCGTCATCGCCTTGTCCAAGTTCGGTGACCGGACCGTTGCGAATCTGGCGAGCACCGTGCCGACTGACGGTTGGGCATCGGGAGGTCTGCTCTATGCCAGCTACAACGTTGTCGGGGTCATCGCCGTCCTGCCGTTCTTGGTTCACCAGCGAAGTCGCAAGGATGCGATCGTGTCGGGCCTTCTCGCCGGGCCGCTGGCGATGCTGCCCGGACTTCTGTTCTTCTTGTCCATGATCGCCTTCTACCCTGGCATCGGTAACGAGGCGCTGCCGTCCAACTTCCTTCTTGCGCAGATCGGACTCAGGTGGCTGACTTTGGTCTTCAACCTGATGCTGTTCATCGCCTTGCTGGAAACCGGCGTCGGAGGGGTCAACGCGATCACCGACCGGCTCGCCGATGCCTACCAGCTCCGGCGCAATCAACCGTTCCCAAGAGTGAGATTTCTTGCGGCCTCAGCGTTGATAGTGTTCGGATCCGGCGTGGTCGCCGCGAAGGTCGGCCTCATCGACCTCATCGCCAAGGGCTACGGCGCCTTCGCCTATGTCATGCTGGCGATCTTCATCCTGCCGCTGCTGACCATCGGAATCTGGAAGATGGCCAGGCCTCGGTCACGTACCAGCGAAATCAAGTACACGAACAACGAAGTTTAAGGAGGCGGTTATGCAAAGGCGCAATCTGAACCTGACCATAAGCGGGCGCGTGGTGCTTCTGCTGCTCGCGACTACCGCGATGCCAGCGCGAGCCGACCCGCCGACCGGCTTCGAACAGCGCGTTGAGCGGCTGCGAGCCGAATACGGTGTGCCGGGCGTGGCTATCTCGATCGTCGAAAACGGACAGCCGAGCCTTGCCCGTGGCTGGGGCGTTCAAGAGCTTGGCACCAACCGGCGCGTTGATGCCGACACGATCTTCGCCACGGGCTCAACCGGGAAGGCTTTCACCGCGGCCGCGCTTGGCCTTCTCGTGGACGAGGGCAAGATCAAGTGGGACGACAAAGTTATCGACCACATGCCGTACTTCAGAATGTACGACCCGTGGGTGACGCGCGAGATGACGATCCGGGATCTGCTGGTTCATCGCAGCGGCCTGGGCCTTGGAGCGGGGGACCTCTTGTTCGTGCCCAACACGGACCGTTCTAAAAAGGACATCACGCTAGCATTGCGGCACATCAAGCCGGCGACGAGCTTTCGCTCCGCTTATGCGTACGACAACGTGCTTTACACGGTAGCGGGGCAGTTGATCGAAGAGGTCAGCGGCATGCCCTGGGAGCAGTTCATGCGGCAGCGCGTGTTCCTGCCGCTAGGCATGAACAACTCGACCGCCAGCGAGACCGACTTTCAGGCTAACCGCAACCGCGCCGAGCGCCATGCGAGAATCGACGGGCCGGTCCGTGGGCTCGGATCCCAGATAAAGCTCAGCGCCGATTCGGCGCTGTCGCAAGCAGCGGCTCCCGCCGGCGGCTTGTCGATCAGCGCCAATGACATGAGCAAATGGCTGATGATGCAGCTGTCGAGTGGCAAGATCACCGGCACGCAGCGCAACCTCTTGAGCGCGAAGACCGCCAATGACCTGGTCAATCCGGTGACGCTGACACCGGCCGATAATTTCCCGACCGAGTTTCGCGACGTTGCACCAACATTCCAGACCTACGCGCTGGGATGGACGGTACAGGATTATCGCGGAGCCAAGCTGATCTGGCATCGCGGCGCGGTGTTCGGATCCCTCGCCGCCGTTGCATTCCTGCCCGACCAGAAGGTCGGTCTGTATGTGGCCGTCAACAGCGAGGAAGGCGAGATGATCCGCGGCCTCGTCTACGAATTGCTCGATCACTACCTCGGCAAGTCACCAGGCAACTGGCCAGAAAAGATGCGGCAGCTCCGGTTATCGAGGTCCGCCGAAGCGGCCAAGTTCCTGGCGGCGCCGGCAGCCCGCCCCGCAAAGGTTGGGCCGTCGCTGCCGCTCGCACGCTACGCGGGCGACTATGTCGACCCCTGGTACGGCCCCATCCACCTGCGCGAGAACAACGGCCGCCTGACGATCAACTTCCCGCATTCGAAGGGAATGAACGGCACCATCGAACATTGGCAGTACGATACGTTCAAGACCAATTTCGTCGACAAGCAGATCGAACCCGCCTTCGTTACCTTCGGTGTCGGCGCGCAGGGCCAGATCGAGCGGATAACGATGAAGGCCGTCTCGCCGGCTGCCGACTTCAGCTACAATTATCAGGATCTCGATTTCGCGCCGGCGGGAATCAGCAAGTGACGCTCGCCCGGATGTCCGCGCTGCTTGGAGGGGTTGCAGCGCTCAGCGGCTGTGCCTCGGTCCCGCTCCAGCCGTCACCGCAGTACGACGTGGTGATACGCGGCGGCACGGTGTTCGATGGAAGCGGCGGTGCCCCATTCACCGGCGACGTCGCAATCAACGGCGACCGCATCATCTATGTGGGACAAAAGGCGCCGGGCACCGCGAGGAAACTGGTCGATGCGAGCGGCCTCGCCGTTGCCCCTGGCTTCATCAACATGCTTAGTTGGGCGAACGAATCCTTGCTCGTCGACCCGCTCGGCCCGAGCGACTTGCGCCAGGGCGTAACGCTTGAGATCTTGGGCGAAGGCTGGTCGATGGGGCCGTTGACCGACGACATTAAGACGCTCGCCGTGCAGCGACAAAGCGACATCAAATACCCGATCCAGTGGACGACGCTTGGGGAATATCTAAGCTTTCTCGAGCGCAAGGGCGTCGCGTTGAACGTTGCCTCCTTTGTAGGTGCAACGACGATCCGCCAGAACGTGCTCGGCGAGACGGACATCGACCCGAACGACGCGCAATTGACACGCATGCGGACCCTTGTTCGACAGGCCATGCAGGAAGGTGCGCTCGGCGTCGGGACGTCGCTGATCTACCCCCCGGCATCCTTCGCGGAAACCGACGAGCTCGTCGCTCTCACGCGCGAGGCCGCTGTCTGTGGAGGCATGTATATCAGCCACATGCGCTCGGAGGGTGATCGACTGCTCGAAAGCGTCGACGAACTGATCGAGATCTCGCGGCGCACGGGGGCTCCGGCAGAGATCTACCACCTCAAGCAGGCGGGCCGCGCCAATTGGAACAAGCTCGACCACGTCATCAAGAAAGTCGAGAAGGCGCGCGCCGAAGGCCTTCGGATAACCGCCAACATGTATCTCTACACGGCTGGCGGAACGGGCCTGGCAGCGTCGATGCCGCCTTGGGTGCAGGACGGCGGCACCGAAGCGATGCTGAAGCGACTTGGCGACCCCGCTGTAGTTGCGCGTGTGAAGCGCGAGATGGTCCAGCCCGGCAAGGACTGGGAAAACCTCTATCATCATGCCGGTCCCCAAGGTGTCCTGATAGCTAGTCTCACCAAGCCTTCGCTAAAGCCCCTGATTGGCAAGACGATCGCCGAAGCAGCCAAACTGCGCGGGGTGACGCCGGAGCAGCTGATCATCGACCTCACCCTTGAGGACGAGGGCCGAGGCGGAGGTGTCTACTTCCTGATGAGCGAAGAAAATGTGCGCCGGCAAACAAGCATTCCGTGGATGAGTTTCGGATCAGACGCGGAAGCCGCTGCACCGCAAGGCGTGTTCCTTGAATCAAGCACCCATCCGCGCGCTTACGGCAATTTCGCGCGGTTCCTTGGCAAGTATGTGCGCGATGGAAAAACGGTCCAGCTGGCGGACGCGGTTCGACGCCTGACTCGATTGCCGGCTAAGCATCTGGGCCTCCGCGATCGAGGTAATCTACGCGCAGGCATGGCGGCGGATGTCGTGCTGTTCGACCCAAGCAAGATCGCCGATCACGCAACCTTCGAAAAGCCGATGCAATATTCCACGGGCGTGCGGGATGTCTTCGTCAACGGGGTCCAGGTGCTCAGCAATGGCGAGCCTACCGGCGCAACTCCCGGCCGGTTCGTCAAAGGCCCGGGTTGGACAGGTTGGCCCGATGGAGGGAAGTGCAATGGCCGTGGATAGGAAAGACACGATGAAACTGATGATTGCTGCTGCTTTGCTATCGCTGTCGTCGGCGCTCCCTGCCGAAACGAGGGCAGCCGCCGACCTGCCCGGCAAGACGGCGACGGGCGTGACTTATACGCAGCCAAAGGACTGGACGGCGATCGCCCGGGGCGAGACCACGATCTTCGCTCCGCCCGAAGCCAACTTGAACATGGCCGTCGTGGAGGCGGGCAAGGCGCAAGACGCTCAGGCGGCCGCCACGCGCGCCTGGTCCTTGTACAAGCCAGGTACTGCCCACAAGGTGCGGCTGGCCACCAGCGACGGCGCCGGCGAAGGCTGGGACGAGCGCGTGGGTATCACCTACGAAACCTCACCCAGCGACAAGGCCGTCATTTCGGCCCTCGCACTGAGGAAAGGCGACCTTTGGACGGTGATGACCATTGAAGGGTCGGAGGCAACCGCGGGTAAGCGGCTCGCAGCGGTCTCGATCATCCAGCAGAGCCTTCGTCCCGCCGGTTATCAAGTCGAAAGCTTCGCCGGCCGGAAAGCGCATCGACTTACGCCGGGCCGCATCCAGGCCCTGCGCGACTTTGTCGTCGAGTCCGCGCGCACGCTCGAAGTGCCGGGCGTCGGTATCGCGTTGATCGATCGGGGAAAGGTGGTCTGGCAGGGCGGTATTGGGGTGCGCGAACTCAGCTCCTCGCAGCCGGTGACCCAGGACACCAAGTTCATGATCGCCTCCAACACCAAGGGAATGGCAACGCTGCTGCTTTCGGTTCTTGCTGACGAAGGCAAGCTCGGGTGGGAGCAGCCGGTCACCGATCTCTACCCGTCCTTCCGCTTGGGCAGCGACGCCACGACCCGCTCGACGCTGGTTCGGCATCTCGTCTGCGCGTGCACCGGCCTTCCGCGACAGGATTATGCCTTCATCCTCGCCGATCCTGGCGCTCCGGCGACCGACACGTTCCGACGCCTTGCCGGCACCAATCCGACGAGCAGCTTTGGTGAGCTCTTCCAATATAATAATCTAATGGCGTCCGCGGCAGGCTACCTGGGCGGGGCGCTTGCATACCCCGGGGTCGAACTCGGCGCCGCTTTTAACAAGGCCATGGATACGCGCATCTTCATGCCCCTCGGCATGCGCAATACAACTTTCGACCATGCCAAGGCGATGCGCGGCAATTGGGCGCGGCCGCACGGCCTCGACGTCGAAGGGCGGGTCGTCGAAATGCCAAATGACTTCAATCTCCTGATCACTCCGCATCGACCGGCCGGCGGCGCATGGTCAACCGCAGCTGACATGGCCCGTTACGTGCAGCTGGAGCTTTCGAAGGGGGTCACACCCGACGGGAAAAGGCTGGTCAGCGAGGCGAATACTGTCGAGCGGCGCAAGCGCGGCGTGCCGGTCGGGGAAAATAGCTGGTATGGGATGGGATTGTTCGAGCAGATCTCCTCCGGCGTTCCCGTCGTCACCCATGGCGGCACTTTGGTTGGCTACCACAGCACCTTCTTTGCTTTACCGGAAGCCGGGATCGGCGCCGTCATCCTGACCAATGCCGATCCAGGCGCAGCAATGCTTGCACCCTTCCTGCGCAAGCTGCTGGAGGTTGTGTATGACGGCAAGCCAGAGGCGGCACGTGATATATCCACCGCTGCTGCCCAAATGCAGGCGCAAGCCAAGGCCAAACGCGAGCGACTGACGCTTCCGGGTGATCCAACGGTGCTAGCGCATCTCGCTGCTCGTTACCGCCATCCAGAAATTGGCACCGTGACGATCGGGGACAAGGGCGGCACAAAGTGGATGAAGGCCGGCTTTGTCGAAGGGCCCGTGGCGACCCGCAAGAATCCCGACGGGAGCACCTCGCTGGTGTCGGCGGGCCCGGGGCTTGTCGGAGTGGAAGCGCTCGTCGGCAGCGTAGACGGGACTCGCACGCTCACCATCCGCGACGTCCAGACCGAATATGTTTACAGCGAGGTGCGTTAGACAGCTGCGGCGCCTAGGGAAGCAAACGACATCTTATGCTTCGCTTTACACTCATTAACGTCGTCAGCAGCGAGCCCGCCGTTGCTCTAAGCCGATCCTAGCCGTCCAGCGGAACGAGAGCCCGCTTTGGAGCAACGTCGAGTAATGCGTTGAGTGATCGAGATGGGCGCATAGCGGACGCCCGGCCGCAAATCTGTTTGTGGCCGGAAACGGGCGGTCCGCTGCCTGCCATACGTGAGGCCTTGCGGACACTCCACGCTAATGGAACCGACAGTTAAACAGTCAGGCGAACAACCACTGGTGTTCGCCTGACTAACTTATCTTATGCAGACTGGAGGTTTACCGCCGAAGTCTTGCCGCGCTGATCCTTCTCCAGCTCGTACGAGACGCGCTGATCCTTATCGAGGGTATGCATACCTGCACGCTCAACAGCGCTGATATGCACGAAAGCATCCTCGCCGCCGCCTTCAGGAGCGATGAAGCCGTAGCCCTTGTCGGGGTTGAAGAATTTTACAGTTCCAGTGATCATGCGGAGTTCCTTGTCCAAATGTTGCGGGCATGTGCCAAAGAAGACAGCACATCCCGGCGTCGGTGAGGCTAGAAAGGGACAAGGGTGCCAAAGCGTTCCTTGATCCGTCGCAGGCGACGTCAGCCGCTTCCCGGTACAGTATGGACGATCAACATGAAAGGAAGGCCGCGGGTGGCCCATTTCCTCGCGTAGGGCGCGCCAGCTCCTTTGCCGATTTAGCACCCGCATTCGGGCTTGAGACCTTTGCCAGGCTTTAGCCGCGGTTAGGCAGTCGCGATGGACTTGGTTTGCAGCTAGAGCGCGCACCATGCCACCCGCGATGATTTCCAATCCCCTGCCGCCATCGGTCCGGTCAGAGGACCTAAGCCTCTTTCTCGATTTCGATGGTACGTTGGTAAACCTGGCCGATCGTCCGGAAGGGGTGTCGCTAGATCCCTCGCTTCTTCCATTGCTTGAGCGCCTCATGGAGCGCTTGGAAGGCCGGCTGGCGATCGTCAGTGGACGTTCGATCGCGCAACTGAATATGCTGCTCGAGCCCCTTGCGGATCGACTTACGTTGGTGGGAAGCCACGGGAGTGAAGTTCGCATGGCCGGCGCAAACGTCATTGTTCCTGAAAGACCCGCAGCCCTAATCGGCGCGGAAACCCTGTTTGCCGAGACGTTCGCCGATGAAGCCGGCGTCATTCTGGAGGTGAAAAGCTTGGGCGTTGCGGTTCATTACCGGCTTGCACCATCGGTAGGACCTCGGGCAATCGCTCTTGCGCAGAGCTGGGGACCTCGCAACGGCCTCCATGTGCAACTGGGCAAGATGATGGTGGAACTGCGCTCGACGGGTCAGGACAAGGGCAGCGGCATCGCTGCGTTGATGGCTTGCGCTCCGTTCGACGGGCATCGCCCCGTCTTTGTCGGGGACGATGACACGGACGAGCCCGGCTTTGCATATTGCGAGGCGGCGGGAGGGTTCGGCATCCTCGTTGGTGCGCCGCGCCCAACGGCAGCGCGCTTCCGTGTCCCCGACGTCGCCGCGGTGCATGGCTGGTTGGCATCCTTGTGACAGCGTCCCTTGACCTGTGGCCGATCGGCAATTGCCAAGTATCGGCGCTCGTGGACCGCGCAGGGCGCTTCGTCTGGGGCTGCTTGCCGCGCGTAGACGGGGACCCGGCCTTTTGCTCGCTGCTCGACGATGCACCGCCCGCCGCGGACGGCGCGCATGGCTTTTGGGAGATCGAGCTCGACGGCGCGGTCGAGACGACCCAATCCTACCTGCGCAACACCCCCGTGCTGGTCACCCGCCACACCGACGCTGCCGGCAACGCGGTCGAAGTCACCGACTTCTGCCCGCGCTTCCGCCAGAACGGGCGAATGTATCGGCCCGTCGCCTTTGTTCGCATCGTGCGACCGGTGGCCGGGAGTCCGCGGATCTGCGTGCGACTGCGTCCTTCGACCAACTGGGGCGCGGCGGCGGCGGCCCGGACGCGCGGATCCAATCACGTGCGCTACGCCGTCGCCGACAGCGTGATGCGCTTGTCGACGACGG
The DNA here is from genome assembly GCA_964243335.1 of uncultured Sphingomicrobium sp. Taxonomy (GTDB): domain Bacteria; phylum Pseudomonadota; class Alphaproteobacteria; order Sphingomonadales; family Sphingomonadaceae; genus Sphingomicrobium. The sequence continues at coordinate 131,703 of CAXTED010000001.1, read as the reverse complement.
CGCCGGTGGGCTGGGTCGAGGACGAACGGCTGTTCCGCGTCGAACGCCCGCTGCACTTCTTCCTTGGGCCGGACGAAAGCTTCTCGGACGAGATTTCGACCGCGCTCGACACCATGCTGGACCGGACGGTGGAGGAATGGCGCGATTGGGTGCGCGGCTTGGCAACGCCGCCCGAATGGCAGGATGCGGTGATCCGCGCGGCGATCACGCTTAAGCTCTGCCAGCATGAGGAAACGGGCGCCATCGTCGCGGCGCTGACCACGTCCATCCCCGAACACGCCGGGTCGGGACGGAATTGGGATTACCGCTACTGCTGGATCCGCGACGCTTATTACACCGTCCAGGCGCTTAACCGCCTGGGCGCGCTGGACGTGCTGGAAGGCTATCTCGAATACCTCCGCAACATCGTCGACAATGCTGCCCGTGGACACATCCAGCCGCTCTACGGCGTTGGCGGCGAGGAAACACTCACTGAGAGCGAGGCTCCCGCCCTTACCGGGTACCGCGGCATGGGGCCGGTGCGCGTCGGCAACGATGCCTATCGCCAGGTCCAGCATGACGCTTACGGCCAGATCGTCCTATCCAACGCCCAGGCCTTCTTCGACCATCGCCTATTCCGTGTCTCCGGCGACGAGGACTTTCGCGCGCTGGAATCGGTCGGGGAGCGTGCCTGGCAGACCTACGACAAGCCGGACGCCGGGCTGTGGGAGCTCCGCACCAAGACTCACGTCCACACATATTCGGCGGCGATGTGCTGGGCGGCCTGCGACCGGCTGGCCGGAGCCGCGCGAGCACTCGAACTCCGCGAGCGCGAAGAGTTCTGGTCGCTTCGCGCCGCCACCATGCGTGCCACCATCGAGGAACAAGCGTGGCGGCCCGAAACCAATCGACTGTCGGCTACCTTTGGCGGCGACGACCTCGACGCCAGCCTGCTGCAATTGCTCGACCTGCGCTTCCTGGCGCCCGACGATCCACGTTTCTTGGGCACGCTGGAAGCGGTTGAAACCGGGCTTCGCCGCGGATCGCACATGCTTCGCTACGCCACGGAGGACGACTTCGGCCTTCCGCACACCGCTTTCAACGTCTGCACATTCTGGTTGATCGAGGCGCTTCATTTCACCGGACGAGACGCCGACGCCCGCGCCTTGTTCACCGAAATGCTGGAGCGCCGAACGCTTGCGGGGCTGCTCTCGGAAGATATCGATCCGGCCACCGGCGAATTGTGGGGCAACTATCCGCAAACCTATTCGCTGGTAGGGACGATCAACTGCGCGGTGCTGTTGAGCAAGCCCTGGAGCGCAATCCGTTGAGCCGCCTCATCGTTGTTTCCAACCGAGTCCAGGCGCCGAGCGCCGATGAGAGCGGCGCGCAGGGCGGCTTGGCCGTTGCCCTTACCGCTGCCCTTCGCGAACATGACGGCATCTGGTTTGGCTGGTCCGGCGAGACCGGTGACAGCCACGAGGTATCCTTCCGCACCTACGGCGGTGTGACCTCGGCAACCATCGACCTGTCCGAACAGGACATCGAAGAATATTACGACGGCTACGCCAATCGCACTCTGTGGCCCTTGTTCCATTATCGGCTCGGCCTGACCGAGTTCGAGCGTGATTTTCAGGGCGGCTACGAACGCGTCAACCGCACCTTTGGCGAGATCATCAGCCCGCACATCGAGCCCGACGACCTGGTATGGGTTCACGATTATCACATGATCCCCTTGGGCTGGGTGCTACGCCAGCGTGGCATCACCAATCGGCTGGGCTTTTTCCTCCATATCCCATGGCCACCCACCGGGCTGCTGATCGCGCTGCCGCAGCATCGCCGGCTGGTCGAAGCCTTGTTCGCTTATGATGTGATCGGCTTCCAAACGCAGGAATGGCTCGACTCCTTTCACCATTATGTGACCGAGCAGATGGCCGGAACGATCGGGCCAGACGACACTGTGACGGTCGGCGGACGGACCATCAGGGCGATCGCCTGCCCTATCGGCATCGACGCGGCGGAGTTCATCGCCGCTGCCAATAGCGACGATGCCCAAGCCACCCGCCAGCGCATGGTGGAAACGTCGAATGGCCGAAGCCTCATGGTCGGAGTCGACCGGCTCGACTACTCCAAGGGCCTCGAGGAACGGTTCAACGGCTACCGCCGATTTCTAGAGACTCGCCCGGACTGGAGCGCCAAGGTCTATCTGTTGCAGATCGCACCGCCATCGCGCGGCACCGTTCAAAGCTACCAGGACATCCGCGCCAACCTCGACGCCTTGTCGGGGCGGATCAACGGGGCGCACGCCGACCTCGACTGGGTACCGCTGCGCTACGTCAACCAGGGCTATGGACGCGGCGTGCTGGCCGGCGTCTACCGGGCTTCCCGCGTCGGACTGGTTACTCCGCTGCGCGACGGGATGAACCTGGTCGCAAAGGAATATGTCGCAGCCCAGGATCCCGAAGATCCGGGCGTGCTAATTCTCTCACGCTTCGCCGGAGCCGCAGCGCAGCTCGATCAGGCTCTGCTCGTGAATCCGTATAGCGCGGACGAGCTTGCCGACGCGTTGGAACGTGCACTCAACATGGGTCTCGATGAGCGGATCGGCCGGTGGCGGTCGATGTTCGACAACGTCGTGGAGAAAGACGTCATCTGGTGGCGCAATCGCTTCATCGAGGCTCTCGCAGTCCAGGAAGCCTGACAAGCAATGCTTTGCGGTTCTTGATCGGCATCGATCCTGAAGCGTCATGACTCTGGTTTCATGGCGCGAGCCCGTCATCTCCCACAAACATCGGCGCCACCACTCGATGACAGGCGAGACATGGTATCCGGGGCCGTGGTAATGACGAGATCGGTTGACCTGCACCGCTTCAACTGAAAACGGACCTTGCGCCTTCGGAAATCAAGCGACACCCGCCGAAATGTTCCGAGCAGGTCCGTTCCAAGCAGCAAAGCGGGTTCGGCGGCCAGGCCAAACATCCGGAATGGCAGCACGTCCGCGAAAGCGACCGGCACATTGCTCAAGGTGATCTTACCCAAACGCAGCTCCGATATAATCGCCAGTTCAAGGTCGATGGTTTCGCCCGTCACGCCCAGAGCTTTTACGGTGATGAACTTGGTTCGTTTTTTCCGGATCAGCATGTCCCGGAGAATGAGATTGCCGATCGAAATGTCGGAGCCGGTATCGATAACAGCCTGAACGCGTCGTCCTCCGGCGCTGACCTGTGTCAGGATCAACTGCCCGCGTTTCCGGCGCGCCGTCACGACGATTTCGCCGTCCAGCATCCTCGCAGGGCGCCGCGCATCCTCGACCTTGATCACGCGGCTATCGAAATCCATCATCAAGCGTTGCCCGACGAGTGCATCGATCCCGACGATACCGTCGGCGCCGAGGTTCCGCTCGAGCAAAGCCGGAACTTCAAGATTCCGGATCGTGCTTGGTCCCAGCGACAGCTCGTCAACGACCACGCGCTCCACCCGTGTGCTTGTTGTCATGCTGTTCAAGGTTGCCGGTGCGCCAGCGGGAAGGCTCAGATCACGTGCTATGCGGGTGCCAACGACCGACGTGTCGGCACCACTATCCACGAGGAAGCGGTAAGGACCACGCCCATTGATACGCACCTCCACAGTCATGCGCGTGTTGACCTTGCGAGCGCTTATATCGGCGCCACCGATGGCAAGCGTGTCGTCGATTTCGGCTGGTGGAAGCACTTGGGTCGTCGGGCCTGAGCCGGGTACCACAGTCCGGGGTTTTGGCGGAGCGGCAGCCGAAGCCCCGGACAAAGGCCAACAAAGGGCTCCAAATGCCAGAACCAAGGTGTAACGAGGCGTAAGCATTCGCTTTCCTCAACTCGCGCTCGCGATCCGCGTCCCCGCATCTAACTACGTATTCAGAGGACTCACAAGGTCGTTGCGCAACAGCCTTGTCTCTTCTGCCGCCATAGCTTGCCAAACGATTTTAGCTCCGTGGCCCGCGTCGCGACCGGGTGTTTGAACGGACTTGGATCGCTTGTGCTGTCCCGCGGGTTCAAACGCGATGACGCAAACAGAAAAGCTTATGCTTCGTCCGATCCTGATGGGCCTGGTTGCCGGTCAGCGTGCCATGACCCCTTTGTCCGCCCTGGCAGGCGCCGCACGCCGGGGAACGCTACCGCATGAGAATGCTCAGTCGCACCTGATGGCGAGGCCTGTGATTGCTGCTGGTGGAGTTGTCATGGCGGCGGCAGAAATGGCCGGTGACAAGATGAAGTCGGCGCCGGATCGCACCGTCTTTCTTGGTCTGCTGGCCCGTACGATTAGCAGTGCCTTCGCCGGTGCAACGCTTGCTCCGCCCAAACGACAGCTTGCGGGCGCGGCGCTGGGCGTGGGCGCGGCGATCACGTCCTCTTATGCAGGGCTTGCTGCCCGCAAATGGGCGATGGCGCGCTGGGGACAATCAAAGACAGGCTTCGTTGAAGACGCCATCGTTTTCGCTGCGGCCAATCTCATTGCGAACGCAAAGCCGCCGCGCACCTGACCCGCGTCGTAGTTATACTAGGATACGCATCTATTCCGTGTCGACTACCGTGCACCCGTTGGAAGACGCTTTGGATCAATCTGTAGTATGCGAGGATGATGAACGTCGTCGGCAAAGTCATCCGGGAAGCACCACACTTGCGTGAGCGGCTTGCGGCAACGCGCCGCCTGACGCTGCAACTTGCCGAGCCGCTCAGCGACGCGGACGCGACGATCCAGCCCCACCCGGACGCCTCGCCTTCGAAGTGGCATCTGGCCCACACGACATGGTTCTTCGAGACCTTCGTCCTTCGAGACCATGTTCCGGGCTATCGTTTGTTCGACGAGCGCTGGCCCTTTCTGTTCAACAGCTATTACGAGGGTGAAGGCGAGCGGCAGCCCCGAACCAGGCGCGGGATGATCAGCCGTCCTAGCCTGGACGAGATCCGGGCTTGGCGGCTGCATGTGGACGAGGCACTCGACCGAGCCCTGCCGAACCTACCCGACGAAACATTCAAGCTTGTCGAACTCGGCATCCAGCATGAGCAGCAGCATCAGGAGCTGTTCCTCACGGACATTCTCGCTTCGCTGGCGCAAAATCCTCTCGAGCCGGCGTATGGCGAGTTGCCGCCGCCTTCCAGCGGGGCTGCGGCGGAGCTTGAATGGCTGATTGGAAACAGCGGCCTCCATGAGATCGGCGCCCTGCCTCAAGGCTTTGCCTTCGATTGCGAGCGGCCACGTCACGCCGTCCTGCTGCACCCGCATACAATCGCAAAACGGCCCGTGACGAATGGCGAGTGGCAGGATTTCATTCGGGCCGGCGGTTACCAAACGGCTTCCCTGTGGCTGAGCGAGGGTTGGGACTGGGTCAGGCGCGAGAGTATCGGGGCGCCGCTCTACTGGCACGAAGACGGAACCGCCTTTACCTTGGGCAGTCAACGCGAGTTGGAACCGGCCGCGCCCGTCGCCCACGTATCCTTCTATGAGGCGGACGCATTCGCCCGGTTTGCGGGAGCGCGACTGCCAAGCGAGGCCGAGTGGGAGAACGCGGCGAATTCGATGGACCCCAACTCCGGGCATCAGCTTAGGGGAGCAGGCGCCGTCATCCCGGGCCCAGGCGGCGGCTGGTTTGGCGACGTTTGGACTTGGACGGGTTCGGCCTTTCTGCCCTATCCGAAGTTCCAGGCGGAGGCCGGAACGGTCGGCGAGTATAATGGCAAGTTCATGTGCGGCCAGTTCGTGCTGAAAGGCGCCAGCTGTGCGACACCGCAAGGACATAGCCGCGCATCCTACCGCAACTTCTTTCCGCCGGCGGCGCGCTGGCAGTTTACGGGAGTACGACTTGCTCGCGATCTCTGACCTGCCGAACAGCGAAAACCCGGAGTTCCGCGCTGACGTGCTGCGGGGGCTGGCGAGCACACCCAAAGCCATCCCCGCTCGCTGGCTCTATGACCAGCGTGGGTCCGAGCTGTTCGACGCGATCACGCAATTGCCCACTTACTATCCGACCGCCACGGAGACGGATTTGCTTCGGTCCGTCATGCCGGACATCACCGGGCGGGTCGGTCCGGATCGCGCAGTCGTCGAGTTCGGTGCCGGTTCACTGACCAAAACGCCGCTCCTGCTGGAGGCTGTTCGACCAGCGATCTACGTGCCGGTCGACATCTCTGGTGACTTTCTGCGTTCGTCCGCGGCGGCCCTTGCGGCCAAGCTGCCGGGCATCGCCATTCAACCGGTCGAGGCGGACTTCACCGGGCCGATCGACCTCCCCGCAGCATTGCAGAGTCATGCAGTCCTCGGCTTCTTTCCGGGCTCGACGATTGGCAACTTCGTGCCGTGGAGCGCTACAGATCTTCTTCGCCGCTTTCGTCAGACGCTCGGCACGGGGGCTTTGCTGCTGATCGGCATGGATCGAATGAAGCCGGTCGAGCGCCTCCTTGCGGCGTATGACGAGCCGGAAGGCGTCACCGCGTCTTTCAACCTCAATCTGCTCAGCCGCATCAACCGTGAGCTTGGTGGCACGATCCCGGTCGACAGCTTTCGTCATGAGGCACGCTGGAGCGACATGCTCGGTCGTATCGAGATGCATCTGGTTGCGGACCGCGCCGTGCGCTTCACGGTAAGTGGCAAGCCGTTCGAACTGAGCGCGGGAGAAAGCATTCACACCGAGAACAGCCACAAATATGGCCCTCGCAGTGGCCGGACACTCCTATTGGCAGGTGGGTGGACCCCGCTTACCGAGTGGACGGACCCCGCCAAGGATTTCTCCGTGATCCTGGCCGAGGCTCAACCGGAACGCACAGCTCCCTGACGATCAGCGCTACTGCTTACCCGGTCCCGACCTACCGCCCGGCGCTTGCCAGAGTGACGTCCTTCACATTGTCGTCGCTGTTACGGTCGACATAGGTGTTATAAGGATCAACCCCCGCAAAGGTCGGCTTGGCCCGGCTGCGAAGCGTGATGCGCTGGCGACCATCGCGCAAGGCTTGCATGCTCATCAGCACGACGTCTTTTGCCGCGAACTCGCCTATTCCCGGGCGCGCCGTGAACAGGCCAACAGCGACCGGTTCGGCGAACGCCGCCTTGGTCTCCTGCCCCTTGCCAGATGCATAGACCTTGCCGGCCGAAACGGTGAGGTCGGTCGACCAGCCGCCAGGCACCTGGCGGGTCACGACGTCCGTGACCTTCAAATCGTATAAGGTCACTTTCTCGAACAGGTCGGTGATCAAACGCTGGTCGGCCGGACTCTTCGCCTCTTGACGGAACTCGGCCAGCAGATCGACCGAGCGCAGGTACGGCGGGCCCTTGAAGCGGTACTTGGCGACAAAGCGGGACAAGGCCCGATTGACCGCCGCCTCGCCGAGCCGCTCCTGCAGCAGGTACATCGCCACGGCGCCCTTGCGGTAGTGGATGTAGCCCTGATCCTCTACGCGCAGGATCGGTACTTCCTCGACCACCTCGCCCTTGCGAGCGCTGAGGTAGGCATCGAGTTCGTACTTGAGGAAGCGCCGGATCTTATCGGGTCCGTAGGCCTTCTTCATCACCATCAGCGCCGAATATTGCGCCAGCGTCTCGCTGCTCATGGTGCCGCCCTGCATGGCCGCGCCGATGACCTGATGCGCCCAATATTGGTGCGCCATCTCATGCGCGATGACGTAGGTCGTGAAGTCGATTTTGGTGGGGTCATTGGTATTGGCGTTGAAGCCGATCGTTTCCGAATAGGGCATGGTTCCAGCGAACGCCTGGGCGAAGCTCTGATACCCTGGGAATTCGATGATTCGCGCGTGGTTGAACTGATAAGGGCCGAAGTTCGCCCGGTAATAATCGAGCGACTGGCCCATCGCGTTCAGCATCTTGGGCACATTATGGTCGTGGCCCGGCAGGTAGAACACCGACAGGTTGATGCCATTGTGATCGCGCCGAGCCAAAGCGTAGTCGGCCGACTGTACCGAGAAGAAGTTCTGGATCGGCGCGTTGCTGACGAAATGCGCGGTACGGCGACCGTTGGCCGTGGTGTCCGAAACCCGGTTGCCTGGTGCGATCGGCGTCTGCTCGGCAGACGTGGTAAGCGTCACGTCGGACGTCACCCAGTCGGATCCGATATAGTTGCGCTTCGTGGCTGACACGTCCTCAAGCTTGGCCATGCGAAGCTCGGGCGGCAGTCCCTGGCGGCGGCGCTTGGCGCGGTCCGAAAGCAACCCTTGGCGGCCCATTCCGATCACCGGCGCAAAGGCCAGATTATTGGCGAAGGTGCCATTCCCGATAACGTCCGTCTTTTGCGTGAAGGCGGCGAAACCGCGGTTCCAGATCTGCGAACGGAAATTGAGCCGACTGGTGGCGCCGGGCGCGAGAGGCGTATCGAAGCGGAAGATGCGGTAACCAAACATTTGGTCGTTCGACACCTGCCGGGCACCCGCCAGCGTCAGCCGCTGGACGTCGAGATCGCGATCGCCCTGACGCACATGCACCTCCGACAGCGGTAATGCCGTGCGATTGATCAGGTCGTAGTGGCCATCGACAAGCATCCGCCGCTCGGCAGGAAACAGCTGCACGTCCAGCGTCACCTTGGTTACGGACGGCTGCGGCAGATGCTCGAACTTGAGGTACTTCTTCTCATAGTCCGCGGACCACTTTTCCGCTTCGTCGGGCGTCTCGTAGCGATTGAGCTCCTTGATGTTGTGGTAGGCAAAGGCGCCCGTTCCAGCCATTGCCAAGGCGGCCACTCCGGCGACCGCCAAAGGCACTCTCGCACTTCGAGATGCGAAGCGGCGAACGCGGACGCGCAAGCCCAGGTCGGTCCCTCGCGGCCACAGCAGATGTGCAATGGCCGTCAGGATGACTGCGAACAACAGCCAGTAGACCTGCAAGGTAAGCGTGCCCTTCCAGAAACTGCCCTGGCCAATGAAGTCGCTAAGCGGCGCGGTGGGGCTCCCGGCATAGGTGTAGAGCGGGTTCGCAAAGCCCATGTTGTTTAGGAAAATGCTTCCCACGAACCAGACGAAGATAATCCCCCAACCGACGTACTTGTTGGGACTGAGCACCTGCACAAGGACCGCGAAGACGGCCAGCAGCAGGCCGTCGATTGCCGCAGGAAGGATGAACCAGCCGAGATACTGGGGAATGCCAAGGTCGGTGCTGCCGCTGACGATCTGGTAGAACAGCCCGGTCGCCATGGCGGCAAGATTGACGATCAGCAGGACGACGAAGATCGCCAGGACCTTCGGAATGGTCATCACCCAGCTTGGCACCGGCGTGGAGTCGATCAACTCGTTCAGTTTGCGGTCGCGTTCACGCCACACCAGTTCGCCGCCATAGAAAACGGCAATCATCAGCAGCACCACGGTGAAGCTGACCCGGATCGTCCCGATTACGCCGGACAAGGTCGGGTATTCGGACGTGCCATAGGTCGACCGGCCCATCCACAAGCCAGCGGCGGCTTGGCCAACCGCGAACAGCACCAATACCAACAGGCCCGGGCTGGTCAGCACCAGCCTGATCTCGGTGCGAAGGCGAGCCATGAACTGCACCGATCGAGACGGGACGGCGTCGCGGGCGGTCACTGACCCGCCGGTCAAGATCGCCGGCACGGAAGCGGCCGTGGCGTCCTTGCGCTCGCGTTTGGCAAGCTTGCGCAGGCGGCGCTTGGATGGCGCGCGTTCGGTCATGGAAAAACGCCACACGGTGTAGCCGAGGAACAGCAGGCCAAGCGCGATGGTCCAAAGGCGATTGAACGCCATGGTGCCGGACAGGTCCACCAGGCGCGTGTTGAGGTCGGCCTGCGTCCAGTATCGCTGCGCCATGCTCAGGGCGCCCATGCCGATCGGTTCGAACTTGGCGAAAGTCTCGCGATACTCGATCTTCTGACCGACCGAGCTGACCGTCACCAGATAGCCCATCACCAGAACCACGGCGCCGATGTAAGCGGCCATCATCGAACGCAGGTTCGTCGCAAGCGCGAACAGGACCGCGCTGACCAGGAAGATGTTGGGCATGCCGAGAATCAGGAAGTTCCACGCGTAGTAGGACAGCCGTTGCGGCCCGACGGTCTCGGGGTCGACCCACGGCATGGCCGACCCGACCAGCATGCCAATTGGCAAAGCGAGATACCCCAGCCAGGCAATGATCAGCCCACCAGCAAAGCGGCCGAGGACAAGCTGGATGCGGGTCACCGGCGTTGCGCGAACGATTGGCGCAAAGCCGCTGGCGTCATCGCGGACGATGGCGTTGGCAACGAAGGCGGTGACGACGAAGATGTAGAACAGGCTGAAGATGGCCATCGCGACGGCGATCGCCGACGGTGCGTTCTCGTGCACGCCGCCGGGCGTGCCGATGCTGACGTTCTCGCTCGCCGTGAGACCGAAACCCATGAGGAAGAAGACGGCTACGGCGACCCAGAACACCGGGTTACGCAGCTGGTAGCGGATTTCGAACCGCGTGATGCCCATCAGCATGATCCTGGCCCCTCAGGCTGCGCGGCGAAGCGTGGACAGGGTCGAGAAGTAGACGTCCTCCAGGCCCCCTTCGACCGGCTCGAACCCGGCCGGCTGCGTATCGCTGGCCACGTGCACGATGGTGTTGCCCGCGAACAAGCGGGTCGAGATCACTTCATGCTTGTCCTGGTAATCGGCGAGCTCGGCATGGCCGATGACCTTTTTCCACACCCGTCCACGAGTGGACGCGATGAGGTCGGCGGGCTTGCCCTCCAGCTGCAATCGCCCTGCGGCGAGCACCGCCATGCGCGGGCAAAGGTCGGCAACATCGTCGACGATGTGGGTCGACAGGATCACGACGACCTTGTCACCAATCGCGGCGAGCAGGTTGAGAAAGCGATTGCGCTCCTCGGGGTCGAGGCCGGCGGTCGGCTCGTCGACGATAATTAGTTCGGGGTTTCCGATCAGCGCCTGGGCGATGCCGAAGCGCTGGCGCATGCCGCCGGAAAAGCCGGCAATTGCCTTATCGCGCACCGCCCACAAATTGGTCTGATTGAGCAGGGTCTCGACCACCGCCTTGCGCTCGCCCGCACCCGTGATGCCCTTGAGCACCGCCATCTGGTCGAGCATCGCGTAGGCCGAAACGCGCGGGTAGACGCCGAAATCTTGCGGCAGATATCCAAGCGTGCGGCGGATGCGCTCCGGCTGGACAAGCACGTCGATGTCGCCGAAGCGGATGGTGCCCGCGGTCGGCGCCTGCAGGGTTGCGATGGTGCGCATCAGCGTCGATTTGCCAGCCCCGTTCGGGCCGAGCAGGCCGAACATGCCTTGCGGTATCGACAAGTTGATGTCGGTCAGCGCTGCCGTTCCATTGGCATAGGTGTGCGAAAGCTGCGCGATCTCAAGCATCGAATTTCCCCCGCGTGGACGCCGAACAGCGACGTGCCCCCGCGCCACCTCTTGCTAGGCGCTGCAGGGAACAGCGGCAACACAGCAGTCGACAGTCCGACGAACGGCGGTTCTTGCTCCGCTGTGCCATGCGCTCGCGCCGCAGAACTCGGCACGCTTCGAACGACGGTCAGTTAAACTTTGTGCAAGCGATCGATGCTACGCACGAACAATGGCGGCACGGCAGAAACGATTGATGCTGTTGTTCGGCTTGCTGCTGGCGATGCAGGCGGCTTTCTATCTGTTTGCATATGCCAAGGGCGTTCAGGGCGGGGACCGCTTTGGCGGCGACTTCATCAGCTTCTGGCGGGCAGCCCAAAGCGCGCACGACGGCAACCTCCCGGCCATCTATGACCCCGACGGCTGGCGGCGCATATTGCTGGAGCCCCGCGGGCGTGAGCTGTCGTGGTTCGTTTATCCCCCCTTCACGCTGTTCCTGCTGTGGCCACTCGGTGGTCTGTCGTACAATGCGGCGGTGTTCTGGTGGTCGGTCATCCCGCTGCCACTCTACATTTACCTGCTTGGCAAGTTGCTTGGACGCTCCTTCCGTGCAGCAGGCAGCTCCGAGAGTGTTCCTCTCGCCGTTTACTTGCTTGCCTTGGCACTGACCCTCCCGTTGCTTCTGGCCAATCTGTTCAGCGGTCAGTCGGGAACGTGGATCGCGGTGTTCCTGATGGCGGCGGCGTCTCTCCTGCCTACCCGACCGGTTCTCGCGGGCATCTTCATCGGGCTTGTCGCGATCAAGCCGCAACTTGGCATTCTACTTCCCTTCGCACTTGCGGCGAGTGGTCAGTGGCGGACCTTTCTAGCCGCAGCCATCACTGTCGTGCTGCTGGCATTTGCGAGCACGATGTGGCTCGGCACTCAGGTTTGGGCGGATTATTTCGCCATGAGCCAAGTCTTTGCGGGTTTCATCGGTCAAGGTCATCAAGGCCTTCGCCAGTTGGCCGTCGGTCCCTTCGTGTCCTTGCAAGCGTTGGGCCTGCCGATCGCGGCAGCGGCAACGGTGCAAGTGGTCACAAGTCTCGCTGCCGCCGGAACGGTTGTTTGGGCCTTCCGGGATGTTCGGAACGGGTGGGACAAGGACGGCCGTATGGACCTGCGTCTGGGCGTCCTTGCGGTCGCAACCATGCTCGTGACGCCCTACACCCTTAGCTATGACACGCCGCTGCTCGCGCTCGCTATCGTCCCGCTGCTTGCACGCGCCTGGCACAAAGGGTGGGACGGGATCGGCCTTGCCTCGATTGTTGCCCTTGCACTGCTCCCGTTCGTTTCGCCGGCCATGATCGACCGTTCCGTGCCGTTCGGCTTCCTTGCACTGCTGCTGACACTTGGAGCACTAATCGGCCGCTATCGCCCACGAAGCGTGCAACCGGTTTTGAACGACATCGCAAACGAAAAAGGCGGAGACTGCTGTCCCCGCCTTCTTTCAGTACCTTAGCTGATACTTCCTACGAGTTACCGCTACCCGGCTCGGCCTGCTTGCGGTGCATGCCCGCTTGCACGCTTTCCGGCAGAACGCCGGCTACAAGCACCTGCGCCTTGTTCATCAGACCATGAACGACCGCGTGCTCGCCCGTCTTCATCGCGTCCCAACCGGTCTTTGCGACATCGGCTGCGTCGTCCTTTTTACCGGAGCCAACCTTGGTGTCATCCATCTCGGCCCGATGGAAGAACTCGGTCTCAGTCGCGCCGGGCTTGAGGCAGGTGACGGTGACGCCCGTGTCCTTGAGTTCGTCGCCCAGCGCCGCAGAGAAGCTGTCGATGAACGCTTTGGTACCGTTGTACACTGCCTGGAACGAGCCAGCGAGGTGGCCCGCAATCGAACCCGTGATCAGGATCCGACCCTGCCCGCGCGCCTTCATCTTCTGCGCGATTGGCTGGATCAGCAGCAAGGTGCCGGTGACGTTGGTGTTGATCACGTGCCGCCAATCGGATGGGTCCTGGTCGAGGAAATCATTGCCAAGCCCGTGGCCGGCATTCGCCACCAGCACATCCACCGGCCGCCCGCCGATCGCTGCGAGCAGTTGATCGACGCCGCCCTGACCTGAAAGGTCGGCTTCGACCTGCTGTACGTCAACGCCAAGCCCCTGAAGGCCGGCCGACGCGTCCACGAACGGCGTGTCGGCCGCCACGATCAGATCGTAACCGTCGGCGGCCGCCAGCTTCGCCAATTCCAAACCGATGCCGGTCGAGGCGCCGGTAATTACCGCAAGAGGGTTCGCCATTGTCTAGTGTTCCTGTATTTAGACGGAAGCCGGCACGGGCTGCAGCGTCTGCGTCCCGGTCGTTGCCTCGGTGGAGTTGGTGGGGGGCGTGCTACCGGCAGCGTTCGTGCTGCTGGCCACTTGCGCCTTGTTCAGCTCCATGCCGGGCTTTAGGACGATCTTGGTGTAAGTGTCCTGCTCGTCATGCCACTTGCGATACATCTGAGACGCCTGCTCCAGCGGAGCGTGGTGCGAGATGAACCAGGTCGTGTCGAGCTTGCCCTCCTGGATCATCTCCAACAGCGGCTTCATCCACTTCTGCATGTGGGTCTGACCCGATTTAACGGTCAGGCCCTTCTCCATCAGGGCGCCAAGCGGGAATTTGTCGACGAAGCCGCCGTAGACGCCCGGGATCGAAACCCGTCCGCCCTTGCGGCAGGCAATGATCATCTGGCGAAGCGCATGCGGCCGGTCGGTGCCCAGGAAAGTGTGCGCCTTTACCGTGTCGATTAGATTGTCGATGGCCACGCCATGGCTCTCCATGCCGACGCAATCGATCACGGCGTCCGGACCAATGCCACCGGTCATTTCCTTGAGCGCCTCGAGCACATTGACCTCGCGATAGTCGAGGATGTCCGCGCCCATCTGCTTGGCCAGCCGCAAGCGGTTGGGATAATGGTCGATGGCGATGACGCGATGCGCGCCGAGCACGAGTGCCGACTGAATCGCGAACAGGCCCACCGGACCACAGCCCCAGACTGCTACCGTGTCTCCCGGCTCGATGTCGGCATTGACCGCGGCTTGCCACCCGGTTGGCAGAATGTCGGACAGGAACAGGACCTTGTCGTCCTCCAGACCATCCGGAACCACGACGGGGCCAACGTCGGAGTAAGGCACTCGGACATACTCCGCCTGGCCGCCGGCATAGCCACCGGTCAGGTGGGCGTAGCCAAATGCGGCGCCCATGGAATGACCCATCAGCGTTTCGGACGCATCAGAGGTTTCGGCTGGATTGCTGTTGTCGCAGGCGCTGAACTGCTGCTTTTCGCAAAAAAAGCACTGCCCGCAGCTGATGGTGAAAGGTATCACCACCCGCTGGCCCTTCTTGAGGGTCGACTTGGCACCGACCTCGACTACTTCGCCCATGAACTCATGGCCAAGGATGTCGCCTGCGCGAAGCGTCGGGATATACTTGTCGTACAGATGAAGGTCCGATCCGCAGATCGCCGTCGACGTCACCTTGAGAATGGCGTCGCGCGGGTTAACAATTTCGGGATCGGGAACGGTGTCCACGCGTACGTCGTGACGCCCGTGCCAAGTAAGTGCACGCATCGGGTAACTCCTAGATTCTGGCCTCGGTGGGCGATTCGGATTTGCGGCCGGATGGCGAGGCGTTGGTGGCGACCTCACCAGTCTCCATCAGCGATTTGAAGCGGCTAAGGTCGCGGCGCGCCTGGATGTTGGGCTCGCGCTGGAACAGTTTCGCAACAGCTCGCCCTAGCCCGCCAGCGGGCGGCGTGTAGCGCATCACCAGCCGCACGTAGGTGCCGCGTCCCGGCGGTGCGTCGGCGAACTCGACCCGGCCCTCGGTTGCGATCTGGCTATCGGGCTCGCTGACCCAGGCAATGGTCTTGCCGGGCACGTCCTCGATGATGCGGGTGATGACCGTCACCGTCGCGCCGAGTGGGGCTTCGATCAGCCAGCGCGAACGGTCGCCATCCAGGGTCACGATCTCACGAACATTGTCCATGAAATCCGGAAAGCGCGTGAAGTCCCGCCAGCGCTCGTAGAGCTCCTGCTTCGACTTGCCGATCGTAACCGTTCGGCCAACCAAAGCGCGGCCGGCATCGACATTGCCGGCACGAGCCAAATCCTTGTTGCGAAGGACGTGGTCGGGCGCATCGGAGATCGTCACGCCGTCGTCGGCTTGGGCTTCCCCAACCTTGCGTGCGAAGAAGATTGCCGCGCCGGCACCGGCTGCGGCCAATCCCAAGCCGAGTAGCGTTCTGCCGGTACTGCTGCCTTCATCGCTGGTCTTGCGTGCCGTCGCGCGCTTCTTGCGCTCGGGTCGCTGATCAACGATCAACTTAGGTTCTTGATTGATAGGGTCCTCAATGGGTGAGGATCGATCGCTGGTCGCCATGGGCGAGTCCCTCCTGATAGGTCGAGGGGTTAACGGGCGCGTGAGACTCGCGTTCCGGCCTTCCGTCCTAACATAAGGCACGATCGCCGATAGTTAGGCGGCGGGCCAAGCTTCCAGCTGTTCGACGAAGCGGCTCAACCAGGCGTTGGTCGCGAAGCCATCGACCACGCGATGATCGATCGTCAGCGTCACATAGGCCATGGGGCGGATCAGGATCGCGTCAGTTCCTGCAATGGTGCGCACGACGACGCGTTTTTCCAGTTTGCCGATGCCCAGGATTGCCGCCTGGCCAGCATGTAGGATGATCGGCGCGGCGAGAAGTGAACCCGAAACGCCGTGATTTGAGACAGTGAAGCTGCCGCCAGAAACGTCGGCGCCGGTAAGCTTGCCTGCACGAGCCCGGGCCGTGAGATCGTCGAGCGCCACGCCGATCTGCTCGAGCGAGAGCGCACCACAATCGCGAACGACGGGCACCACCAACCCCTTGTCGCCAAGCGCTGTGCCCACCCCGATGTCAATCGTTGGTGAAACCGCGATGCGGTCCGCCAGCCACTTGCCGTTGATGGCCGGGGCTGCGGCCATGGCCACGGCTGCGGCCTTGAGGATGTAGGCGGTGTAGCTGAGCTTCGTGCCTCTGGCCGCCAAGGCTGCCTTGTGGGCTGCCACGGCCGTGAAGTCAGCCTCGAACACCGCCGTGACGTGCGGCGCGTCGGTCACCGCACGAACCATGTTTTCAGCAATGGTGCGCCGCATGCGGTCGTGCGGAATGTCGCCGGCCGGCGGTTTGGCCATGCGCGGCTCGGCCACGCGCGGTTGAGCGATCTGCCGCGTGCCCCCATCGACATGGCTGACCGTCGCTGCCCCAACGGCGCGGTCAACGTCTTCACGCGTGATCCGCCCGTCACGGCCGCTACCGATGATACGCGCTGGATCGATATCGTGCTGCATCAGGGCACGGCGTACAGACGGGCTGAGGCGAGTCTCGCTGCCTCCCCCGTCCCCACCCGCTGCCGCAGGTTGGGGCTCGGTCGCTTGAGCGGACGCCTCACCCTTTGTCGACTTGGAGCCTGGCGTCTCTGCCGAGTTGCCGACCGTGATCCGGCCCAAAATGGCACCTGGCGACGCGTCTGCGTCGGTGTCCAGCAGGATCTCGCTAAGCACCCCGGCAACCGGCGCCGGCACCTCCTGCGTCACCTTGTCGGTCTCAAGCTCCACCAGCGGATCGTTGAGCGCCACGGTGTCGCCAACCTGCCGCAACCATGCGCGGACCACGGCTTTGGTGCCTTCCTGTTCGGCGGGAACGGTGACATCGACGACGGACATCAGAACCCCACCAACCGCTCGATCTCGGCCCGGATCCGCGCCACGCTCGGCACCGCGGCCTCCAGCAAGGTCGGATGATGCGGACTCGGAATATCAGGCATGGTCACCCGGGCCACAGGCGCGTCCAGGTCCAGGAACGCCTCGTCCGCAACCACTGCCGCGATCTCGGCGCCAAAGCCGCCGGTGCGCAGATCCTCATGCACGATCAGGCAACGATGTGTGCGGCGAACGCTTTCCAGCACAGCGTCGCGGTCCCAAGGGTTCAGCGTGCGAAGGTCGATGACATCCGCGCTGAAGCCCTCGGCGGCAGCCTCGCAGCGCGGCACCATCGCTCCCCAAGTCACGATGGTGATCCGATCCCCGGTACGCGTGAACTTGGCTTTGCCGAACGGCAGCGCAAAAGCGTCGCCCGGCCACGGCCGCCGGGCCCAGCTGTCGTCCAGCATCGCGCGGTGTTCAAAGAACAGTACCGGGTCATTACCACGAAGCGCCGCTCGGAGAAGGCCGACCGCGTCCTCGGCATTGCTTGGCACCGCGACGTGCCAGCCCGGATTGTGGACGAACTGCACTTCGTTGGTTTGGCTGTGCCACGGGTCGCCGCACTTGAAGAAACCGCCGGGCACGCGGAGCACCATCGGCGCGGCGAAGCGGTTGGCGGTGCGCCACCGCATGGTACCGCAATCGTTGATCTGCTCGGTCGCCGGCTCGGCATATTTGCGAAACTGGATTTCAGGCACGGGCATCAGTCCAGCGATCGCCATGCCAACGGCGCGGCCGACGATGCCTTCCTCGTTGAGAGACGTGTCGAACACCCGGTCATGACCATATTTGTCTTGAAAACCGAGGGTCACAGCATGAACCCCGCCCTTGGGACCGATATCTTCGCCGAAGACGAGCACCTTGGGATTGGCGGCGAGTTCCTGGTCCAGTACGCGCCGAATGGCCGTGACCATGTTGATCCGCTGGCCCTCGGGAGAGGGCTGATTGGTAGTCGGCGTCGTCAGCCCGGCCTGGCCGCCAACAACGGCATGCTCGCCCGAAAAGAAAACATTGTCCGCAACCTGGCTCACGGGCAGCACGCCGCGGGCCTCGGCATCCTCGCGCGCCTGCTCGACTTCCCAGTCCACCCGCAACGAGATCTCTTCCCACCCGATCTGCCGATCTGCGCACCAGCGCTGAAGCTTGGGCAATGGATCGCGCGCCCATTCCGCGGCGATCACGTCTTCGCTTTTGTAGGTCTGGGTGTCCTGATAGCTATGTCCTTCGAGCCGCGGCACCTTGAGCCGCAGCAAGGCTGGGCCGGCACCCGATCGGACGGAAGCAACGGCTTCCGAAATCAACCGTGATGCCTCGCCGGGTTCGGTCCCGTCACCGTTGAGCACGTGAAGACCGGTGAAGCTGCCAAGATTGGCGGCGATATCCTGGCCCGGCGTTTGATAGGTCGAGGGAACCGAGATGCCGAAGCCATTGTCTTCAATGAAGAACAACAAGGGAAGCTTCTGAGTCGTGGCAATAGTCAGGGCCGACCAGAACCCGCCGGTGGCGCAACTCGCATCGCCGCCCAGCACAACAGCGATGGCGTCCGCCGGCCCCTCGCCAAGTACTGCCGCCTTGTAGCGCACCGCCTGCGCCCAACCGATGGCTGGCGTATATTGTGCGCCAACGCCCCCGGACATTGGCAAAGCGTGAGCACCGCCTGGATTGGGGTAGTTGAACACGACGCCGATGTCGCGGCCCCCTGAATACCCTCCTGCCCGGCCCATCCCCGAGCCGAGCGCATCGGCCAGTGGCACGCCCAAAGCGAGCAACATCGGGCGCGACCGGTAGTAACCGCATGCCGCATCGCCGTCGCGCAGATGCAGCCCAAGCAGCACCTGGGCCAAGTCATGCCCACGCGCCGAGAACTGATACAGCACCTTCTTCTCGGGAACGAGGCGGTCTTCTTCCAGCGCGTCCAAAGCGCGGCTGGTCAGCACCAGCCTGGCTACATCGCTCCAGTCGGTGTCCTGTGCCGCTGCCCCAAGGCGCGGGTCCGCGTCAGCCATGGACCAGGTCAGCCATCCATGGCCTCGATGACCGCTGCCGTGAACCGATCCACGGCGTCGTCGCTCATGCCGACCACGTTGATGCGCCCGCTATCGGCCATGTAGATTGAATGTTTCTCACGCAGCGCATGCACCTGTTCGCGCGACAGCGGCAGCATGGAAAACATGCCGTACTGGTCGGCGATGTAGGCAAGTCGCTCGTCGGAGGCGGCGATCCGTTCGCGCACATTGGCAATCCGCTCGCGCATGGAGTCGAGTTCGCCCTCCCACGAAGCACGGAGCACGTCGTCATCCAGCACGATGCGGACGACGGCCGCACCATGGTCGGGCGGCATCGACCAGGCCTCGCGCGCCAATTGCAGCAGATGCGCCATGGCCGTGGCACCCGTTTCCGCCGAGCGCGTCTTGACGAACACGGAGCCCACGCGGTCACGGTACACGCCGAAGTTCTTGTCGCAGCTTTGTGCCACCAGCACTTCGTCGCACGCCGCCAGGACCATGCGCAGCCCAGCGCTATCGCCCTCAAGCCCGCGCCCAAGTCCCTGATAGGCAATGTCTATGAGCGGCAGCAGCCGGCGTTCGACCAGCACGTCCACGACGGCCCGCCACTGCGCCTCGTTCAGATCGGCGCCGGTCGGATTGTGACAGCAGCCATGCAGCAATGCGATGTCGCCGGCGCGAGCGCTTCGGAGCGTGTCGAGCATGCCGTCGAAGTCGATCTGTGCGGCGTCACGGTCGTAATAAGGATATTCGAACAGCTCCAGGCCGCATTCGCGGACGAGCGGCGGGTGATTGGGCCAAGTGGGCGTTCCCACCAGCACCCGCGCCTCAGGATTCGCGACCGCAGCAAGCTTCAACGCCAGGAACAGAGCACCACATCCACCGGGCGTCTGAAGGCCAATGATCCGCGGGTCCGCGGCATGCTCGCGAAGCAGGATCGGGCGTAGGAGCTCAACGAAGCGCCGGTCTCCCGCGCCCCCGAGATAGCCTTTGGTTTCCTGAGTATCGAGCAGCCTTTGCTCGGCAAGTTTGACGCTGGCGAAGATCGGCGTGCGACCTATGCCGTCGCGAAACACGCCTACGCCGACGTCGATCTTGTCTGGTCTCGAATCCGCGTTGGCGAGCGCGATCAAGGCGAGAAGCGAGTCGCTCTTCACCGGCGGCAGTTCAGACAGCGAAGGAACGGCGAGGCTGGTCAACATGCGGGGGGCTTAGCGCAGCATTTCGGGCAATGCGAGCGGTGCGAGGCGATCCCCCGGGCGGCAAAGTGCATCGCCGTCCTGAGCCCGCCGAGCCGTTGCGCTCATGCGTCGTAGTTGACGGCTACGTCGGCCCCCTTGGGCACTGCCTGACAGGTCAGCACATAGCCCGCCGCGATTTCCTCGTCGGTCAAACCGTACCGTGCCGCCATGCTCACTTCACCAGCCGTGACCCGCGCCCGGCAAGTAGCGCACACGCCAGCCTTGCAGGCGAATGGAGCCGGAAGACCGGCATCCCGAGCACTGTCCAATATATTGGCAGCGCCGAACGGAACACGCCGCGTTCGCCCATCCAAAGTGACGGAAAAGGACAGTCCCGCCGCCTGCTGCTGCAGCTGTGCCATCTCAGCTGCCAGCGCGGCGGAGGGACGGCCCGCAGTGAAACGCTCGATGTGGATACGTTCGCCTGCGACCTTCCGCTCGATGAGCGCCAACTCAGCCGCATCCATCATCGGCCCCGGACCGCAGATGAACCAGCCGTCCACGTCGAGCGGATCGGGCACGAGCCGATCCACGGCCTCGGCGCAGGTCGGCGCATCGAGCATGCCGTTAAACAGGCCAACGTCGCCTTCCTCGTCCGAAAGGAAGTGGAACAGTTCGAACCGCCCCATGTAGCTGTCCTTCAGCGCAGCCAGCGCCTCGAGGAAGATGATCGATTGGCTGTCGCGATTGCCATAGAATAGCGCGAAGCGGCTGTCGGACTCGAGGCTCAGCGCCGTGCGGATCAGGGACACGATCGGTGTGATGCCCGAGCCGCCGGCAAAACCGACGTAGCGCCCCGCATGGCCCGGCTGGAACGCGTAAGTGAACGATCCGTGCGGCGGCAGTACGTCGATGGCATCGCCGGGCCGCACCGTTTCCGCCACCCAGTTCGAAAAGCGCCCACCTGCGATCCGCTTCACCGTTACGGTCAGCGCGCCGTCGTCCGGAGCCGTGCACAAGGAGTAGTTCCGACGCACGTCCTCCCCGCCGATGTCCGCCTTCAGAGTCAGATGCTGGCCAGCGCGAAATGCAAATGTCGTCATCAATTCCGGCGGAACCGCGAAGCGGATGGACCGGGCATCCTCCGTTTCGGCAACCACTTCGGCGACGGTCAGCCTGTGAAATTCCTTGCTCACGCGCTCACCACACGGCGTCGGGGTAGGTGCGTGGCAGATACTGCATGGCGGCGAGCAGATGACCGAGATGTTCGCTGTGGTGCCCACGCCGTCCGCCCAGGATGGCGCGCTGGTCCGCGGGCGGAGGCAATTGCGCTTCGATCAAGACCTGCGCGATCGCTGCACGATACTCGGCCTCGAACAAGCGCGGATCGGCTGCCATGCCGCGGGCGATCAAACCCTCCAGCACTTCGTCCACGTCGAACAGTTCGGGCACGAAGCGCCAGCACCAGGCCAAGGCATCGCGCATCCGGCTGGCGCTTTCCTCAGTGCCATCGCCCAGCCTGACCACCCATTCGGCCGCCAGTTCGCGGTGATAGGCCAACTCCTTGACGCCCTTTGCCGCCACGCCGGCGATTGCCGGATCGCTGCTGGCGGACAAGCGCTGGAACAGCATGTGCTGATAGGTCGAAAACAGCAGATGCCGCACCATGGTCCGCGCGAAGTCGCCATTGGGCTGTTCGACAAGCAGGCAGTTCTTGAAGTCGAGCACGTCGCGCTTAAAGGCTAGCTCATCGGCATCGCCCGCCTCAGCCAGCAACAGCGTCGCCTGACCAATCAGGTCGAGGGCCATGTTGGCGAGGCTGAGATCAACCTCGAGCGACGGCGCATGGCCGCACCATTCGGACAAGCGCTGCCCCAGGATGAGCGCGTCGTCGCCAAGACGCAGGCAATAGTCCGACCGGGCGCGGAGATGCGGATCCTCGACCGGCGCATCGAAGGCGCCATGCGGGCGCAAGGCCGCCGCCGCGGCTTCGTCTTCCGGGCGGATAGGGGGAAGCGACGGCATCAGATATGCTTGATGACGTCAGGGATGTCGTAGAATGTCGGGTGGCGGTACACCTTGTCGTGCGCTGGCTCGAACAAAGGTCCGGCTTCCGCCGGATCCGAAGCGACGATCGCACTCGATGGAATCACCCACAGACTGACCCCTTCTTCGCGCCGGGTATAAGTATCGCGCGCATGACGCAGTGCCAGTTCCGGATCGGGCGCGTGGATGGAGCCCACATGACGATGCGCCAGTCCGCCTTTGGCGCGCACGAAAACTTCCCACAGCGGCCAGTCAGACATCGGTATTTCCATTCAAACTTGTCCGCTCATCCTTAGGAAAGACTGAGCGTAGCGCAGCGAAGTCGAAGGCTTGTCTCGAAGGACCGGTACAAGAGCGACACCCTCCTTCGAGACGCGCCTTCGACAGACTTCGCCTGCTCAGTCGCTCCTCAGGATGAGCGTTGTTCGCTATCAAGCAGCAGCCCGCGTGGACCGCTTCGCCGCATGCGCCTGCGCTGCCTCGCGCACCCAGGCGCCCTCGTCCCAAGCCGCCCGGCGGGCCGTGATCCGCTCCAGAGCAACGGGCCCCTCGCCCTTCACTACGGCATAGAACTCGTCCCAGTCGATCGCGCCGAAGTCGTAGCCGTTCTTGTCCTCGTTCCACTTGAGGTCGGGATCTGGCACCGTGAGCCCGAGATACTCCGCCTGCGGCACCGTCAGATCGACGAACTTCTGGCGCAACTCGTCATTGGTCTCGCGCTTGATCCGCCAGCGCAGCGACTGCGCGGTGTTGGGGCTATTGTCGTCGGGCGGGCCGAACATCATCAGGCTCGGCCACCACCAGCGGTTGAACGCATCCTGTGCCATGCGCTTCTGCTCGGGCGTGCCCTGGCACAGAGCCGCCATCGCCTCAAAGCCCTGGCGCTGGTGGAAGCTTTCCTCCTTGCACACGCGAACCATCGCCCGCGCGTAGGGGCCGTAGGACGTGCGCTGCAGCGGCACTTGGTTCATGATCGCCGCGCCGTCCACCAACCAGCCGATCGCGCCCATGTCGGCCCAGGTCAGCGTCGGATAGTTGAAGATGGTGCTGTACTTGGCCTTGCCCGAGTGAAGCGCCTCGATCATCTGCTCGCGGCTGGTCCCGAGCGTTTCCGCCGCGCAGTAGAGGTACAGACCGTGGCCAGCCTCGTCCTGCACCTTTGCCAGCAGGATCGCCTTGCGCCGCAGGGACGGCGCGCGGCCGATCCAATTGCCTTCCGGCAGCATGCCGACAATTTCCGAATGCGCGTGCTGGCTGATCTGCCGCACAAGAGTCCGGCGATACGCCTCCGGCATCCAGTCCTTTGGCTCGATAAACTCGTCAGCGGCGACGCGCGCCTCGAAAGCGGCGACCAGCCCCGGGTCCTCCGCGGGACCGATCGGCTGCACGTTAGCCTGCTTGGCGAGTTCGGTGGTGTACATCAGTCACATGTAGCAATTGCCTTGCCCGAGTTCAAATCGCGAGTCCTTCGGACGGGGCTCGGATGGGGTTGCGCTTTATCCGCTTCGATGACCTTGACCGCGCATGGATCATTTCAACCTGATAGGGGACGCACTCCACTGCGAAAACGTCCCGCTGACCGAGATTGCCGAAGCGGTGGGAACGCCGGTGTACGTATACTCCACTGCAACCCTTAAGCGTCATGCCCGGGTTTTGAAGGAAGCACTGGCCCACTTCGACGATCCGCTGATCGCATATGCGGTAAAGGCCAACCCCAACTCGGCAGTGTTGAAGACATTGGCTGGTGAGGGACTTGGCGCAGACGTCGTTTTGATAGGTGAATATCGTCAGGCACGGGCCGCTGGCATGGCGCCGGACCGCATCCTCTTCTCCGGAGTTGGCAATACTTCCGCCGAGATGGCCGAAGGGCTGGCCGGCGGAGTTCTGCAGATGAACCTGGAATCCGTGGAGGAAGCCGGCATGCTGTCGGCGGTGGCGCAGGCAATTGGTCTCCGTGCGCCGGTCGCGTTCCGCATCAACCCCGACGTGGCGGCCGGAACCCACGCCAAAATCACGACCGGTACGGCCGACAACAAGTTCGGGATCCCTGCCGGGCAAGCCCTTGAAGCGTTCCGCGCCGTACGCGACTTGCCAGGCCTCGACGTCACGGGTGTCACCGTGCACATTGGAAGCCAGCTGACGCGTCTCGCGCCGTTCCAGGAAGCCTTCGTGCGGCTGGGTAATCTGATCCGCGCATTGCGCGACGACGGCTTCCACTTGACGTTGGCGGACTTGGGAGGCGGTCTTGGCGTGCCTCACGGAGCCGGCCAGCCGGAGCCTCCGACCCCCCATGCTTATGGCGCAATGGTTGCCAAGGTCACGCAAGACTGGAACATTCGCCTCGCCTTTGAGCCCGGGCGCCTAATCAGCGGCAATGCCGGCGTGCTCCTGACTAAGGTGATCCGAGTGAAGCCAGGAGAGCATCATCCGTGGCTGATCGTCGACGCGGCAATGAACGACCTGATGCGACCGGCGCTTTACGACGCCTATCACCATATGGATGCGGTGCACCCGACAGGCGAGCGAATGATCGCGCATGTGGTCGGCCCCGTGTGCGAGAGCGGGGACACATTTGCCATGGGCCGCGAGATGGATCAGGTGAGTGAGGGTGATCTGATCGTGTTTCGCACGGCGGGCGCATATGGAGCTGCCATGTCCAGCGGCTACAATAGTCGCCCGCTAACGCCGGAAGTACTGGTCGACGGAAACCGCTGGGCACTGGTGCGCAGGCGTATCGACGTTGCGGAAGCCGCTGCTGTGTCCGTGCCGGAGTGGGTGGCCGCTCCCTGAGCAGGAATCGTATTGCTGTTCGGCGATAACACCTCAGCCCCGCTTCTAATGCTGGGGTCGCCACCCCACTTGATGCGGCATGATCCCATTATCCGTACTTGACTTGTCGCCCGTGCCGGAAGGCTCGAGCACCGCCGACGCGCTCCATGCCTCGGCCGATCTCGCTGCCCACGCGGAGTCGCTTGGCTTCTCACGTTTCTGGATGGCCGAACACCATGGCATGCCCGGCATCGCCAGTGCTGCCACGGCGGTCGCTTTGGCGTTTGTGGGCACCCACACGAAGACCATTCGGATCGGCGCGGGCGGCATCATGCTGCCCAACCATGCGCCGCTGACCATCGCCGAACAGTTCGGCACACTCGCCAGCCTGTTCCCCGGCCGAGTCGATCTGGGTCTTGGCCGCGCGCCTGGCACCGACATGCTGACGGCTCAGGCCCTTCGCCGAACGCTGCAAAGTGACGAGAACCAGTTCCCGCGCGATGTTCAGGAGCTGCAGGCCTACTTCTCCGACACGCCAAGCCGGGTTCGCGCGGTGCCTGGCGAGGGATTGCACGTACCTTTGTGGATATTGGGGTCCTCCACTTTCGGTGCGCAACTCGCGGCCATGCTCGGCCTGCCCTACGCCTTCGCGTCGCACTTCGCTCCGCAGCAGATGGACGCCGCGATCCACATCTATCGCGAGCGCTTCCAACCATCGGCGCAACTGGCCAAGCCGCACGTGATGCTTGGCTTCAACGTCGTCTGCGCGCCTAGCGATGAGGAGGCGGAACTGCTCGCGACGTCCCTCCAGCAGGCCTTCGTCAATCTACGCAGCGGGCGGCCGGGCAAGCTTCCGCCGCCCCGGGCCGGCTTCTTGGAAAGCCTGGGCTTGGATGGCCGGGCCTTGCTCGACCATGTGCTTTCCTCGTCCGCGATTGGCAGCCCGGCGACCGTACGCGCCAGCCTCGACGCCTTCGTCGCGCGCACCGGTGCCGACGAGTTGATGATCACCAGCCAGATCTTCGACCCTCAGGCGCGTCGCCGTTCGTACAGCCTGCTTGCCGAAGCTGTCGCGCTGACCACGACCACTCAGCCCCAATTGGAGCCTGCCGCATGAACCCGACCGGCAACACCATCCTCATCACCGGCGGCGGGTCCGGCATTGGCCGCGCGCTCGCGCAACGCTGGCACGACCGCGGCAACTTCGTGATCGTCGCCGGCCGCCGCGCCGACGCGCTTGCCGAAACGATTCACGGTCGTGAGAACATGGGGAGCTACACCGTCGATGTCGAAGACACTGGCGCCCTCGCGCGCTTCGTCGAGCAGCTTACCGCCGACCATCCGGCTTTGAACGTGCTGGTCAACAATGCCGGCATCATGCGCGTGGAGGACGCCACCGCCAGCCGTGACCTGCGGGACGCCGAGGAAACCATCGCCACCAACCTGCTTGGTCCGATCCGCTTGATCGACGCGCTCATCGATCATCTGAAGGCCCGCAATGACTCGGTAATCGTCAACGTCACCTCGGGCCTCGCCTTCGTGCCCCTGCCGGTCACGCCGACTTATTCGGCGACGAAGGCAGCCATTCACAGCTACACCATGGCGCTTCGCCAGCGGCTTGCCGGGCAGGTCGAGGTGGTCGAATTGGCCCCTCCCGGCGTGCAGACGGACCTCACTCCAGGCCAGTCGCAGCGCCCGGGCTATCAGCCGCTCGACGAGTTCGCCGATGAGGTCATCGCTTTGTTCGAGCAACAGCCCACGCCGCCGGAGATCCTGGTCGAGCGCGTGAAGGCGTTGCGCTATGCGGAGCGTGATGGAACGATGGCCGAGAAGCTGGCCATGCTGGACGCTGCGCCACGCTGAACGACTCGCCATTCTCGGGCTTGACCCAGAGCCTGGCTTCTCGTTGATCTAAGGGCATGACAGCCCAGACCATCGCGTTCGCCCTTTCCGATCACATCGCGCGGATCACCTTGAACCGCCCGGATCGGCTGAACAGCTTCACCCGCCAGATGCATGTGGAACTGGCGGAAGCGCTTGATGCGGCCGCGGACGCGCGGGTGATCATCATCACCGGTGCCGGACGAGGCTTCTGCGCGGGACAGGACCTTAACGATCGCAACGTGGCTCCGGGCGAAACCGTCGATTTAGGCGACACGGTGGAGGCAAGCTGGAACCCCCTGATCCGCCGCTTGGCCACTATGCCCCAGCCAATCATAGCCAGGGTCAACGGCGTCGCGGCCGGCGCTGGTGCCAACGTCGCGCTCGCCTGTGATCTCGTCGTCGCCGGTGCTTCGGCCAAGTTCATCCAGAGCTTTGCCGCGCTGGGGCTGATTCCCGATAGCGGCGGAAGCTGGCACCTACCGCGTCTCGTTGGCCAGGCCCGCGCGCTTGGCCTTGCCCTCACCGGCGAACCGCTCCCAGCGCAGGCCGCGGCAGACTGGGGCCTGATCTGGAAGTGCGTCCCCGACGATGAACTGGACTCCACCGTCGACGCACTTGCCGCTAAACTGGCCAGCCTTCCTCCGCTCGGCCTCGCCGCCATCAAAGGAATCATCCGCACCACGGGCGAGCGCACGCTTGAACAGGAACTGGATCTGCAGCGGGACGAGATGCGCCGCCTTGGCTTCACGGCCGACTATCGCGAAGGTGTTGCCGCCTTCCTGGAGAAGCGCCCGGCTACCTTCACGGGCAAGTAGCGCCCCCGTTGCAATGGCCGACCGTGCGACGCAGAGAAGCGGCATGACAGTGCAGCTTCTCAACTACGCACAAGACCGCTGGACTCCCGGTGACGCTGCCAGCCTCGTCGAGGTTCCATCCGCGATCGACGGCACGCCCGTTGCGCGAACAGGCTCGGGCGGGCTCGACTTCGGTGCCATGGCCAGCTTCGCCCGCGACGTCGGCGGACCCGCGCTGCGCAAGATGACCTTCCACGATCGTGCCCGGATGCTCAAAGCACTCGGCAATGCGATCATGGCCCGCAAGGAAGAACTTTACGCCCTCAACTACGCCACGGGCTGCACCCGCAAGGACGGCTGGATCGACATCGAGGGCGGCGCAGGCACATTGTTTTCCTTCTCGTCCAAGGCCCGACGCGAATTGCCCGACGCGCAAGTCCTGCTGGATGGAGCGCTGGAGCCCTTGTCCAAGCGCGGCACCTTTGTCGGTCAGCACGTCTTCACGTCGCTTCAGGGCGTCGCGCTGCACATCAACGCTTATAATTTCCCGGTGTGGGGGATGCTGGAGAAGCTCGCGCCGACTCTGCTCGCTGGCGTGCCAGCCATCGTCAAGCCGGCCAGTGCGACCGCTTGGCTGACCGAAGCGGCGTTTCGCGTTATGATCGACGCAAATGTCCTTCCTCCCGGCGCGGTGCAGCTGATCGTCGGCGGCGTGGGCGACCTCTTCGAACATCTGTCGCTGCAGGACGTCGTCAGCTTTACCGGCTCGGCCACCACCGCGATGAAGCTCCAGACCCATCCGGTCATTGCTCGCGAATCGGTTCGCTTCATCGCCGAGCGGGACAGCCTCAATGCCACCATCCTCGGGCCGGACGCGGGCCCCGGCACCCCCGAGTTCGACCTGTTCGTGCGCGAAGTCGTCACCGAGATGACCGTCAAGGCGGGCCAAAAGTGCACTGCCATTCGCCGGGCCTTCGCCCCGGCCGAGCACATCGACCCGCTCGAAGCCGCGATCCGCGACGCGCTCGCGGCAACCGCCGTCGGTGATCCGCGTGAAGCCGGCAGCCAGATGGGTGCTCTGGTCAACCGTGGCCAGCGCGACGACGTGCGCGCGCGCATTGCCGAGATCACGGCGGGTGGCGGGCGCATTGTCGCTGGCAACCCATTTGCCCAGATCGGCCACCCTGACGGCGCCTTCATGTCGCCGGTGCTGCTGCGCGCCGATGACCCTTGGACCTGCAACGCCGCACATGACGTCGAGCCGTTCGGCCCTGTGGCCACCGTCATGCCCTACCGCGACCTGGACGATGCGGTGCGCCTCGCCAATCGCGGACGCGGCAGCTTGGCCTTGTCCCTGTTCACCCATGACGCAAACGTGGCGCGCGACGTCGTGCTCGGCGCCGGCGCCTTCCATGGTCGGATGCTGGTGATCGATCGCGACAACCATGCCGAATCGACCGGACACGGATCGCCGCTTCCCGTTCTCACCCACGGCGGACCCGGACGCGCGGGCGGCGGCGAGGAAATGGGCGGCGTGCGCGGCGTGAAGCACTACATGCAGCGCACAGCGCTCCAGTCCTCACCCGCCATGATCGCCGCCATCACCAGCCAGTACATTCCCGGCGCGCCCAAGCAGATCGTGGAAGGACATCCCTTCCGCCGCCGCATGCGCGATCTCCACATCGGCGAAACGCTGCAAACCGCCTGCCGCACGGTGACGCTCGACGACATCGAGCACTTTGCGCGCTTCACTGGTGACACCTTCTACGCCCACATGGACGAGGAAGCCGCAAAGGCCTCGCCGATCTTCGGTGGCCGCGTGGCGCACGGCTACCTCATACTTAGCTTCGCTGCCGGCTTGTTCGTCGATCCTGCGCCAGGACCCGTGCTCGCCAACACCGGTCTGGAAAACCTGCGTTTCCTGACGCCGCTCTATCCCGGCGACTCGATGCGCGCTGAACTGACGGTCCGCTCCAAATCGCTCAAGAACGACGAAACAGGTGTGGTCCGTTGGGCCGTGGAGATCTTCAACCAGAAGGATGAAACCGTCGCAGGTTATGACCTTTTGACGGAGAATGTGCCCTGATTCGAGCGTTGTGCCGGCATTAAGGAGAACATCAATGGCCAGCATTCGCGAAGTGATGAACACCAACGTCGAGACAGTTACCCCCGAAGCCACCGCGCAGGAGGCCGCCGGCTTCATGCTCAGCGCCGACGCGGGCGCCATTCCCGTTGTCGAGGGCGAGCGCGTCATCGGCATGATCACCGACCGCGATATCGCGGTACGCGGCGTTGCTCAGGGCCGCGGTCCCGAGACATCGGTGCGCGACTTGATGAGCAGCGACGCGCTGGTCACCGCCACCGCTGACGACGATATCGAAGATGTCGCCATTCGCATGAGCGACGAACAGGTTCGGCGCATGCCGGTAGTGGATGATGGTGGCCGTCTGGTCGGCATCGTCAGCCTGGCTGATGTCAGCCGGTCCGACATGGCCGACGCCGCAAGTGTCGCTCTTGGCGGCATCACCGATCCGGGCGGCGAGCATAACCAGTCGGGCAGCGGTCAAGCCGGCGGGAACGGCTTCCAGAACCCCCAGCCAAGCTAAAGCACTGTTCCCCGGCGAAGGCTGGGGCTCAGGTGCCGGATAGTTGTTGCTGGCAACTGGGCCCCAGCCTGCGCCGGGAAGCAGATCAACCTAAGCCCGGCCGAGCCCCGCGATGGCGCCGTTGATCAGCGCCTTGTCCGCAGCGCCGTCATGCCGCTCCGCAATCAGTCGGGCCGCAGCCCGCGACGCCGCATCCACGGCGGTCGCACGCAACTGCTGCACGGCAAGCCGCTCCTCGGCCGCGATCTTGTCCTCCGCCATGCGGGTGCGACGCTCGACCAAAGCCACGGCATCACTCTCGGCCTTGGCGCGGATCGCGTCGGCCTCAACCCTGGCTCGCTCCAGAGTTGCGGCGGCTTCGCTCTCCGCAAGGGCGGAGCGCGCCTCATATTCCGCCTTCAGTGCTTCCGCTTCGGTCCGCAGCTGAGCGGCCTCATCCAGCTGTTTCCGAATACCCGCGATCTTGCCGTCGAGCGCCTTGCCGATCGCCGCGGGAACCCGCTTCCACAGCATCAACGCAATCACGACGGCCATTGCCAGTCCGACCAGCATGGTCGCGTCGAACCCCAGGGCCGACGGATCGACGTGATGCTCCGACCCGGCCTGCACCTGCGTGTGGGTGGTCTCCTGGATGTTATCGGCCATGAACTAATTCCTGCGCCACCGCAGCGCGGGCCGCGGCGGGATCAACGGTGAAGCCGGCCACCCGCTCGACCATCGCACCAGCCGCTTCCGCAGCTACTGCTTCGATCTCGGCCAAGGCAGAAGAGCGCGCCTCATTTATGCGACGAAAGGCATCGTCCAAACGGCCAGCCATGACCTGATCCGATGCCGCAACCTTGGCAGCGGTGGCTGCTGTTGCCGCTACTTTGGCTTCGGCAGCAACCCGAGCGCCCTCGGCACGGCTGCGGTCGGTGGCGGCGCGATATTGCGCCTCCAGCGTATCCGCCGCCTCGCGGGCGCCCTGGGCCGAACGCAGGTCGGACGCGATGCGCTCGTCACGCATATCGACCGTGCTCTGGATACGCGGCACCATGCCAAGCCCGACTACCAGAAAGATCGCGCCGAAAAAAATCGCCAGCCAGAACAGCTGCGAAGCATAGATTTCGGATATTTGGGCGATCTGAGGCATGGGTCGGGTCCAATTAAAAGCGTACTTGAAGCGCGGGTCAGGTCAGCGATAGCGCTATCCGGCCCCGTGCTCACGAAGGGCGGTGCGCTAGGAGCACCCCGCCCTCCAGCAGCTTTAGGCGACGAAAAGCAGGATCATCGCAACGACGAACGCCAGCAGACCGAGCAACTCGGCGGCGGCGAAGCCGATGAACAGGCGACCCTGCTGGCTGTCGGCAGCGGCCGGATTGCGCAGCGCGCTTTCCAGGAACGAACCGAAGACGTTACCCACGCCCAGCGCGGCCATGCCAACGCCAATGGCGGCGAAACCGGCACCCAATAGCTTTGCGGCTTCTGCGTCCATGTGAAATACTCCCTTGGTTTTATTGTGTTTAGTGAAGGTTGATGGCGTCGTTGAGGTACAGGCTCGTCAACAAGGCGAAGACATAAGCCTGGATCGCAGCGACCAGCAGTTCGAGCGCGCTGATCCCGATCATCAGGATAAAGCTTGGCAGGCTGACCACCGGAGCGACCCACCATGCCTCGGCATTGGCACCGTTGATGACGAAACCGGCAAGCACCTTGAGCAGGATGTGACCCGCGGTCATTGCCACGAACAGGCGCAGCGCCAGGCTGAACGGGCGCACCATGAAGGACACGAACTCGACCGGGATCAGGATCGGCATCATCCACCAGGGCGCACCGTGCGGGATGAACAGGCCAAAGAACTTGAAGCCGTGCTTGGCAAAGCCGACCACCAGCACGATGCCGAACGACACGATCGCCAGCACCGCGGTGACCGTCAGGTGGCTGGTAACGGTGAACGGATGCACGCCCGGGATTACGCCAAAAGGCAACATACCCAAGATGTTGGCGAACAGAATGAACATGAACAGCGAGAAGACGTAGGGCACGAACTTCTTGCCCTTGGGACCGACGTTGGCCTCCATCATCGATCCGATGAAACCGGTGACGCCTTCAACCGCGACCTGCCAGCGGCCGGGCACAAGCTCGCGCTTCAAGCCGCCGAGCATGAACAGCCAGATGACGCCGAGCGTCAGCGCCATCCACAGGGCGGAGTTGGTGAAGGCGATCGATTGACCCGCGATTTGCCAGTCATGGCCGAACAAAGGTTCGACCAGAAACTGGTGCATCGGATCGATCTTGCCCGATTGAGCAGCCACGCAGTCAGTCCTTCTTCGTCTTCGCGTTCGAAAGCTTGATGATGCTCCAAAAGCCGCTGGCGGTGCCAAGCACCATCAGCGTTATGAAGAACATCGGCCACGTTCCCAGCAGGCGGTCGAGTGCCCAGCCGATCAACGTACCGCCCAGCAGACCGCCGATCAGATAGGACAACACCTTTTGGCCCATCGCCTCATTGGCGTCGGGCGGCGGGGCGTGTCCCGTCCGAACCGCTTCATCCCGTTGCGCATCCTTCAACCTCGCGTCGAGGCGGTCCAGTCGCGCATCGGCGGGAAGCCGGTGGTCCTGTTCGGGCTCATCCTGCGCCATGACCTTTTCTCCTGTGCGTGGCGATGCTCGAAAAGGAGCAGCGCTCGGCGTAAGGCAAGGAACATGGCGGCGTTCAAAGCCCGCCAAGGCGCCGTCCCTTTAGAAAAAGTCGCCCGCGCCGTCAACCGCGCGCGCCCGGGCCAACTGGTCACGCTGTTAACGGCGCGGTACGACATCGCATGTCAACGACCCACTTGATCGCTCTGCCCTTGCTGGCCGCGATGCTTGCCTCGTCGGCTGCTCCACGAGCCGTGACGATTTCTCGCGAGAGCGCCCTGCTCGACTTTGACTATAGCTGGTCGAGGGAAGCGGTCGAAGAGCTTGCACTCGATCGCCGATTTCGTGCGGAAGCGGAAACAGAACGGAAGAATGCGCTGGAGACTGCACGGTCAGATCGATCCACGCGTACGGAAGTGGACACCTTTCACGCTCACGATTTCGGCCGTGCCTGGAGCACCTCCGGCCGAAGTCGCTTATTGTTGTCGCTCGTCGGGGTGACCAGCGCCTACACCGGCGGCGCGCATCCGAACCACGGATCCCACGCCCTCCTCTGGGATCGGCTGCGCGGACGCGAGATCAACCTGTTTGACCTGACCGCAACGAAGATGTTTTGGGTCGCGGCCATCCGCCGGCCCTTCTGAATCCTCCTCGACCGGGAACGTGCCAAGCGTCGCGACGAACCGGTTCGCCGCGATGAGATGTTCGGCGAATGCCCACCACTGAAGGACCTGACTCTCGCCCCTGCAGATCATGACCGGAACGGACGATTTGACCACATCGACATCACCGCGGATCCCTATGTGGCCGGCCCTTATGTCGAGAGCGACTATGAGATCAGCCTTCCTGTCACCGCTGGCATGTTGGCCCGGGTGAAACCGGCTTTTCGCCGGGAATTTGAAGCTCAGCCTCCGGTGCAATAATCCGGGCGGGGAGCCGCTTCGCCCGGCGCTCGCCGCCGCCAGACATTGTCGGGCAACAGGTAAATCTCTCCCGCCGCCACGCGCCCAAGCAGCGTGCAGCCTGCCGTTACTCCGACATCGCCGGGGCTGACGCCTCTGCGCCCGGCAAAGCCGGTGAATAAAGAACGGCGCTGAATGTTGACCGAATCAAGCTGCGTCCGGACTGATGCGCTGACCGGGCGGGGCGCACCCATGTAGCCGTCGTAGCGCTCGCCCACCTGGCCTGACGCCCGCGCGGCCAGAAGCGAGCTTTGTCCCTGCGCCCCAACCGGATCGCCAACGACCAACAACGCCATCAGCAACGTCCAGCCGATTATCCTCACGGTCGCGCACCCGGGAGGGCCGGCGTACCCGGGAATGCCTCGGGGTTCTGCTTGATAAGTTGATCGACGTCACGTTGCAGGCGCACCAGCACTTCCTGCCGAATCGTAACGTTGAGATTGATCTCGATCGGCTTGTCGGGCGTCTTCACCGAGATACATGCACCAAGGGTCAGGATCAGCCCGGCGGCGCTGAATCTCGTTGCAGTCTTTACGGTCATTGGCGTCACTTCCTGGCTGGTGGCGTGCTGGCGGTGGTGGCGGGCGCGGGCTTCGCGGAAACGCTGACTTCATCTTTCACGGGGGTCTGTTCCTGCGTTGTGCTCTGCGGACTGCTGCGGACTTCGGTGGTGACCCCCGTGGAGCCCTGCAACGGCCGGTCGAGCACGCTGTCCACAACGTTGCGCGGATCCCGCAGCGACTTGGCCGTGGCGATCAGCGCGCGGAACGGCCCGCGAATGGTTACATTGAACTTGAACGGAATGCGGGTAACCGACTTCAATATGCGCTGGAACTTAGTGCTATTGCCAAGGGCCACTTGGTCCACCGTCAGCCGGGTGGCGAACTCGCCCGCCAAGTCGCCGTCCAGCCGAATGATCATCGAGCGATAACGAAGATCGCGCAGGGCATCGAAGGCAAGCCCGCCGAACATGCCAAGATTGGCGCGATTGACCACGCCATTATACTTGAGCGATCCACCCGGCTCCCGCGAGTCCAGCCGGCCGCCAACGATCCGTCCGCCCTGATCGTCGAAGATCATCGGCAACACGCCGTCGAAGACTCCCGTGGCCGAGATCTCCTTGAACTCGAAACTGGACACGAACTGATTGGCGTCGAGCCCCTGCACCTCGAACGTCAGTCGTTTGGCCGATGGTTTGCCCAGGTTGAGCACGGTTTCCTGAAGCACCAGCTCGCCCCCCATGAACGGCCAGCGTCCCTGTTGAATGCGGACCAGCCTGTCGGGCAGCAACTGGAACTCGATGCTGCCATTCGTAACCAGGATGCCGGGGTTGATCGTGGCCACCTGAAGGCGCTGGCCGGGGGCCGTCTGCAGACCAAGCAGATCGGTGAAGTGGATGGTGCCCTTCAGCCCCGTGACCGGCCCAAAGGCAGCAGCCAAATCGGTGTTCTCTGTAGAGAAGTCACCGGTGGAATCCACCTGCCCATTGCCATGCCAGTTGATCCGGCCGTTCCCAGTCAGGGTTCCGCGTACGATGGCAATTACGCCTTCGGTCAGCCGCGTCAGCTGCTCCGGCTGAAGAGCCGGGCCAAAAATGATGCCGGGGACATCGAGATCAGCCGTGCCCTCACCCCGCGACAGGCGATGCGCGATCGAGACGTTGGCCACGCGGACACCCGTTCCCGGCTGACGAAGGGTACCGGTCGTGCCGATCCTGTCGCCGGCGAGCGTAAATCGCATGTCATTGCTTCGCAGCGGATAGAAGCGCGCTGGCTGGAAGCGATCTGTTACGGTCAGACCGCCGTCCACTGTCAGACGCTTGTTCACGAACAGCCAGCGGCCGTCAGCCTCGCTCAACTGCAGCGGCACCCGGCCGATCGTGCCATCGCCGTTGGCGAAAGTGCCGCTGATCGCACCGCGGTCGAAGCTGCCCGCAATTTGGCGCGCGTTGAGCAGCACCGGCGTCTGCGGCTTGCCCAACTGGGCCGAAACGCCCGCCAGTGTGAAATCGCGCGATCCAACCATCGCAGCAGTGGTCGATCGCAGCCGAAACGGGGAGGTGCCAAGCCGTCCGTCGAGCGCCAGGTTACGCGTAGCGCCGCGGACGGCGAGTTGGCCGCCAGCCTCCCGATAGACGATGGCGGGACCCTGCGCGCAGACCGGCAGACTGGTGTTGCCAAGCCGCAATCCGCCAAGCGCCAGACTAGCGAAGCGCAATGGCACGCAGCCCCGACCGAACTCGAGTGCTCCGCCCGGACCGAAACGTCCCTCGATCGGCACTTCCAGGCCAGTCACCCGGCCGCCTGAGATCGGCCCATCGAGAGTGGCGCGAGTGGAGATGGCTGTGTACCCATCGCGCTGCGCCGCAAAGCGAACTGGTGCCAGCGCCAGGCGCGCGCCGCCCGCCGCATAAGGCGCCATTTCGACCATGCCGCTCAAGGGCGCTCCACTGCGGGGCTGACGAAGCGCCACGCGCGTGGTCGGCAGGCCGCCGCCCGAAGCATCGATCCGGCTATCGATCCGAAGGCGGCCCGTTGGCCAATAGTAAGTAACGCCGTCTCCGCCCGCGACCCGGATACGGGCGCCAGACTGGCTGCGGACATTGGCAGTTTCGATCCGCACCGCGCCGCCGCCCGCGCCGTTCACGAGCCGCAGCAGCCCCGAGGCGTCCATGTCCCGGGTCGCACCGCCAAGTGCCCGGGACAGGCTTGCCGCAAGTGGCGCCAGCGGAGTTCCCCCGAAGCCGCCAAGAGGCTTGATGAGCCCTGCCGTCAGCGCTGGCGCCAGCGTGGCACCCTGCGCAGCATACTCAGCCATCAGCGTCAGTGCGCCGGTACGCGCATTCAAAGCGTAGCGGCCGCCAAGCCGGGTACGTTGCGCCACGATTCTGTCCAGCCGTGCCTGCCCTGCCGCCAGCGCGAGTTCACCGCGCGCCTCGGTAGGCGAGCCTTTGAAGGTCAGATTGCCGTTGATCGCGGCAAGGCCATTCACGCCAGCCTGCAAAGTGCTGGCCGAAAGCCGCCCCTTGCCGTCAAAGGTTTCGAACGCTTCGGAGAATATGGAGTCTATCTCCATCCGCGGGCTATTGAGTGCCAATTGGCTCGCCGGACACGTCAGGCGCTCGGCACTGAGCGGCCCTACGACACGTGGCTGCCTTGCTGTAATCGAGAGGCCAACCGCCGCGCGCAGGCCGACCAGCTCGCACCGACCTGGCGCCAGACGCGGACTCGCCGCCGCGAGCCGCCCCTTGAACCCACCCGTGAGATTACCGCTTCCTTCTACCCCGATGCCCAAGGGACCAAAAGGCGTTGCCAACGCGATGGACGCGTCGGCCAGATCGACGCTCAAGTCGGGAAAGCGGAACGGCTTGCCGCTCGGCGGCGGAAGCAATTTGTCGATCTGTCCCCAGGTCACGCGGTTGCCAACCAGCTTGCCATGAAGCCGGACTCCGCGCGCCACGACGCGGTACACCTCGAGTTTGCCGTTCCAGCGGATCCGCATCTCGACCCGCGCAACCCGAGCGGTAAGGTCCGGCCGCCGCGGATCGCCGATAACCAGATTGCTGACCTGCTGGGTGCGCAGGCCAACCCGGTCCAGCCGGTAAGTGGCCTGAACGCCTCTACGCTCAAGCTGTCGCGCGAGTTCGTCGCTGGCGATATTGCGCCGCTGGGACCAAAGGATCGCACCAACCACGCAAAATAAGGCCAGCACGCCGAGCACCACCCAGCCAAGCAGATGCGGCCAGCGGCGGCGACGCCGCACGACCACGGCGTCGTCTTCCCTGGCTTCGGCGGGGTCTTGCCCCGTCTGCTCCGATATCACGCCTGCTCCGCCATCACTCGCCTTGTTACCGCCTGACCTCGCCAGCCGTTCCGCATCCGGCACGAACAAGCGTTGCAACCTAATCCGCTCTTCATTACGCTTACCTGCATGGGCGACAAGCCGAAGTCCTCAGATGGACATCGTGCGCGCCTTCGACATCGACTTCTCGATGGTGGCGGCAACGCACTCCTCGACCATGAATTGGTCGAGTATCTCCTCACGCTCGCGATTCCGCGGCGCGACACCAAGCCGCTTGCCCATCAGCTGGTGACAATCTTCGGCGGGATCGGCCCCTTGCTCGAAGCATCGCCGGACGCGCTTCGCCGCGAGGGGCTGACCGACGGCATGATCGCCGCCCTGCGCATCGCCCACGCCACCGCGCTGCGACTGCTGGAGACCCGCATCGAGGGTCGCCCTTTGCTGTCGAGCTGGGAAGCGCTTGGTGACTACCTTACCGCAGCCATGGCCCATTCTCCGATCGAGGAAGTGCGCGTGCTGTTCCTCAATGCCAAGAACCTGCTGCTGGCCAATGAAGCCTTGTGGCAGGGATCGGTTGACGAAGCCGCCGTGCACACGCGTGAAGTCATCAGCCGGGCGATTCAGCTGGGCGCCACCGCCATCATCCTGGT
The DNA here is from genome assembly GCA_964243335.1 of uncultured Sphingomicrobium sp. Classification (GTDB taxonomy): domain Bacteria; phylum Pseudomonadota; class Alphaproteobacteria; order Sphingomonadales; family Sphingomonadaceae; genus Sphingomicrobium. The sequence goes on along the minus strand of CAXTED010000001.1, from coordinate 93,322 downwards.
GCACAATCATCCCAGCGGCGACCCCACTCCGTCCAGCCAGGACATCCGCCTGACGCGCGAGATCGTCGAGGCGGGCCGTCACATGAAGATCGCGGTTCACGACCATGTGGTCATCGCCAGCACCGGCCGAAGCAGCATGCGTGCGTTGGGGCTGATGTAAGTCAGTGTGATACTTACTTAATTGCCCTGAACCTCGTTCATGCGACCGCGTTAACCAGCTTCCCCAAGCAACAGGTTCGCTTCTCCTCATGAACGACGACGACGCGCCGTCCCGCCGATCCGTGCTCAAGGGCGCCGCGCTGGGAGCCGCCGCGACGGCTGCCCCGGCGATTGCCCAGCCTTCTCTCAGTCAAGGAGCCCCCGTGCCCCTCACCGATCCCCGAACCAAGTATCGCAGCGAGCCGTTTCCCGAGCAACGGCAGCCCTGGCCCGCCCTCGCCTCCCGCATGAACCCGCCGCCCGACCATGGCGAGCGGAGCTACAAGGGCTCGGGCCGACTGACCGGGCGCAAGGCACTGCTGACCGGCGGCGACAGCGGCATCGGCCGGGCCGCGGCGATCGCTTTCGCCCGCGAAGGCGCCGACGTCGCGATCAATTATTTTCCTTCCGAGGAGCCCGACGCCCGCCAGGTCGTCGATTTGATCCGTGCCGCGGGTCGCAAGGCGGTGGCCATCCCCGGTGATCTCCGCTCCCGTGCTTTCTGCGAAAGCCTGCCCGGCAAGGCCGCCGCGGCACTCGGCGGTCTCGACATCCTCGTCAACAATGCCGCCTATCAGCAGAGCAAGGCGCACATTTCCGAAGTGTCCGACGAGCAGTTCGACCGCACGTTCGTTACAAACGTATATGCGCCCTTTCGTATCAGCAAGGCAGCATATCCGCTGATGCGTCCGGGCTCGGTCATCATCAACACCATCTCGGTCAACAGCTACAACCCAGAGGCGGAGTTGCTCGATTACGCCTCGACCAAGGGCGCGCTGATGATCTTCACCAAGGCGCTCGCCAAGCAGCTGGTAAAGCAAGGCATACGCGTCAACGCGGTCGCGCCAGGGCCGATCTGGACTCCGCTCCAGGTCGCCGGCGGTCAACTACCGGGCAAGATGCACGAGTTCGGCCAGGAAAAGCCGCTGGGCCGCGCCGGTCAGCCCGCCGAGCTCGCCATCCTCTACGTGATGCTCGCGTCCGACGACTGCAGCTATACGACGGGCGGTGTCGTCGGTGCCCACGGCGGCGACGGAAACCCCTAAGGACTAGCCACCGCTTCATTGCCGGTCCGCGCCGCCCCTGCTAGGCGGCGCGGCCATGGTCCCACGCTATTCCCGTCCCGCCATGACTGCCATCTGGCAGTCGGAAAACCGTTTCCGCATCTGGTTCGACATCGAGGTCCATGCGGCCGAGGCGATGGGCGAAATCGGCATGATCCCGCGCGAGGATGCCGACAAGATCGTGGCGGCCCACGCCGCCGGGGTGATCGATCCGGTCGATGTTCCTGCCATCGACGCCATCGAGGCGGTCACCCGCCATGACGTGATCGCCTTTCTCACCTGGATCGGCGAACGCCTCGGCCACGAAAAGCGCTACCTCCACCAGGGTATGACCAGCTCGGACGTGCTCGACACAGCGTTGAGTGTTCAGCTGACGCAAGCTGCGGACCTGCTTCTGGAGGACATAGACGCTCTTCTTGCCGTGCTGGAGCGTCGGGCCTTCGAGCATAAGATGACTCCGACGATCGGTCGCAGCCACGGCATCCATGCTGAGCCGGTCACCTTCGGCCTCAAGCTCGCGCAGGCCCATGCCGAGTTCGCGCGTTGCCGGCTTCGCCTCGAACATGCCCGCGCCGACATCGCCACCTGCGCCATTTCCGGCGCGGTTGGCACCTTCGCCAACATCGACCCGCGCGTGGAAGCGCATGTCGCGGCCAAGCTGGGCCTCGTGCCCGAGCCCACCTCCACCCAGGTCATCCCGCGTGATCGTCACGCGATGTTCTTCGCCACCCTGGGCGTGATCGCGTCGTCGGTTGAGCGGCTCGCCGTCGAGGTCCGCCACCTTCAGCGTACCGAAGTGCTTGAAGCCGAGGAGTATTTCGCGCCCGGTCAAAAAGGCAGCTCGGCCATGCCCCACAAGCGCAATCCGGTGCTGACGGAGAACCTTACCGGCCTTGCCCGAATGGTTCGTTCGGCGGTGCTTCCCGCTTTGGAGAATGTCGCTCTGTGGCATGAGCGAGACATCTCGCACTCTTCGGTGGAACGCTTCATCGGGCCTGACGCCACGATCACGCTCGACTTCGCTCTCGCCCGTCTCACCGGAGTGATCGACAAGCTGCTCGTCTACCCGGCGCGCATGCAAAAGAATCTCGACCGCATGGGCGGGCTGATCCATTCGCAGAGGGTACTGCTGGCGCTCACGCAGGCCGGTCTCAGCCGCGAGGACAGCTATTCACTGGTCCAGCGCAACGCCATGAAGGTGTGGGAGTCGGACGGCGCATTGTCGCTGCTGGACCTGCTCAAGGCCGACCCGCAGGTGACGAACGCGCTTCCTGTCGAGCAACTCGAGGCGAGCTTCGACCTCGCCTATCACCTGCGCCACATCGACACGATCTTCGAACGGGTGTTTGGGCGGAGCTGAAGCTCCTAACCCAGCACATCCTTGATCCGCGCGAAGAAGCTTTTGCTCGCCGGACATTCCTCGCCCGTTTCCGTCTCGCGGAACTGCGCCAAGATTTCCTTCTGCTTGGCCGACAAGCGCGTTGGCGTTTCCACCAGCACGCGCGTCACCAGGTCGCCGCGTCCGCGATTGTTGAGCACGCTCATACCCTGCCCGCGTTGGCGCAGCGTTTCGCCCGACTGCACGCCCGCCGGGATCTTGATGTCAATTGGGGTGCCGTCGATGCCGGGTACCGTGATCATCCCGCCCAGCGCTGCCGTCGTGAATGTCACCGGGCATTCGGCGATCAGGGTCGAACCGTCACGCTCGTAAAGCGCATGCCGCGCGAGATGCACGAAGAGATATAGATCTCCGGCCGGCGCGCCGCGCACACCAGCCTCGCCCTCGGCCGTGACGCGAATGCGCGTGCCTTCGTCGACGCCTGCTGGCACTTCAATGGTCAGCGTACGCCGCTTGAGTGCGCGGCCCTCGCCGTCGCAGCTTGGACAAGGATCGGCAATCATAACGCCGTGACCGTGGCAGGTCGGGCAGCTACGCTCGACCACGAAGAAGCCCTGCTGCGCACGAACCTTGCCCATGCCGTTGCAAGTGCTGCACGCCTTGGCCCGCGCTTCGCCGCGCGCGCCCTGGCCGTCGCACGGCTCGCACTTAGCCAAAGTTTCAACGTCGATGGTCGTGGACTTGCCGGTAAAGGCGTCCTCCAAGCTCAGTTCGAGATCGTAACGCAGGTCCGCGCCGCGGGCGGCATTCTGCCGCTGCCCGCGCGGGTCCATGAACTCGCCAAAGATCGACGAGAAGATGTCCGAGAACCCTTCATAGCCGGGACCGCCAGCGCCCCCACCGGCTTGGCCGAACCCGCCATTCTGGAACGCGGCTTTGCCAAAGCGATCATAGGCCGCTCGCTTTTGCGGGTCCTTGAGGACATCATAGGCCTCGCTGATCGCCTTGAACTTGGCCTCATTCTCCTTGCACCCGCCGGTGCGGTCGGGATGGCACTCCATCGCCATCTTGCGATAGGCGACCTTGAGCGCGCGCTCGTCGCAGCCCCGCTCCACTTGGAGCAGATCATAATAGTCTTGATCAACCATATTTGGTTTCCGATGACGCCACCGTCTCAGCTTCCGCTCCGACCCAGGCTTCCGGGTTTAAGCGCTCACCGAGACGATGGCTCACGCGGTTAGGCCTTTTTATCGTCGTCGACTTCGGAAAACTCCGCGTCGACCACATCATCATCAGCCGCTGCCGCAGACGCGGTTTCGGCTCCAGCATCTTCGGAACTGCCGGCGTCCGCGCCAGGCGCTGCCGACTGCTGCTCGTAGATCGCCTGACCAAGCTTCATTGCCGACTGGGTCAACGCCTGAGCCTTGGCGTTCATCGTCTCCGCATCGCCGCCTTCAACCGCGGTCTTGGCCTCGGCAATGGCATTCTCGATCTCGGACTTCACATCGGCCGACACCTTGTCGCCATGCTCGGCCAACTGCCGCTCGGTCGAGTGGATCAGGCTCTCGGCCTGGTTCTTGGCCTCCGCACCGGCGCGGCGCTGCTTGTCTTCCTCGGCGAACTGCTCGGCATCCTTGACCATCTTCTCGATGTCTTCGTCCTTGAGGCCGCCGGACGCCTGGATGCGGATTTGCTGCTCCTTGCCAGTGCCCTTATCCTTGGCGGAAACGTTGACGATGCCATTGGCGTCGATGTCGAAGGTGACCTCGATCTGCGGCACGCCGCGGGGTGCCGCGGGAATGCCGACCAGGTCGAACTGGCCGAGCACCTTATTGTCCGCCGCCATCTCGCGCTCGCCCTGGAAGACGCGAATGGTAACGGCGTTCTGGTTGTCGTCCGCGGTGGAGAACACCTGGCTCTTCTTGGTCGGGATCGTCGTGTTGCGATCGATCATGCGCGTGAACACGCCGCCCAAGGTCTCGATGCCCAGCGACAACGGGGTCACGTCCAGCAGCAGCACGTCCTTGACGTCGCCCTGAAGGACGCCGGCCTGGATCGCTGCGCCCATGGCCACGACCTCGTCCGGGTTGACGCCGGTGTGCGGCTCCTTGCCGAAGAACTCCTTCACGATTTCGCGCACGCGCGGCATGCGGGTCATGCCGCCGACCAGCACCACTTCGCTGATGTCGGCTGCCTTGACGCCCGCATCGGACAGCGCCTTGCGGCACGGCTCCAGCGTGCGGTCGATCAGCTTGGCGACCAACTTTTCGAGGTCCGCGCGGGTGATCGTCTCAACCAGGTGGAGCGGCGTCGTTGCGCCACCTTCCATGCGGGCCGTGATGAACGGCTGATTGATTTCGGTCGATGCTGCCGAAGACAGTTCGATCTTGGCCTTCTCCGCAGCTTCCTTGAGCCGCTGAAGCGCCAGCCGATCGGTGCGCAGGTCGATGCCTTCCTTGGCCTTGAACCTGTCCGCGAGATACTGAACGATCTCGGCGTCAAAGTCTTCGCCGCCCAGGAAGGTGTCGCCGTTGGTCGACTTCACCTCGAACACGCCATCGCCGATTTCCAGCACCGACACGTCGAACGTGCCGCCGCCAAGATCGTACACAGCGATAATCTTGCCGTCCTGCTTGTCGAGGCCATAAGCCAGAGCCGCGGCGGTTGGCTCGTTGATGATGCGAAGCACTTCAAGGCCGGCGATCTGGCCGGCGTCCTTGGTCGCCTGGCGCTGCGCGTCGTTGAAGTAAGCAGGAACGGTGATCACCGCTTGGGTGACGTTCTCGCCGAGATACGCCTCAGCAGTTTCCTTCATCTTCTGGAGAATGAAGGCGCTGATCTGCGACGGGCTGTAATCCTTGCTGCCGGCGGTCACCCACGCATCGCCATTGCTTCCGCGTGCGATGGCGTAAGGAACCAGCTCGGTGTCCTTCTTGGTCACCGGATCATCGAAGCGGCGGCCGATCAGGCGCTTCACCGCAAAGATCGTATTGTCGGGGTTGGTCACGGACTGGCGCTTGGCCGGCTGGCCGATGAGGCGCTCGCCGTCCTTGGTAAACGCGACCACCGACGGCGTCGTACGCGCGCCTTCGCTATTTTCGATGACCTTGGGCTTGCCGCCCTCCATCACCGCAACACAGCTGTTGGTCGTGCCCAGGTCGATCCCGATCACTTTTGCCATTATGTTATTCTACCCTCTTGGTGCCCGTGGACGTCTGGGCCAGGCCCTTAGTCCGTATCCATCTGTTCCGGGGGCGATATAGGGGGCATCAAACAAGCGACAAGGATTAGTGCACGGATCGATTTGCGAGTTCGGGCGTGCACTGTTGTTTCAAAGCATCGCCATTCCGCCATTCACGTGCAGCGTTTGGCCCGTGACATAGCCCGCTTCCCGGCTGGCGAGGTACACGGCGGCCGCCCCAATATCCTCGCCCTTGCCCATGGCGCCTGCCGGAATACGGCTCAGGATGGCAGATTTTTGTGCGTCGTTAAGTGCATCGGTCATGGCTGACGTCATGAAGCCGGGCGCGATACAATTCACCGTGATGTTGCGGCTCGCCATCTCCTGCGCGACGGCCTTCGACATGCCGACCAGCCCGGCCTTGGACGCGACGTAATTTGCTTGTCCCGGATTGCCGGTAGCGCCGACCACCGACGTCACCGAGATGATGCGTCCAAAGCGCGCCTTCATCATCGGTCGCGCCGCCGCCCGCATCAGCCGGAAGGCTGCGTTCAGATTGATCGCGATGACCTCGTCGAATTCCTCATCCTTCATCCGCATCAGCAGATTGTCACGGGTCACCCCGGCATTGTTGACGAGAATGTCGAGCTTTCCCCCAAGCGCTTCCACCGCCTGCGGCACCAATTGGTCCACTGCCGTGGAGTCCGACAGATTGCACGGCAAGGCCACATGCTCGCCGCCAAGCGTGTCGCGAAAGCCCTCGAGCTTGGCCGCATTGCTTCCGCTCACGGCGAGTCGGGCTCCCTGCCCTGCGAGCGCCCGTGCGATCGCGGAGCCAAGGCCGCCGCTTGCGCCCGTCACAAGCGCCGTCATTCCGGTGAGGTCGAACATGCTTTTGCGCCTTTCGATATCGGTTCTTTTCAGAGCGTCTTAGCCAAAGCCTCAATGTCGCCGATGCCAATCACGCTCGTCACCTTTGCGTCCGGCGCGATCCGCTTGACCATCGGCCCGAGCACCTTGCCGCCAAGCTCGACGAACTCCTCCACGCCCGCCGCGGCCATGGCGGCGATCGTTTCACGCCAGCGCACCATGCCGGTGACCTGCTGCACCAATTGCTCGCGAATGGTCGCCGGGTCGCTGGTCGGCTCGGCGGTGACATTGGCGTAAAGCGGCACGACGGGCCGGGCGATGTCGCTGCCGCCGAGCGCTTCGGCCATGCGGTCCGCCGCCGGCTGCATAAGGGGGCAGTGGAACGGCGCGGAAACGGGCAGCAACACCGCGCGCTTGGCGCCCATCTCCTTGGCTAGACCAATCGCCCGCTCGATCGCGCCGCGGTGCCCCGACAGAACCACCTGTCCCGGATCATTGTCGTTGGCCACCGTGCACACCTCGCCTTGTGCCGAGGCATCGGCGATCGCCTGCGCCTTGGTTAGGTCGGCGCCCAGCAAAGCGGCCATGGCGCCCTCGCCGACCGGCACCGCCGCCTGCATTGCCTCACCGCGCACCCGCAAAAGCTTGGCCGTAGTCGCAAGCTCGAAAGACTGCGCCGCGCACAAGGCCGAATATTCGCCCAAGCTATGGCCAGCCACGAAGCTAGCCACCTTGGTCAGGTCCAGGCCGCAGTCGCGCTCCAGCGTGCGCCATACGGCCAGCGCGTGCACCATAATCGCCGGCTGCGCATTCTGCGTCAGCATGAGGTCGCCTTCCGGCCCCTCGCGCATCAGACGAAACAGGTTCTGGCCAAGCGCCTCATCCACCTGCTCGAACGTGTCCTGCGCGGTTCGGCTCGCCTCCGCGAGCGCCGCGCCCATGCCGACCGTTTGGCTGCCCTGGCCCGGAAACAGGAATGCGCGCATGAAAACTCCTCAAGGCAAAGCGATGGCGCGCGACTAGGCTGGGCGGCGCCGATTGCCAAGCCGAAGACACAGTGCAAAGCCGCCATGCGATGACCGACAACAACCTTGCGACCACCGTTCCACCGCCACGCGCCCGCCTCAACCGCGGCATGAGCATGGCCATGGTGGTCGGCACGATGATCGGTTCCGGCATCTATCTGTTGCCGACGACCTTGGCGCCGTTCGGACCCAATCTGCTGGTCGCCTTCGCACTGACGATCAGCGGCACACTGTGCCTGGCATGGGCCTTTGCGCGACTGGCGGCCCGCATCCCCGGCGGCCCGTTCGCCTACGTCCGCACCGCTTTCGGCGACACCGCAGCGTTTCTGACGCTGTGGAGCTACATGGTTTCGCAATGGACGGGCATTGCAGCCGTGTCCGTGGCGATCGGTGGAGCGATCGGGCACGTCGTTCCAGCCGCAAGCGCGGGGATCGGGCTCACGATCGTGGCGCTGGGCTCCATTGCAGTACTGACGCTCGTCAACCTGACCGGGGCGCGTTCGGCTGGGTGGGTGCAGGTGTGGGCTACTTTGATCAAGGTTGTGCCCTTGCTCGCCGTCGTGCTCCTGCTCGCCGTCCGGCTCGGTAGCGGCGGTTCGGCTGAGCCGCTCGCCCCTGTTCCCGTGACGCTCGCCGGAGTCGGTGCCGCGGCAGCGCTGATGCTTTTCTCCCTGACCGGATTCGAGTCCGCCTGCGTGACGGCAAATGTGACGGAAGCGGCCAGTGACACTGTGCCCCGTGCCACGATCATCGGCACAGCACTGACCGGCCTGCTTTACCTCACCGCAACAGTCGCGACGTTGATGCTTCTGCCAAGCATCACCGCGGCGACAAGCAGTGCGCCCTTTGCCGATGCGATCGCTCCCATCCTCGGCTCCGCCGCCGGCGCGATCGTGGCCGTGATCGCGGCCATCAGCGCTTTCGGCGCCTGCAATGCGCTGTTACTCCTCGCGGCTGAGGTGGGTCGATCCATTGCTGGCGCCAACGATCTGCCAGCCTTCTTCCACCGCACCAACGCCGCGGGTGTCCCCACCGGATCGTTGCTCGTCGGTGCCGGGGTTGCGGCTTTGCTCGTCATCGCGAGTACGTCCGACAGCTTCGTGACGGTGTACGTGTTTATCGCCTTGGTTTCGACCGTCGCGTCGCTCGTTCTCTACGCGGTGTGCGCGCTGGCGGCGTTGAAGCTCCGGGTGAGCGGCGCAGCGGTGGTCGTCACCGTGCTCGCTCTCCTCTACGCGCTTGCCATGTTCGTCGGAGCAGGGCTGGAAGCAACGGTGTGGGGCCTGGCGCTCGCTTTGGCAGGGCTTCCAGTACGCTGGCTCTCGCGGCGGTTCAGCGGGTCCAGCTTGCCGGTGGATGCGGGAGCCGAGCCTCGGGCACCAATCGCCTGAGCTTGGTCGCGAAGCTTCGCAGACACACCTCGGACGTTCCCAGCGGCCCGGCGACATAGCTCGGCGACGCCATGCCCGCCTGCACCCGCGTAATCAGCACCGTGTCCTCCGCGTTGACCCGCCGATTGATTCGCCAGTTCAGATATCGCGCGGCCTTCATCTCCCGCCGATCATCGGAGATCGCGTAGCTGATCTCGCGGATGATCGTGCGGGTGGCCGACACCGGCAGGAACTGCATGAAGTCGACCTGATCGGGGTAGACGTCGAACGCGACATTCGGGAACAGCTTGTAATACAGCCACTTGCGCTGGTGGCTTGCCGGTAGATGCGAAACCGACGGAAGCAGGCGCTGGTACGCGCGCTCGCCCAGATCGTCCGACGGAGCCTCCACCAGATCGCCTTCCATGCGGTCGACATGCTCATTGGCTTCGATGCGGTAATTGCGTCCGAACAGGCGGGTCAGTCCGGGGTGGCCGATCGGGATGTGAAGCCCGTCCGAGTAATTGTCGGCAATCGTTTTCCAATTGAGCTCGCGCTCGCGCACCGTCACCTGCCCGGTCGCGCGCAGATCCTCGAATCGATAGTGCGCGACCTCGCTCTCATACGGCGCCATCATCTCCGCCACGGACGGAGCGCCAGGCTTCAGTGTCACGAACAGAAACCCGCGCCAGCGCTCCAGTGCCACGGGCACCAGCCCCAAGCTGTCGGGATCCAGGCCTGGATACTCGCCCCGATGCGGCACGCCGACCAGGCGGCCGTCGCGGGCATAGCTCCATGCATGGTAGGGGCAGGTCAACACCTTGGCGCACCCGCCTGACCCGTCCACCAGCCGCGATCCGCGATGCCGGCACACGTTGGTGAAAGCTCGCGCCTTCCCGTCATCGCCGCGGATCACGATCACGCTCTCGCCAAGATACTCCAGCGTGCGCCACTCGCCCGGCAGCGCAATCTCGCTCTCGTGGCAGACCACTTGCGGAGCCGCGCGAAGGAACGCCCGACGTTCGGCCGCCAGGAAGAACTCGTCATGGTACACCCAGCCGGGCAGGCTCATCCCGTCCAGGGCATCGGGCGTCGCGCCGATCGAGCGAAGCTGCGTGGCCATGCCGGAGATGTTCCTCAATAGCCCATCAAAGCAAGCACTTCCTTACGGCTTCGATCATCCGATCGGAACACGCCCATCATCCGGCTGGTGGTCATCATCACGCCCGGCGTATTCACCCCCCGGGCCGACATGCACGCGTGGCTCGCCTCGATCACCACCGCCACGCCGCGAGGCTGGAGGTGCTCGGCGATGCAGTCGGCGACCTGCGCGGTAAGCCGTTCCTGGACCTGCAACCGCCTCGCAAAACCATGCAACACGCGCGCAAGCTTGGAGATTCCGACCACTTTCGTACCCGGCAGATAGGCGATGGCCGCATGACCGATGATCGGCGCCATATGGTGCTCGCAATGCGACTGAAACGGAATGTTCTTCAGCAGCACGATCTCGTCGTAGCCGCCGACTTCCTCGAAGGTGCGGCTCAGGTGGACGCACGGGTCTTCGTTGTAGCCCTTGGCATATTCCTTCCACGCCCGGGCGACGCGCAGCGGCGTGTCGGCCAGTCCCTCGCGGTCCGGGTCGTCGCCCGCCCAGCGAATCAGTGTGCGCACAGCTTCGGCCACGTCGTCAGGCACCGCGATTTTGGGCGGACGCCCGTCCGGCTCCGCTTGGTTCAGTATGTCGCTCATGCCACTCCCAATTCTTGCGCGATGGCGCCCGCCACGGCAGCGCACTGGCCGCGGATGTCGGGAACCGCGACACTCTCCCAAAACGCGCCTTTGGTCAGTGGCCCCAGGGCCCACAGGCGGTCGCCCGCGCGACTGGCCTCGTCAACCGTCAAGCCGAGGCACAGATGATCAACCTGGACGTCTCCGCTGGTCAACAGGGATTTGAGTAGAGGATCGCGCGTGCGATCGATCGCACCGAGCGGCCCAGTGCAATTGAAAACCGCCGCTACTTGGAGCGTCCGCTCCGGCCCGCCGGAACGCGGGGCGATTGTAGCCGACAAGCTTTCGGCGGAAACTTCCAGTCGGCGCAATCGACCAGCCAGAACCTCCAGGTGCCCTTTGTCCCGCAACCCCTCCAACTGCCCGGCGATCTGCGGCGCGATCCGGTGCCGGTGCACGTCCCACCATGGCCGTGCGTGGCGCAGAAAGCGGCGCTGCTGTGCGTGATCCCACGACCGCCACAACGCCTGGCTGTGCGGCCGCAACTGATCGACAGCCGCTCGCCAGTCGCCATCCTGCGCCTGCAGCCGCACCCATAGCATCAAGGCCAGCACGCTCCCGAAAGGAAGCTCGGAAGGGTCCACGCTGCGGGGCGTGTTCGGTCCATGAGAACGAGGCGCCAGACCCCGCCGGGAAAGTGCCACCACCGTCCCATCGTGTCCCGCGGCCGCAAGCGAGAGCACGGTATCGATCATGGTGAGGCCTGTTCCCAGGATCAGCACCGTTCCGCTTTGCCGGCCGAGCCGGACCGTCGCCTCGTGCGCCGCCTCGCTCCAGGGATTGTTGATGAACAGATGCGGGGGCAGCCCCTCACCCATCGCGAGCGGCGTTGGGGGCTGATTGCCCTGCGCCAGCACAAGCTGCCGCGCCTCTGCCTCGCTGCCATCGGGGAAGTGCAATCGCCATACATCGCCGCAGCGCTCGGCGGACTCGATGGAGCTTTCGGTCACGGTCACCCCGTCGGCACCGCGCAATTGCTCACCCACATAGGCGCCGAAATCCTGCCGAGGTGCGAACGTTGCCGCCGCTCCCTCCCCGCGCCGAACCAGCCAGTCCGCGAAGTGACCGGGTTCGTCGGGCCAGGCGCTCATCTTGCCTGCTGGCACGTTCAACAGGTGTGCAGGCTCAGTCGTGGAGTAAGCCACGCCGCGGGCGAGCCGCCCCGACCCGTCGCAAAGCAGGCTGCGCACGCCCCGCCGGGACAGCTGCGCTGCCAGCATCGTTCCGGAAAAGCCCCCTCCCGCAATGGCCACGGGCCAAACGCCCGAGCCGTCAGATTTCATAATCTGGCCATTGCTCCGGATTGGCCGCACCTGCCCGCCGATGGTGCATAAGATCGTGCAGACGCGCCACCGTTCGCCCGGCAGTCTGCGTGAACCATCCCGGCACGATCGCATGAACGAAGCAGGCCAAGCCGGCTCCGACCATGGAAACACCGATCGCCACCGCGCCTCGGCCATGTTCCAGCCAGCTCATGCCAAGCTGCGCTGGATGTTCGCCGAACAAGCGACCGAGTCCGTGCCGCATCTGCTTACTCTCCAAATTGGTGGCCCCGGAGAGACTCGAACCCCCGACCTTCGGTTTAGGAAACCGCTGCTCTATCCTGCTGAGCTACGGAGCCACTCGGTCGCACCTACCCGAGGCAGGCGGGCAAGATCAATTGGCGAGCGTCACCGAAGGCATGGGGCGTCGATGAGTTAAAGCCGGAACACGGCCCCTCACCTCGGCTATTCGAGTCAGATCGATCTCGACGAACGCCATGCCGGGCACGGCATCCATCTCCTCCAGCAATTCGCCCCAAGGACCGACGACCAGACTGTGGCCGTAGGTTTCGCGCCCGTCCTCATGCTGTCCTGCCTGCGCCGCAGCGACCACGAACAGCCCGGCCTCGATTGCCCGAGCGCGAAGCAGGACCTGCCAATGCGCCTTGCCTGTCGGCACCGTGAAGGCGGCAGGCACCGCGATGGTCTCCGCACCAGCCTCGGCAAGCGCGGCGTACAAGGCCGGGAAGCGCAGGTCGTAGCAGATCGATAGGCCCAAGCGGCCGACCGGGGTGCCCTCCACCACGGTCAAGGTGCCGCCAGGAGCGTAGGCCGCCGACTCACGCCAGCTTTCGCCCGTGGGAAGGTCGACATCGAACAGATGGATCTTGTCGTATCGCGCACGAATGCCGCCTGCACGATCGATGACAAAACCGCGATTGGCGAAGCGGCCATCCTCTCCCTGCACGGCGAGGCTGCCCAGATGCACCCAGATCCCGGCTTCGGCCGCCGCCTCGCGCACCGACGCCAAGACCGGATCATCCTCCTCGTTCCGGATGTTCCCAGCCGCCCGGGAGCGATCGCGATCGATCAGCCCCGACATCTCCGGCGTGAACAGCATTTCCGCGCCGCCTGCCTTGGAAACCGCAACCGCGGCGACCAGCGACGCCGCGTTTCGAACGGGGTCGATGCCGGTCTGTGCCTGCAGGATGGCGATACGGCTCATGCTTCTAGAAGTGCGTCCAGCTTGCCCTGCCGCTCCAGGGCGAACAAATCGTCGCAGCCGCCCACATGCGTTCCGCCGATGAAGATTTGCGGTACCGTCATGCGGCCCGATCGAGCGATCATCTCGTCTCGCTCGGGTCCGCCGCGGTCCAAATTGACGACGACCACATCGGCCCCCTTGCTGGCGAGCAAATGGCTCGCTTGGTTGCAATATGGGCACGTCGACTTCGAGTACATTTCCACTTTGGCCAAAGCGCGCTCTCCAATGATTTCCTTGGCATGTAGTGGCATAGCCGCTTTTGTGAACCGGTCACCGCGCGACGCGGGCCCATGCGATCAGTTCGACGCTCGCCGCTCCGTGCTTCTTGAGCAGCTTCGCGCAGGCCTCCGCCGTGCTCACGGTGGTAATGACGTCATCGACCAAGATGATCGCTCGCCCGCGCACTTCCTTGCCCGCGCGAAGAGCGAACGCGCCCTTGACCGTGTCGTGTCGCTGCGAAGGGTTCATGCCTTTGAGTGGGGGCGTGTTCCGCAAACGGCGGAGCAGTTCGACATCGACCGGATGCCCGGCCCGGCGGCCAAGAGCGCGCGCGATCAACGCCGATTGATTGAACCCGCGGCTCCACAGGCGCCAACGGTGAAGGGGCACCGGCACCAGCAATGCTTCCCGGGTCAAGTCGCCCAATTGTCTCGCCATATAGCCCGCAAGAGTCGCCGCCAAAGCGGTTTTGCGGCCATATTTAAGCTTCAGAACCAAGTGCCGCGCGATGTCGCCGTAGGGCACCGCATGCCGAATGCGGTTCAGCGTCGGCCGCGGCTCGGCCAGGCAGCCGGCACAAGTATCCGCCTCGGTGCCGGCCAAAGCTTGCCCGCAGCGCTGACATCCGCTGCCCGCACCGGCAAGTCCCAGTTCGCCCCAGCAACCCGGGCAGAACAGGCCGACTTGGCCGATGATCGATCCGCACCCCGGACAGCGCGGCGGAAGCGCGAAATCGATCGCGCTTTGCCCAAGTTTTCGCGCTGTCGACAGCACCCCCATGCGCAAGCTTGTCCGCCAGCCCTTGCCCGGACACAAGTGTGCGCGCCATGGAGCGCGCGATGACTACCCCATTGTTTAACGAGCGGCTCCAGGCGCTCCGCCGCGAGCGTGCCGAGCGCATCGGCTGGCGGACCTTTCTGCACGAGCGAATGCTCGACGACATGGTGGACCGGCTCAGCTTCATCCAGCGCGACTTCGGCCGGGCCTTGGTGATCGGTTGGCCAGGCTCGGCGGAGCCGCCGATGAACCCGCTTGCCACGTCCGTGGAGTGGCGGGAGACCCCCGACCTGCTTGGGCCCGCTGACATGGGTGCCTTCGACCTCGTGCTGATGCTCGGCACGGTGGAGGCATCGAACGATCCGCGAGCGCTGTTCCACGCGGTGCGGGCCTGCCTTGGTGCTGATGCTCTGCTGTTGGGCGCCCTGGTAGGCGGCGATAGCCTGCCGGCGCTCCGCCGAGCGATGCTGGTCGCCGACACCTTGGCCGGGCGCGGCGTAGCCCCTCGCGTCCACCCCCGGATCGACGCGCCGGCGGTGGCAGCATTGCTGGCCGATGCGGGCTTCAACCTGCCGGTCGTGGACATCGACCGGGTGGAGCTACGGTATCGCAATCTCGATGGACTCGTTGCGGATCTGCGCGGCACTGCAGCGACGAACGCGCTCCAGCAACGCCGCGGCGTTCCGCTTGGCCGAGCCGGCCTTGCTGCCGCCCGGGCGTCCTTTGCGGAAGCCGGCGGCGTCGAGCGCATTGACCTGATCCATTTCACCGGCTGGACCCCTGCCCCTACGGACAACAATCAGCCCTTACGTTAATTTAAGCGTGCTCTGCGCACAGGTCGTTAACCAGCCAATCGGTAAGGCATCTCCGTGGACGTGGACCAGAGGAGGGTAGCTTGAAAGCTGTCCGAACGATGTTGTGCGCTTTGCGCTCCGATCAGCGGGGCGCGACGGCGATCGAATATGGGCTGATTGCCGGACTTATCGCAGTTGCGCTGATCGGCGGCCTTACCGCTCTTGGCGGCGGATCCGGCGGCATGTGGACGAACATCAGTACTAGGGTAACGGCGGCCACCACAACCTAAGGCGGGCGGGCGGGCGGGCAAGCCTATCGGCGTTGCCCGAACACCACCAACTTGACCTTCTGGCCGGGCACCAGTCGCGCGCCTGGAGCCAAGCCATTGAGGCTGATGAATCGGTCCAGCTGGAAGTTCCTGTACGCCATACGAGCCGCCATGCTTTGCGGCGTATCGCCTGCCCGAACCGTCGCTATCTGGATGATCCGCGGACGAACCGCTGCCGCTTCGCCGGCCGTGGTCCGCCGCAGCGAACCGACCATCTGCGAGAACGGCCCGATACCCGTGCCGCCCGGCGTCAGCATGATGAAGCTGTAGGCCGTGTTCTGGTCCCACTGATATGCGAACACCGACAAGTCCACGGCACTGCCGCCGGAATTTGCGCGTGTCGTAATATAAGCGGCCGGCAGTCCATTCACCTGCGTGCGCTGCGGCTGCGGGATCTGCAGCTGTTGCTGCCCTCCTGTCAGCGCCTGAACCTGCTGCGCAATGAACTGGTCAAGATTGCCGCTGTATCGTCCGCCGGTGAACTGCGCCTTGCCCCCGGATCCTTCGATGCTGACGGCGTCCGTGCCGTTCTGCATCAGATAGCCGGTTGGAACGGTGAAGCGTAGTCGCAGGTCGGGGTGGGTGAAGTTACGGCCCTCGATCTCGCCCTGCGCCGGATCGTCGTCGATCATGATGCCGTTCAACTGGCTAAGCAGCTGATCGCGGTTCTTCGTGCCCTGGCCATAGCGACCGGATCTTTGTGCATAGGTCAGGGCCTGGCGGATCCGGTTCTCCGACAGAGGGTGGGAACTCGCCCACTCAGGAGCCGAGCGATTATCCTGACCCTGCACCCGCGCTTGCAAGGCGGTCGCTCGGCCGAGCGCCGCCAGCATGGTTGCCGAGCCAATCGAGTCATAACCCGCGCGGGTCATGTAATCGATGCCAAGCTTGTCCGACTGATATTCCTGTTCGCGGCTGAAGCTCAAAGTGCGCAGCTGCGCGCTCTGACTTGCAAGTTGCCCGATGGCGTTACCAAGGCCGCCACCGAGCATGCTCCCAAGCACCGCGCCCAATAGTCCGCCGATGGAATTGCGTTGCGCCGCAGATTGCCGGGCACGGGCATGATTGGCGGCAACGTGACCAACCTCGTGTCCAAGCACGAAGGCGAGCTCGCTTTCGTCGTTCATCAATCCCATCAATTGACGGGTAATGTAGACGTAGCCGCCCGGCACGGTGAAGGCGTTCTCCACCGGCGAGTTCAATGTCGTAAATCGATATGCGGCGGGATTCACGCCCGAGAAATTGGCTACGCGTCGCCCGATAGATTCAACATACGCTGCGCGCGCGCCGGTCTCCGCTCCGCCAAACTCGGCCAGGAACTGCCGGTGCTCGGTCTGGGCTTTCTGGACATCGCTGAGTGGCAGGTTGCGGTAGGCACTCTGGGCGCCAAGCGCGACGGGCGTAATCGCTACCGCGGCGGCAGCGGTGAAAAGAAGTGCTTTGGACATCCAGACGACCTTTAATCTGCGAAACCATTCACCAAGATGAACGGGTTTGCGGCCGTCCGAGTTCCGTTACGGGTGCTAACCGATTCTCAGGAATTTCTCTCTGCGAGCTTGCCGAAGCTCGCCTGCTGATCGACCATCAAGTGCGACCAGTTCTTCCACGATTGCGCTTTTCAGCATGGCGATTGCCTCCGCCGGCTCGCGATGCGCGCCGCCCAGCGGCTCGGCGACGATCCGATCGACAACGCCAAGCCCAAGCAGGTCGCCAGCCGTGATCTTCATTGCCTCGGCAGCGTCGGGAGCCCTGTCCGCCGTGCGCCACAGGATGGAGGCGCAGCCTTCCGGAGAAATGACCGAGTAAACGGCATGTTCGAACATCAACACACGGTTGGCGGCGGCCAGCGCCACGGCGCCGCCCGATCCGCCTTCGCCCACGATCGCGGCGATCAACGGCACGCCAAGCGCCAGGCATTGTTCGGTCGATCGAGCGATGGCCTCGGCTTGCCCGCGTTCCTCGGCCTCCACTCCCGGAAAGGCACCCGTGGTGTCCACTAGGCTGACGACGGGCAGGCCGAAACGGTCGGCTAGCTGCATCAAGCGTATCGCCTTGCGATAGCCTTCCGGCTTGGCCATGCCGAAGTTGTGACGGAGCCGGGTGACCGTGTCGTCGCCCTTCTCGTGGCCGATCAACAGGACGCGCCGGCCATCGATGCGAGCAAGACCGCCGATGATCGCCTGGTCGTCGGCGAACCCACGGTCCCCCGCAAGCGGCAGGAAGTCGTCGGCAAGGCCGGCCACATAGTCTTTGAAGTGCGGCCGCTCGGGATGTCGAGCGACGAGTGCCTTCTGCCAAGGAGTCAGCCGCGCATAGGTTTCCCTGAGTAGTCGGCTAGTCTTGGACTCGAGACGCCCGATTTCTGAATCGATGTCGATCTCGCCTGCGTCCGCGGTCTGGCGCAGCTCGGCGATGCGCGCGTCGAGTTCGGCGATCGGCTTTTCGAAATCAAGAAAATGCATGGGCCAGCGCCTAGGACGGCGGGGGGCCGGGCGTCAACGATGCGGCAGCGCCCGCTTGCGCCAGCGGATGACGCAAATTGACCAGTTCCACCAACCGGGCGCTGTCGACGTGCGTATAAATCTGGGTGGTGGCGATATCGGCGTGCCCAAGCAGCGCCTGGAGCACGCGCAGGTCCGCGCCATTGCTCAGCAAGTGCGTGGCGAAGGCGTGGCGAAGCACGTGCGGGCTGACCCGATCGGGCGCGATCCCGGCATCCGCGGCCATGAAGCGCACGAGTTGGAACAGGCGTACCCGGCTCAGATGCGCCTTGCCGCCGGGGAACAGCCACGGGCTCGCGGACGGCACGCTTGGCAGCCATCGTCCGACGACCTCGGTCGCGCGGGACGAAATCGGCACCAGCCGCTCCTTGCCGCCCTTGCCGCGCAGGATCAGGAACGGCTCGCCGCGCCGAAGCACCCCTCGCGGCAACGACACCAATTCGGTGGCGCGCATGCCGGATCCGTAGAGCAGCTCGAGCAATGCGAGGTTGCGCAGAGCATTGAGCTCCTCGCTGCTGGCGCGCGCTTCAGCCGCCACGAACATGCGCTCGACCTCGGTCGTATCGAGGATCCGCGGCAACGGCCGTTCGGTGGCCGGACGCGGAAGCGCCGAGGACGGGTCGTCGCTCCGCAAACCCTCCTCGTGCAGGAAACCGTAGAAGCGCCGCAGCGCCGCCGATCGCCGGGCTACCGTGGACTTGGCCAAGCCGCTCCAAGCCGCGCCAAGAGTACCTAGCTGATCGCCGCTGGCGGTGCCGACATCGCCCACGACCTCAGCCGCTGCAGCCAAATCGGCGCGATAGGCCAGCAAGGTGTTCCGCGCCGCTCCCGCTTCCGCAGCCAGCATGTCGCAAAAGCGATCCACCAGCGCGCGGTCATCGGCCGTCACGTGCGGGCGAGCAACTCGGCAGCAATCATGCGTGCCTGGAACCCCAGCCCTGCGGCGCGCATGGCGGCCAGGCCGTGGTAGACGTGCGAGGATGGAAGATTGTCCGCTCGGCTTGCCTGGAAACCGATCGCCGCGAGTACCGCCGCCGTGCCCGCCTGCCCGCGCCGACCCGCCCCATCGACTGCCCGGGTCCACGCAGAAGTCCGCCCGAGCCCAAGCCCATTCCGGTCGCTCAACTGCGCCGCGGTGGGCAGGTCGATCCGGCCAGTGCCGATGAGTCCGCCAAGAAGAAGTCGGCTGCGTCGCTTGTCCGGACTCTCGTCGCGCTCGATGAATTCTTCGATGCGGCCGCTGCCGACATCGACCGCCGAAGATTCCGTGCCAAGCGCGAGCATTGCCCAGGCACGGTCCGCCTGCACGTCTTCCATTTGTGCCACCGCCCCGGCCCACCTTGCGGCCTGACGGTCATAGCCGCCGGCCAGCATCGCCGCAATCAGCTCCACCCCGTCGTCACCAAGCCTGGCATCGGGCGAGATCCGCGTTGCGGCCAGCGACAGCATCGCCCGGTCGCCCTCGCGCAGGATCGGGTTCTTGGCATTGGCCCGCCACAAGGCACGCATCGCGTCGAGCCGCTGGTTGGTTCCGCGCCCGACAAAGGCATTGCGAAGCCGAAAGGCATCGGTGCCCGAAAGGTCGGACGGATCCGTCGCGTCATAGATGGTCGAATAAAGGTCGACCATGGCGCCCGACGAGAATACGCCCAGGCCCGTTGCAAAGCGTGCCCACGGTAGGCGCTGTTCAGCCGAGAGCATCGGGGCACGCGCCGCCCACGCCCGTACCTGCGGCGTCGCGGCGTTGAGAAGTCGCTCTGGTGGCTGCATGCCAGTCGCGGCAGCCATGCCCCAGCGCCACGCCGTTAATTGCTGCACCGGCTCCCATTCAACGGTCACCGCGCGCGCGGTATTGGCTCCCGCGCCAACGACCTTGGTGGCGAGCACCAGGTCGATGCCGCCAAGTCGCCCGCGACGCCGTGCCTGATCGATCTGCGCGGCCGCGGAAGCCGGTTCGCCCTCCAGACCAGAACAGATCGCCTGCGTGAGCGGCAGGATCCGCGGCTCCACGTCGACCATGGCTTCGCGCAACGGGCACATCCCAGCCGGATCTGCACTGGCCAGCGCGCTTTGCACTGCGACCTGCGTCATCTTGGGAGTGAAGTTGTCGACATCGATCGCCGAGACGATCATTCGGGCGGCATCGGCTTCGCCCATACGCAGCAGCAGCCAGGCGCGCTCGGCTGCCCAATCCACCGGATTGACCAGTCCAGGCGCGGGCGCCCGCGACAGTAGGGCATTGCGCAGTGCGATGTGCATCCACCGCGATGGCAAGGGCGTGCTCTGCTCACGCATCAGCCGCGACAGGAAGCGCCCGTCGGCGCTGCCCCAAGGCTCGGCACCATAGCCCCACTGAACAGGGTCGATAGCGCCGGCCAGCCGCGGATCACGACGGGACTCGTCGGGAATCTCGACCGGCGGAGGCGGCGGCACGATCTCGGCGAGTTCGCCTTCGACCTCATCCCCATCGACCATGCGCACCGCTTCGTCAGCACTTGCATCCGGCCGCGGCCGAGGCCGATCAGGCGCAGTCGATACGGCGGGAGACGATGGGCTGGACGGCGTCGGGGCGTTGGGGCTCGGCTCCGGCGGCGGCAACGGAGTTGCTTCATTACCGAAGCCCGGCGGCAGGATCGATTCCTGCGCCAGCGCCGGCAAGGCGATCGCGGCGATCGCTGCGGCCGCCAGCAGCGCCTTAGCGCGCCGCGGGAATGGCAACGTCCACCTCGACAGCTTTGACCGGTACTTCCGTGGCCGAACGCGACAAGGCGATCAGCCCAGCAATCAGCGCCAGCAGGATCAAAATCAGAATAAGCGGTCCGCGCATCGGGTGCGGCTGTTTGCGATGTAGGGCCATGGCGCGGCCTTTTGCCGATTGCCGCCGCCGCTGTATAGCCCCGCCTCTCATGAACCGTCGCCCATCCCGCCTGTTACTGCCGCTAGACCGCCCGGTGGTTCTGGTGGGCCTCATGGGCGCGGGCAAGAGCACGGTCGGACGGCGGCTCGCCCGCAGGCTTGGCCTGCCCTTCGTCGACAGCGATGCCGAGATCGAGGACGCCGCCGGGCTTTCCGCCGGCGAAGTATTCCAGCGGTACGGCGAGGACAATTTCCGTGATGGCGAACGGCGGCTGGTCGCACGCCTGATGGAGGGGCCTGTGCGCGTTATCGCCACCGGTGGCGGTGCTTTCGTCAATGCCGAGACCCGCCGCCTGCTCAACGAGCGCGCCATCACTGTATGGCTCGATGCCTCGGTCGAGCTGCTCGCCGAGCGCACCGGCCGCCGCCCCGGCACCCGCCCTTTGCTCCAGAACGGCAACCGCGCCGCGATCCTGGGCGAACTCGCCGAGAAACGTGGCCCGTCCTATGCCGAGGCGCACATCCACGTCACCAGCGGTGTCGGCGGTCACGGCGAAGTCGTTGAGGCGATCGTCGCTGCGTTGAAGACTCATCTGGGAACGCAACCATGCCCGTGATCACAGTTAAGGCCGGTGAAGCGACCACCGACGTAATGATCGGCCCGCTCGAGGATGCCCGCGAGCGCCTGCTGGCCTTGGCCAAGAGTCGCACCCTGCCGCTTGTCACGGACGAGCACGTGTGGAGCCTTCACGGCGAGCGCGTTCGCACCCTTCTGCCGGTGGAGCCGATCTTCGTGCCGCGCGGGGAGGATGCCAAGCAGTGGGCAACGCTGCAGGCGCTCATCACCGCCTTCGCTCGCGCCAACATCGACCGCACGACGCCAATCCTTGCGCTTGGCGGTGGCTCCATCGGCGACCTGACCGGCCTTGCCGCCGGCTTGTTCAAGCGCGGATGCCCGGTCGTGCATCTGCCAACGACACTCCTTGCGCAGGCCGACAGCGCCGTTGGGGGCAAGACCGCGATCGATGCCGAAGGGCAGAAGAATTTGCTTGGCCTGTTTCACCAGCCTGCGCTGGTGGTGGCCGATCCGACCTTCCTGGACACGCTCGACGCGCGCCAGACCGCCGCCGGCTATGCCGAAATCGTCAAATACGGCCTCATCGAAGACGCCGCCTTTTTCGACTGGCTTGAAGCCAATGGCACAGCCCTGCTCGCCGGTGATCCTTCAGCCCGCCTTCATGCCGTGACCCACGCCGTCACGGCCAAGGCCCGTTTCGTCGAGGCCGATGTCGAGGACCGCAACGGCACCCGCGCCCTGCTCAACCTTGGCCATACCTTCGCGCATGCGATCGAGGCTGCCGCTGGCTTGGGCGAAATCCTCCACGGCGAAGCGGTAGCGCTGGGATGCGTGCTCGCCTTACAACTCTCAGCGGAACAGGCTTTGTGTTCAAAGGGGGACGCGGACCGCGTTGCCGCGCATTTTGGACGCACAGGACTGCCGACGCGACTCGCCGACGTTGGCCTGCCGGGCCGGGGGGAAGAACTCGTCTCGCTCATGGCTGGCGACAAGAAGAACGAAGCAGGCCTCCTGCGCTTGGTTCTAGTCCGTGGCGTCGGCAAAGCTTTCCTGACCAACGGTGTCGAGGCAGCAACGGTGCGCGAGTTCCTGGACCGAACCGCTTAACGCTCATCCTCCAGCGCCTGACCGGGGCCAAAGCCCAGCTCCTTGCCGGCATGCAGATCGCCACTCGTGCTCTGCGCCACCAGCCGGTCGCGATCGCGCAACCGATACTCGCGCTCCACCCGCGCCACTTCGCGCTGCGCAATGCCGAGGCGGCCAAGCGCAGCGCGCCCCATCACCACCGCACTTTCGAAGACCTCGCGCTCCATCCCGACGTCCAGCCCGTTAAGCGCGATCATCTGCCGCCTGTCGAACACCCGGACCAGCACCAGCGCCTGGGGGAAAGCCTGCATAATCGGCGCCAGCCGTTCGGCATCGAAGGTCGGATCGTCATGGCAGAACAGGATCGCCTCCGCGCTTTCCGCGCCCGCCGTCCGGAGCAAGTCCAGCCGCGTGCCGTCGCCATAATAGACTGTGGTGCCGAACTCCCCCGCCAGTTCGATTTGCGCGGGCTTCGCGTCGATCAGGGTCACCGGAATGCCCTTTGCGTGGAGCATCTGCGACACCGTCTGCCCAAACCGGCCATAGCCCACGACGATCGCGTTGGTCTCCGGACTGAATTCGGGACCCTGCAGATCGGAAGCTTCGTCCGGGCGGCGCGCCTGCAGCCAGTCGATCAGCTTCATCAGGAACGGCGTCGCCGCCATGGACGTGGTCACCACCGCGCCGAACAGCGACGCCGCCTCGCCGGTAATCAGCTGTGCCCTTTGAGCTTGTGCAAACAACACAAAGCCGAATTCGCCGGCTTGGCTAAGCAGTAGCGCGAGACTGATCGCCCGGCCCGGCGGCATTCGAAACGCCCGTGCCAGCGGGTACAGGATCGCGACCTTCAGCAGGATCACGCCAACGGCGAGCCCCACCACGGTAAACGGCCGATCGGCAATGACCCGAAGGTCGAGCAGCATGCCGACCGACATGAAGAACATACCCAGGAAGATCGACCGGAACGGCTCCACGTCGCTCTCGAGCTCATGCCGATAAGGCGATTCGGCCAGCATCACGCCTGCGACGAAGGCGCCAAGCGCGACCGACAAATGGAGCGAATGCATCAATGCGGCGCTGGCGATCACCGCGAACAGCCCCGCGACGACGAACAACTCTCGTTCGCCGAAGCGACCAATCAGTCGAAACAGCGGGTTGAGCAGGAAGCGCCCGGCGAGGACTAGCCCGACGACAGCGCCCCCTGTTGAGGCGGCCAACATCCACCCGCCGGGCTGGGCCGGGTCTGGCGACTTGCTCATGGCGGCAACGATCGTGATCAGCGGGATGAGCGCGAGATCCTGCATCAACAGGATCGAGAACGCGCGCTCGCCATAGGGGGAATTCATGTCCCCCGACGAACGCAACATCGGCAGCACCTGTGCCGTAGACGACAAGGCCAATGGCAGGCCAAGCGCGGCTGCCGCGGCGTAGTTCAATCCCAGACCGACATGCAGAAGTCCCGCGATGACCACACCCGCGATGACCACCTGCAACAAACCCAGCCCGAATATATCGCGGCGCAGTCGCCACAGCCGGCTCGGACGAAGCTCCAGCCCGACGAGAAACAACAGCATGGCAATGCCGATTTCCGACACGCTCATGATCGACTCGCCGCCGTCGATCAGGCCCAGCGCTTGCGGACCGACCACGGCCCCGCCCACGATGTAGCCAAGGGTGGCGCCGAGCCCCAGGCGGCGGAACAGCCCCACGAAGAACAAGGCCGCGCCAAGCATGATCGCCGCGGCGGTAAGCAGGTCGTTCATTCGTGCACGTTGCCCAAGGCGGCAAGGAGCGCGTCGAACGGCAGCAGCATCGCGCCATGCCGCCCCGTCTTTAATCGCGCGGGCTCCAGCGCCAGCAAGCCTGGCCACTCGCCAGGATCGTTACGCCGAGCCGTCAGCCAGTCGGCCATTGCCGAGCGTGCTTCTTCGACATCTCCACGCGAGCGTCCCACCGCACCCGCTTGCACCAAGGCGGCACTGGCCTGCCCAAAGGCACAAGCCTGAACCTCCTGCGCCACCGCAGACACGCGATCGCCGTCTATCGTCACCGAAGTCCGGATGCGGCTCCCACAAGTCGCGGACCGAGCGTCGCCAACGCCATCGGGTGCAGCGATCTCAGCCAGAGGCAAGGACCCTGCCAACCGCAATATCTCCGTCGTATAAACCACCCGCTCATCCTGAGGAGCGGTTGAGGAGGGCGCAGCCCGTCCCGAAGACGCGTCTCGAAGGACCTCGCTCATGCCCGCCGCCAAGTTGTGCCGTTCGGCCCGTCCTCAAGGAGGATGCCCTCGGCCGCTAGCTCGGCTCGAATAGCATCCGCCTTCGCGAATTCCCGTAACTTCTTGGCCGCCATTCGCGCATCGATCCGCACCTGTATCGTGAGGTCTTCGACAACGTCGGTGAGCTGCCGATGCCAGCAGGCCGCCAGGTCCAATCCGATGACCTCTGCCGTCGCGGCCAGAACCATAACGCGCTCGCGGCATGCCTCATCGCTGGCCTGCTCGCCCGCCTCCCGGCTAAGTCTATGCAGTTCCGCGATGAACTGCGGCGTATTCAGATCATCTTCGAGTGCTTTGAGCGCCTTCTCGTCCGGCGCGATGTCGGCCCAAGCCGACCGGTCGAAGGCTCTAGTCTCGAACGCACTTCCCACTCGCTGCGTCCACTTGCCGAGTGCCTGGGACGACTGAGCAATCAGGCTTTCCGTCCACGGCAGCGGCGACCGATAGTGCCCGCTCAGCAGCGCCAGCCGCAGCACCTCGCCCCTGTGCCCAGCCTCCAGCAACTCGTTGATCAGCACCACATTGCCGACGCTCTTGCTCATCTTCTCCGAGCCGAAATCCACGAATCCATTGTGCAGCCAGTACTTTGCCAGCGGCGCCCCACCATGCGCGCAGCGGCTTTGCGCGGCTTCGTTCTCGTGGTGAGGAAACACCAGGTCGATGCCGCCGCCGTGGATGTCGATCGTCTCGCCCAAATGCGCGCGGATCATCGCCGAGCACTCGATGTGCCAGCCCGGTCGCCCGCGTCCCCACGGCGAATCCCAGCCGATCACCTCGGGCGAACTCGGCTTCCACAGCACGAAGTCGCCCGGCGCGCGCTTGTACGGCGCCACCTCGACCCGCGCGCCGGCCAGCATGGCATCGCGATCACGCCGCGACAGCGTGCCATAGTCCGGGTCGGACGCGACATCGAACAGCACATGCTCCTCGGCGGCATAGGCATGGCCGAGCGTCACCAGACGCTCAATCATCGCCACCATCGGCCCGATCTCCTGCGTCGCATGCGGCGCGATGTCCGGAGGTGCCACGCCAAGCGCGCCCGTGTCCGCTAAATAGGCGTCCTCAAAGCGCTTGGTGATCACCTCCGGCTCAACACCCTCGGCCTCCGCCGCCGCGATGATCTTGTCATCCACGTCCGTGATGTTGCGCGCATAGACCAAGCTGTCCGCGCCATATTGATGCCGGATCAGCCTTGCCAATGTGTCGAACACCACGGCCGGCCGCGCATTGCCGATGTGCGCGCGGCCATAAACTGTGGGGCCGCACAGATACATGGTGATGCGCTTGGGGTCGGCAGGCTCGAACGGTCGCTTGGTGCGCGTCGCGGTGTCGTAAAGCTGGATCATGAGGGTGTTCCGGTGCGGCGCCCACGCTGCCGGTCGACAAAATCGACCACCGCGCGGCTGCTCGCGTTCAGCAAGGGAAAGGTGCGGCTTTCCGTCATCCACGCCGGTCTCTCGGCAGTCGGCCGATAGACCATGTCGGTCAGCATGTTGGCCAGCAGGAACACCAGGGTCGCACCGATCAATCCTTTCAGCATTCCGAAACCGCCGCCGAGCAGGCGGTCCACCGGACCAAGTGCCGAGCTTCGCGATGCCTTGCCCAGCCGCCGTGCCAGATATCGGACGAGAAAGTAGACCGGGATGAAGATGATCGCGACAGCGAGCGCACTCGCCGCAATGTCGCCCTTTGCCCAAGGAGCCACCAGTGCCTGCACCGGCGCGTGAAACAGCTTCAGCGCCACCACCGCGGCGACCCACGCCAGGAACGCCAAAGCCTCATGCACGAACCCGCGCACGAAGCCGACGATGGCGCCGCCCCCCAGCAGCAGCAGAACGAAGATGTCGAGTGCGGTCACCCTTAAGCGGCTAGCGAAGGCGGAGCGCAGAGACCAGCCCTACTTCTTCACCTGCAGCCTAGTGCCCGACGATCCGCTCGACCAAGCCGCGCATCTGCCCGAACCGGGCCAGCCTTATGCCGCCCTGCGCTTCAACGCCTCCGGGCACCCAGGCCTCCTCGAACCCGAGCTTGGCCGCTTCCTTCAAGCGCAGTGCCGCGTGCGCCACCGGACGGATCTCCCCGGACAGCGCCACCTCGCCCAGGATAACCGCCTCCGCAGGGATGGGCCGCTCCGCCAGCGCCGACACCAAGGCCGCGGCCACCGCCAGATCCGCCGCCGGATCACTTAACTTGTACCCACCGGCGACGTTCAAATAGACCTCGCTCGACGCGAAGCTCATCCCGCAGCGCGCTTCCAGCACGGCCAGCAGCATCGCCAGCCGGCCGCTGTCCCAACCCACCGCCGCCCGTCTTGGCGTGGCCCCACTCGCCAGCCGCACCGTTAGCGCCTGTATTTCCACCAGTACGGGCCGAGTCCCCTCAAGCGAGGGAAAGATAGCCGCGCCGCTGACGGGATCGTCACGCCGCGTCAGGAACAATGACGATGGATTGGGTACTTCGGTCAGCCCCGCGCCTTCCATCGCGAACACGCCGATCTCGTCAGTGCCCCCGAAGCGGTTCTTGACCGCGCGCAGGATGCGATACTGATGGCTTCGCTCGCCTTCGAAGTTGAGCACCGCGTCGACCATATGCTCCAGCACGCGCGGTCCCGCGATGCTGCCATCCTTGGTCACGTGGCCCACCAGGATCAGCGCACAGCCGCGCTCCTTGGCAAAGCGGATTAATTCCTGCGCCGACGCACGCACCTGACTGACGGTACCGGGAGCGCCCTCGATCACATCCGAATGCATCGTCTGGATGCTGTCGATCACGAGCAGCGCCGGCGGTGCTCCCCCGCCCAGCGTCGCCAGTATGTCCCGCACGCTGGTCACCGCAGCGAGGAGCACCGGTGCATCACCAAGCCCGAGCCGAATGGCGCGGAGCCGCACTTGGTCGACCGCTTCCTCGCCGGAGATGTAGACGGCCCCTCGCCCGCTCTGCGCCACCTTGGCAGCAATCTGCAGCAGCAGGGTCGATTTGCCGATGCCTGGGTCGCCGGCCAGCAGCATCGCCGATCCGGGCACGATCCCACCGCCGACTGCCCGGTCGAACTCGGCCACGCCCGAAGGAATGCGCGGCGGCAGTGCCACCTGAGAATTCAGTCCGACCAGTTCGACCGGCCGACCGCCGCGTGTCAGGTCGTGCTTGACCGCGAAGGGCGTGGCGGACGTATCCGCCTCCTGCACCAGCGTGT
The DNA here is from genome assembly GCA_964243335.1 of uncultured Sphingomicrobium sp. Lineage (GTDB taxonomy): Bacteria > Pseudomonadota > Alphaproteobacteria > Sphingomonadales > Sphingomonadaceae > Sphingomicrobium. The sequence goes on along the minus strand of CAXTED010000001.1, from coordinate 65,348 downwards.
TCCACTCGGCGCAGTCGGGGCACTGTCCCTGCCAGCGCGATTGGACCGACCCACAGGCCTGGCAGACGTAACGGGTTTTGGGCTTGGCCATGCGTCCCTTCGTCTAGACCGGCGCACCGAAGGCGGCAACGGACTGGTCCCACCTTCGTTGGCCCGGCGAACACCTTTGAAAGGACGACCATGCCCTACGCCACAGCCAAAGACGGCACGAAGCTCTATTACAAGGATTGGGGCACAGGCGACCCGGTTGTCCTGCTGCACGGCTGGCCGCTGACCGGCGACACGTTCGACGATGCGGCCATGGCCTTGGCCGATGCCGGCAAGCGCTGCATCGTTCCCGACCGCCGCGGTTTCGGGCGCTCGGACCAGCCCTTCACTGGCTACGACTACGACACCTTCGCCGACGATGTCGCCGCCATCCTTGAAGACGCCAAGATCGGCGAGCCCGTATCGCTGGTTGGCTTCTCGATGGGCGGCGGTGAGGTCGCGCGCTTCATCACGAAGCAGGGCAAGGCCCGCGTCAGCAAAGCCGTGCTGATTTCATCGGTGGTGCCCTACATGCTTCAGGGGCCGGACAATCCAGAGGGCGTCCCTCAGGCGCAGTTCGACACCATGACCGCAGGCATGAAGAAGGACCGTGCAGCCTTTTTCGAAACCTTCTTCAAGCAGTTCTTCGGCCAGGGCCTGATCTCGCACCCCGTGTCGAGCGCCGTGCTTGACGACGCCCAGCGCCAGGCGATGATGGCTGGCCTCAAGCCGACGCTCGCGGCGGCTGAGGCCTTCGCGACGACCGATTTCCGCCCCGATCTCGCTAACTTCACCGGCGTTCCGACGTTGGTTATCCATGGCACCGCCGATGCCACCGTGCCCATCAACGCCACCGGCAAGGTCGTCGCCGACACCGTCCCCGGCGCGCAGTTCATCCCCTATGAGGGTAGCGCTCACGGCGTGTTCGCTACCGACAAGGAGCGCCTGATCAACGACCTGCTGAACTTCCTTGGCACCAGCAGCGCCGTTTCGGACAGCGGTCGCAGCGCGATCCCGATGAACGCGTAAAACCAGTTGTCACCCCGGGGCCAGCCCGGGGTGACGAGCCTCAGGCAGCATCGGCCAGCAGGCCTTCAATCGCGTGCTGCTGCACGATCGGCGCGGCGTCCGGCACGACCTGGTACAACAATCGTTCGCGCACCGTGGGTGACACGCTGTCCACCCACGTCTGCGTCACCTGCAGCTGATGGTGGTCCCGGTTCACGACCTCAGCGGAAACCACGCCGACGATCAGCACGGGACGAGCCTCGTTCGAGCGGTTGGCCGTGCCGCGATGCACCGTCAGCCCCGAGCGAGCAGAGAAGTCGCCGCGCTGCGCCATCTTGCGTACCGCCCGTTCGGAGAAGCGGGCCCACTGCGCACGCGCCGGGAACATGCCGCCAGGCGCGTCGTCCAAAGTGTCCCACTGGGTGCCCGGCGCGATCTCGAACGGACCGTGCTCAGGACGCGTATCGATGCCGGTCAGATTGAACGCCAGGCTGGTCAGCCGGCCCGCGGTTTTCGCCGTCGGGCCGGCAAAGTCGCGATGCCATGGCTGGTCCACCGCGCCCGGGAACGGCAGGTCGAAGCCAATCTCGACCACTTTATATCCTGCGCCCAGCACCGCCTCGCAAACCGTTTCGAACCAGGGATGGGTGACGATATCGACGAAGCCGCTGATCTTCTCGGGCTGCACGCCAACGTAATATCGTTGGGGACCCCGCGGCATCAACCCGCCGGGTGCCGCCTTGGCTTGGTCGAAAGCGATCCAGATGTCCGCTGCCATTCGGTCAGCCCAAGACGTCGAAAAAGCGCCGGGCTGGCCGATCATGCCGTCGCCGTAGAGGCCGCCAAGGATGGCTGAAGTTTCAGGCAAGCAATTGATCTGGACCAAGGAACGAACACCATCTCTGAGGGTTAACTTGGGTTAGTCTTATCGCCTCTACGTGCAAGGGCTTTCTTCTGGCTGGAACTGGTGCGCGCTTGCGGCTGTGTGCTCTTACAAGCACATGCTGATTATCTACGCCGGGAGAACGACGCTGTTTTGAGCCGTTCACATGCGCTGCGGTAAGAGCCGTTCTTGGTAGAACAAGCCCCTTGCGGATGGATGTGGCAGGGAAGCACCACTGCGTGGCTAGTCAGCACTCCGCAACCTAACTTTTGTTGTTTTCTTAGCAACCCTCCGCCTAGAGGGGCCTCGCCAATTGCTGGCCAGGGAAGTTTCATTGATCAAATATGCGTTTGCTGCGGCCGTTGTTCTCGCCGCCACTCCAGCGATTGCCGCTGACTTCAACGGACCACGCATTGAAGGCCGCGGCTCGTACGACCGCGTTTCTTTGGTCGTGCTTGAAGATGGTACGACGCTGCGCGACGATGGCCTCGGCTATGGCATCGAAGCTGGGTACGACGCGCCAATTAGCGCAGAACTGACATTGGGCGCGTACGCTGGGATCGAAAGCGCGACCACCAAGGCATGCGTCATCAACAGCACCGAACGTTACTGCTTGGGGCTAGGCCGCAACGTTACCGGCGGCGCTCGTATCGGTTTTGCCGTGTCACCGTCGATGCTGGTTTTCGCCAAGGGCGGCTACAGCAACGGTCGGCTCAAAGCCGACTATCGCAATACCGCAGTTCCAGCCAACAACGTCTCCGAGGGTGCGAACCGTGATGGTTTTCACATCGGCTTCGGCATCGAAGCGAACGTCGGCAACTCCGCTTACGTGAAGGCAGAATACGTTCGCACCAACTATAAGGACGTTAGCAGCCTTGAGGATGAGGTTATCCTGAAGGCACATCGCGACCAGGGCGTGATCGGCTTCGGCGTTCGCTTCTAAGCCAACGACACAGTCCAGCGCCGACGACGCGCTGCAACCGCCCCTCTCGCCGTATACCGGCGGGAGGGGTTTTCGTAACTTAGGCAGTGCTCTGGAAAGCTCAGGCGCGCCTCAGTCGCCCATCGGAACCGACTGGATCCTTTCCAACCACAGCGCGCCAGGCTTTGCGAACGCCAAACTGCACGGCCCAGCCCAGCGCATAGGTCGCCGCCAAAGGTACCAGCAGGCGGATGGCTCCCTCGGCGACCGTGCCGACGATCGCACCTTTGATGCCGCTGTCGCCGTCCTGTCGATCGATGGCGGCTCCGATCAAAGCCCCGAACAGATTGGCCATGCGCTTCATTCCCTTACCGTATGTGATGTGCTTTCAGCGTAGCGTCCAACCCAAGTGACCGGTTCCGCCGAGCGGCCAAACCGGTCGCTTGCCCGCAAGGTTCGCACCGCTTAAGCGCCGATCCGGTGACCACTTCCCCCCTCGCGATCCGCGATTTCCAGCTTTACTGGGTGGCCCGCTTCGCCGCCGTGCTCGCCACCATGGGGATGGTCGTGATCATCGGCTATCAGGTCTATGACGTCGCGCGCTCCGACTACGGCATGTCGGTGCGAGAGGCCGCGCTCCAGCTTGGCTTGCTCGGCGCCGTGCAGTTCGTGCCCTTGGCGCTGCTCACCCCGGTTGCCGGCTGGGTCGCCGACCGCTTCGAGCGGCGCACGGTCGCCCGCCTCGCCAATTGCATCGACATGCTGGTCGCCCTCTCGCTCGGCTATTGCACGTCGCAGGACCTGATCACTCTGCCCTTGCTGTTCACCTTTGCCGCTTTCCATGGGGTAGCGCGCGTTTTCGTCGGGCCGGCAATGACGGCGATCACACCGAACATCGTTCCGCCCGAGATGCTCCCGCGAGCAATCGCCATGTCTTCGATCGCCTGGCAGACGGCTTCCGTTGCGGGGCCCGCCTTGGGCGGCTTTCTCTACGCGGCCGACAATGCGGCGCCTTATTGGGCAGCGGCCGCGCTGATGGCGCTTTGCATCGCCGCCTTGACCCCCGTTCGACGCGTCGTCCCGCCACCAATCGAGGGCCATGCTCATCCTTTCCGCCAGATGGTCGACGGCCTTGTCTACGTCCGCCGCCACCGCTTCCTTCTCGGGGCGATCACGCTGGACCTGTTCGCGGTCCTGCTCGGCGGTGCGACGGCCATGCTGCCGGTGTTTGCGCGCGACATCCTGCACGTCGGCAGCGAGGGCCTCGGCCTACTCCGGGGGGCGCCCGCGATCGGCGCATCGTTGGTCGCATTTCTGTTCTCCTGGCGACCGCTCAAACATAATGTCGGGGTCAAGATGTTGTTCGCTGTGGTCGCCTTTGGGCTGCTTACGGTCGCCTTCGGCCTGTCCACCTCCATGCCTTTCTCCCTTCTCGTGCTCGCCTTCCTGGGCGCTGCCGACATGTTCTCGGTCTATATCCGCTCCAGCTTGGTGCAGCTGCACACACCCGACACGATGCGCGGCCGCGTGTCCGCCGTTTCAGGTTTGGCCATCTCCGCCTCGAACGAGCTTGGGGAGATGCAGTCGGGGGTGTTCGCCGCCTTGCTCGGCCCGGTCGGTGCCGTCGTATTCGGCGGCGGCGCAGCGGTAGTAATCGCCGGCCTGTGGTCTTACCTGTTTCCCGAACTTCGCAACGCCCGAACATTCGACCCGCCGGCGACCGTGCCGGATCCGGTCACGCAGGAGTAACAGGCATGAAGGCCCAATCCGTTCTCGATACCATCGGCAACACCCCGCACATTCGTGTCAACCGCCTGTTCGGCAACACGGCGGAAGTTTGGATCAAGTCGGAGAAGGCCAATCCGGGCGGCTCGATCAAGGATCGTATTTCGCTGTCCATGATCGAAGCGGCTGAGCGCGACGGACATCTCAAGCCGGGCGGAACGATCGTTGAGCCAACCAGCGGCAACACAGGCGTCGGCCTGGCGATGGTTGCCGCGGTGAAGGGCTATAAGCTTATTCTGGTGATGCCCGATTCGATGAGTGTCGAGCGGCGCCGTCTCATGCTGGCCTATGGCGCGACCTTTGATCTTACGCCGCGTGCCGGCGGCATGAAGGCCGCGATCGCCCGCGCGCAGGAGATCGTGGACTCGACGCCGGGCGCGTGGATGCCGCAGCAGTTCAACAATCCGGCAAACATCCAGGTGCACCTGGAAACCACGGTTCGTGAGATACTGGCCGACTTCGTGGACGACCCGTTCGACGCGCTGATCACCGGCGTTGGCACCGGCGGTCACCTCACAGCTTGCGCGCGGGTGCTCAAGCCGATGTGGCCGAACCTGAAGGTGTTCGCAGTCGAACCGACCATGTCGCCGGTCATCTCCGGCGGCGCGCCGAGCCCTCACCCCATTCAAGGCATCGGCGCCGGCTTCATTCCCGAAAACCTTGATACCACTTTGCTCGACGGCGTGATCCAGGTCGAAGCGGAGGAATCCCGCGAATGGGCACGCCGCTGTGCCCGCGAAGAGGGCGTGTTGGTGGGAATCTCGTCGGGCGCGACGCTCGCCGCCATTGCCAAGAAGCTGCCTGAGCTGGGGGAACATCCGCGAGTGCTTGGCTTCCACTATGACACTGGCGAACGCTATCTCTCCGTGCCGGACTTCCTGCCGACGGAAGAATGAGAATAGCGGCTTGTCTGCGAACGTGATGAACGCAACTTTCATTCATCCAGTATGACGATCCGTTAACGGCTTCTCGCTTAATACAACCTGCCGAAGACCCTGGGGTTGTGTGTTGTAATGCGTCGAGCGCGTGTAGGATTTGCCGTCGAAGAGATCGGACCGCCACCAAAGGCCTCTGTGCGCCAGGCGGTCCTTTTTGATGTATGCGCGCCGGAAAACGACGACGACCTGTCTGTCGCCGCCAAGCGTGTGGCACAATTCACCTACGGCCCGTATCTCCTTGTCGCGTCTCACGTGATCGTTGGTTTGGGCGTTCTTTACTATGGCATGCGCTCCGCTAGCCTCGGCACATCCGTCAGCATGGTGCTGCTGCTCGCCATGGTCCTGCTCGTCGATGGCCTTGCCGCAGCTATTGTGGCCTGTCGCAAGCGACTAAACCTGAAGCCGCACACCGTTGGCCAAATCATCGCTGCGTACGTCGCCTTTTCAGCGGCCCTCTGGATGCTGTTCGTCGGCTTGGCCGGCAGCGTGGCTCAGCCCGGTGATCTAAATATCCTCCCGCTCGCCCTTGGCGCTGGCCTCGCGATGACAAGCATTTTGTGCATGGGCTCGCCTCCCTTGGCGATCGTCAACGCGTTGATGGGGGCGATCGGGTCGGCTCTGTTTGCCGCCAGTGGCATGACTGGGTTGGTGATTGGCGCATTGACTCTGACGAACGTCGCTTACTCCGTCGCAGTCACCCGGATGATGTTGGCTAGCTCGCGCCGTCGCCTGCGCCTCGACTCGTCGGCACAGAAGTCCTTGAACTTCGTCGCGGAGTTCGAAGCATCAGGGCGCGGCTGGTTCTGGGAGACGAACAGTGCCGGCACCCTGTCTTACGTGTCGCAGCAGTTGGCGGACGACTTCAAAACCTCACCGACGGCGATGCTCGGCCGTCAGTTCACCGATCTTTTGTCGGTCGACAGCAGCCCGGGCGAGACATTCCGCGACGAACGGACCTTGGGCTTCCACCTCTCCGCTCGATTCCCATTCTCCGACGTGGTCGTCCGCCCAGCCAGCGACGAGGACGTTCACTGGTCGCTGTCCGGTAATCCGATCTTCGACGACAATGGACGCTATCTCGGCTTCCGCGGGATCGGCACCGATCTCACCGAACAGCGTCGTTCCGAACAGGAAATCAGCAGGCTGGCGCGCTTCGACTCGCTGACCGGCCTGCCAAACCGCGCCATGATGCGACAGACGCTCGACGAGGCCTTGCGCAATGCGGCGCGGCGTCAGCGCGGCTGCTCGCTGTTCCTGATCGACCTGGACCGGTTCAAGAACGTCAACGACACGCTTGGCCACCCAATCGGCGACGCGCTCCTCAAGGCTGTCGGGCTACGGCTTACCGCCTGCATGGGAGAACATGGGCAAGTCGGGCGCTTGGGCGGTGACGAATTCAAGGCGGTGCTTCCCGGCACGGTCGATATCGGCCTACTCGAACCCTTGGCCAAAACCCTGATCGAGCAGGTTTCGCGCCCCTACATGATCGAGGGACACCGGGTTACGATCGGCGCATCGGTCGGCATCGCCATCGGCGATCCGGGCCGCGCCTGCGCCGACAGCATGATCCGCAACGCCGATTTGGCGCTCTATGCCGCCAAGGGCGACGGCCGCGGCAAGCATTGCTTCTACCAGGCCTCGATGCACTCCGAAGCGTCGGATCGCCAGATCCTCGAAAGCGATCTCCGACAGGCGCTCGAGCGCAATGAGCTATTCGTTAACTACCAGCCGATCGTGCGCGCAGCCGGCGAAGAGATCTCGGGCTTCGAAGCTCTGGTGCGCTGGCAGCACCCGAAGCGGGGTGCCATTTCTCCAGCCAAGTTCATTCCATTGGCGGAAGAATGCGGCATGATCGCCAAGATCGGCGAGTTCGTCCTCTACAGCGCTCTTGCCGAGGCGGCACGCTGGCCCGACGACGTGCGCATCGCCGTGAACCTGTCGCCCATCCAGTTCAACGATCCCGGCATTGTCGAGATCGTCGCCAAGGCCCTGGAAGTTAGCGGCGTCAAACCGATCCGACTCGAGCTCGAGATTACCGAGGGGGTCTTCCTTGCGGAGGGCGATGCCACGGACGAGACCTTCGCCGGCCTGAAAAAACTGGGCGTGCGGCTTGCCCTGGACGATTTCGGCACCGGCTATTCATCGCTTGGCTATCTGAAGAAAGCGCCGTTCGACAAGATCAAGATCGACCAGAGCTTTGTTCGCGGCGCCGCCTCCATCTCCAGCCGCAACGCCGCCATCATCCGGGCCATCGTCACGCTTGCCGACAGCTTGGGCATGGACACCACTGCGGAGGGGGTTGAGACCCATGACGATCTGCAATTGATGCGCGAGCTTGGCGTCAGCCAGATCCAGGGCTTCATCTTTGGACGGCCCGCCAGCGCCGAAGTTGCTTTGTCGCTCACAGTGGACCGGTCGGTAGAGGCTGACGGTCACCAGTGCGCCCGCGAACCGCGCCAGCGCTTGATGCGCCGCGCCTTGAGCATGATCGACGGCAAGGTCGTGGAGCTACGGCTACGCAACATCTCGGCGATGGGCACGCTGGTGGACTGTGATGCGCCCGTTGCTCCCGGCCTGGAGATGACGATCGACATCGTCGGCGTCGGTCCGGTAGCGGGCGTCGTGCGCTGGTCCCACCCCGGCCGATTCGGCGTGCAGTTCCACCAGAACTTCGACCTCGCCCGGCTGGCGCCCAAGCGGGTCAAGGGCAATGACGTGACCATGATGCGACCCTGGTACGTCGACAAGGCAGCCGCGAACTAAGCCGTGCGACCAGAGCTCCTGGCCAAGTCTGCACTTGGAATACGGAGCCAGCCCTCTTCTAAAAGGCCTCCACCGGCAGGGCCATCACCGTTACCGCGCCCGCCTCGACGCTTCGGCGCAGCGCTCCGGCCGCTACCAACTGGCGCTGCGCATAGAAGCGGGCCGTTGCCAGCTTGGCTTCATGGAACGCCCGATCCTCAGCTGGATCTTCAACCAGCTTGGCGCTCGCGACGGCCATCTTGAGCCACATCCAGCCAAGCGTCACCACGCCCATCAAATCCATATAGGCATAGGCGCCGGCACCGGCATGGTCGGGGTTCGCCATGCCGTTCTGCGCCAACCACATCGTTGCTGCCTGCAACTCGCCAAGCGCTTTTTCCAGCGGCTCCGCCAAGCCAGCCGGATCACCCGCGGCCCGAGCATCGGCGATCTCCCGACCGACCGTTCGAAACAACAGGCCGATCGCGCGTCCGCCATTCTGTCCCAGCTTGCGGCCGACCAGATCCATCGCCTGGATGCCGTTCGTGCCTTCGTAAATCTGTGCGATCCGCGCATCGCGGACGAACTGCTCCATGCCCCACTCGCGAATGTAGCCGTGGCCGCCGAACACCTGCTGCGCGGACACCGCGGTCTCGAACCCGCGATCGGTCAGATATCCCTTGATCACCGGCGTCAGCAACGAAATGAGGTCGTCGGCCGCAAGCCGCTCCTCTTCGGTCGCAGCCTTGTGCGACAGGTCCACCTGCAGCGATCCCCAAAGCACCAAGGCACGGGCGGCCTGGTTGAACGCGCGGCCTTCCATCAGCATGCGTCGCACATCCGGGTGGACCATCAGCGTGTCCGCCTTCGCCTCGGCTTCGCGTGCATCCCGGTTGAGCGCCCGTCCCTGCCGACGGTCCTTGGCGTAGGCGACGGCATTCTGATAGGCGATCTCGCCTTGCGCCAGGCCCTGCATGCCGACCCCAAGCCGCGCCGCGTTCATCATGATGAACATCGCCGCGAGCCCCTTCTCGGACTCACCCACCAGATAGCCGGTCGCCCCGTCATAGTTCATCACGCAGGTCGAATTGGCGTGAATGCCCATCTTATGCTCGATCGAGCCGCAGGTGACCGCATTGCGTGCGCCTGCTTCGCCGTTCGCGTCGACCATGAATTTGGGCACGATGAACAGCGAAATGCCCTTCACCGAATCGGGGGCGCCGGTGATCTTCGCGAGCACCAGATGGATGATGTTGTCGGCGAGGTCATGCTCGCCAGAAGAGATGAAAATCTTTGTGCCGGTGATCGCATAGGATCCGTCCGCCTGTGGCTCGGCGCGGGTCTTGAGCAGGCCCAGATCGGTGCCGCAATGCGGCTCGGTCAGGTTCATGGTGCCGGTCCAGGTGCCGGCGATCATCTTGGGCAGATAGGTCGCCTTCTGCTCGTCCGATCCCTTGGTCAGGATGGACGCGATCGCCCCGGCGGTGAGGCCATGGTACATCTCGAAGCTCTGGTTCGCCGACAGCACATATTCCGTCATCGCGCTCGACAGCACGTGGGGCAGACCCTGCCCGCCAAATTCCTCCGGCGCCGACAGGCTCGTGAACCCAAGCTCGCAGAACTGCTTATAGGCATCCTTGAAGCCCGCCGGCGTGGTCACCGAACCATCGGAGTGCCGGGTGCAGCCTTCCTCGTCGCCGGTGCGATTAAGCGGCAGCAGCACGTCCTGGCAGAACCGCGCGCCTTCCTGCAGGATCGCTTCGATCAGGTCGGGCGTGGCATCGGCGAAGCCCGGCAGATTGCTGTGATTCTGCATGCCCACGACGTGGTCGAGGACATATTGCGTGTCGCGAACTGGGGCGGTGTAGACGGGCATGGATGGCAACCTCTTGGACGGGCTGATAAACGTGACCCGCCTGTTATCGAGGACTGGGCGCGCGTCAACAAAGCGGCGCGGTTCTCAGCAGAGCGGATCCCCGGCGATGTCGGTCACCGGCTCGGCATTCGTCATGCGCTTGAAGGTCTTGCCGGCGAAGCTGGCCTTTGGTCCGCAATAATAAGCGCAGGCTTCGCCCATCTCGCCAAGACGCACGTCGTCACCGTTGCGAACGATGTCGATCCGGCACGTCAAATCACCTTCCGGCGCCAAAGTCAGCCGCTCGCCCGAGCCCTCGACCTGCCCACGTACCGAACAATTGGCATTGCCCTCGCCGTAGGTGATGAACGCCCCGCGCCCGCCATCGGCCAGGCACAATCGATCACGCCCGCTGCCGGCAAAAGTGGCCGTGCCGACGCTCGCCACCGCATTCTCGCTTTCGGGGGACGAAGGCGCCTCGGCCTTTTGCGAGCAGGCACCGAGCAGCAAGGCGGACAGGGCAAGGACAATACGAACCATAAGCCTCAGTTCGCCTGTTCAGCCGCCCGCTTCAACCCCTGTTCAGCCGCGGCGCGACAAAGGAACCGTTCCGCCCTATAGGCGACTCCCATTCCCCCGGCAGGTGATTCTCTGACGATGCTCAGCACGAACCCGTTCGACGACGACAAGCTGCATGAGGAATGCGGCGTGTTCGGCATCTGGAACGCCGAGGGTGCCGCCAGCTTCACCGCGCTTGGCCTGCACGCGTTGCAGCATCGCGGCCAGGAAGCCGCTGGCATCACCAGCATGGACGGAACCGACTTCCACTCGCATCGCGCGATGGGCCACGTCGGCGGCAATTTCGACAAGGACGAGGTGATCCGGTCCCTGCCGGGCCGCGCTGCCATCGGCCATGTGCGCTATTCGACGACCGGCTCCTCGGCGCTGCGCAACGTCCAGCCGTTGTTCGCCGAGATGTCGGAGGGCGGGTTCGCCGTCGCGCACAATGGCAATCTTTCGAATGCGATGACCCTGCGCCGCACGCTTAACCGCCGCGGCTCCATCTTTCAGTCGACCTCCGACACTGAAGTCATCATCCACCTCGTCGCGACCTCGCATTACACCACGCCGCTCGATCGCCTGATCGACGCGCTCGGCCAGGTCGAGGGCGCCTATTCGCTGGTCGTTATGACCGAGCAAGGCCTCGTCGCCTGCCGCGATCCCCTCGGCATTCGTCCCTTGGTCATGGGCCGCATCGGCGATTCGATCATCTTCGCGTCGGAGACCGTCGCGCTCGACGTGATTGGGGCGCGCTACGAACGCGACGTCGGGCCGGGCGAGATGATCCTGGTCAACGGCGATGGCGTACGTTCCTTCCGGCCATTCTCCGCCCAGCGACCCCGGCCGTGCATCTTCGAGCATGTCTATTTCAGCCGGCCCGACTCGGTCGTGGACGGCACCAGCGTCTATGAAAGCCGCAAGAACATCGGTGCCGAGCTAGCCCGTGAATCACCGATCGACGCCGATATCGTCGTGCCGGTGCCCGACAGCGGCGTGCCGGCGGCGATCGGCTATGGCCAGGCATCCAGCCTGCCCTTTGAACTGGGCATCATCCGCTCGCACTATATCGGCCGCACCTTCATTCAGCCCAATGCCGAGGTTCGCCACCTTGGGGTAAAGCTCAAGCACAACGCCAATTCCGCTTTGTGCAAGGGCAAGCGCATCGTGCTGGTCGACGACTCCATCGTGCGCGGCACCACCAGCCTGAAGATCGTGCAGATGATGCGCGATGCGGGCGCAGCCGAAGTGCACATGCGAATCGCCTCTCCCCCGACGCGCCACAGCTGCTTCTACGGCGTCGACACGCCGGAGCGCGCCAAGCTGCTCGCCGCTCAGATGGACGTCGCGGCGATGGCCAAATACATCAACGCCGACAGCTTGGCCTTCATTTCCATCGACGGCCTGTACCGCGCGCTGGGTGACGTCCGCTCTCCGGAAGCGCCGCAGCGTTGCGACGCCTGCTTCACCGGCGATTACCCGACCCGCCTGACCGACCTGATCGAGAAGAAGGTCGAGGAAAGCGCGCTCGCGCTGGTTGCGTCACGCTAGCCGCGGGCATTCGCTTCCGGCGTTGAGGTGACAGGAAGCTGCGCTCAGCCTAGACGCGCCGCCATGAAGCCCTTTGCCGACAAACTCGCTCTCGTGACCGGCGCTTCGCGCGGGATCGGAGCCGCCACTGCAGAAGCACTCGCCGCGTCTGGCGCGCATGTCATCCTCGTCGCCCGCTCGGTCCCCGGTCTGGAAGCGGTCGAGGAACGCATCCACGCTTCGGGCGGCAGCGCGACCATTGCGCCGGTCGACCTGTCCGACAGCGACGCCATCGCCCGGCTTGGCGCCGCGATCGCCGAACGCTGGCAGAAGCTGGACTTGCTCATCCTCAACGCTGCCATGCTTGGCTCGCTCACCCCGGTCGAACACATCGACCCAAAGGAATATGGCCGCATCATCGCGCTTAATCTTCTGGCCAATCAGGCGATGATCGCTGCTTTCGATCCGCTTCTGCGCGCCAGCACGGCGGCGGAAGTCGTCGCCTTGACCAGTTCGGTCGGCGCCACACCGCGCGCCTTCTGGGGCGCCTATGGTTCCTCCAAGGCCGCGCTCGAGACTCTGCTGGGCGCATATGCCGACGAAACGGCCTATTCGGGAAAGCTTCGCGTCAGCATCGTCGATCCGGGCGCCACCCGCACCCGCATGCGCGCTTTGGCATTTCCGGGTGAAGAGCCCGACACGCTCAAGGGCCCGGAAGTGGTTGCCGAGCAAGTTGTGGCCCTTGTGCAGGGCAAAGGGCAGACTGGCCGCAAAGTGCGTCTGGACTGACGGACGGATCTCAAGCGAGCCGCTGTGTCCTCACTGTAACAGAACGGAACGTTCAATTCACCGACGAAACCCAACGACTGAACGCTCGTTATAGAGGAAACAAGTTCCTCAAGGATCATGACGATGTTTCAGTCCGGCACCCAGGCTCACACCCACTTCAATCCCGCGCTGCGCGGTTATCACGCAGTCTATCGCGAGAATCAGGTCAATCACTGCCCGGGATGCGGTCGCACGCACTGGATGATCGGCCGCATGCTCGCCGAGTGCAGCTTCTGCGCCACCGCTTTGCCGCTCAGCGACAGCTATGCTCGCGGCACGGCGACACCCGTGGTGCAGCATGGTCGCAAGCACGCCCATCTGACGGCGCGCGCCGCCTGACAGACGAGATCCGTCTCTTCGCAAGAGGCGGGTTTTCTGTTACGTGAGCGAGATGATTCGCTTGCGCCTGATCTTGGGTGCTTCAGCACTCCTTGCTGGTCCTGCCTCGGCAGCGGACGGCGTGACCTTGGTCAACGGCACCGGCACGCCCCTTCGCGATCTCTCGATGCGCAGCTATAATCGGGAGCCTTGGCGGCCACTTGGCCTCGGCTCGGCTGCTCCGGGTCAACGTCAACCGGTTTCGGACAGACAGGGTGAATGCGCGTTCGACGTACGAGCAACCCTGCCAGGCGGAAAGTCTGTGACTTGGGCTGGCGTGAACTTGTGTGACACCGTGACGGTCACGCTCAACCGCCGCACCGACGGCACAAGCTGGGTCGAATACGATTAGTTCAAGCGCCGGCGCCGCGACGGGCCGCCCTGCGACAAAACAACGCGGGGGGGCCTCACGGAATCGAGCAGCTTAGGGCCGGCAACGAACACCACTCCGGTGCACAACCCAAAGAACACCCACCCCAGAGTTCCGGGATATACGGCGAGGTAATGCTTGCCGCGCTCGACCGAACCCAGAGCGATTGCCCAGATGATCAGCCACGCTTCCCAGCGCGTCTTGATCGTGAACAATCTGCCTAATGCGTGCAACATCGTCATTGGTAAAGCAACGGCCGTGCCAGTGGCGGGGTTCCGGGCTTCTTGCGTTAAGGCTGTTGGTTAAATGTCAATTAACCCGACAGCTCAGGAAGCTGAAGTTCAGCTAGAAGAGCATCCCGCGCGCGCTTGATCTTCGAGAGCAAGGCTGGGTCGCCAAGCTCTTCTGTCGCAATGCTTTCCGGCCATTGTCGCGCCACCACATCTGCCAAGCGGTTTAGCTTCGCTGGGCTCGCCAGAAAGCGGGGATCTACCGTCGACGGATTTGCAACCACGCGCAGGCGCAGGCAGGCAGGTCCGCCGCCATTCCCCATCGACTCGCGTACATCGACGACCTGCACACGGCGAATGGCGCCGTTCCCGGCCAGATGGCGCTGCAGCCAGCCCCATACCGCAGGCGTGTCGCGCGCTTCGCTCGGCAGGATCAGCGTTGGGATGCCGTCGGGCGGAGTCACCAATTGCGCGTTGAACAGATAGGACGAAATCGCGTCGGCCAGGCTGACCTCGGCTGCGGGCACCTCGACGAACGAAAAGTCGGGTACGCTGGCCTCAAGCGCGACAATCATCGCCGCCTTGTCGGCAAAGGCTTGCTCATGCGCGAACAGGATCCGCTCGTTCGACACCGCCACCACGTCATTGTGGAAGGCGCCCGCCGCAATCGACTCCTCCGACTGCTTTACAAACAAGGTCTTGGCCGGCTGCAGCTGATGCAACCGTGCGATCGCACGGCACGCCTCTACGTGCTGCCGCGCCGGAAACGGCCCGCCGGTCAGACCGTAGACGAAGATCTCGACGCCCGGCTCGCCATGCTTCCCGGCGATCCGCATGTGGTTGGCCGCGCCCTCATCGCCAAAGGCCGGCGGCACCGGACCATGCACCGCGAAGTGGCGCTCATCCGCAAACGCCAATTGCAATTGCTTCAGCGTATCGGGCCACTCATGGCTGCGATGCGGCATTGTACGCAGATTTGCGACCGTCAGATGCGTTCGCCCGTCCGCCGTGTCGGGTGCTGGCGACACCGTTGTCGCGTTCGCCGCCCACATCGGCGAGGCCGACATGGCATTCGCCAAAAGTACCGGATCAGCCGTTTCGACGGTGGTCCCAAGCGCTGCCAGCCAGGCCCGCGCCGGCCTGGGTGGCGGCACGAACAGCCCCTGCGCTAGACCCAAGGCCAGGTTGGCGCGCATCTTCTCGATGCCCTCCAGTGCGGCCGCACGCGGATGCGATACTAGTCCGGCATGACCCGTCGCAGCCAGATTTCCCAGGCTTAGTCCGCTGTAGTTGTGGCTCGGCCCGACGATTCCGTCAAAGTTGATCTCGGTGAGCGCCACGTCAGCGAGCTACGGCCAGCACTGTGTCACCAATCTGAAGGTCGAGCAGCCGCGCCATCTCCTTGCTGACGGCAACATCGTCACCACCGATCCGCCGAGCCTCGCCCAGCCCCGCACGGAATTGCTTCATGGCGCCCGTCGCAATCATCATCTTGGTCGAGCCTCCATCGCCGATCTCGGCCACGCGCAACGCAGTCGACTCGCGCACCGTCCGGATCTGGTCGGTCGGTGCCGTCACTGTCGGCCCACCGTCGAAGATGTCGACGTAGCGTTCATAGCGAAAGCCTTCCGCTTCCAGCATTCGCAGAGCAGCCCGACCGGTCGGATGCGGCAGGCCCATGACGCTCTTGGCGCTGTCGGACAGCAACGACACATAGATCGGCGTGCGGGGCATCAGATCGGCGATGAACTGGGTGCCATGCATCGCGTTGAATTGATCGGCATCCGGGAAGCTCATGTCGAAGAAACGACCGGCCAGCGCATCCCAGAACGGTGAGTTACCGGCCTCGTCCATCACGCCGCGAAGTTCGGCCAGCACGCGATCGCCGAAGCGTGCGCGATGCTGCTTGATGAACAGATAGCGGCTGCGTGCGAGCAACATGCCCCAGCCGCCGGCGCGAAGTGCTGGATGCAGGAACAGTCCACCAACCTCGCTCGACCCTTCCAGGTCCGTGGTCAGGCTGAGCATCTGGATCCGGAAAGTCTTGCCAAGCTCCGGGCTCGACTGCGTCTGCGTGCTCAAATGGTAAGAATAGAACGCCTGCGTCACGCCGACCTGGCCAAACACCTGGCACGTGCCGCGGATCAGCCCGGCTTCCGGATCTTCGAGGACGAACATGAAACAGTCATTGCCCTGCACGTCCTCGGGCCGCTCGAAGGCCGCCTCCGATCGCGCCAGCTTCGCCACCAGCGTGCCTTTGTCGGCGGGCAAATTGGTGAATCCACCGCCGGTCAGCTTGGCCATCTCATAGACGGCGTCGAAGTCGCCCGGCTCCGCAGGACGGACACGAAAGCTCATCGGCCGGCACCCAGCCGAAGGATGGTCAGCGCCGACAAGGCTGCACGCTCCGCCAAACTGTCAACGATCAGATATTCTTCCATCGAATGGATCTTGCCCCCGCGCACACCCATGGTGTCGACGACCGGCACCATCTGGGCCGCGATGTTATTGCCATCGCAAACGCCGCCCGACGGCTGCCAGCGGATCGCCTGCCCAAGGTCCGCACCCGCATCCCGGACAAGGCCGAACAGTCGCTCCGCCGCAGGGTCGAGTGGCTTGGGCGGGCGTCCGAAACCGCCGTGAACGGAGACTAGCACGTCATGCTCGCCCGCGACTCTCGCCACCGCCGCCTCGATCGAACTTTGAGCTCGCGCCTGATCCTCGGGGCTCGTCGGCCGCAGATTGACCCGCAGCACGGCATGGTCGGGCACCACATTGTTCGGCCCACCGCCATCCACCCGCGCGACGTTGACACTCAATCGCGGCCCCTTGATCGCGTCCAGCCGAAGCGCCAGCGCCGCCGCCGCGACCACCGCATTGCGCCCGTCCTCAGGATTGCGCCCGGCATGGGCCGAGCGCCCGGTGATGGTGAACGAGATATTCCCGCTGCCAGGCCGCGCACCCGCAAGTGTGCCGTCGGGCAGGGCTGCGGGCTCATAGGTCAAGGCAGCACGCTTCCCTCGAGCCGCCGCCGCGATCAGCGCCGCCGATCCACCCGAGCCCGTTTCCTCGTCGGAGTTGATCACCACCTCATAACCAACCGCCGCCGCATCGGGCGAGGCCTCGACCGCTTCCAGCGCCGCCAGCATGACCGCTAACCCGCCCTTCATGTCCGCTACGCCGGGCCCGCCAAGCACGCCCGGCTCGCGCCATGCCAAGTTCTGAAACGCGTGATCCGCACCATACACCGTGTCCATATGCCCGGTCAGCAGCAGCTGCACCCGCGCGTCCGGCCGCACCACAAGGTGCAGGTTTCGCCCGCGTGCAATTTCGCGAACGCGCCCGTCCGGCTCCACGGCCGTCACCGGGTCCGCCGCGCGCAAGTTCAACTTGCCCGGGAGCACGCTGAACGCGTCTGCCAGCAGTGCCGCAACGTCGCCCAGCCCCGCCAGATTGTCGGTGCCCGAGTTGATCCCCGCCCAAGCCTCGACTTGCGGCAGCATCGCCGCCGCCTCCGCGCGTTCCACGGCGTCGCGCTCAATTCTGGTCAGCTCCGGCATGCGCGCGGTCTTAGCCAGCACACCGCCGCTTGTCCAAAGCAAGGCTCACAGATGCGGGGCGAACAGCTCTACCAAGCGCGCATACATCTCCCGCTTGAACGGCACGATCAGCCCCGGCAGCTCGCTCGGCTCGACCCACTTCCATTCACAGAATTCCGGATGTGCGGTCGCCACGTTCACGTCGCTGGTGCGTCCCAGGAAGCGGCACAAGAACCAGTTCTGCTCCTGCCCAACGTGCTTGCCCTTCCAGAACTGCCCCCGCAGTTCTTCGGGCAGGTCGTAGCGGAGCAGCTCCGGTGCTTCGGCGATCCGCTCCACCAGGTGCGGCGCGATCCCCGTTTCCTCCTCCAGCTCGCGCTCGGCCGTTGCCCACGGGCTTTCGCCCTTGTCCATTCCACCCTGCGGCATCTGCCAGGCGTCCCCCGGCGAATCGATGCGCTTGCCGACCCAGACTTGCCCCTCAAGGTTCACCAGCATGACCCCCACGCCGCGACGATAGCTCTGCTTGCTCATTGCGCGCGAGCTTGGAGTGGTTTTGCGAAGGCTTCGGTCATACCCGCTTCTCGCTAGTCAAGCCGCCCGGAACAACCCTCTTTCGGCGCTGTTACCTGTTTGTCAGCCGGGCGGCAGCATCTAGCCCGCGCCATCCCGATATGAAGAGAACCCCCTGCGCGCGATGATCGTCGCGCCAACGACGCCGATGACGAACACCGCGCCTTCGACCGCGCTCGTCACCCCTGCGGTGACTGGCCCGAACTCACTTTCCCCAAACAAGACTGTGACCCGGTCGAGCCGTAATCGCGAAGTCGGGAAACGCTCTGCCAGCAATGCCAGGCTACCGCCCATTAATCGTCCGCCCATCAGGGTGATCAGCAATCCTGCGATGGCGCCGGCGAGCCCTGCTGGCACAAGGCTCATCACCAGCTTCTTGGGTCGCCTGCTTCGGCCGGCCAGCCAAGCGCCCAGGCCGACGGCGGCGCCAAGCAGCAAACCCTCGAAAGCGCCGGTGATGTCGCCCAGCGACTGGCCGAGCAGCAGATTGAACCCGTCCAGGCCAAGGAGCTTCACGAGCGCGCCGACGACAAGTCCGCCCGCCGCAGCACCGGCGATCAACCAGCGCGATGTTTCTCCTGCCAGATGGCCTGCGACGGCCATGCCGGAGGACACTCCCGCTCCGGCGATCAGCCCAAGCAGGATGTTGATGCAAAGCAAAACCAGCAGCAGCGACGCCGCGCCTGCGCCAGCCGCAACGGGCTGCGAGGCACCGGCAAAGCCATAGAGCAAGCCGCCGCACATTCCGGCCAAGCCGCCGCCGATCGTGCCCGCCGCGACAAGCAAGCCGTGTTCACGTTTGCGCAGGACGGCTTCCGGGCCCTCCCGACTGTGTGTCAGCTTCTCAGCCTCGACCCGCTCGACGGCAGCAATGAAGCGATAGCCATGTTTGGGCACCGTCTCGATGAAGCGCGGGCTTCCGGCATCGTCGCCAAGCGCGCGGCGCAACGCCCGTACGCACTGTGTCAGGGCTTCGTCGGTGACAGGCACCCCGCGCCAGACCTCGCTCAGGAACCGGTCCTTGGATACCAGGCCGCCGGCCTCGCCGACCAGCAGAACGAGCGCGTCGAAATAGCGCGCGCTGATTTCCACCGGGTCGCTCCCCCGACGCAACTGCCGATCTGCAACATCGAGCGCGAACTCGCCGAAACGGAAGCTGCCTGTCATCTGCGTCTGCTGATCCCCGCCTTGCCCAACCCGCAACCACCCTGCCCCGATCACGCTGTCAATCGGTGAAGCCACCAGCCGTCGCTTTTCACCAAAGCCTCACCCTTCCCTCATGACGTTCACGGAAGCGGCGGACACGATAGAGCCTCAAACATGCAGGAGGATCCACATCATGGCACAAGCTGAACCCACCGCCGCTCGCCGGCCCGGCGCGATCAATTGGCGGATTGTCGGCTGGTCGATCCCGGTGATCCTGCTCTCGATACCCTTCATCGCCATGCGGTTCACGCGTGAGGTCGATTGGGACGAGACCGACTTCATCGTCATGGGCGCGATGATGCTCTTCGTCGGGCTCGCCTTTGAAGGTGCCGCGCGCATGTCGTCGAACTGGTCTTATCGCGGCGGAGCGGCACTCGCGCTGCTCGGCACCTTCCTGCTCATCTGGCTGAACCTGGCGGTCGGGATTATCGGCAGCGAGGACAACCCGGCCAACATGATGTTCCTGGGGGTCATGGCCACGCTTGCTCTTGGCGCGCTGATCGCCCGCTTCCGCGCTCCCGGCATGGCCCGAGCCGCGGTCGCCACCGCAATCGTTCAAGCCACCGTCGGGATCATCGCGCTCGCCGGCAACATGGGAACGGACGGCCGTGCGTGGCCTCGCGACGTGATCGTGCTGAGCACATTCTTCACCCTTCTTTGGCTGACATCGGCCTGGCTCTTCCGCCGAGCACGATAAGCGCAGCCGATCTTCCCTTCCCACCCGGGAAGGGAAGATCGCATCAACCAACTCTGGCGCGCCGCCCCGCGCAGTTCTAAAGAGGTTGCAAGCCCAACAGCAGCAGGAACCGCGATGGCCTCGGCCTCCCACCTTCTCACCCCAGCCGAAGCTAGCGCCGACATCCTGCCGGAGGCGGTCGTGGTGCGTTTCGCGGGCGACAGCGGCGACGGCATGCAGTTGACCGGCGGACAGTTCACTTTGTCCACCGCTCTGGCCGGCAACGACCTAGCCACCTTCCCCGATTTCCCGGCCGAGATCCGCGCGCCTCAAGGCACGACGTTCGGCGTTTCCGCCTTTCAGATCAATTTCGGCTCGGACGCGATTGAAACCGCCGGCGACCAGCCGGACGTGCTCGTCGCCATGAATCCCGCCGCGCTCAAGGTGAACGTCGAGCATCTGCGCGACGGCGGACTGATCATCGCCGACGAAGGCGAGTTCAACGCACGCAACCTGACCAAGGCCGGCTACTCGGCCAATCCGCTGGAGGACGACAGCCTGTCGCGCTGGCAGTTGGTTAAGTTCAACATCAGCCAGTTGACCATGGACGCGGTGAAGCCGTTCGGGCTTGGCAATAAGGAAGCGCTCCGCTGCAAGAACATGTGGACGCTTGGGCTGGCGCTGTGGATGTTCGATCGCGATCGGGCGCCGATTATTGACTGGCTCAAGACCAAGTTCGCCAAGGCGCCCACATTGGCCGAAGCCAATATCGCCGCTCTGAACGCGGGCCATGCTTATGGCGAGACGGTCGAGATGGGCCACGCCTTCAAGCCGCGCTCGATCCCGCCCGCACCAGCCGAAGCCGGCCTTTACCGCACGGTAACCGGCGCTGAGTCGCTCGCACTCGGTCTGGTGGCGGGCGCGCAGCTTGCCGGGTTGAAGATGTTCTTCGGTTCCTATCCGATCACGCCGGCGTCGCCGATCCTGCACTCTCTGAGCCGCCTCAAGGAGTTCGGCATCACCACCTTTCAGGCGGAGGACGAGATCGCGGCGATCTGCGCCGCGCTTGGTGCGTCTTATGCTGGCCAATTGGGTGTCACTTCCTCGTCCGGCCCCGGCATCGCGCTCAAGACCGAAGCGATCGGCCTGGCGGTTATGACCGAACTGCCCCTCGTGATCGTCAACTCACAGCGGGGCGGACCTTCGACCGGCCTTCCTACCAAGACCGAGCAGAGCGATCTTTATCAGGCGGTCTACGGTCGCAACGGCGACGCTCCCTTGCCGGTGATCGCCAGCCGCTCGCCGGCCGACGCCTTCGACTGCGCGATCGAGGCATGCCGCATCGCGGTGCACTACATGACCCCGGTGATGCTGCTGACTGACGGCTATATCGCCAATGCGGCCGAGCCGTGGAAGGTGCCCGACATGAGCACCTACGCGCCATTCCCCGTCACCTTCTTCGAGGATGCTCCCGCAGACGGCGAGAAGGTCCGCCCGTTCGATCGGGACGAGAAGCTGGCCCGCCACTGGATCAAGCCCGGCACCCCAGGCCTCACCCATCGCATCGGCGGGATCGAGAAAGCGCCCGGTACCGGCGATATCGATTATTCGCCCGGCGCCCATGCCGAGATGACCCGCGTCCGCCACGCCAAGATCGCCGGCGTTGCCGACAGCCTTCCCGATCAGGACGTGTGCCTCGGCGAAGCTGGAGCAGCCCTGGTCGTGGTTGGCTGGGGTTCGACCTACGGACCCATCCACCAGGCGGTCCGCCGGATGCGCGCGCGCGGCGTTGACGTCGCTCACGTGCACATCCGGCACATCGTGCCGTTCCCGAAGAACCTTGCTGTCCTACTGCGCTCGTTCGGGCGTATCCTGGTGCCGGAAATGAACCAGGGCCAGCTCAAGACCGTGCTTCGCGATCAGTTCCTGGTGGATGCTTTGTCGCTCACCAAGGTGTCGGGACATCCGTTCCGGATCACCGAGATCGAGGACGCAATAGGATCCACCCTGGAACTTTCGGAACCTTGGGGGGGCTCTGAAGCGTCAAAAGCGGTACATCACCGCGAACATTGGGACCATTCGCCCGAAATGGGACAGTCTGGCCTGCCGCAATGAGACCGATCAACGCCTTTCCATTGATCATGATGCTGATCATCGTTTCCTTCATATGCTACTGGTTGCTGTTCCGATGAATGAATTGACCTCCATTTCGAAGACGACCGCCAAGGATTGGGCTTCCGACCAGGAAGTTCGCTGGTGTCCCGGTTGCGGCGATTATGCCGTCTTGAAAGCCGTTCAGCGGACCATGCCCGACCTCGGCGTCGCGCGTGAGAAGACCGTGTTCGTGTCGGGCATCGGCTGCTCCAGCCGCTTCCCTTATTACATGGAGACGTACGGCTTTCACACCATCCACGGTCGTGCGCCCGCGGTGGCGACGGGCGTTAAGCTGGCCAATCCCGAGCTCGACGTGTGGATCATCACAGGCGACGGCGACGCGCTAAGCATCGGCGGCAATCACACCATGCACCTGCTGCGCCGCAATCTCGATTGCCAGTTCCTGCTGTTCAACAACGAGATTTACGGCCTTACCAAGGGCCAATATTCGCCGACATCTCGGGTCGGCACGCGCAGTCCGTCGACCCCGTTCGGGTCGGTCGATCGTCCTGCTCGACCATGCGCCTTTGCCCTTGGCTCAGGCGCCCGCTTCGTCGCCCGCGCGATCGACGTCCACAAAAGCCTGCCCGACGTGCTCAAGGCCGCTCACGCCCACAAGGGCACCGCCTTCGTCGAGATCTTCCAGAACTGCGTAGTCTATAACGACGACGTGTTCGCGCCGTTCACCGCGCGCGAGAATGCGACCGAGATGCAATTATGGCTGAAGCCTGGCGAGCCGATGTTGTTCGCTGGTGCCACCAAGGGCATTGCGCTCGACCGCGACCGTTTGTCCTTGAAGGTCGTCGAGGCAGGTGACCCCGACGTGCTGATCCACGATCCCACAAACCGCATCATGGCGCACATGCTGGTCGAAATGCCCGGCCAGGGTTTCCCCGTCGCTCTGGGCGTCCTCTACGACGATCCCGCGCCGACCTTCGAAGACGCGGTGCTCGGTCAGAACGAGGCTGTCGGCGCCGGTAAGACGCCGGATCTTCAAGCCCTCGTCAGCAAGGGCCAGACCTGGCAGGTCGAGAAGGAACCGCGGGCGGAGTGAAGCGGCCAGCGTCGCCATGATCCCCCGCACCCTCGTCGCGACCGCCAGTATCCCCGGCACTAGCGACGAAATGAAGCTGTTCAGCCGCGGCAGCGACCACATGATCCTGGTGAACCGCGAGGAGCTCATGTCCACCCGCATGAGCGGGTCGGAGGAAGCCCTAGCGGACCTCACGGCAAT
Source organism: uncultured Sphingomicrobium sp. (assembly GCA_964243335.1). Taxonomy (GTDB): domain Bacteria; phylum Pseudomonadota; class Alphaproteobacteria; order Sphingomonadales; family Sphingomonadaceae; genus Sphingomicrobium. Next base: position 41,912 of record CAXTED010000001.1, on the reverse strand, counting down.
TCGCCTAGCCGATCGCCCGGCACAGCATTGGCTTATCGGCGGCTACGGCATGGGCTTCACCTTGCGCGCCGCGCTCAGCGGCTTGCCGGCCGACGCTCGGATCACCGTCGCCGAACTCGTCCCCGAAATCGTCGACTGGGCTCGCGGCCCGATGGCAGACCTCACCGGCGGCTGCATCGACGATCCCCGAACCACCGTCAGCCTCGGCGACGTAGCCGAGATCATCGCTGCGTCACCTAACACCTTCGATGCCATCCTGCTCGACGTCGACAACGGTCCCGACGCGCTCGTTCGCCCCGCCAATCAGCGCCTCTACTCGCCAGCCGGTCTAGCCATCGCCAAGGCCGCGCTGCGGCCGCACGGGCTGATGGCCATCTGGTCCGCTGGTCCCGATCAGCGCTTTACCCGCACTTTGTTGGACGCGGGCTTCGCCGTCGATGAAGAAGTGGTCCGCGCCCGCGCCAACGGCAAAGGTCCGCGCCACCACATCTGGTTCGCGGCCAAGAAGTGAGGCCTTCAGCTTGGATAATCTGACGCACAGCTTGGCCGGCGCCATCCTTGGGCAAATGGGCCTGAAGAAACTCAGCGGCCGAGCGATGCCGACCTTGATCATCGCTGCCAATCTGCCCGACATCGACGCCTTCGCGACTGTTCTTGGTACCCAGAGTCTCGCCATCCGGCGCGGCATCACACACGGTCCTATCGCACTCGCCATCCTGCCGATGGTGCTGACCGGACTTGTCCTGCTCTACGATCGTTGGCGCCCTTCGCCCCAACCAGTTCGCCCAGCGGCTCTCCTTCTTCTGGCGTACATCGGCACTCTGTCGCACCCTGCGCTCGACTGGCTGAACAGCTATGGGATCCGTCTGCTCGAGCCTTTCAGCTCGCGCTGGTACGCCGGCGACACCCTGTTTATCATCGACATCTGGATCTGGGCGGCGCTACTCGGCAGCTTCAACTGGAGCCGCCGCCGCGAGAAGAGGAATGAAGGCCATTGGCAGCGCCCCGCCTGGCTCGGTTTCACCGCAATCTGCGCCTACATCGCCGCCAACGGCCTCATCACCGGACAAGCCGAAGCGCAGGCCCAAGCTGCACTTGAGCGGCAAGGGAGGGCGCCGACACTGGTTGTTGCCAATCCGGCTCCGGTCACCTTCTGGATCCGCAAGATGTTGTGGCGCGACACCGTCGAGCATGGCGGCGGCGACTATGGCGTTTTCAGCGGTACTCGCCTGTCCGGATCGGCATTGGCCATCGGCTTGAACGACCCACGCTTGGCCGCGGCACGCGGGCGCGAAGACGTCGAAGCCTTTCTATTCTGGTCGCGGATGCCGATCGTGATCGAACGCGAAGGTCGCGCTTTCCTCGGAGACCAGCGCTTCAACAGCTCGCTAACCCGCGACCAGTTCCTGATCCCGCTGGAACCCGTGTCGCCCAAGGCCATTGCAACGGAATGACCCAGCTCGTTTGGCTTCGCCAAGACCTCCGACTTACCGATCAGCCCGCCTTTGCTGCCGCAGCCGATGCTGGGCCGGTAATCGCGGCGTACGTGCTGGACGACGAGAGCCCGGGTTTGTGGAAGATCGGCGGAGCGCAACGCTGGTGGCTATATCACAGCCTGAGGGTCCTGGCCCGTGAACTTGGGGCCAAGGGCGGCGCGCTGATCCTTCGGCGAGGCCGTTCGGCCGAGGTTGTCCGGCAAGTCGCCGACGAAGTTGGGGCAACCGCCATTCACGCCACTCGCCACTACGAGCCTTGGTGGCGTGCCGCCGAAGCCGAACTCGGCGACCGCCTGACGCTTCACACGGCCGACCTGCTTCACGACGTAGAAGGCATTCGGTCAGGTTCAGGCGGGGCCTTCAAGATATTCGGACCGTTCTATCGTGCTTTGGAACGCCATCTCCCGCCACCGCAGCCGCTGCCGGCGCCCGACCGCACCGAAGCGCCCGAAACCTTGCCGGCAAGTGAGAAGCTGGAAGATTGGAAACTGTTGCCGACCAGTCCCGACTGGTCCGGCGGCTTCTCGGTCTGGCAAGCCGGCGAGCTGGGAGCGAAGGTCCACCTCGACCGCTTTGCGGCTGAAGCAAGTGAGTATGCCGAACGCCGTGACCTGCCATCGCAGGTTGGCACATCCAATCTGTCGGCACATTTGCACTGGGGCGAGATCAGCCCCCGGCAAGTCTGGCACGGCCTCACCGATCAAGCCGGAGACAAGTTTCGCCGAGAGCTTGCCTGGCGTGACTTCTCCCGCGCCGTCATCTTTGCCGATCCGGAGATGGCCGAGCGCGAGCAGCGTCCGCTCGCCCTTCCCCACCGCACTGGCGAGGCCGCAGAGGCGGACTTTCGTGCCTGGAGCAAGGGTCACACCGGATACCCCATCGTGGACGCGGGCATGCGCCAGCTTTGGCAGACGGGCTGGATGCACAACCGCGTCCGGCTGATCACCGCTTCCTTCCTGGTCAAGCATCTGCTGATCGACTGGCGCCGCGGCTCACAATGGTTCTGGGACACGCTGGTGGACGCCGACTTCGGCAATAACAGCCAGAACTGGCAGTGGATCGCTGGCACTGGCTTCGACAGCCAGCCATTCTACCGGATCATGGCGCCTTTGACGCAAAGCGCCAAGTTCGGTGCCGAGGCATACATCCGCCAGTGGGTGCCCGAGCTGGCGCATTTGTCGGACGCGGACATTCACGATCCATGGGCTCGCGGCGTTGCGCCCGCGGACTACGCCAGGCCGCTGATCGGTCATCGGGAAGGACGTGAGCGCGCCTTGGCCGCATTCCGCACGGCTCGGAATACTCCTCCGGAAGCAGGATAGCCAAGCGGAGGACTTGCATCCTCCGATGCGCTCGGCGAAGTCGGCCCGCATGGCTTCAAGGGGCGATCATCTGGTACGGGCCGATCGCCATTTCGCCACCGGCGGCGGGATGGTCGCCCGGCTCGCCGCGCCCGCTTTCGCTCGGCTCTTGGACCAGCTGGATCAGCGTATCCTTGCCGGCGGAATCCATGGCACTTTGCCCTCCGGCGAGCGCCGCAACATCGGCTTTCATGCTCCCGGGCCAGAGCCAGTCGTGCACCTCCACAGCTGGCTTGCGCTGGTCCGCGTGGCGACGTCGGGTAGCGTTGGCTGGTACAAGGCTTGGGAACGCGGCGAATGGTCCTCGCCCGACCCTGTGCCCTTATTCGACTTGTTCATGCGCAATGCCATCAGCCTCGGCGAGACCGCCCGTGCCAAAGGCCCTGCTCGTTGGGTCAACGCCTTGGCGCACCGGCTTCGGGACAATGCTCCGGGCAAGGTGCGGGGAAACATCGCCGCGCACTACGATTTGGGTAATGACTTCTACGCCGCTTGGCTTGACGAAACGATGACCTACTCAGCCGCTCGTTTTGCCTCGGCTGGAGAGCCATTGGTGACGGCACAGCTACGCAAGGTGCATCTACTGCTCGACCGCCTCGATCTCAAACCCGGCCAGCGCCTGCTGGAGATTGGCTGCGGCTGGGGCACGATGGCGATTGAAGCGGCCAGGCGCGGCGTAAATGTTGTCGGTGTCACACTCTCCACCGAGCAAAAAGCTTGGGCCGACCAGCGGATCGCCGATGCAGGCTTGGCCGACCGCATCACTATCCGCCTGCAGGACTACCGCGCCATCGACGAGCAGTTCGACGCAGTCGCCAGTGTGGAAATGGTGGAGGCGGTTGGCGAACGCTGGTGGAACACGTACCTGGCTACAATTGCCCGCTCTTTGGTGCCCGATGGCAGGGCCGCACTGCAGTTTATCAGCATCCAGCCCGAACTGTTCGATCGTTACGCCGCTAGCGCCGACTTCATCCAGACTTACATCTTCCCGGGCGGCATGCTGCTGCACGAGCCGAGGTTTGCCTCTCTGGCGGCGGAGCACGGGCTGAGTTGGGACGATCGCGATGCTTTCGGCGCCGATTACGCCCGGACGCTTTACGACTGGCGAGTCCGTTACGAGCGCGCCGTGACCTGTGGGAAGCTGCCCGGCTTCGGCGAGCCATTTCATCGCTTATGGCGCTATTATCTCATGTATTGTGAAGGCGGCTTCTCGGGCGGCGGCATCGATGTCGCGCAGGTCACATTGAGGCGGGTGTGACCCCGGTTTTCGACGATAGGATCATGGCTGGGGATATTAACCATTCAGTAGTGAATCTGGCGCACAACTTAGGCTCGGGAAGCCAGCTTAAGTGGGACAATGCACGTGGAGTCGGACCAGCGCTACTATCATCGCCGCGCCATTGAGGAGCGGATGGCCGCACAGCGATCGATGACCTCGGCAGCACGCGAATGGCATGCCAAGCTAGCGGAGCAGTTCGCTGAGCGCGCGGCTGGATGCCAGAGTCTAGCGGTAACAGCCTGAACCTGATGCACCGCATTGGAGCTTGCGTCATTAACTCCGCGCAGGCACCAATAGCGTTAAGACCTAATTTACGCTATGGAGACCCTCATCCGGCCCGATAGCCGGATGTAACCGGGGGTTTATTCATGCGCATTTTGATCGTGGCGGCACTTGCCACCACTGTATTCGCCTCGCCCGCTTTAGCGCGCGATGGTTCAGGCTACGTCGGGTTCGAGGGAGGCGCCATCTGGGCGCAGGACGCGCGGTTGCGGGCGACCGCTGTGACGCCCGTCGGTACCTTCAACGACGTTGTCAGGGTCGACTATCGCCGTCCGGGGCTCGATTTCGACTTGATCGGCGGGTATGATTTCGGCGTCGTCCGGGCTGAGGCCGAGCTCGGCTACAAGCGCGCCAGCGTGCGGCGGGTGGACGGACTGGCAGTGCCAGGCACGGTTGCTGTCGCCGGGGACGGCAATACTGGCGTGACGTCCGTCATGGGCAATCTGCTGCTCGATTTCGGCGATAACGATGGCTTGTCGGTCTACGCTGGCGGCGGTGCCGGCTGGGCGCGGGTCAAGCACAACAGCATCGCACGTCAAAGCCTACCTGCATTCCTCGATGGCAAGGATAGCGGCCTCGCCTACCAGGCGATCGCCGGCATCCGCTATGCCATCACGCCGCAGCTCGATATCGGCCTGAAGGGACGCTACTTCCGAACCAGCAACCTGCGTCTGGGCAACGCTCTGGGCGCCACTGCTGCTTACCGTGATTTCCGCAGCAAGTTCCGCTCGACGTCCTTGCTGGCCAGCATCATCTACAATTTCGCAGAGCCAGCGGCACCGCCTCCGCCCCCGCCGCCGCCGCCGCCTATCCCGATGGCCCCACCGGCTCCGCCGGCGACGCAGACCTGCCCAGATGGCTCGGTCGTTCTGGCCACGGATGTGTGTCCGGTCCAGCCGGCTGCTCCTCCACCCCCGCCCCCGGCACCCGAGCGCGGATAAGCACTAGGCCACGAAGCAAATGTCGGCCCGGAGGGAAACCTCTGGGCTGATTGCTTTTCAGGCGGGCGACCTAGATCGGCGACTTTGCTGTGATCCAGATTTGGTAGTTTGATCGTCGATCAAACGCGTCGACTCTACGACCCACCGGCCGATCACGTGGCGAAGGTCCTGGGTAGTCCAGAACAGCTTTGCAGATTTGGCGCGCCCGGAACGATTCGAACGTCCGACCCTCAGATTCGTAGTCTGATGCTCTATCCAGCTGAGCTACGGGCGCGCGGCAGAGCGGGCTTTAGGGGGGGCGGCGGCAGGGCGCAACCCTTGTCAGGCCGTGTCGCCCGATTGCTCCGATCGGCATGCCCGCTTAAGAACAAGCCGTGACCCTTCATACCCGCCCTTACGCCGTCCTCACACTGCTGATCGCCCTGGCTGGATGTGCCGGCGAGAATGGCGCTTTGCCATCCTTAGCGCCGCGCGCGGCCGAGGCGATCGATCCGCGCCTGCCCATCCCCGACCTTGCGGACACAAGCACAGCCGACGCCGCCCTGGGCGCCACGCTGGAACGATTGGTGAGCGGGGGGAGGACCGAAGCAGGGGCGTTCGAACAAGCGATGGCCGCGGCCGAACGATTGGCCGCGGAGGCGGGGGCGCCGCGAAGCGAGAGCTGGATCGCAGCGCAAGAAGCCCTCTCGGCCGCGATCTCAGCGCGCTATGCCCTCACTCGTGCCTTGGCCGAAATCGATGCCCTTGCGGCCGAGCGAGTAGCCGCCAAGGGCGGGATTGCACCTGCCGATCAACGACAGTTCGATGATGCAGCGCGCGAACTCGGCGCCATCGACGCGCGCCAGGCCGGGCGCGTCCGGGCAGTGCAGGCGCGGCTTGGAGCCTAAGGCGCGAAGCTTGTGCGCCATTCGGACGCGGCGATGGAATATACAAGTTGTGGGTTTAGCTCGGACGGGTTCGGAAAGCGCGTGTCGACGTAGGTCATATCCGGGCGCGCACGCATCCCAAGGCGGATCATCAAGCCCCAACTGCCCACATTGCCGGCAACCGTTAGCGCAACCACTTCATCCGCACCGAACTGACCAAAGGCGAGATCAAGCGCTGCCGTTGCCGCTTCCCGTGCAAGCCCCTGCCCCCATGCGTCTTCCCGCAGGCGCCAGCCCACCTCCATAGCCCCGGACATTGACGCACCTGGCGAATTGACGCGCTTGAGCCCGCAGAAGCCGATCAACCGAGAGTCAGCCTCCTGCTCGACGATCCAGAATGTGTGGCCAAGCTCTCGTTGATAGCCAAGCAGGCGCTCAACGACGTCGGCCCACTGCTCGGGCGTTTGGGTGCCACCAAGGTGCCGCATCACCGCAGGCGTGTTCATGACCTCGTAGAAGGGCGCGGCGTCATCCAGCGCCCATTCGCGCAGCCGTAGCCGGGGCGTCAGAGCGACGATCCTAGCCACGGATCAGCCGTGCCGCGTCGATGGCATGGTAGGTCAGCACGCCGGTAGCTCCGGCGCGCTTGAAGGCGAGGAGCGTCTCGAGGATGAGGGCATCACGATCGCCCGCGCCCGCCGCAGCAGCGTGCTCGATCATCGCATATTCGCCGCTTACCTGATATGCGAACACCGGCAATTGAAACTCGCGCTTCACGGCCGCCACGATGTCCAGATAGGGCAAGCCAGGCTTGACCATCACCATGTCTGCTCCCTCCCACACGTCCAGCGCGACCTCTCGCAAGGCCTCCGCAGCGTTGGCCGGGTTCATCTGATAACCGCGCTTGTCGCCTTTGAGCAGCCCGCTCGATCCAACTGCATCGCGGAAAGGTCCGTAGAAGGCAGAGGCGTACTTCGCGGCATAGGCCATGATTGCCGTGTCGTACTCGCCTGCAGCTTCCAGAGCTGCGCGAATGGCGCCGACGCGACCGTCCATCATGTCCGAGGGGGCAACGATATCAGCGCCAGCTTCGGCCTGCACCAAAGCCTGTGCAACCAGCACTTTGGTCGTTTCATCGTTGAGCACGACGCCGCGTTGATCGATCAGGCCGTCGTGCCCGTGCGCCGTATAGGGGTCCAGGGCCACGTCGGTCAGGACACCGATGTCGGGGCAAGCATCCTTAACCGCGCGGATCGCTCGGCAGATCAAATTATCGCCGTTGAGCGCTTCGCGCCCATCCTCCGTGCGCAGCTCGCCCGGCGTGTTGGGAAACAAGGCAACGCACGGGATGCCAAGTGCGAACGCTTCCTTCGCCTTGGCTCCAATGCGATCTACCGACCAGCGGCTCACCCCGGGGAGGCTGGCGATCGGTTCGTCGCAGCCTGTTCCCGCGCAGACGAACAACGGCAGGATCAGGTCGCTGGGATGCAGGCGGTGTTCGGCAAGCAAAGAGCGGATCCAAGGGGCAGATCGGCCTCGACGCATGCGCATGGCGGGAAATGAAGCGGTCATGGCTGCCCTTTGGCGCAATTGAACGCTAACGGGAACACAGCGCCTTTTGCAACGGGGGAAATATGACTACGGACGCGCTTCCAAAGCAGGCGGTGTTGGTGGTGAACGCCATGAGCCGCAACGGATCCGATGCATTCGAGCGCGCGTCTGAACTACTCCAGGCAAGCGGGATCGAACTGCTTGGCTCGCACGCCATCACCGATCCCGACGACATGTTGCCCACCGTGCAGAAAGCATTGGCCGACAAGGCGCCGATGATCATTGTGGGTGGTGGCGACGGCTCCCTCTCCTCGACCATCGACGACTTTCTCGGAACGGACACCGTCTTTGCACTGCTGCCGCTCGGGACCGCCAATAGCTTCGCCCGTACCCTGGGCATTGGTACTGACCTGGAGTCGGCGGTGACGACGATTGCGACCGGGCGTAAGCTGCGGATCGATCTGGGCGCGATCGACGGCGACTATTTCGCCAACGCCGCCGCAATGGGCCTATCGCCGTTGATCGCCGAGACAGTGCCGCATGCGCTCAAGCGCCATTTGGGCATGGTCGGCTATCTGATCTGGGCCGTGCGAGTGGCCTTTAAGTTCCGCCCGTTCCGGCTGCACGTCGATGACGGTACGCATCTTCACAAGATGTGGGCGACGGAAGCACGGATTGCCAACGGCCGCTTTCACGGCGGCGTGGAGTTGGTTGAAGGGGCAAGTCTGCAAAGCGGCGAGATCGTGATCCAGGCAGTGACTGGTCGCAGCATATTCGGACTCGCTTGGAGCTGGTTTTCAACCTTGTTCCGGCTACGGAACCGCGCACAAACGGTCGAAGAGATCGCCGGCAAGGAGCTACGCGTGATGACGCGCCCTCCGCAGCGCATCTCCATCGACGGCGAACTGGCCGCTCGGACGCCGGTCACCGTTACGGTAGCCCGGGCTGCCGTGTGGGTCGCGGCGCCGCGGGTCGATGCTACGCCGAAGGAGTGATCCGGCCGCCGGCCTCGCCGGTCTGTACTGCGTCCTCTCGCAACTGCAGCTCGCTCCTGGGCTCCGCCATGGCGGCCTTGCGCCAGCCGCCGCTGCGATAATAGATCACCGCAAGCACCAGATTGACGACGGTGCTTGCCGGGAAGCTCAGCCACAGGGCATCGGGGCCGAACCAGCGCTGTCCGAAATATGCAAAGCCGAGCCGCACTGGGATCAGCCCGACACACAGGATCAGCAACGGCCCAATCACCGCACCATTGGCCCGCATGGTGCCAAACAGCACCAGGGTGACACCGAACAGCATAAAGCTCCACGTGGCGAGCAGCTGGATGTGCTGCGCTATCGGCAGCGCTTCGCTCCCCTCGCCCAGGAACAAGGCAAGTGCGGGTCGGTCGGCAAGTGCGAGCGCTGCCACCAATAGGCCGGTGATCACCAGCACCGAGATCACGCCCGAACGGGTGATCGCGCCGAGGCGCTCCCACGCGCCGGCGCCAATGTTTTGCGCAGCCATGGCGCTGACGGCGGCCCCCAGCGCCATCGCGGGCATCTGCACATAGGTCCACAACTGCATGGCGACACCGAAGGCCGCGGTGGTGTGCACCCCTTGCTGATTGACCAGGCCGATCAGGGCCAGGCTGCTGATTGAAATTACGATCATCTGCAGCCCCATCGGCAGGCCCTTGCCCATGATCGTGCGCAGCGTTGTGGCATCCGGCTTCAGATAGGACAGTTCACGCCCGCGCAGGCGAAGCGGCAGGTCGCGGGCATAGACATACACGATCATGCCGATCAGCGCGGCATAGCTTGCGATGACCGTCGCCGTGGCCGCGCCGGCGATGCCCAGTGCTGGGAACGGGCCGATGCCGGAGATGAACAGCGGGTTCAAGCCACTGTCGAGCAGCACCGACAAGGCCATGAACCACAAGGGTGTCAGGCTGTCGCCACTACCCCGAAGCGCCATCATCGCAAGAACGAGCATAAGTTGTGCCGGCATGGCGATGAAGATCACGCGCATGTAGGCGAGCGCTAGCGGCATGGCGCCGCCCGGCGTTCCGAGCAGGCCCAGTATCTGCGGCGCGAAGAACCAGCCGAGTACGGCGATGATGACCGCGATCAGGCTGAAGCCACCGATGGCAGTGCCGAGCACCCGGCGCGCACCGTCGATGTCGCGGCGGCCGAACGCCTGGCCGATCAGGATGGTCGAGGCCATGCCGAAGCCGAACACGAACGATGTCAGCAGGAACATGGTCATATTGGCGTTGGCGGTAGCGGCTAGGGCGTCTTCGCCGACCAGTCGGCCGACCCAAATCGCGTTCACCGAACCGTTCAACGATTGCAGCACGGAGGAGCCGAGCGTCGGCAAAGCGAATGCCAGCAGCGTGCGGGTGATCGGACCCTGCGTAAGATCGCGACCACCGGGTTTGGCCGCTCGCAGATTCAAGTCAGCGTCGGCCATGCGAACTCCACTGCGGCCCGGTGCGCGGGACCAAAGCGCCATAGCGCATGAACGGAGCGGGAGGACCCGGCGAAAGTGCCGTTGCGGAAGCTTAGCCCAGCCGAGTCAGCGCTGCGGTCAGACGCTCGGCTTCCGCCGCTCGCGCGTCGTGATCGGTACGCGCTTTTGCGATGGCTTCGGGCTTGGCGCGTTCGGCGAACGATGGATTGCCCAGGCGCGCAGCAAGGCTGTCGCGTTCCTTCTCTGCGGCAGCGATTGCTTTACCAAGGCGAGCACGCTCGGCATCAAAGTCGATTGCGTCGCCGAGCGGCAGGGCGATGGTCGAACCGCTGACCAGCATCTGAGCGGAACCGGCGGGTGCCGCATCGGAAGCAACCGGGGAGTCCAGCTTGGCCATGCGCGCGAGGGTGGCCCCGTTAACGCGAAACAGCTCAAGCACAGCCTCATTTCCGCCGATGACATGCGGTGTGAGGCTGGCCGTCCAAGGCACGTTCAACTCGGCGCGCACCCCACGGACTTGCTCGACTATCGCTATTAGCGCGCCCACCTGTTGAGCGGCTGCCTCGTCGCGCTGTGCGTTATGCTCTGGCCACGTCGCTAAGATCAGGTCGTAAGGACGGTCACCCATCGCGTGCCAAAGCTCTTCGGTCAGATAGGGCATGAATGGGTGGAGCATGATGAGGATCTGGTCGAATGCCCACGCCGCCACTGCACGGGTTTCCTCGTCCCAAGTCCCTTTGACCAGCTCGACGTACCAATCGCAGAAGGTGCCCCAGGCGAAATGGTAGATGGCGTCGGCCATGCCGTCGAAGCGCAGCTCGTCGAAAGCCCGGTTCAGGCGCTCCAGCGTGTCCACCACTTCGCCGATGATCCAGCGGTTCACCGGCAAAGTCGCATTGGGCGCAGAGATGGTCGTGCTCGCCCCAACGCCGTTCATCTGCAGAAAGCGCGCCGCATTCCACATTTTTGTGGCGAAGTTTCGGTATCCCTCGACGCGTTTCTCATCGAGCTTGATGTCGCGTCCCTGGCTTTCCATCGCAGCCATGGTGAAGCGCAGAGCATCGGCGCCGAAGCGTTCGATCAGGCCGATCGGATCGACCGTATTTCCCTTGGACTTGGACATCTTGGCGCCGGTCGCGTCACGCACCAGCCCGTGAAGATAGAGCGTTTTCCAGGGCGCTTCCCCCATGAACTCCATGCCCTGCATCGCCATTCGCGCATCCCAGAAGAACAGGATGTCGAAGCCGGAGATGAGCACGTCGTTGGGATAGTGGCGGGCAAGCTCTTCCGACCGCTCGGGCCAGCCAAGCGTGCCGAATGGCCAGAGAGCGGACGAGAACCAGGTGTCGAGAACGTCTTCGTCCTGCTTCAATCGGCGGTCGTCACCAGCAGCAATCCGAGCGCCCGCTTCGTCGGCAGCGACAAACGCGTTTCCGTCGTCGTCGAACCACGCCGGAATGCGGTGACCCCACCACAACTGCCGAGAGACGCACCATGGCTGGATATTCTCGAGCCAATTGAACCACGTCTTGGACCAATTCTCCGGCACGATCTTGATCGCCCCTGAGCGCACTGCCTCCATGGCGGGACCGGCAAGCGTCTTCGCGTCGACATACCATTGGTCGGTCAGCCACGGCTCGATCACTGCCCCCGAGCGATCGCCGAACGGAGTCTGGATGGTCCGATCCTCGACCCGCTCCAAGGTGCCGTCCGCTTCCAATAGTGCCACGATGGCGGTTCGCGCGTCCTTGGCGGTGAGCCCAAGCAGTTTGGCCGGGATCAGCTGATCGGAGGTCTGAACCACGCGTGCTTCCGCATCGAACATGTTGAGCATCTCGGCCGCGGCGATGCCGGCCCGCTTGCCGACCTCGAAATCGTTGAAGTCGTGCCCGGGGGTGACCTTCACGGCGCCCGAACCCAGTTCGGGGTCGGCATGCTCGTCGGCGACGATCGGGATCTCGCGACCCGTAATCGGCAGGCGGACGAACTTGCCGATCAGCGCCATGTAGCGCTCGTCGGATGGGTTCACCGCCACGGCCATGTCGGCGAGCATGGTCTCGGGGCGGGTCGTGGCGACACTGATGTGTCCGCTGCCGTCCGCCAGCGGATAGCGCAGGTGATAGAACTTGCCGGCGACCTCCCGCGTCTCCACTTCCAAGTCGCTGATCGCGGTCTTGAGGCCCGGATCCCAGTTCACCAGCCTCTTGTCGCGATACAGAAGCTTCTTGTTGTATAGGTCGACGAACACCTTCGTAACCGCGGCGCTGAAGCCCGGGTCCATGGTGAAGCGTTCATTGGCCCAGTCGCACGACGCGCCGAGCCGACGCAGTTGCTGCGTAATGGCGCCGCCGCTTTCGGCCTTCCACTCCCACACCTTGGCGACGAACTCGTCTCGGCTGAAGTCCCCGCGCTTCTGCTGCCGCTCGGCCATCTGCCGCTCGACCACCATCTGGGTGGCGATGCCCGCATGGTCCGTTCCGACCACCCACAAGGCATCCTTGCCCTGCATCCGTGCTCGCCGGATCAATATGTCTTGGAGCGTGATGTCGAGCGCGTGACCGATGTGCAGCGAGCCCGTGACGTTAGGCGGCGGCATGACGATGGTGAACGGCTCGGCGTCAGGCCGTGCAGGACGGAAGCGGCCCTGCTTTTCCCAATGCGCATACCAGCGCGCTTCAATGGCGGCAGGGTCGAAGGTTTTGGCGAGCTCGGTCATGCCCGAGCGGTTAGCGGCGACGCGGCTAAGCAGCAACCACCGTCAGTTTGCTGCGACTCGCCCTGTCCAACGATCCAGCCAGCCCTGCACCTCGCCATACCATTGGATGGAGTTCTGTGGCTTGAGCACCCAGTGGTTCTCATCCGGGAACACGACCAGCTTTGACGGAATGTTGCGGCGCTGAAGGGCGGTGAAGCTCGCAAGTCCTTGCGTGTAAGGAATACGGAAGTCCTTCTCACCGGTGATCACGAGCATCGGGGTTTTCCAGCTTGTGACATAGTTCACCGGGTTCCAGCGTTCGAACGCCTGCGGATCCTCGTGGTAGGCCTTGCCGCCATGCTCCCATTCGTCGAACCACAGCTCCTCGGTCTCGTAAGCCATGGCGCGCGCATCGAACACGCCGTCATGCTGGACGAGGCATTTGAAACGATCGGGCCAGCGCCCAGCGATCCAGTTCATCATGTATCCGCCGTAGCTTGCCCCTAGGGCACAAGCGTTGTCGGCATCGAGCTGTGGGTCCTGCGCCGTGGCAAAGGCTAGGCCCTTCTGCAGATCTTCTAGCGGCTTGCCACCCCAATCATTGCGAATGGCGTCGGTGAAGGCCTGACCGTAGCCGGTGGATCCGTGAAAATCGATGCTGACTACACCGTAGCCGGGTGCGGCAAGCAGGCGCGGGTTCCAGCGGTACGACCAAGCATTTCCGAAGCTGCCTTGAGGCCCGCCATGGACGACAAAGGCAATCGGCAGCTTCGCTGATGGGGCGACGGCAGGCTTTACCTTGATCCCCCAAACGGTGTCACCATTGGCTCCGGCGAACTTGAAGCGATCGACGGTGACCGGGTCGATCTGCGCCAACAGATCGCGGTTGAGGGCTGTCAGTTGCACCGGCTTGGCTTTGCCCGAGAGTAGGAAGAGGTCGTCTGGCGCCATGATGCTGTTGGACGTGTAGAGCACGCGCCCACCCGGCAGCGCGCGAACGTTGCCAGCATGCCCCTCGCCTGTCAGCCGGCTGACCTTGCCGCTGCGTGCATCGACCCGGAAGACGGGCCCCTCCAAAGTTTCATCAGCGGTAACCAGCAGGCTTCGCCCGTCCGGCGCCCAGGCGACGGAGCCCACCGAACGGTCCCATTCTTGGGTGATCGGGCGAACGGTGCCACCGGCGATGTCGCGTAGCATCAACACCTGGCGATCCGCCTCGTAGCCGGCGCGCGCCATCGACACATAGGCCAGCGTGCGACCATCGGGTGAGATGGTCGGCAGCGTGTCGGTGCCGTCATTGGCGTCGGTCAGATTGGTCGGCGGCGCCGACCCATCTGCTGGCGCAGCGAAGATGTCGAGATTCGTCGAGAGGGGTTCGATGCGGCCTGCTTCGCGCAACGCGAAGAACACGGTGCGTCCGTCCTTCGAAAAAGCAACTTCCTCGCCGCCACCGAACGGCTTCGACGGCGTGTCGCCTTCCAGCCCGGTAGTGACGCGCGTTCCGGCTCCCGTCAGGCGACCTGCGACGATCGGGAAGGTGTACAAGCGGGAACGCGTGCCCGGCTCGACCCAGCTGTCCCAGTGACGCACGAATAATTTGTCGTAGACGCGCCCACTGCCTGCTGGCTTCGCGGCGAAGCTTGTCGCGGCGCAGGATAGATCGGGGCAATCCGGGCGATCTGCCCACACCGCGACCCGGTCACCCGATGGTGAAATCTTGAATCCGCCGATGTCCGCACCGAAGTCGCTGATAGCGGTCGCTGTTCCGCCAATCGGCATCCGGTGCAGCTGGTCACGCTCGCCGACGGCCTTGAGGAAGTAGAGCGCGCCGTCAGGTCCAAATACCGCATCATGCGCGCCTTCTGCTCCCACGATCGGCTGGGGCGTGGCGTCTTTGGCCCTCAGGTCTAGTGAATGAAGCACATTGTTGCGCTTGTTCGCCTTGAGGTCGGTCGTCGACAAAGTGAACACCGCAAGCCGGCCGTCAGGTGACACGTCGGGCGCACCCAGGCGCCGCATCATGTGCATGTCGGTGGCGGTCATTGGACGGGCGGCGGCGATGGCAGGGAACGCCAAAGCAGCGGCGGCAATCAGCAAGGAGGCTTTGTTCATGGCCTCGAGGTGTAGCGCGACCGGTGCCGCTGACAAGTAGAGAGTGCTGCCCCTACAACTGTGTCCCGGTGATACGCATGATCTCACGACGGACATGTTCGTCCACGATCGCCGGCAGATGATGGTCCAACCAATCCTTGAGGATCGGCTTCAACATCTCGCGCACGACCGCCTCGAGGGGATTCACCGACGACGCGCCCGGCGGAGCGCTGGCAGCCACATCCTGCAAGGCCGCCAGACGCGACCGGCTGGCCGCGGCAACGTCCTGCGATACCAGGGGCGGCCCAAGATCGACTTCGGGGAGCGCCAGTTCCTCGACGACCGGTTCGTGCAACTCAAGCACGTCATCACCTTCCTCGACCGCTTCAGCAGGGACGGGCGCAGGCGAGTCCCCGCTGAGCGTCAGCACGGGCGTTGCCGAACGCAATTCCTTCTCCTCGGCGATCACCTTTTTGATCGAGGCGAGGATGTCTTCCATCGAGGGTTCGCGTGGTCCGTTCATGAACCGAACTCTATGCTCAACGTGGCGGCCCTGCCACCCCTGGCTGCGCACTTGTCGAACTCGTCGTTGTGGACGTCGCCAGCGGCTCCTCTGAAGCGGTCACCGTGCGAGTTGAGCGGATCACGTGACGCCCCTCGCCCTGCCAGTCGCTCCAACTGCTGCTCACCCGGCGGTAGTTTCCTGTGGGATCGTAGAGCGGACCGCCGTCAAGGCCGAGTTCGTCAGCCTGCGCCTGACCCATGGCGTTGAGCAGTTGGAAGCCAGCTACATAAGCGTCGCGGCGCGCGGTCACGGCTGCGACCTGCGCGTTGAGTAATTCCTGCTCGGCGTTCAGCACATCGAGTACGGTTCGGGTGCCGACGCTGCGCTCGGCTTGTGCGCCTTCCAGCGCAAGTGCCGCCGCCGACACAGCCACCTGGTTCGACGTGACGGCTCGGTTGGTGGCGTCGGTGCTCGCGAAAGCAGAGCGGGCCAGAGCAACCACGGCTCGCTCGGTGCCGATTACCTGCTCGAGCAGCTGTCCCTCAATCGCTTGGGCTTGCCGAATGCGGGCCGCCGGAAGTCCGCCCTGAAAGATCGGAATGCGCGTATTGACGCCGATCGCAGTTGACGTGCCGGTGCTCGGCAGACCGATGTTGGCACCACCTACGTTGGTGCTGCCGTTGCCACCAATCGTGTTGACATAATTGCTGGACAGCACGCCGGACACGGTTGGCAGGCGATCGGCGCGCACCGTGCGCACATCCAACCCTGATGCTTCCGCTTGGCGCACCACTGCGATGATGTCAGGATTGTTCACGACCGCGATGCGCACCGCTTCCTCGGCAGTCGCAGGCAGTGGCGGCAAGGGCGGCGGTGGGGCGAGCACGTCCGGCGCCCTGCCGATGATCCGACGATAACTTTCCTCACTCGAGGCAAGCCGCGCTTCGGCGTTCGCGAGGTTCGCGCGGGCCAGCGAAAGACGCGACTCGGACTGTGCCACGTCAGTGCGGGTCACATCGCCAATCTCGAAACGATCGCGCGTAGCCTCCAGGTTGGTTCCCAGTACCCGGATCTGGTTTTGGTTGAGTTCCACGATCGCCCGGTCACGGATCACGTCCATGTAGGCGCCAACCGCATCGGTGAAGACGTCACCCTCAACCGCTCGAAGCGTGGCCCGGCCAGCCTGGACGCGGGTGCGAGCAGCTTCGATGCTGTTGCGGACGCGTCCCCCGGTGTACAAGGGCAACGACAGGTCGAGGCCGCCGTTGATGGTAGGGCCTTTGCCTTGCGTACTCGCGAGAATGCCCGACCGGGTGAGATCGCGGTTTACGCCAACGGTGCCTGCAACCTGCGGCCTTCCCGCAGCCCGCGCGATTGCCACTGTAGCGTCGGTGCCGCGTAGCGCTTCGCGCTCGCCATTCAGCGTTGGATTGGTCTGATAGGTGGATAGCAAGGCCGCCCGCAACGTGTCGGCGCTTGCGGTTCCAGCCAGCAGCATTGTGGCCGCTGCGGCCATGGCAATATGACGCTTCACGTTCGGCAAACTCCTAGAAGGTAAAGGCATGCGGACGCGCAAAGCCTGGTAAGGGCGGCGCCGCTGCGTCGGCAAGTGACTTCACGCCGAAGGCAGTGTGTGTGCGGCGGCCAATGACCAATCGCTGAATGCCGCGCTCGATCAGACACAAGCACAATCGGCCAGATGGCTTGAGTTGTTCGATGAGGACATCAGGGATCGACTCCACGGCACCGTCGATGAGGATGAAGTCGAAGGGCGCGTTCTCGGCCAAGCCCGCCGCCAAGTCACCGCGATGCACGCGGACGTCCGGACCAGATAGTCGCTCAAGCGTGTTGGCCAGCGCCGGGTCGCTCTCGAGCGCGGTCACCTTTGCTCCCATGTCGACCAGCAATGCAACGCTGTACCCGGTGGCTGCACCGACCACGAGACCGCTTTCGCCGGCTTGAACGTCCAGTTCGACAAGCATGCGGGCAAGGGTTGCCGGCGGGGTCATTGCGCGGCCGTTTCCAAGCGGCAAAGGGCGGTCCATATACGCGAAACCCAATGCCGTTTCCGGCACGTAGCGCTCCCTCGGCACGCTAGCGGTCGCCGCGATAACCGATGAGTCGGTAACCCCTTGCGGGCGCAACTGGCTGTCGACCATCGCCCGGCGCGCCGCTGCATAGTCCATCGGTTCAATCCCCATCATCGAGCTGTATCATAACATTAACACAGCAGCTTTGCCAATGTCCTTAGCCAATGGTGCCCGAGCCGCCAAGCGCGCGGCTGCAGTTGGTCGAACGATTGCGGCTCTGTCATCGAAAGCCGGACTTCGAAGCTTGTGTTCGATGATCAGGCAATCACCGTCGGATCGTGCACCTGCGGCTCTCGATGAACGTTCTTCCGCCCGAGGGCGTACAGAGTTGGTGCGGTCTCGAAGCCGGCAGTCGAGCGCCCAAGGCCTTCGAAGAGCATGCGGACGTTGACACGCACGGTGCGCTTCGCCCAATGCCCTCCCCGCACGAGGCCCGATGGCGGAGTGGTTACGTAGAGGACTGCAAATCCTCGCACGCCGGTTCGATTCCGGCTCGGGCCTCCACTCCCTGCAAGATGCGCTTTTCGATAACCATGCTTGGCAGCATCGTCTTCGTCTGTGCCAACGCCGAGAGCGCGCCGCGTGGTGCGCAAATGGTTAGCATCCGCTTCGAACCGGTTGCCGGTATCCAGCGCGACTGTCACACGGTGAGTGGCGATTTGCCGAGGAGCCTTGCTTAAGTTCGGAAAAGCACTCGGCATAGCCTTAGCTACCTCCCTACTCGCCGCTTGCACCGACAATGCAAAGCCCACTGCAACGGTCTGGAAGAGCTGCGAGTTTTCGGGTCTGAACGGAGCGTAAGTCGCTTCACCTCACAGCAGAGTTCGCGACCTTCAGCGCTAATAATTTTTGGAACTCACGTTTCGAGCGGGGCAGGATGCGAATTCCATTCTGAGGCTCCCAGAGGACTACAGGGGCGAGGAGCTGGTAAGGACTACTCGCGAGGCGCTCGCCGCAGGGCTCAACTATGAGTATTGAGAGATCCACAGCACCGTACCGAGCACGTCCTAGTTCGCGCGTCTTCCGGGGGTCTCAATAATCCGAGTTCCAGAGCACCCGCACCAAAAGCTCGAGCGGACTCGCCGTTGTTCACGTTGAGCGCTTGCATCGATGCCCTGCTTACGCTCGGTGCAGTTTGCGGCTCCAACTGGTGTCTTGTAGGTAATCAACCCAAGGGGTGGATCCGATGCGCTTGCTTGCAATGTTTTTCCTTTCCTCGACTCTCGTGGCTTGCTCCACCGTACCCAGTCGCCCGAAACCCCCGGGTCCACCGACTGGCGTTCGCGTTCAGAAACCTCACCCGCCAGAAGGCATCGTTGGTCCGTGGACCCGGGACCAGCGGAACTGCGAGGTCGGCAATCGGAAGAAGCAGCGGCGTTGCATCAAAGGGCCGCCTTTCCGGTAAGTGTCGCAACTCACATGGACCAACTGGATCGTTCTTGATCATCCATTGCGCCCATCAATTGCCAGCGCGGGATAGCTGCTAAGAATCTTCGGCTGTCTTTCAGGGTCAATCGTGGCTCCGTTCGTGTGAGCAGAAAGGCCGAAAACACTCGATACCTCTGCCTAGGTTGTTCGGCGGATATTTCTCAAGGGCCGGACGGTTGAAGCGCCATGAATAGGTTGATCAAGTCACTGCTCGCCGCCCTATGTGCGATCCCTGCGGCAAGCGCCGGTGCGCAAGTCCAGCCCCTCGGCGCCAACCTCGAACGATTTCCTTACCCATTTCCAGTCCGCTGGTTTGAGACCGCTTCGCAGGGGCAACCGGTACGGCTAGCCTATCTCGACGTGCCGCCGACATCACCCGCCAACGGCTCGACGGTGGTCCTGCTTCACGGCAAGAACTTCTGCGCCGCCACTTGGGGCGACACCGCAACAAGTCTCGGCGCCAGTGGCTACCGGGTGATCGCGCCGGACCAGGTCGGGTTCTGCAAGTCCTCGAAGCCGGCCGGGTATCAATACAGCTTCAACGTCATGGCGGAGTTGACCCGCCGCTTGCTCGACCAGGCACAAGCGAAGAACGTCATTCTGGTCGGTCACTCGACCGGCGGCATCCTTGCGGCGCGCTTCGCCCTTCTGCACCCCAAGCGTGTCGTCAAACTCGTGCTGGTGAACCCGCTCGGCCTGAACGACACGCTGGCGCAGGGGGTGCCTTACACGGACCTGGGAGCGCTTCGTGCCGAAGAGGCGAAGACCAGCGCCGCTTCGATCAGGGCGTATCAGCTCCGCAACTACTACCACGGCGAATGGCGACCGGCCTATGATCGTTGGGTCGCCATGCTTGCGGGCCAATATGCCGGGCCGGACGGCCACGTCGTTCGCGATGCCCAGGCGCGTCTTTCCGACATGATCCAAACCCAGCCGGTGGCAGCGGAACTGCCGCGCCTCGCGGTCCCGACAACCATGATCATCGGACAGCGCGATCTTACCGCCTTCCGCGCCAACACCGCACCGCCCGAGTTGCGCGGCAAGGTTCAAACCGTGCCCCAGGCTGCCGAGGACGCCGTGAAGCGCATTGCCGGTGCAAGATTGATCCGACTTGAAGCCCTCGGCCATTCTCCACAGGTCGAAGCGCCCGCTTTGTTCCAGAAGGCGCTTATCGGGGCACTCGTGTCACAGTAGCTTGGATCGGAATGGACAGTTTCTACTTGCTGCGCAGGTGCGAAGATTTCAGTTGTGTATTAGCCTAGTAAGGCACTAACTTCCTGGCATCGAATCGATCATCAGGGGGATCATATGAACAAGGGTATCTTGCTAAGCGCCGCCATGCTGCTGCCGCTCGCTGCGGAGCCAGTTTTTGCTCAAGTTGCTGCACCGCTGATCCCGCGCGAAAAGCTGTTCGGGAACCCGTCCCAGACGGCAGGCCGGATCTCGCCTGACGGACAGTGGCTTTCCTGGATCGCACCGCGCGACGGGGTCATGAACATCTGGGTGGCACCGGCGTCCAGCCCCAAGTCGGCACGCGCGCTTACCAATGAAAGCAAGCGGCCGATCCGTCAGTATTTCTGGGCTCCGGATAGCAAGAGCATCCTGTTCATCAACGACAAAGGTGGAGACGAGAACTTCCTCCTCTACGGCGTGGACGTGGCCTCCGCAGCGCAGCGCTCGCTGACACCTTTTGAGAAAACACGGGTGCAGGTCATCGGGCTGTCGAGCGAAGTGAAGGGCCGGATCCTGGTCGGCGTGAACAATCGCGACGCCAAGTGGCACGACGTCCATAGCCTTGATTTGACCACTGGGAAGTTGACACCGGTGCTGATGAACATGGGCGGCTATGCCTCCTTCCTGCCCGACGAGCAGCTGCAGATACGCGTAGCCAGTAAGTCTCGCCCGGACGGTGGTACCGACTTCTTCCGAGTGACCAACAATGTGGTTGAGCCCATGTCATTCGAGCAGGTGACGCTTGAAGATTCGCAGACCACCGCGCCAGCCGGTTTCACCAAGGACGGCAAGACGCTGTACTGGACGGACTCCCGCGATCGCGACACGGCCGCTTTGATCGCTCAGGATGTGGCTTCGGGCGCGAAGAAGATCGTGGCGCAGAATGCCAGCGCCGATATTGGCGCGGCCATGACCAACCCGAAAACCGGACGGGTCGAGGCCTATGCCGTCAATTACCTACGCAATGAGTGGGTGCCGGTGGACTCCAGCGTGAAGTCCGACCTCGACTTCCTCAAGGGCCAGCTCAAGGGCGAGCTCAACGTTACCGCGCGAACCGATGCGGACGACAAATGGATCGTGTCCGTCGATCCGGTGACCGCCCCGTCCGCCGCTTACCTCTACGATCGCGGCGCGAAGAAGCTGACCAAGCTCTACGTCACGCGGCCCGAACTAGAAGGTGCGACGCTGGCCGCCATGCACCCGGTCGAGATTAAATCGCGCGACGGGCTTACCCTGGTGTCCTATCTGACACTTCCACCAGGCAGCGATGCGAACGGTGACGGCCGGCCGGACAAGGCCGTGCCGATGGTTCTATTGGTTCATGGCGGTCCGTGGGGCCGGGATGCCTATGGGTATAACGGCACGCACCAATGGCTCGCCAACCGCGGATATGCCGTGCTCGCGACCAACTTTCGTGCCTCGACCGGGTTTGGCAAGAAGTTCACGTCCGCCGGCGATCTCCAGTGGGGCACCAAGATGCAGGACGACCTGCTGGATGCGGTTGCGTGGGCCGTGCAGCGCGGCGTGACGACCACGGATAAGGTGGCGATCATGGGCGGCTCCTATGGCGGCTATGCCACGCTTGCCGGCCTTGCCTTCACGCCGGACAAGTTTGCCTGCGGGGTGGACATCGTTGGCCCGTCCAACCTCAACACCTTGCTCAAGACTATTCCGCCTTATTGGGAGGCCGGCAAGGTGCAATTCTACAAGCGGATGGGAGATCCCACGACGGTGGACGGCCAGGCGCTGCTGAGAGAACGCTCACCTTTGTTCAAGGCAGACCAGATCAAGCGGCCGTTGCTGATTGGCCAGGGCGCCAACGACCCGCGCGTCAACGTGGCGGAATCGGAGCAGATCGTCAGCGCCCTCAAGGCCAAGGGCACTCCGGTGACTTATGTGGTGTTCCCGGATGAAGGCCACGGCTTCGCAAGACCGGTCAACAATATCGCCTTCAATGCGGTGGCCGAGAACTTCCTGGCACGGTGCCTCGGTGGTCGCGCCGAGCCGATCGGGGGAGCCCTGACCGCCTCCTCGGCGCAAGTTCCTCACGGGGCGGAGTTTGCTCCAGGCCTGACGGAAGCACTCGCAAGCAAATAGTCGGCCGAGCGCGGTGGTGTGCTTCCGGTCACCACCGCGCTATTTCCGTGCCGAATTGCGACGGACTCCCGGAGTTCATGGAGGGTCTAACGGCTAAATTCGAAGAGCAGCAGAACTACCTTAGTCACTGCTCGTGGGTCGAAGCGGACGCTGCCTCGATCACTGGTACCGCAATGTGTTGGCGAACCCATCGTTGGCCTTGGTCATCTTCGCAAGTTTTCTGAGGTGCCCCCGGACATGTCTATCAAAGCGCCGATCGTCGTACACGCCGGTGACTTCATAGTCCTCCTGACCAAGCAGCTCCTTCAGCCGCTGAGCTAAAGCCGTCTGATCATTGATGCATGCATTGGTCTCGAGACGTCGGCACACCCATTCTTCGGCAGCTGCCTTGTCATAGTCGTCTCGAGCCTCATACCCGCGCCTGTCCGCAGCCGCTTGGTCAAGTCTCGCAGCCTCGACGCGGCTTCTCAGCCACTGGCGAACGCGTTCGCCATCCCATGCTTCCGACGAACCACTCATATTATCTTCCGTGCTGATGACTGGCCTACTTAACCCAAAGCCGCCCGTCGGGACACGGCCATGAAAGCTTTGGTACCTTGAGAAGCATCAATGCGGGCCAGCGCGATGATGCGCGTGCTTGTCTGCATTTGGCCTTGTTGCCCGGGACGGATAGGTGCACCGAAGCTGTCTGTAAGGAGACCATCATGTCGGTCAAAGTCATCGCGTTTGTTACCGTCAAACCGGGTGAGGAAGAGGCATTCGTCACCGCGGCCGGCCCCTGCATTGCGGCATCTCGTGCGGAAGCCGGCGTTCTCCGATACGATCTTTGGCGAGAGAACGAGGGCGAGCGGCGCTTTGTCTTCGACGAGCTTTACGTCGATGACGAGGCCGTTCAGGCGCACATGGCGTCTGACCACTTCAAGGCCTTCGGCATGGCGGCACGGGATCTGGCGGCGGCGCGGCCGAGCATCACGGTGACCAGCGCCGTTGAGGTAGCTGGTGGCTAAGCGAAGCTAGAAGCCAGCCTCGCTGAACGATACCAGGCGCTTCCTCTGCTCGTCCCAAAGGACGAGACGGACCGCGCTGAAGCTTTGCCGCAAGGTCAGGCGCCCGACATCACGGAGCTCGGGCCGATCGCGAAGAACTTCGGGTAAGCGATAGTAGGGGATGCGACTGGACAGGTGATGGATGTGGTGCACACCGATGTTGGCGCTGAACCAACGCAGCACTGGCGGTAGGTCGTAATGTGAGCTGCCGTGCAGCGCCGCATGGTGAAAGCTCCAGGAGTCCTTACGATCCCAGTGGGCACCTTCGAATTGGTGTTGGACGTAGAACAGCCAGACGCCGATCGACGCGGCAACGACCGTGATTGGAAGCTGTACTCGCAAGAAGGGCACGACACCCACCATTGCTATCATCAGCCCTGTAAGCACCAAGATGCCCGCGTTGGTCGCCATGGCGCTGACCCATGGCTTCCAGCCGCTACGCATCAAACCAAGCGGCAAGCGATGGCGAAGCAGAAACTGATAAGCGGGTCCGATCCCGAACATAACAATCGGGTGGCGGTAGATGCGATACGCAAGCCGCCGAGCCGGACTGAGTGCGCGAAACTCGTTTAGCGTAAGCGTGTCGATGTCCCCAATCCCGCGCATGTCGAGATTGCCCGAGGACGCGTGATGGAGCGCGTGCGATCGGCGCCAATAATCATAAGGCGTGACTGTCATCACCCCGATAAGTCGCCCGACCCAATCGTTCGCGCCGCGGCCACGAAAGAAGGCGCCGTGCCCACAATCATGCTGAATAAGAAACAGTCGAACCAGCAGCCCGGCGGCGGGGAGAACGAGCACCAGTCCAACCCAGTAGCCAGCGTCCAGCGCCGCCCAGATCAGCCACCAAAGAAGAGCGAACGGCAACACGGTGACAACCAGTTCAGCGACACTTCGAACGTGGCTCGGGTCGCGATAGGGCGCGATTTCCCGGAGCAGTTGGCGCCCGTCCGGAAGTGCAGAGTGCTTAGAGGTGTCGTGAGGCATACTTAGAACTCTCAGGGGGCAAGCCGGTGAACTCCCGCTGCCGTTTGCCGTGGAGAACGGCAGGGCTCTTGGGCCGTTCCGTTGCAGTCAGGCAGAGTTGTGGGCGGAAGAACATCCGACCAGAGACCAGAGGGCAGCAGAACACTCCCGGCACGAGTGCGCCCTCGCCCCCGTTGCATCACGAAAGTGCGTTTTCGGCGGCCGCTGACTCCTAGCTCGGTGCTCGTTCCGCAAGCCAAGCCGAAGTCCAAACCAAGGGCGCGTTCCAGTTGATCGCAACTTCATTGAGCGTGTATTCCCGCGCATCATCGACCCAGCAGGTTGCTGGTGCGCAACCTGCCTTCAGCTGGCTGGTTGCTTCATCGATCTTTGATAGCGAGTTGGGCCCGCCCGACATGATGCCCGGTGGCGGACCTGGTTGCTTCGGGTCGAGCTGCCGCGTCCAGAATCGATGATGAGGATTTTGCATCGGGCGAACCCCCGTGCCGGTAACGAAGCTGCGGTCCAGTGGATTGCGCCCAAGGATGAAGTCCATCGCATTGATCACGCCGGTTCGGTAGCGCTCGGCTCGAGTAAAGTCGTGAGCCAAGCCAAGGATCATGGCACGGTTGAGGATGTCGGAGGTAGACCCCCACGGCCAGCCCTTCGGAGCATAAGGAATCTGATATCCGGTCTTTGCTTCGTCCGCCAAGAAGCCGTCAGCAGCGTTTATCAAGCTTTGGCGGAGGCGGGTCCGCTCCTCCACCGCTAGTTCGCTAGGAACCAGTGCCAAGGAGATAGTGCCAAGCGAGGCCACGCTGGGCCAGCCGAATTCCGCAGCTTTCGTAGTCCGGAACGAAGGGCTTCGTTCCATCGCTACCCGGTATTGTGGCGCTCCGGTCGTGATGAACAGCTCCGCCGCTGCCCAGTAGAACTCGTCCGAGAAGTCGTCATCGCCGTATGCGCCACTGCCGGTGAACGCGGCAACGGCATAGACGTCAGGGTTGCGCACAGCGGCGGCCCATGCGCGCTTAGATGCGGCCAGACACTTAGCGGAGAATGCAGGGTCGATGGTGTGCCAGATGCGCGCGCACTGTGCGGTGGTCGCCGCTAGGTTCAGCGTGGCACTGGTTGTTGGCGGAAAGAGCATCCTCCTTTCTCGATCCTGGGCGGGCGGCGTTGGAAGCGCTGTCCAATTCTCGTCGCCGACCTTGTGATATGCCATGCCGGAGGCATCGACTTCGCTAAAGACCAGCCCGGCGGCTTCTTTCTTCTGACCGCGGGGAAGCTGTAGACGTGTTCCGTTGGCCACCTGCATCTTCAGGAAGAACTCAATTTCCCACCTTGCCTCGTCGAGAAGGTCGTTCACTCCGTTGCCAGACTCCGGAATGCGGGCCGGACCATCGGCAAATATAGAAGGCAGTCCGAGCGCCCTTTCGCGTTCGTAGAGGTTCAGGAGTGTCCAGACCGAGATACCGCCGTTGACGACGTATTTCCCCTGGTCGCCGGCATCGTACCAGCCACCGGTGACATCGACCTTGCCCCGGCAGCCCTGCCAGCGGTTCCCCCGGGCGTCTGCGCCAGCGACACAACTCGCCACGTCAGGCGCATGCCCAGCGGCACGCGCCCACTGCGAACCCCCAGCGAAGCGTGCCTCGATCGGAATGCTTGCGCGGTTCTGATAGAAGAAGTTCAATGAGTCGTAGCGAAGTCGATCATAGATGCCCGGTGATACGACAAAGGGTCGGCTGGTTTGTCGTGCGACCTTAAGACGGTAGCCGGAGCCTGGGGGCGCAACGAACTCTACCCGGTGGACGTGCTCGCCGGACGTCGCGTCTTTGCCAAAGACAGCAGTTTCACCCTGCGTGAGCTGCCTACCGTTTTCATCAACTAGCTGCCACTTGAGTGGACGTAGTGACAGATCGTTCAGCATCGCTCGATGTGACGGCGCCGGAAGGAAGCCGAGTTGGTTCATGTGTACGGCGTTTGCGGCTGGCAAGGCGCCAGCCAGCAACACGGCAGATGCATAAGTAAGATAAGGCATTTCAATCCTGCGGCTCGATCGGATTTCCGCGCCATGCCATATTCGGGCGCATGGCCAAACCGGTTCTCACCCCCGACTAGATCCTTCGGTTAGCCGCAGCTCGAACACCGGACGCTTGACGGGTCAAGTCGTGGCTCAGACCTTTCAGGGAAGGGCGAGTTGGAGCCAGCCGGAAGTTACACCTTCTACGGGGTTTGCGCTCTCATCAGCTTCTTTCTGGTTCAGCGGTTCATCAAGGAACCGAAGGTAAGGAACTGGAGGAGATGCAGGGCTGAAACTCAAACTTCGTTGAGATAGCTCTATCAAGTTCGGAGCAGATGCCGTGCCGCCTCTTATGCTCCTAGATCCAGAACGTGGTTCTAAGAGCAGAATAGAGCGAGCCCGATTTCCGCCGTAGATGTTCTTAGAGCGGGCTACGCTGGTCCCATAAATCCGCCGCTCGGCCTTATGGTTCGTCGGCCTCCAGCACGTTTGCCGTTGAGACAGACGCAGCTTGACGCGAGGCCGAGCGGCTAAAGCGCGCCAAGGCGATGCTCATGGCGATGCGTGTGCCGATGTTTCCGAACAACACGGCCCATGCGGCGCCGATCGCCCCGTATCGATCAAGCAACACGACCATCAGAGCGATTGCGAGCACTCCAGTGGTCGCCCTGATGGCAAGCAGGGCACCCGCTCGCCCGAGAGCCAATAGCGCGGGTTCCTGGCCGAAGGCCCAGAGCTCAACGGCTGCAGCTACAGTCAGGATCAGGAAGATCGGGCTCCCCGACGCAAACTGTGGGCCCGCGACCGCGGTCAATATGTAGGGACCGGCCACAGCAACAAAGCCAACCGCTACGGTCCCGAGCACCGCACCGAAAATCGAAAGCCGTGTCGTCAGGGCGGCGACAGCTTGGCCTCCACCAGAGACCGCGATGTGCGCCAAGTCAGGGTAAACCGCGCGAGACAAAGCAACGACCGGCTTTGAGACTGCCTGAGCAAGCTGTTGCGCGATGCGGTACGTGCCCGCGCTTGCCACACCCGACTGCCACCCTACGAGCAGGGTTCCGGCTTGCTTGCGAAGAACTCCGACGCTGACGGCAAGATTAGTGAAGCCGGCAAACTGCCACAAACGGTGATTTTCGCGGGCTGCCTGCCGCCACTCGAAGATCTCATGCCTGAGAGGCAGGCCGCTGTGCCGTCGCACCTCGCGTACCGCCGTGATCCATACGATGATCGTGGCGAGGAGTTCGGCAAAGGCCCAAGCCCCAAGCAGCCAGATGATGTTATGCATGAACAAGAAGCCAGATGCCGCGGCGAGGAGCCGCACGGCAGGAATCAGACTTTCAATCATAGCGGCAAGATCGAAACGGTTGAAAAGGCGTAATAGCCCTATCGGGGTGCCACGCAGGACGAAGATGAAACTGGCTGCGAACCATGCGGCGCGACTTGCATCTCGTCCGGATAGCCCGAACGCGGGGCCAAGCCAAAGACCCGCGGCCAGCGAAAGCGCCACGGCGATGGCTGCCGACAAGGCGTCGAGCATACCGCAAAAACCGATCATGCGGGCAAGCTTTTCAGGCGCCTTGTTCGCAAGGTGCATCGCGCCGAACCGGATCAACACCTCAGCCGTTTGGAACTGGGCAATGCTGGAAATGCTCTGGCCGAAGGCAAGGATAAGCACGAAAGCGCCGAAACCCTCGACGCCCAACGTGCGCGCAGCGAGCGCGATGTAGCCAAGGCTGAGGAGTCCGCCAAAGCCCTTCCCCGCCAAGATCCAGCCGGCGTTGCGCAGAATGGCCGACATCTGCCCAGGCGTGTGCGTCCGGCGTCTGAATAGATTGCGATTCAAGATGTGGCCTGGGGTGCACGCATGTCCGCGCTGTTGCGACGTCCTTGTCTGCACGCAAGTGGCAATCGACGGGTGAACCGATAGCGCATCGCCTGGATACCGAACCGTCGAGCGCTTCCGCTGGTTCGGCGGGGTTGAACTCGGCTGACCAAGCGATAAGGCCTCCTGCAACGAAGAGGACATGAGCATGGCGCAAGCGTATCTGGTGCAAGCTGTTCGAACCGCTGGCGGAAAGCGTGGTGGGGCGCTCAAGGACTGGCATCCGGCTGACATGGGCGCCGCCATTCTCAATGCGCTTGTCGAGCGCAGCGGCGTGGATCCCGCCGCCATCGAAGACGTGATCGTCGGCTGCGTCGGTCAGGTCGGCGAGCAGAGTTTCCAGATCGGCCGCAACATGGTGATGGCCTCCACTCTGCCCGACAGCGTGCCGGCGGTGTCGATCGACCGGCAGTGCGGATCGTCGCAGCAGAGCATCCATTTCGCAGCTCAGGCCGTAATGAGCGGAACGCAGGACATGGTGATTGCGGCGGGCGTCGAGCACATGACCCGGGTACCGATGGGCCTCGGCGTGTTCCTTCCTCAGCAAGCGGGGATCGGCACAGGTCCGTGGAGCCAAGCGATCAGGGATCGCTATGGCGTCACCGAGTTCAGCCAGTTCACCGGCGCCGAGATGATCGCACGCAATTACCAGATGACCCGAGAGGAACTGGACGGCTTTGCCCTGGCGAGCCATCGCAAGGCTGCTGCAGCCACGTCTGCTGGCGCGTTCGACGATGAGATCGTCCCGCTGAAGGTGGTCGATGCCGAGGGGAATGAAACTCTTCACAGCCGGGACCAAGGTATTCGCTGCGACGCCACGTCCGAAGGCTTGGCGGCGCTGAAGACGCTCAAGGCGGATGGTGTCGTCACCGCCGGCAATGCCAGCCAGATCTGCGACGGCGCGTCGGGCGTGCTGGTCGTGAGCGAGCGCGCCTTGAAGGAACATGGGCTGACCCCGATCGCCCGGATCGATCATCTGACGGTAACCGCTGGCGACCCGGTGATCATGCTGATGGAGCCCATCCCGGCTACTCGGCGAGCGTTCGAGCGCTCCGGCCGATCCATCTCGGACATTGACCTTTATGAGGTAAATGAGGCTTTCGCTCCGGTTCCTCTTGCGTGGCTGCGTGAAATTGGCGGCGACCCTGAGCGTCTCAACGTCAACGGAGGCGCGATCGCCTTGGGGCATCCCCTGGGTGCCAGCGGAACCAAGCTTATGGCGACCATGGTGCACGCGTTGCGCGCCCGCGGTCAGCGTTTCGGGCTGCAGACGATGTGCGAAGGTGGCGGGATCGCCAATGTCACGATCATCGAGGCGCTCAACTGAGCCTCTATGATGTGCTGATCGTCGGTGCCGGTCATGCCGGTTGTGCGACGGCCATTCAACTTCGGCAGCTGGGTTTCACCGGAACGATCGCGATGATCGGGGCTGAGCCCGACCTGCCGTATGAACGTCCTCCGCTAAGCAAGGATTATCTCGCGGGCACCAAGACGTTCGAGGATATTCTCGTGCGACCTGCACACTTCTGGACGGAGCGCGACATCGTCCTGATCGGGGGCGAAAGCGTAGATGCGATCGACGCTGAAGAACGCTTTGTGACCTGCGCTTCTGGCCGAAGCTTCCGGTTTGGCGATTTGGTCTGGACCGCGGGTGGACGAGCGCGCGCCTTGTCCTGCGCTCCGCCGGGCTTGCGCGGGGTTCATGCGGTGCGAACCCGTGCCGATGTGGATGCCCTGCGCCGCGAACTCGCGCCAGGACAACAGTGGGTCGTAATCGGAGGCGGACGCAAGGAGCGACCGTGGCATTGATCGAGAGTGCCGATCGGCTCCTCGCCCGAGTCTCTGCAGCACCTCTGTCTCGCTTTCTTGAGGCGGAGCACCAAGCCCAGGGAGTGAGCATTCGGCTCAAGAGCAACGTTCAGACCTTGGAGCATGCGGAAGGGCGGGTCACAGGCGTGCGCCTCACAGATGGGGAGATACTGCCAGCAGCCGGAGTCATCGTCGGAATTGGCATCATCCCGAACGCCGAACCTCTGCTGGCTGCCGGGGCGGAAGGTGAAGACGGCGTGGCGGTGGACGTCCGGCCACACGAGTCTGGCTCATGTTTGGGCCGCCGGTGACTGCGCGTCCGCGGCGAACCCGTTTGGGCCACAGCGTCACGTGCGTATCGAATCGGTAGCCAATGCCGCCGACGGTGCCGCCGCAATTGCGCGCGCCATCACCGGCGCTCCCGCTCAAACCGCGGGGCCGCCGTGGTTCTGGTCCAATCAGTATGACCTGAAGCTGCAGACGATTGGTCTGACCCATGACGCCGATGAGGTAATCCTGCGCGGCAATTCCGCCGACCGGCGTTTCGCACTGATCTACTTGCGCGAGGGCAAGGTGATCGCGCTCGATTGCGTCAACAACGTTCGAGACTATGTGAGGGGGCGAAAGCTGATCGAGAGCGGGCGCCTGTTCGACCGCGTTCGACTGGCCGACCCGCTTACCCCCTTGAAGAGCC
Organism: uncultured Sphingomicrobium sp.; assembly: GCA_964243335.1. GTDB lineage: Bacteria > Pseudomonadota > Alphaproteobacteria > Sphingomonadales > Sphingomonadaceae > Sphingomicrobium. The sequence continues at coordinate 11,120 of CAXTED010000001.1, read as the reverse complement.
TTCTGGAGCCCTGACGCGCATGCCCACCATCAACGTCACTACCCGGGATGGCCGAGCCAAGCAGATCGTCGGCCAAACGGGCCGTTCCTTGATGGAGAACCTCCGCGCTGGCGGGATCGAGGAGATACTCGCACTCTGCGGCGGGTGCTGTAGCTGCGCTACCTGCCATGTGCATGTGGACGTTGAATGGGCCGATCGCATGCCCGCGATAAGCGCTGACGAGGACGATCTACTCGAGACTTCGGCAGACCGCGATGCCACCAGCCGCCTGTCGTGCCAGATCCCGTTCACCGATGCGCTTGACGGCATCGTGGTGACCGTCGCCTCGGAGGACTATTGATGCGTGGGCTGACCATGCTTGTGTCTGCGTTGCTGCTGGGCGCCTGTTCGCCGCGCGCGCCTGCACGAATGGAAGTGCAGGATGCGTCCGCTGGTGTGAGTGCGCCGGGGCAGAAGCAGGCCGCGGCCTATGTCACCCTGCGCAACGATGGCGGCCGCGACGAACAGCTAAGGTCCGTTCGCGTGGAAGGCGTAGGCTCTGCGACGGTGCATGAAAGCAGCATGACTGATGGCGTGATGCGGATGCGCCCCGTGGCCGAACTCAACCTTCCGGCAGGCGCGACGGTGACCATGGCGCCGGGCGGCCTGCACATCATGCTGACCGGATTGACGCAGCCGCTTGCAGCAGGCGACGAGCTCCTTGCCACGTTGCTGTTCCGAGACTCACCGCCTTTGCGGACCCGCATCTCCGTCCAGAGCAGCAAGAGATTGGAGGCGTCGCATGGCGGCCACTGAGAGCGCGGGATCATCCTCGCTGCGCACCATGCGTCGCATTCTCTGGATCCTTGCTTTATTGGCGGCGATCGCCTTCGCGTTCCTGTTCTGGCGCGCGGAGAGGTCGACCAGCCTTGGAGGGTCAACCGCATCGACTTCCTCTACGAAGACCGACTTCACACTTGGAGGGCCCTTCACCTTGACTGGCGCGGACGGGAAGCGCTTCTCCAGCGCATCACTCGCCGGCACGCCCTACGTCATGTTCTATGGGTTCACCCACTGCCCGGACGTTTGCCCAACCACCTTGGCGCGGCTGGCTCGCCTGAGAGCCCAGGTCGGAGCGGATGCGTTTCGCATCGTGTTCGTGTCCGTCGATCCGCAGCGCGACACGCCCGCTGTGCTGCGCGACTATGCTGCAATGTTCGACACGCCGATCATCATGCTGACTGGAAGTCCGGAGGAGACCGCCAGGGTGGCCAAGCAGCACGGCGTGTACGTCGCCAAGGTACCCAGCAAGGAGGCGCCGGACGGCTACACCGTGGATCACAGTGCAGCGGCGTTGCTGTTCGACAAAGCCGGAATGTTCGTCGCGACGGTTGCGCCAGACGAGCCGGACACAGCAGCAATCGCCAAGCTGAAACGGATCGCTGCCTAAAGCGCTTCCGCCGCAACTCGCGCCTTCACTCTGACGAGCAGGCGATCGATCGCCGCGACTGCTTCCGGCTCTTCAAGGCTCGGCGCATGGCCGACGCCTGCCACCGTGACGAGCTCTGCCTGTTCGCCGAGCTCCGTGATCATGCGCTCGGCGACATCGTCCGCGAACAGGTCGCTCGTCGCACCGCGAAGTACGGTCACGGGCTTGTTCTTCAACCCGCCGAGCAGCGGCCACAGGTTCGGCTGGGTTCCTTCATTCGCCGACGCGAACGGTTGAGCGATGGCCATGTCGTAGTCGAGCACAATCGATCCATCAGCCTGTTCGCGGCAGGTGCGGCGGGCGAAGCGCTCCCAGTCCGCAGCGTGCCAAGCCGGAAAGACGTCGCGCTGCGCTCCACCAAACGCAGCCGCGGCCGTCGCCCAATCTGCCCATTGCTGCGGCTGCCCAACGTAAGAGCGTATCCTCTCGATCCCGCGGGGGTCGACCTCGGGCCCAATGTCGTTCAGCAGCGCACCGGCCACGCGTTCCTCGTCACCGTGAGCGAGCACCATCGTGACGAGCCCACCCAAGGAGGTGCCGAAAAATACTGCGTCCGCAATCCCGAGTTGGTCCAGCAGCTTGAGGATATCCGCTACGTAAGTCGCCGGGCGGTAGTTCATCGGGTCCGGGTCGTACTGGCTCGCCCCGCGGCCTCGGAAATCGGGCGCAATCACCCGCCACGCGCCCGCAAGCCGGTCGGCCACGCCTTCGAAGTCGCGGCAGTTGCGGGTTAGCCCTGGCAGGCACAAGATCGGTGGGAGTTCGGCGGGTCCAGCGTAGTCGCGATAATGCAGCTTCAGCCCGTCGGGAGTCCTGATGCTGTGATCTTTATACGCGGCCATGCGCTTCCTCCTGCGATTGTGTCCTATCTTGCGCCCGTGACTTTGACGCAACCCTAACCATCGGTCGATACGACCGGCCAAAGCGTGCCTGCTTGACCGTGAACCGACCTCGTGGTCACAGGCCTAACCCACTTGCGGAGCAAACATGGCCGAGGCGTTGATTTCCACCGAACCTGCGACCGGCGCGCATTTGTGGTCAGGTGAGGTCGGCGACGCTGCTGCCGAAGTAGCCGTGGCACGCGAGGCTTGGCCCCGCTGGGCGGCGCACTCCGTGGCGTTCCGCACCGAAACGCTGCGCCGCTTCGCCAACGTTGTGCGCTCGCACGACAATGACTTCGCCGACCTGATTGCGCGCGAGACTGGCAAGCCGTTCTGGGAAGCGAAGACCGAAGTGGCCGCGGTGATCGGCAAGGTCGAGATCTCCATCTCGTCCTATGGCGAGCGCACGCCGATGCGGCGGCTCGAAGCGGCGTTGGGCAATAAGGTTGCGGTCCGGCACAAGCCGCACGGCGTGCTCGGCGTGCTTGGACCCTATAACTTTCCCGCACATCTGCCCAACGGCCACATCGTCCCAGCACTGATCGCGGGCAATGCCGTGGTGTTCAAGCCATCGGAGAAGACACCCGCAACTGGGGAGTTCCTGGTGCGCTGCTTCCATGAGGCCGGCGTTCCGGAGGGCGTGCTGCGCCTGCTGATTGGGGGACCCGACCAAGGGCGTGCTTTGGCCGGGGACGACGGCATCGACGGGCTGTTGTTCACCGGATCGTCGCGCGCGGGCCAAGCACTTCACCGCCAGTTCGCCGAGACGCCGCAGAAGTTGCTGGCACTTGAGCTTGGGGGCAACAATCCGCTGGTGATCTGGCACGCCAGGGATCTGGAAGCCGCAGCGGTGATGGCGGTGCAATCGGCCTATCTGTCGGCGGGGCAGCGTTGCACGGCCGCCAGGCGGCTGATCGTGCACGAGGATCAAGCCGAAGCAGTCGTCGGCGCGATCACAAAGCTTTCCGACCGGCTGATCGTGGATCATCCCCATGCCGACCCGCAGCCGTTCATGGGTCCTGTAATCGACATCGCTGCGGCCGATCATCTGCAGGAGCAATTCCTCGACCTGATGATGAAAGGCGGCAAGGTCATCCGCCGCCTCGATCGTCCGCATGAGGAGCGGCCCTATCTGACACCCGCGCTGATCGACGTCACCGGCATTACGGTGCCGGACGAGGAGCTGTTCGGCCCGGTGCTTCAGATGATCCGCGTCAAGGAATTCGACGAAGCCATCGACCAAGCCAACGCCACGCGCTTCGGCCTCGCCGCCAGCATGATCGGCGGTTCCCCCGAGCTGTTCGAGGAGTTCTGGGGCAAGGTCCGCGCTGGCGTCATCAATTGGAACAAGCCCACCAACGGCGCGCCTTCCCACGCGCCCTTCGGCGGGGTCGGGCTCAGCGGCAACCACCGCCCGAGCGCCTTCTACGCGGCCGATTATTGCGCTTATCCGGTGACGTCCGTGGAGAGCGAAATCGCTCGCGCAAGCATCGGTGAGGGCCTGCGCGATCCCAATCTGATCGAGGACTAGCCGACCGAATCTGTCCCATTTCGGGCGAATGGTCCCAATGTTCGCACTGACGTACCACTCACGCCCCGCTCACCGCCTCCAAATCAAACTTCAAAGATCCGTCTTCGGCATGACACGGCCGGCGTGTGTAGGACAGGTTCGATCCACGCAGATTATCCGCGCATCTCCGGCAGATACTGCTCCTCCGCCGCATCGCTAAACTTGGTTACGCGGGCATCGAAGCGGAGTTTGACCTTGCCGGTTGCGCCGTGGCGCTGTTTGGCGACGATCAGTTCGGCCATGCCGTAGACCCGCTCGATGTCGCGCGACCACTCCTCATGCGCATCGAACACCTTGGAGTCGTCGCCTTCCATCGGGCGCTTGGGCTCCTTGGCCGCAATGTAATAATCCTCGCGGAACACGAACCAGACCATATCGGCGTCCTGCTCGATCGAGCCCGATTCGCGCAGGTCGCTCAGTTGCGGGCGCTTGTCCTCGCGCTGCTCGACCGCACGGCTGAGCTGCGACAACGCCAACACCGGAAGATCGAGCTCCTTGGCGAGTTGCTTCAAGCCGCGGCTGATCTCGGAAATCTCCTGAACGCGATTGTCGCTGGAGCCCTTGCCGGAGCCCTGCAGCAATTGCAGATAATCGATAACGATGAACCCGATGCCCTTCTGCCGTTTGAGCCGGCGGGCGCGGGCGCGAAGGCTGGCGATGGTCAGGCCGGGCGTGTCGTCGATATAGAGCGGCAGCGCCTGCAGTTCGGCGGCAGCGCGCGCCAAGTTGCGGAACTCGGCCTGGCTGATCTTGCCCATGCGCAGGTTTTCGGACGAGATATTCGATTGCTCGGCAAGCACGCGGGTGGCGAGCTGGTCGGCGCTCATTTCCAGGCTGAAGAAGGCCACCGGCGCTCCGGCGGACTTGGCCGGCTCGATCCCGTCTTCCTGATCGCGCAGGAACCGCTGCGCCGCGGCGAAAGCGATGTTGGTGGCGAGCGCGGTCTTGCCCATGCCCGGACGGCCGGCGAGGATCATAAGGTCGGATCGGTGCATGCCGCCGATCTTGGTGTTGATGGAGTCCAGACCCGTGGTGATGCCGCTGAGGTGTCCGCCGGAGTTGAGCGCCTTTTCAGCGGTTTCGAGGGCGGTTCGGGTCGCTTCGGAGAAGGTCTTGACCTTGCCCTCGCCCCCGCCCTGCTCGGCGACCTTGTACAGCTCGGTCTCGGCCCGCTCGATCTGCGCCAGCGGGGCGACGTCTTCGGAAGTGTCGAGCGCGCCTTCGACGAGGTCACGTCCGACCGCGACGAGGCTGCGCAGCAGCGCAAGGTCGTAGATCTGCGCGGCGAAGTCGCGTGCGCCGATGATGGCGGCGCCCGACCCCGTGATCTGCGCGAGATAGGACGGACCGCCGACCTCCTTCATCGCTTCGTCAGCTTCGAACAACGGCTTGAGCGTGACTGGATTGGCCACCATGTTGCGGTCGGTCAGGCGGAGAATGCCCTCGAAGATACGACCATGCAGCGGCTCGAAGAAGTGGTCGGAGCGAAGCTTGAGCTGCACGTCCTCGACCAGCCGATTGTCGAGCATCATCGCGCCCAGCAGCGCCGCCTCCGCTTCGATGTTCTGCGGGAGCGTGGGAACGATGGGCGCTTCGGTCGGAGCACCTGGAATGCGGAATATTTCGGCCATGGTGCGGCTATAAGCTTGGTGGTTCGGCTGGCCAGTGTGGCACGGACGCACTGATTGTGGATGGATGCGGAGAATGGCTGAATTGCAGGAGTTTACCGGGGGAGATCATCCACAAAGAAAGTCGTCGCGGCGGGAAGGATGACGGCGCCCGTTTCCCCGGCTACCTCCTCATCCATGAGCATCCTTTCCGACCGCTGGATTCGCGAACAGGCGCAGCAGCACCGCATGATCGAGCCCTTCGTCGAGGCGCAGCGCCGCGACGGCTGTATATCCTACGGGCTGTCGTCCTACGGCTATGACGCCCGGGTGTCAGACGACTTCAAGATCTTCACCAATGTCGACAGCGTCATCGTCGATCCTAAGGACTTCGATTCCAACAGCTTCGTCGATCGCAAGACGAACTGCTGCATCATCCCGCCCAACAGCTTCGCTCTCGCCCGAACCGTGGAGTATTTCCGCGTGCCCCGCGACGTGCTGGTGATCTGCCTGGGCAAATCCACCTATGCGCGGTGCGGGATCATCGTCAACGTGACCCCGCTGGAGCCCGGCTGGGAGGGGCATGTCACCCTGGAGTTTTCAAACACGACGCCGCTGCCGGCCAAGATCTACGCCAATGAGGGCGCCTGCCAGTTCCTGTTCCTGCAGGGCAATGAACCCTGCGAAGTCAGCTATGCCGACCGTGCCGGGAAGTATCAGGGCCAGGTGGGCGTGACCCTGCCACGGCTGTAATCGGCAGGCTGCCTGGCTAGCCCACCTCTTCCCCGCGGCTGCCGGTACTGTCCGGCGCAAGCGCTCGACGCCCAGCATGGATCAGCGCGACCCATGCTGCGAAGGCCGAGCCCACAGCGCCAACGATCTTGGCCAGGCCCGCGTCCGCTATGGTGCCATCCGGAGCGAACTTGTCATCGGAGACATTGCCGAGATAGGCCTCGGGCTGTTGCATCATCGGCATGTCGAGGAACACGGCGCATTGGCGAAGCGCATGGTTTGCGCCGAAGCCGCCGAGGCTGCTCGGCGACCCCGTCACGATCGCGGCCGGCTTGGTCGCCCAGACGCTCTTGCCATAAGGCCTTGAGCCAACGTCGATGGCGTTCTTCAGCGCGCCCGGGATGGAGCGATTATATTCGGGCGTGACGAACAACACGCCGTCAGCGCCGGCGATCTCTTCGCGGAACCGCAGCCAGGGCGCAGGCGCGTCGTTGTCGAGATCCGGATCGTAAAGCGGTAGGTCGGCGATCTCCACGATGCGGCAGTTAAGGCTGCCGGGCACCGCGGCACACATGGCCTTCGCAAGCTTCCGGTTCAGTGAGGCTGCCCGGATCGAACCGACGACGATGGCGATGTCATGCTTTTCCATGCGGCCTCAACCTTCTCCGGTCGTTGTTTGTTGCGACCCGGATCAGCGGCTCTTGCGACCCTGGTGCCGAATGTTGGCGGGACGCCCCCGGCGACCCGTCGGCGGCGCGCCGCGAGTGCGATCCTGACGTGGCGGACGGTCGTTGCCGTCGCCGCCATAACGTCCTTCGGGCAAAGCGAAACGCAGGCCGCCGCTGACCGGATTGGCTTCGGTCAGCCGCAGGTTGAGCCGCTGGCCGACGCGGTAGGTGTCGCCACTTTGTTCGCCGACCAAGGTGCGCGAGGCTTCGTCGTAGCGGTAATATTCGCGGCCTAGTTCGGCAGCGAGGACGAGGCCGTCGCCGCCAAGTCCTTCCACGGTCGCGAAGAAGCCAAACGGCTGCACGCCGCTGATCCGGCAGCCGATGACCTGGCCGACCCGGTCCGCCAGGAAGGCGGCAACATAGCGGTCGACGGTCTCCCGCTCGGCCTCCATCGCGCGGCGCTCCAGCATGGAGATAAGCTCGCCGATCTCGGTGAAGCGTTCGGCATCGTCCGCACCGAGCGGACCGTCGCCAAGGTTAAACGACCGCACGAGCGAACGATGCACCAGCAGGTCGGCATAGCGACGAATGGGCGACGTGAAGTGGGCGTAGCTGGGTAGCGCCAAGCCAAAGTGGCCAAGCGGATCGGGCGAGTAGCGCGCCTGGGTCTGGGTCCGCAGCACCTGCTCGGTGATCTCGGGCTTGGAGTCGCTCTCGCCCACCATCTCCAGCAGGCGGTTGAAGGTCGCAGGCTTGATCACCTGGCCAAGGGCAAAGTCCATGTCGAAGGTCTTGAGGTAGTCCTTCAGCGCGACCAGTTTCTCCCGGCCCGGCGCTTCGTGGACGCGGTACATGACCGGCGCCTTCTTGCTTTCCAGCGTCTTGGCAGCCGCAACGTTGGCCGCAATCATGAAGTCCTCGACCAACTTGTGCGCGTCCAAGCGCTCGCGCGGGGCAACGGACAGGATGCGCCCCTTCTCGTCCAGGCTGATCTGGCGCTCCGGCAGGTCGAGCTCCAGCGGCTCCCGGCGGTTGCGCGCGGCGAGCAGGGCCGCCCAGCACGACCACAAGGGTTTGAGTGCGCTTTCAACGATCTCAGGCGGGACGGTGCCCGCGCCATCGATGGATGCCTGCGCATTTTCATAGGCGATGTTCGCGGCGACGCGGATGACTGCGCGCACGAAGCGATGGCTGACCAGATTGCCGTCCTTGTCGATGACGAGGTGGCAGACGAGTGCGGCCCGGTCCTGTCCTTCCTTGAGCGAGCAGATGTCGGACGACAGTTCGTGCGGCAGCATGGGGACGACGCGGTCGGGAAAGTAGACGCTATTGCCGCGGCGACGCGCTTCGCGGTCCAACGAGGAATGCGGGCGCACGTAGAACGACACGTCGGCGATGGCGACGATGGCGCGCCAGCCGCCCGACTCGTCCTGCTCGGCCCAGATGGCATCGTCGTGGTCGCGCGCATCGGCCGGATCGATCGCGACGATGGGCAGGTGGCGAAGGTCCTCGCGGTTATCGCCGAGCGGCAGGCGGGCAACCTCGGCGGCTTCGTCCAGCGTCTCGCGGCTGAACTCGTTGGGTAAGCCGTGCTTGTGGATCGCGATCAGGCTGAAGCTGCGCGGGGCGAACGGGTCGCCCAAGATGGCGTCCACGCGGGCGGTGATGCTTGGCGGACGGCCGGACGGCTCGCACAGCACCAGGTCGCCTACCTGCGCCTCGCCAAGATCGGAGATGGGAAGCTCGCGCCGCTCGCGCTTGTCGACGGCTTTCAGCCAGTGGCGGTCGCCCTCCTTGTGCACCACGCCCAGGATGAGGTCGGCCGACTTCTGAAGCTTCTTTAGCAAGTGGGCGATGAAGCCCTGACCGCGCTCTTCGGTGCGGGCGAGGATACGGTCGTTGAGAGTCAGCGCCGAGCGGCGACCCTTTTCGATCACTCGGAGCTTTGGCGCGGGACCCTCCCCTTGCCAGTCGTCGGGTATGGCGATGGCGCCGTCCTCGATCGCGACGATGCGCAGCACGGTCACCTTGGGGATGCCGCCCGACTTGTGGAAGGATCGGCCGGGCGAACTGTCGATCAGCCCTTCGTCGGCCATGTCGTTGAGCAGGCCCTTGAGCATGATCTTGTCGTGGCCGTGGAGGCCGAACGCACGCGCGATCTCGCGCTTGCCGGCCGGGTCGCCGGACTGAGCGATGAAGTCGAGAATCTGTTGACGCGAGGGGAGGCCGTGCGGGGTGGGTTTGCGGGGCATGAAATCCTGACTAGCGCTCATTCGAAGCGAAGCGAAGCAATGACGTGGGTGGTCAGCGCAGTTGGCTATCCTTGCTGCCGCGGCGATTGATGGTCGAGTGCGTGACGGATTCGTCGCGCAGAGCCTGGCAGGCAACGCAGGTGCGCACGCCGGGCACGGCGGCGCGGCGCTTGGGCGGGATGCGATCGCCGCAGTCGTCGCACTCCTCCGCGCTCGGCCCTGCCGTGGTCAGCGAACGAGCGCGTGCGACGGCGTCCTTGATCGTGTCGTCGATCTGGTCCTGCACCGCGCCATCACGGGCCCATCCACCGGCCATGCGGGTCTCCTTCGAGGAGAGAAAGCGTGGCGATAGAAGGGGTTCCGTTCACCCTATGGTTTGGGCGGCGGTGCCACGTACGGCTTGAATGCGCCGCCCGGGACTGCACTGGCCACCGGACTTTCCCAACCATCCTTGCTGATGGACGACACGCCGAACACCCAATCATCGACGCGAATGCCTTTGATAACGTGGCGACTGGCGCTGGCTGGAAGCACCGCGCTTTCCTGCCACTGGTCGGCGTCGGTGCGGCGGCGAGTAACGCGATAGTTGGTCGCGCCTGGAACCGGGCTCCAGGTGACGGTGGTGTCGGTGCTGACCGCCCCTTCCGCCTTCGCTTCAGGCGGCGGCGGGGCGCTCGCCAGCACGGCCAAAGCAGCGGCGTTCAGCTTCACCACCTTTGCCAGATAAGGGAAGTCCATCTTGTCGATGGTGTCGCCATATTCGACGCCCTTGTCGGTTCGCAGATCCTGATGTTGGTGGTCGTAATTCTCGACCGCCACCGAGAAGCGCACCGCCGGAAAGCCGGCGTTGAGGAACTCGGTATGATCGCCGCCGCGGCCGAAGCGGTCGTTGCGCCAGATCGGGCGAACGTCGAGGCCGATCGCCAGCCGGTCGGCCAGCGTGTCGAGAAAGCGCGAGATGTTGCGCGAGGGCGAGTCGTTCTCCCCGCCCAGGCTCCGCTGGCCGCGCGCGAGTTCTTCGCGACCCTGCCAACGCGGACCCTCGGAAAACACGCGAACGTGGGTGCTGTCGCACAGTCTGTCCGATCCGCAGCTATTGCCGATGATGTCGTTGTTGAGGTTGGCGACCACGTTCCAGCCCTGCGCCTTGGCATAGTCCGCCATCAGCTTGCCGCCATAGAGCCCCTGCTCTTCCCCGGACAGCAAGGCGTAGACGATGGTGCCGGCGAACTTGTGCTTGCTCAGGACCCGTGCGGTTTCCAGCACCGCCGCCGAGCCCGAACCGTCGTCATTGGCACCCGGCGCATCGGCGGTGGCGTTCATGACGTCCGTCACCCGGCTGTCGATGTGGCCGGTGATGATCACCACGTCGTTGGGCCGCTCAGTGCCGCGCTGGATCGCGATGACGTTGGTCAGGCGCGTGGGCTGCGGTACGCGCTCGCCCTTCACGGTGGTGGTCGGGCGCGCGGTTATCAGGCAATTGCCGCAGGCGGCCGAGTAGCGCTGGAACTCTGCCTCGCCCCAGTTGAGCGCTGCGCCGATCCCGCGACGAGGGTCGGTTTGCGAAGACAGGGTATGACGGGTGCCGAAGCTGACCAGTGCGGCGACGTCCTTGCGCAACTGCACCGCGCTGATCGGCGCGATAATCGCGCGCAGCCTGGCCGTTTGCGCCGCGGGCGGCGGCGGGGCCGCACCAATTAGGCCAAACGCCAGGGGCAGAGTGAGAATGAAACGCATCGAACCGGTCTCCTTGTCGCGCCAGAACTGGCATTCGGGCGGCGGCTTGGCTAGTGGCTTCGGGCAAAGCGAAGCAGGAGAATTCCAGTGCGTCAGATCGACCATTATATCGGGGGCGGCAGCGTCAGCGCGGGCGAGCGTAAAGGTGAGGTGTTCAACCCCTCTGCTGGCCAAGTGCAGGCGACCGTGCGCCTTGGCACCG